>CAZHLM010000075.1:7207-14420 GCA_964533295.1 uncultured Verrucomicrobiota bacterium
CGGCTGCGCGGTCCGCAGGATTTGCTCTACGTTCCGCGCATCGCCGCCTCGTTCGATCTGAGCGAGACGCAGACGTTGCTGCTCGGCGTGTCCGGTGCCTTTGGGCCGAACAACTCCGGCACGCAAGCCGACACCCAGATCTACGGCGCCGACCTGTACTGGAAATGGCGGCCGACGAATGCCGACAAAGGATTCCCCTTCGTCGCCTGGCAAACCGAAGCGCTGCTGCGCCGCTACGACGCCGCCGGCCGCGAGACCGCCGATGACCCGCCGCAGACGTTGCCGGGCGAGACGCTGAGCGATTGGGGCATCTACTCGCAAATCCTCTGGGGATTCCGCCGCGGCTGGGTGGCCGGCCTGCGCGGCGAATGGCTCAGCGGCGATACCGGGGCGTTCGCCTCCGACCTGCGCGTGGATCGCACCCGCATCGCGCCAAACCTGACGTGGTACCCCACCGAGTTTTCCAAACTGCGGTGGCAATACAACTACGACCACATCCAGGGCACGGGTGACGAGCACAGCATCTGGATGCAGTTGGAGTTCCTGCTCGGCGCGCATGCCGCCCACAAGTTCTGAGGAACAACCATGCGCCTCCTCACCCTCTTGCTGGCGTGCCTGCCGGCCATCGCCGTCGCCAAACTCAACGTCGTCACCACCACCCCCGACCTCGCGGCCATCGCCCGTGCGGTCGGCGGGGAACACGTTGCCGTTCGCAGTCTCGGTCGGCCCCACGAAAATCCGCACTTCGTCGAGCCGAAACCGAGCTACATCGTCGCACTGAACAACGCCGACCTGCTCATCGAAGTCGGTCTCGAACTCGAAGTCGGTTGGCTACCGGCGTTGCTGGAGCAGACGCGCAACCGCCGGATTCTGCCCGGCCAACCTGGCCGGCTCGATGCCAGCACGGTCATCACGCCGCTCGAAGTTCCGCGCGGCCCCGTGGACCGCGGCCAGGGCGATGTGCATCCGCACGGCAACCCGCATTATCTGCTCGACCCCGTTCGCGGCCGGGCGGTCGCGCGCGCCATTGCGGATGGGCTGGTCCGCCAGGACCCCGCCCATGCGGCGGCCTACCGGGCCAACCTCGCCGCGTTCGAGCAAGCGGTGGAAACATGCACGGAGGCCTGCCGGCAACGGCTGGCGGCCGGCACACATCGCAAGGTCTTCACGTACCATCGCAGCCTGTCGTACTTCGCCGAGCGATTCGGACTGGAGGTGGTCAACACGGTGGAGCCGAAACCCGGTATCCCGCCATCACCGGCGCACATCACCCGCCTGATCGAACAGGGCCAGCGCGAAAACGTCCGCGCCATCCTGATGGAAAACTGGTACGACCGGCGGGTGCCCGACCTGATCGCCGGCAACATCGGCGCGCGGGTCGTGCCGCTCGCCCTGCAGACGAACGCCGACTACGCGGATTTCATCCGCGCGCTCGTCGAGCAGGTGGCCGCCGCCCTGCCATGAGCGACGTCGTCGCCTTCCGCAACGTCACCCTCGGCTACCGGGGCAACCCGGTGGTCGAGGGTCTGACGTTTGCCGTTCGCGACGGCGAGTTCTTCGGCATCGTTGGCGCCAACGGCTCCGGCAAGACCACGATTTTGCGGGCGCTGCTGGGCATTCTGCGACCGCGCAGCGGCCAAATCGAAACCGCCCATCGCCGCTTCGGCTACGTGCCGCAACGCTCCGCGCTGGACGACATTTTTCCGTTGTCGGTCCGCGAAGTCGTGGCGCTGGCTTGTCCCCGCGGCAACATCGCGTCGGCTCTCGAACAGACCGGCACAGCCGAGCTGGGGGCGCGGCTGTTTCGCGATCTGTCCGGTGGCCAGAAGCAGCGCGTGCTCATCGCCCGCGCGCTGGCCTCGGCCGCTCGCGTGCTCGTGTTGGATGAACCGACCGACGGCATGGACCTCGAGGGACAGCACGGCATTCTGCAACTGATCGGGCGGCTGCGGGCGACCACCGGCATCACCGTCATCTACGTCACCCACCGGCTCAACGAGCTGTCCCACACCGCCGATCGGCTGATGCTGCTGCACGAGGGCGTTACCCGCATCGGCCCGGTCGCCGAGATTCTGTGCGAGACGACCCTGCGCGAGGTGTACGGCCTGCCGGTCCGCGTCGTTGAAACCCACGGTCAACGACTGGTGCTGCCATGAGCCAATTGCGGGAAATGCTCGCTCAGGATTTCATGCGGCACGTGCTGGCCGGCACGGTGATCGTCGCGGCGCTGTGTTCCTATCTCGGCGTGTTCATCGTGTTGCGACGAGCCGTGTTCGTCGGCGCCGCGCTGGCACAGGTCAGCTCACTCGGCGTCGCGCTGGCGATGTCGGCGGGCGCGCTGCTGCACCTCGGCGATGACCACACGCCCCACCTGCCGGCGGGGCCAATCGCCTGGTCGTTGACGCTGTCGGCGGCGGTCGTGCTGGCCGCGCAACGGCGCGAACGACGGTTGCCCCGCGAAAGCATCGTCGCCATCGTGTACGTGGCCGCCGCGGCACTGGCCATCCTCGCCATCGCGCTGAGCGTTCACGCCGAGGCGGAAGTATTGAACCTGCTGTTCGGCAACGTGCTGACCATCGGTCGCGGCACGGTCGTGGAGTTGGCGGCGGTGACGGGGGTGCTCGGGCTGATTCATGCCGCGGCCTACCGGCGTTTCCTCTTCGTGTCGTTCGACCCGGACATGGCCACGGCGCTCGGCGTGCGCGCCCGCTGGTGGAACCTCGCGCTGTTTCTGACCATCGGCGCCGCCGTGGCCACCGCCATTCACGCCGCGGGCATGCTCGTTGTGTTCAACTTCCTCGTCGTGCCCGCCGCAACCGCCTTGCTGATCGGAAAAACCCTGCGCCAGGTTTTTGCGCTGGCCGTGCTGACCGGCATGGTGGCGGCACTAGCCGGGGTCAGCCTCTCTTACGTTGCCGATCTGCCGACCGGCCCGGCGATCATCGCCGTCAACGTCGCCCTGCTCCTTGCCGCCGCGTTGTGGCGACGCGGTTGACCAATTGCGTTGCGAGCCGACGCCCCCTCCCCCCATTCATGCCCTCTCCCGCTTCGATGAGGAGAGGGTCGGGGTGAGGGGTTTCCCGATCGTGCCATTACGGTCTCGACCGTGCCGCGAACGTTACGCGCTCATTCTTTCTGCCTGGCCGTCAGCCAGCCGGCCATCAGCAGCAGCGCGAGATCAATCAACAGGTTGCGCCAGCCAATCGGCCCGGCCGAGACGGTGCCGAAGCAGCCGCAATGAACGTCGAGGCCGCGCGCCAGAGCCTGACCGATGGCGATCAGGAAGACAAAACACAAAATGGAAATGACCAGCGCGCTGGCGCGGCGCCACACGCCGAGCACCAGCATCAGCCCCGCGCCCAGCTCGACCCATGGCAGCAGGATCGCCACCGGATGCACCAACGCTCGCGGCAGCAGCCGGTAGTTCGCGATGTCCGTCGCGAACATGGCCGGGTCGAGGATCTTCAACACCGCCGCGAAAACAAACACGCCGCCCACGACGAGCCGCAGAATGAAATGGATCAATCTCACCGCGCGGCGCCTCCCCGCTCGGTTGGCAGACCGGCCTTGCGCCAGACCGTCCAGCCGTTGACCAGCACGCGCACATCCCGATAACCGAGCGAGCGCAGCCGTTCCATCAGGTGATGGCTCAGCTCGCATTGTTCCCCGTCACAATAAACCACCAGCGGTGTTTCCGGCGTCAGATGCGCCGCGACCTCGCCGTAGAATTCCTCAAAGCGTTCGACCGGCAGATTGTACGCCCGCGCGATGTGCCCGGCCGCATAGTCGGCCGGCGCACGCGCGTCGAGAAAGAAGGCGTGTCCCTCGTTCCACAACCGCTCCGCGTCGGCCAGCGCGACGATGTCGCCCGGCGCCAGGGTCACTGCCGGTGGCGTGATCCAACTCAACCGCCGCGGCTTGCCGGCGGGATCCCGGTCGAACCGCACCGCGTTGACGGCGGCGCCGAGGGCCAGGCTGGCCAGCACGAGAACCACGGCCTGGCGCAGAAGACGGCGCATGGATCCGGCTCAGCGCGTGAAGACGCTGATGTTGAACGGCACTTCAATGACCGGCTGGCTGGCGAGATTGGTGTGCAACCGGATCGAACCGCGCGTGCTCTGTTTCGGCGCCTCGGGCAGCCGCGCCGTCACCATGTACGTCTTGCCGGTTTCGATCGTGACCACTTCCAACTTCATCTCCGGCATGGAGCTTTCCGGTTGCTGAATCTCCACCGGCACGCCCTCCTTGGTCGCCGTGACGCGAATCGTGCGCGCCAGCATCGCTTCCAGTCGCGAGGCCGGCAGCCGATCAAAATTCCCGATCCCCCACGCCAGCCGCTCCGGCACCACCGCCACGTCGCCCACCACGCGGCCGATCACCGGCACCTCGTGAAACGGCGTCGCGCTGCCGGGCGCCAGCAACTGAACGCGTTCCGTGAACCGCTGCGTGGCGCCCGCGCCCGTGACCGCCACCCGCACGGTCGCGGTGGCCGGGTCGGCGCCGCGCTCGATTTCCGTCTGGATGTTGCTGCCCGTGCCCACCGCGTGGTCCAGTTCGAGCGGCTGGCCGTCCGTGCGGCGGACGGTGAGGGTGAAATTGGTTGTTACGCCCAGCGGCAGATCGCCGGCCACAAGCGTGGCGGGCTGGACCTCGAAAATGTGAACGACATCGGCGCGGATGATCAGTTGCGTGTTGGGCGCGGCCGGGTCGTTGCTCGGGACGTTGATGGATTTCTGCACGACCCCGCGCGAGTTGCCGAGGGTCAGGGTGAAAACAAGTTCGCCGGTTTCACCCGGTTTGAGCACTTCCGGCTTCACCGCGGCCACCGTGCAGCCGCAGGCCGGCGCGGGTTTGCGAAGCTGCAGGTCGGCATCGCCCGCGTTGCGAAACGTAAACGTGCCGGTCACGGCCGAGACGTTGGCCGTTTTGCCGAAATCATACGTGGTCTGGGCAAACTCAATTTTCGGCGCTGCCCACGCGCTGCCGGCAACGAGCCAGCCCGTCAGAAGAATCGTCCATTTCATGGTCGCTGTGTTTCCCTTTCTCGTGAATCCTGCCCCGCATCCTATCACGCACAGCACGATTGACAAGCAGCGCGACGGCGGCAAGACTCACCCCGCTTTGGACAACGCGACGGCGCTCATGTTCGATCTGCCACCCTGCCTGGCCGTTTTCGCCGACGACTGGTCGCAACGGTCGGAGTTGGATTTGATCCGGCAGCACCCACTGCTGCTCGTCGTGACCGGCATCTTGATCGTGGCCGGCGTAGCAACCAACATCCTGCTCGGACTCCGACCGGGCTGGCGCCGCGACCGGGTCGGCCCCAAACCGTGGGGCCGCGTGGAACTGGTCGTGGCCGTCTCGGCCTACGTTCTTGGCAACCTGCTGCTCCAAATCGCGCTCGGCACAACCGGTAGCGACCCGGAAACACTCTGGATGCTCGCCTTGGTCGGCAATCTTGTCCTGAGCATTCTCCTGCTCGGCGTATTGGCGGTGTATTTGTGGTGGCGGGGCGTCGCGTGGCGCGACGCGTTTGGCTCGCCGCGCGGCGGGTGGGTGACCGGCATCGTGGCCTATCTGGCGGCGATGCCGGTCGTCTTGCTGGCTCTCGGCGCCACCCAAGCCGTCTACCAGGCGTGTGGCTGGGAATTGACGCCGCAACCGGTCGCCGCGTTGTTCGCCCAGACGGAATCCGTGCCGATGGTGCTGTTGATTGCCGGTTTCGCCGTGGTGGTTGCGCCGGTCTTCGAGGAAACGCTGTTTCGCGGTTTCATCTACCCGGTCCTCAAAACGAAATGGGGGCTGTGGCCGGCGTTACTGATCGTCTCGCTCGTCTTTGCGGCGATCCATTTTCACATCCCGTCACTGATCCCGCTGTTCCTGCTCGGCATCGCGCTCGGACTGGCCTACGAATCCAGCGGCACGCTGCTGGCGCCGATTGTCCTGCACGCCGTCTTCAACGGCACCAACATCCTGATGCTATTCTACCTGCGAGCCGCTGCATGAAAACCGTCCGCGACCTCGGCGAGTTTGGCCTGATCCGACTGCTTCGCAAACACATTCCCCGCGCCGGCGATGATTGCGCCGTGCTGCCGGGCGGCTGGCTGCTGACCTGCGACCCCGTCATCGAAGGCATTCACTATCTGCCCTCCACCCCACCCTACCGGGTCGGCTGGAAAGCCATGGCGCGCAACCTCAGCGACATCGCCGCCATGGCCGGCAAGCCGCGCTACGCCGTCGTCAGCCTCGGTCTCCGCCCGGCCACACCGGTCCGCTACGTCACCGAACTGTATCGCGGCATGCGCGCCGTGGCCGGTCGGTTTGGCTGCGAGATTGTCGGCGGCGACACGGCGCACGTCCGCCGCGAACCGTTCATCGTCGTCACCGTGCTCGGTCATGCCGACCGCCCTGTGCTTCGTTCGGGCGCCAAGCCGGGCGACCGCGTGTTTGTCACCGGCAAACTCGGCGGCTCGTACCGGTCCGGCAAACATCTTCGCTTCCTGCCCCGCCTCCGCGAAGCCAGGCAACTGGCCCGGTACGCCCACGCCATGCTCGACCTCAGCGACGGCCTGGCCAGCGATCTCCAGCGGCTCAGCGAAGCCAGCCGGGTCGGCTTCGAGATTTTTTCGCACAAGATCCCGGGCCGGCTACCGGGCGCGCTGACCGACGGCGAGGATTTCGAGTTGCTCTTCACCGTTGCCCCACGACATGCCGGCAGGCTGCGGAAACGCTATTACGAGATCGGCTGCGTCATCCCCGAGCCGGTCATTCTTCTCGACGGTCAACCGCTCCGCGCGCAAGGCTATGATCACTTCCTCGCCCGCTGAAACGATGGCGTTTGCCAAACAGTTCGCCGCGAGTTTGCCGCCCGGCTCCGTCATTGCCCTCTCGGGCGACCTCGGGGCCGGCAAGACCACCTTCGTCAAGGGCATCGTCGGCGACGCCACCAGCCCCACCTTCACCCTCATTCACGAATACCCCGGCCCCGTTTATCACATTGACCTCTACCGGCTCGACACCCCGCAACAGGCGCTGGCCATCGGCATCGAGGATTACCTTCCGGGCGACGGCCTGACCATCATCGAATGGGCCGAACGCATCGCCGATTGGCTGCCAGCCGGCACCAAACACGTCCACCTCAAAATCACCGGCGACACCACGCGGGAGATCACGATCACGTGACCGTACGCGGCACAATGAACTGTTGTGGGAG
>CAZHLM010000076.1:0-14179 GCA_964533295.1 uncultured Verrucomicrobiota bacterium
GTGGTGGGGTGAGCTCGCGGGGATTGCGGCGGATCCGGTGGAGGTCCGCGCGGTGGGGTTGCGGGAACGGGGGGCGATGTTGATCACACACGCGGGGGTGAGCGGGCCGGTGGTGTTGCGGTTGTCGGCTTGGGGGGCGCGGGCGATGAACGCCGTGGGCTACCGGTTTCCGCTGTGGATCGATTGGTTGCCGGACCACGATTTGCCGGGGTCGATGGCGCAGCAACGGCGGGCGCACGGAGCGAAGTTGGTGGTGAATACGCCGCTGTTGCCGGCGCGGTTGTGGGAGCGGCTGGTGGACGCGCCGCAGTTGCGGTGGGCGCAGGTGACGCGGGCGGAGCAGCAGCGGCTTGTGGAACGGCTGACGCGTTGGGAGGTGGCGGTGACCGGCCAGAGTCCGAATCAGGAGGAGTTCGTGACCTGCGGCGGCGTGCGGTTGCGGGAGGTGAATTTCCAGACGATGGAGAGCCGGGTGTGTCCGGGATTGTTTTTTGCGGGGGAGTTGCTGGATGTGGATGGGATTACGGGTGGATTCAATTTCCAAGCCGCTTGGACGACCGGCTGGGTGGCGGGACGGGCGCTGGCGGCGAGCTTGCCGGGGAGGGGTGGCGGCTGTTAAGAGTTGGGGTATGGGAGCGCAGTGGAAACAGAAAGGTCGCGAGGAGAGTGCGCTGAAACGCGGGCAGTTGTTCGGCAAGCTGGTCAAGGAGATCCAGGTGGCGGCGAAGTTGGGCGGGCCGGATCCGGATTTGAATGCGCGGTTGTATGCGGCGATTGAGTCGGCGAAAAAGCAGTCGGTGCCGCGGGAGACGATTGAGCGGGCGGTGAAGAAGGGGGCGGGGTTGACCGGCGAGGCGGTGCAGTACGAGTCGGTGTTGTATGAGGGGTTTGCGCCGCACAAGGTGCCGGTGATTGTGGAGTGTTTGACGGATAATCGGAATCGGACGGCGCCGGAGATTCGGAAGTTGTTTCAGGCCGGTCATCTGGGGTCGCCGGGCAGTGTGGCGTGGATGTTTGAGCACGTGGGGGTGGTGGAGGCGCATCACGCGGACGCGACGTTGGATTTGGAGACGGTGGCGATCGAGGCGGGGGCGCAGAGCGTGACGGCGGTGACCGAGGAGATTCCCGCCGGGCATCTTGGCGGTCGTTTTCAATGCGATCGAACCGATCTCGACGGCGTTAGTAAGTATCTGAAGCAAGCGGGCTGGATTGTGACGACCGCGGAAATGAGTTACGTCGTGAAAAACCCGGTCGAGGTGAGCGGGCCGCAGCAGGCGGAGGTGACCGCCTTCCTCAACGCGATTGACGAGCACGATGATGTTCACCGGGTGTATGCGGGATTGAAGTAGGCGGCGAATTCTCTTCGTCAGGCGGGCGGAGATTTGGTACGGTCGCGACGTCGGACACACGGTCATTCAGATGACGACACCGATGGCGGATACGAGGCGTCCGGACAGGTCGCAGGAGCCGGCGGTCGAGGTCGAGAATCTCGTGCGGCGGTTTGGCGGTCACGAGGCGCTGGCGCGGGTTTCGCTGACGATTCGGAAGGGGGAATTTTTCTCGCTGCTCGGCCCGTCGGGGTGCGGCAAGACCACGTTGTTGCGGATTATCGGCGGGCTGGACATGGCGGATGAGGGGACGTTGCGGATCGGGGGGGTGGATGCGCGGGAGATACCGGCGCACAAGCGGCCGGTCAATACAGTGTTTCAATCATACGCGTTGTTTCCGCATTTGACGGTGTGGGAGAATGTGGCGTTTGGGTTGAAGATGAAGCGGGTGGCGGCGGCCGAGGTGGAGCGGCGCGTGGCGGCGGTGATGGAGATGGTCGAGATTGCGGAGTTTGCGGGGCGAAAGCCGGCGCAGTTGTCGGGCGGGCAGAAGCAGCGGGTGGCGTTGGCGCGGGCGATCGTGAACGAGCCGCAGGTGTTGTTGTTGGACGAGCCGCTGGGGGCGTTGGATTTGAAGCTGCGCAAGCAGTTGCAGGTGGAGTTGCTGGGGTTGCAGCGGCGGTTGGGGATCACGTTCATTTACGTGACGCATGATCAGGAGGAGGCGTTGGTGATGAGCGATCGGATTGCGGTGATGCGGGCCGGTCGGATCGAGCAGGTGGGGGATGCGGAGGCGTTGTACGAGCGGCCGCGGACGCGGTTTGTGGGGCAGTTTTTGGGGTCGGTGAATTTGATTGATGCGACGGTGGTGCGGCGCAACGGCCAGCAGGCGGTGGTGCAGACGGAGGTCGGCGAGTTGCGGGTGGACCTGGCCGGTCAGACCAGTGCGGCGGCGCAGCAGGAGACGTTCACGCTGGCGATCCGGCCCGAGAAGGTGACGTTGTGTCCGCCGACGGAGGCGACTGGGGAGAATCGGGTTCGGGTGCGGGTCGAGGAGTTGATTTACATCGGGTCGGAGACGCATTACATCCTGCGGGCCGGCGCGCAGACGTTGTCGGTGGAGATGATGAATGTGAAGGTCGGTTCGCAGGGGTTCGACATTGGGCAGGACGCGGCGGTGTATTTGCCGCCGGGCGGGTTGATCGTGTTGGACGACTGAGCGCATGAGGGATTCTTCCCGCAGCGAGGTGCGGTTTGGCGAGCGGCTGACGCGGGCCGGGCAGGTGGGACGGTCGTTGGTGACGAGCGGGTTGGGGATTGCGTGGGTGACGGTGTTTTTGTTGGTGCCGTTGCTGGCGATTTTGGTGATCAGTTTTTTGACGGTGGGGGAGGAGTCGCCGGCGGAGGGGCCGCTGACGCTGGAGAATTACAAGCGGTTCGTGGGGTTTGGGGCGTTTGGTTTTGATCCGTTGTATCCGCTGATCATTGTGCGGAGTTTGGTCATGGGAGCCGGAACGGCGGGGTTGTGCGTGATGGCGGCGTTGCCGCTGGCGTTTTTTGTGGCGGGACTGCCGGCGCGGCACAAGAATCTGGCGTTGACGCTGGTGATCATTCCGTTTTGGACGAACCTGCTGATTCGGACGTATGCGTGGCAGATTCTGTTTGCGCCCGGTAGTTTTCTGGCGGAGTTGGGGGCCAGTTGGGGGCTGGTGGAGCCGGGGCAGGCGCTGTATCCGAGCATGATGGCGGTGTACGTGGGGATGGTGTGTGATTATTTGCCGTTTCTCGTGCTGCCGTTGTATTCGTCGGTGGAGAAGATTGATTGGAGTCTGGCGGAGGCGGCGGCGGATTTGGGGGCGGACCGGTGGCGGACCTTCTGGCACGCGATTTTGCCGCAGGTGATGCCGGGGTTGGTGGCGGGGATTATTCTGGTGTTCATCCCGGCGACGGGGCAGTTTGTGATTCCGGATTTGTTGGGGGGCGGGAAGGTGGACATGCTGGGGAATTTGATTTCGCGGCAGTTCGGGGCGAGCCGGGACTGGCCGTTCGGGTCGGCGGTGGCGATTTTGGGGATGACGATTGTGCTGGTGGGATTGTGGGTGTATGCCCGGCAGGCGCGGAAGGGAGGCGGCGAGACGATTATATGAAGCGCGTTTCGCTGCCGTTGTGGGTGGTGGCCGGGTTGTTGTACGTGTTTCTGTACGCGCCGATTGCGGTGGTGGTGATGTATTCGTTCAACGCGGCGAAGTACGGCGGTCCGTGGGCGGGGTTCACGACGGAGTGGTATGGGAAGTTGCTGACAGATGGGCTGAAACAGCAGGCGGCGTGGAACACGGTGGTGCTGGCGGTGGTTAGTACGGTCGTGGCCACGGTTATCGGAACGATGTTGGGGTACGGGTTGAGCCGGTACTGGTTTCCGGGCAAGAAACTGTTCTCGTGGATGATGTATATCCCGGTGGTGATTCCCGACATCGTGATGGCGGTGGCGATGTTGATGTTTTTTGGGTTGGTGCGGGAGTGGACGGGTTTGTTCGAGTTGGGCATGGGGACAATGATCATGGCCCACATTACGTTTCAGATCCCGTTTGTGGCGATCGTGGTGCGGTCGCGGCTGGTGGGGATGGACCCGGCGATCGAGGAGGCGGCGCATGATTTGGGCGCGACCTCATGGCAGGCGTTCTGGCATGTGACGTTTCCGCAAATGCTGCCGGGAGTGCTGGCGGGGGCGATGCTGGCTTTTACATTGAGCTTGGATGATTTTGTGGTTAGTTTTTTCACGACCGGACCGGGGGCGACGACGTTGCCGATCTTGATTTACGCATCGGTCAAACGAGGGGTGACGCCGGACATCAATGCGTTGTCCACCTTGATTGTTCTGGCATCGGTGATTGGAACCATCGGCGTGACGCTGTTGCAGCGGCGCCACCAACCAACAGGAGGATAAGTCATGTTCAAGCGAATCGCAGTGCTTGTCGCGGCGGTGATGCTCGCCGGCTCCGCGTGGGCGCAAAAGAACAAGCTCAATCTGTACATCTGGAGCGAGTACATTGATCCCGAAATCGTCGCCGATTTCGAAAAGAAATTCGATTGCAAAGTGACCATTGACTTGTACGAGGACAATGAAAGCATGTTGTCCAAACTCGAACAGGGAGGCATCTCGCTGTACGACATCTGCGTTCCGACCGATTACATCGTGCCGGTGCTGATCAAACGGAAGCTTGTCCAGCCATTGCGGCACGAAAACATCCCGAACCTGAAGAACGTGGATGCCAAGTTTGCCAGCCCGCCGTTCGATCCCGGCAACAAGTACAGCGCGCCGTATCAATGGGGCACCGTCGGCCTGTACGTCCGCGAAGAAGCCGGCAAGCCCGTCGAGGAGACGTGGGGCTTGATCTTCGATCCAAAAAAGCAACCGGGATCGTTCCTGCTGATTGATTCGATGCGGGAATGTTTCAGCGCGGCGCTCCGCTACATGGGCCACAGCGTCAACACCACCGACCCGGCGATCCTGCAAAAGGCGCGCGACCTGTTGCTGGAAGCCAAGAAACGTTCGCAGGGCTTTGAGGGCGGCGTGGGCGGCAAGAACAAGGTGCTCGCGAAACAGACCACGATGGCCATCGTGTACAACGGCGATGCCGTTCGCGGGATGAACGAAGAAGCCGGGGCGGGCACGCGCTACTTTGTGCCGAAGGAAGGCGGCGAAATCTGGCTCGACAACCTGTTGATTCCGGCCAAGGCGCCGAATCGCGACATGGCGGAGAAGTTCATCAACTACATCCTCGACCCGCAGGTCGGCGCGAAGTTGTCGAACTTCAACCAGTACGCCACGCCCAACAAAGCGGCGAAGGAATTCATCAACCCCGATGACCTGAAAAACTCCGCCATCTACCCGCCGCCGGAGATGTTGCCGAAACTTGAGTTTCTTAAAGACCTCGGCCGCAAGACCCGGCTCTACGACGAACTCTGGACGCAGGTGAAATCGAAATAGCCGCCCGGCGTGGCATCACCAACGGGCGCGCCCCCGGCGGGCGCGCCCGGTTGGCTGTCACTGGTTCACGTGGACGACTTTGGCCGGGGGGAAGCCGTTGAAATAGGTGGAGGAGGCGGCGCTGTAAGCACCGATGTTTTGGCTGAACAACAGATCGCCGAGTTCCAAATTATTCGGCAGATTCTCCGCCATCGAGACCACGTCGAGCGCATCGCATGTCGGGCCGAACACCGAGCAAATCTCCGCCGGCCCTTTCTTGAACGATTGCAGGTGATATTGCAGGTGGTCGAAAATCACCCCCGAAAAGGTGTGATAGACGCCATCGTCAATGTAGTAGCAGAGTTTGCCGTCGCGCCGCGCTTTGCCGATGATTTTGGAGACCGCCGTCCCCGCCGTGGCGACCATGAACCGACCGGGTTCGGCGAGGATTTGGATGTCTTTCGGGAACAGCCGGTCAATCTCGCGGTTGATCAGGCGCGCCAGATCGCGGAACGGTTTTACCGTCGCATCGTACGGTGCCGGGAAGCCGCCGCCGATGTCAATCAGGTTCATCCTGGCGTAGCCGCGATCTTTCGCCTCGCGAAAGACATTCGCCGCGAGGTTAAGCGCCGCGACGTAATTGTCGAAGTTCGTCGTCTGGCTGCCGACATGGAAACTGAGTCCCTCGACGGTCAAGCCGGCCCGGTCGGCTTCCAAAATAAGATCCACGGCCTCCCCGGGCGCCGCGCCGAATTTGGAGGACAACTCGACCATCGCGCCGGTATTGGGAACCTTCAGGCGTAACGCCAGCCCGGCGTGGGGCGCGTATCGGCTGATCTTCTTGATCTCCTCGGAATTGTCGTACGTCACCAGCGGCCGGTAGGGATCCAGTTCCTGCAACGTCTCGGTGGCCTTGATCGGATTGGCGTAGATGATCTTGTCCCAAATCCAATCCTGCCGTTCCCTGGCCGGCAGGTGCGCGATGTACTGGTAGACCACGCGAAATTCGGGCAGCGACGCCACGTCGAAGCTCGCGCCCGCCTCAAACAACGTCTTGACGATGGCGGGATCGGGATTGGCTTTGACGGCGTAGTAGGCCTGCACGCGCGGGAGATGTTTCTTGAACAGCGCGTAGTTGCGGCGCAACTCCGCGTGATCCACCACGAACAAGGGCGTGCCGTGCTGTTTCGCCAACTGCTGGAGCGCGCGACGGGAGATCATGGAATTAGCCGGTGGTGACGAGGAAGTTTTTGAACTGCCACGGATCCCGGCGGTCAAGGTCGGGTTTGTCGAACCCGTTGAATGCATCGGCGCGCGCCTGCAACGGTGTCCAGTTCGACGGCTTGGAAATCCACCGGCCCAAATACGGTTTGGCGATTCGCAGGATGTGCTCATGCGGCAAGTCATCCGGTACGAGCACACCGCGGTCGGGGTTCTCGATCATCCACATCACGGCCGCGACGACGGAAATCGCCACCTGCATCGTCGTCGCGTTCTGGTGCGGGACGAGCCGGCGGCTTTCCTCGATGCTCAAATCACTGCCCGTCCACCACGACTGGTAGGGATGCCCCATCAGCAACGCGCCGAGAATGTCCGAGCCGCTGGTGATGTCGTCGTTGAGAATCCGCCCGCGGGGCTGCAACTGATAGCGGTTGCCCCGCAATTCGTTCAGCGACGCGATGGCGACGTCGGCCGGGCAGTAGGCGTAATGCACCGTGGGCCGGTAGCGGGCGCGGCCGTTTTTCCAGACGGTGAGCCGGTCGGAAATCGTGAAGGCTTCGCCGTGCCGGACCACCATTCCCTGAATGCAGTAATCGGGCACCCACGACACGACCCACGTGTTGATGCCCATCCGGGCGAGGCAGATTTGATTGCGTGGCCCGTCCTTGTGCGTGAACGCCAGAGCCGGTAATTCCTTCTCGTGCGTGCCCCAGCCCATCTCGGCGGTGGTGGTGCCCTCCTCGCGGAACCCCTCGACGCTCCACGTATTCACAAACTCGCCCACCTGTTTCGGCACGTTGGTGATCTGCGTGTCGCGTTCGCTGCAATGAATCACCTTCACGCCCAATTCCATTGCCAGTTCGTTGAACGTATGCGTCCGCGCCAGCGTTTCCACCCGCTCGGCCTTGCGACCGGTAAACTTCTTCTCCGCCAACGCCCGGTTCGCGATGTCGAGCAATCCCTGTTTCACAAAATGGGAAATCAGACCGGGGTTGGCGCCGTGCTCCAACACCGCCGTCGGCCCGGGCGTTTTCCAGTTGGCCATCAGGCGGCGGATGTTCATGTGCCGCCAGTACAACGTCATCTTCTGCGGTGGCGCGCCCTTGGCGTTGGCGTAGGGGTCCCACAGTTCGACCGACGTGTTGAGGTAGAGCACCCCGTGGTCGTGACACCATTGCAACAATTCACAACAATCAATGTTCCACGCCAGGTCAATCAACACATCCCCGGCCGCGAGATGTTTGCCGAGCACCGCCGCGAGGTTGTGCCGCGCCACGCGCTGGCGGACGAACTTCACGCCCCTGGCCAGCCACGGTTTCAGAATCGCCCGGCGATCCTCGAAGTCGAGCACCGTGACATTCTTCAACGGGACCCGGATATGTTTCGCCAAAATGGGCAGCGCGCACTGCGCCACCGCGCCATACCCGACAAACACAATTCGCTTGGGGAACGAAATCATTTCATCTCCTTGGAAAACTCGCGCGTGGATATAGTCGGAAACCGCGGCGCGTGACAAGCGCGAAGTGCGCTCCGACCCAATCTTGTCAGCCCACGCCCGGCTGACTAGACTGCGGGCATGGCGGCGATGTCAGCGCAGGAGGTGCTCGCGTCCCATTTCGGCTTCCGGGAATTTCTCGAGGGCCAGGAACGCGTGGTGCAGGCCATCCTCGCGGGCGACGACGTGTGCGTGATCATGCCGACCGGCGGCGGCAAGTCGTTGTGCTACCAGCTCCCGGCCCTGATGCTGGAGGGCATCACCGTGGTCGTCTCGCCGTTGATCGCGTTGATGAAGGATCAAGTGGATGCGCTGGCGGCCAAACGCATCCCGGCCACGTTCATCAACTCCTCCCTCGGCGAGAAGGAGATGGAGGAGCGGATCGCGCGGATGACCCGCGGGGAATACCGGCTCGTGTACATCGCGCCGGAACGGTTCAAGAGCGAACGCTTCGTCCGCGCCCTCGCGCCGCTTTCGATCGCGCTCTTTGCCGTGGACGAGGCGCATTGCATCTCGCAGTGGGGGCATGATTTCCGCCCCGATTACCTCCGCTTGCGGTGGGCGTTGAAGGATTTAGGACAGCCGCAAGTCGCGGCGTTGACCGCCACCGCCACCCCCGAAGTCCGCGCCGACATCATCGAGCAACTGGCGTTGGGAAAGTTTGGCCGCCAAGAGCCGCGCGTGTTCGTGGCCGGCTTTGCGCGACACAACCTCACCCTCGGCGTGGCGCAGGTCAAAAACAAGGCGGACAAGCTGGCGCGTATTGCCGCCATGGTCCGGCAACTGAGGACCGGCATCATTTACTGCGCGACCCGCAAGAACGTCGAAAAGGTTGCCGCCGAGTTGGGCCAGGGCGTGGTGGCGTATCACGGGGCGATGACGCCCGACCAGCGCGCGCGGGCGCAGGAGAAGTTCATGACCGGCCAGTGCGATGTCGCCGTGGCGACGAACGCCTTTGGCATGGGCATTGACCGCGCCGACCTGCGATTCGTCATCCACTTCGACATCCCCGGCAGCCTCGAAGCGTACTACCAGGAAGCCGGTCGCGCCGGCCGCGACGGGGAACCGGCCCGTTGCGAAATGCTCTATAACTACGCCGATGTCCGCACCCAGGAATTCTTCATCGAAGGTGCCAACCCGACCCGCGAATTGATCGCCGCGGTCTATCACACCCTGCGCCGGATCTGCGGAACCAGCGGCATCGAACTGCCGATTGCCGAGATTGCGGAACGAGTGCCCGGCGCGAAAAATGAAATGGCCGTGGGCAGCGTCTTGCACCATCTGGAACGCGCCGGGTTTCTGGCGCGGGACTACCGGCCCGGCTCGCGGACCTACACCACCCGGCTCGTCGAGCCGGTCAAGAAGCTGGAAGATCTGGAAATTGATTACGACCGATTGGCGCGCAAACGCGAGCGCGACCTGGCCAAGCTCCAGCAGATGATTCGCTACGCCGAACATCACGGCTGCCGGCATCATTTCATTCTGCAATACTTTGGTGACACGGAAACCGGCGAAGGCTGCACCGTCTGCGACAACTGTCTGGCCAAAACCACCGGCCCGGCGCGGTTGCCCACCGACGAGGAGACGGTGATCATCCAAAAAGCCCTCAGTTGCGTCGCCCGCCTTGACGGCCGCTTCGGGCGCGGCCGCATCGTGCAAACGCTCGTCGGGTCCCGCTCCAAAGACGTGCTCGATGCCGGCCTCGACCGGCTCAGCACCTACGGGCTGCTGCGCGACCTCGGCCCCGATTACGTGTGGGGGCTGCTGAACACGTTGATCCGCGCCGGCTGCGTGGCGGTCAGCAGCGGACAATACCCGACGTTGTCGCTGACTGCGCTCGGCGGGGAGGTGATGCGCAAACAAAAACAAATTCCGCTGGCGCTGCCCGCCGTGGCCAAAGCGGCGACGAAACCGGCGCGCGCTCCCGCCAGCGTCCGCGCCCCGCGCGCGGTGGCCGTCGGGGACTACGACCCGGCATTGTTTGAGGCGCTGAAACAATGGCGGCGGGAGACCGCCGGCCGGTCGGGGGGGATTCCCGCTTATCTGATTTACCCCGACCGGACTCTGGAAGAACTGGCCCGCGTCAAACCCCGCACCGCCGCCGAACTGCTCGACATCAAAGGCATCGGTCCGGCCAAAGCCCGCCGCTTCGGCGCCGAGACGCTGGCCGTGATCGCCCGTTACAGCGAGGTGTAGTGGAAGCCCGCCGCGTGGGCGTCGGCGCGGCGGAAGAGATTCTTGATGTCCACGAGCACCGGCGGGCTCATCTTGGATTTCAGTTGCGCGAGGGTGACCGTCTTGAAGGCGTCATGCTTGTTGGCGATCACGACCGCGTCCACCGTCGGCGCCTGGTCGAACGCCACATTCTCCACGCCGAAATATTGCCGGGCCGTGGCGGCGGGCACGAGCGGGTCGCAGCCGAGCACGTGGATGCCGTAGCCCTGCAGATGAGTGATGGTGTCGTGGATTTTGCTGTTGCGAATGTCGGGGACGTTTTCCTTGAAGGTCAACCCCATGATCAGCACCGTGGCGCCTTTGAGCGGTTTGCCGACGGCGCTGATGCCGCGGATGACGAGGTTGCCGACGTAGCGGGCCATGGTGTCGTTGATGTACCGGCCGGCGAGAATGACCTGGGGATGGTAGCCGAGCTGTTGCGCGCGGTAGGTCAGGTAGTACGGGTCCACGCCAATGCAGTGGCCGCCCACCAGACCGGGATGGTACTTGTGAAAATTCCATTTCGTGCCGGCGGCGGCGAGCACCTCGTCGGTATGAATCCCGATGCGGGCGAAGATCAGCGACAGTTCGTTCATCAACGCGATGTTCAGATCACGCTGGATGTTTTCGATGACCTTGGCGGCTTCGGCGGTCTTGATGTTCGGCGCCTTGTGAATCGCCCCGGCCGCCAGGCCATAGAGCGCGGCCAACTCGTCGCAGGTTTCCGCGTCGCAACCGGCGACGATCTTGGTGATTTTGTCCACCGTGTGCTCGTGGTCGCCCGGGTTGATCCGTTCCGGCGAGTAGCCGATTTTGAACTCGCCGAGTTTCAGGCCGGATTCCTGTTCGAGGATCGGCAACGCGACATCTTCCGTGACGCCCGGATACACCGTGCTTTCAAAAACGACGATGCTGCCGCGGGAAAGATTCTGGCCGACCAGACGCGCGGCGCTTTCCACCGGCTCCAGGTCCGGCACGTTGGCGTCGTCCACGGGGGTGGGGACGGCGACGATGATGTATTTGCAGGCGCGCAAGGCTTTCGGGTCGGTGGTGAAGGAGAGGTTCGGGTTTTTCAAATCCCCGCCCAGCGTCTCCCCGGTCGCGTCAATGCCCTGCTGCAGTTCCGCAACGCGACGGGGGTTGATGTCGAAGCCGACGACTTTCAGATGACGGGCGAGAGTGGTGGCCAGCGGCAGGCCGACGTATCCGAGTCCAACAAGTGCAACGGTTCCGGTAGGTTTGTTCATGATGATTTCGGTTTTTGGCGTGCAGAAACTATTCCAAGGTCGGTCGAATGCCAAGCTTTTGCAGGAGCGCCTCGTCGCCGTTGCGGTTTTGTTGCCAGTACGGCAGGCGGAGCGAGCCGGTCAGTTCCGCCGTTGCATCCGGCGCCAGTTCCCAGCGGCGGATGCGGTGCGGATACGTCGGTTCGATCCAAAACTGCCCCGTTCGACCATCAGCGATGCGAAGGGTGTACAAAGTTGGCTCCCGCGCGCTGCGGGAAATGTCCGCCCGCGTCCAGCCCGGCGGCCGGTGCGTCAACCGCTGGTAATACGCGCCCGGCAAAAACGGCACGGTTCGCGCCTCGCCCGGCGCGAGAAACTCCCCACGCAGGCCGCGCAGCAAAATCCAGAGACTGTCCTCCGTGACACCCCCGGCCGGCCAGTCCAATTTCACCGTACCGGATTCACCATCAAAGTAGCTGTGATACTGGCCGGTGACTTCGCGCGGGAAGAAAAGCAATTCCTCGAACACGTGGCCGCACCATTCGGCGCTGCTGAACGTGGTCTTCAACGGCGAGAAATCCCGGGCACGCACGAACACGGAGACCATCGTGTGGTAATCGTAGATACCGGTCTGGAACCGGCGGATCAGATTCAATTTCAGCGCCTCCACCGAATCCGCCCCGGGCGGCTCCGATTTGACGCGCCGCGTTTCGCTGAACGGTTCCGTGACGTAAATCGCGACCGCGTACCCGCGTCGTTCCTGACCGTAGCGGTTGACCGTGAGCCGGTAGCCGCTGACCTCCGCCTGCCCGTCCCGCCAGTGCGTTTCAAAATCCGCCCCCGCGGCGGCGACGGCCAGCAGCGTGCTGGCAAGAAGCAGGCGCGCCGTCATGCCGGTCTCCGCCCCAGCAAGTAATAGAGAATCAGCCCGACGACCGGCAGCAGAAGGATCAACACAATCCAGAGCGCCTTGTGACTGACCGGCTTGTTGCTTTGCAGACAATCCACAATCGCGAGAATGTCCAAGACCAGGATGACCAGGCCAATGAGTTTGCTCATGGCGGATTGATAGCCGACCGGTGCCGCCCCGGCAACTGTGGTATTGACACGACAGCGGTCTGGCATTAGGAACTGCCAATAAAGTTAGTCTCGGCTAACTCCGAGAAAGGTCGTCTTCATGAAACGATGGTGCTGGTGGTTGGGATGCGTGTTGCTGGTGGCCGGCTGCGACCACGCGGGGTCCGCGCCTGACAAAGCGCGGCCGGTGGCGGTGGCGACATTGACGATGGTCGCCGACATGGTGCAGCGGGTGGGCGGCGACCGGGTCGAGGTGCGTTGCATCATGAAGCCGGGCGGCGACCCGCACCTGTACAAGCCGGTACCGAATGATCTGCGGCTGGTCGCGCAGGCCGACATCGTGTTTATCAACGGTCTCGGCATCGAGGGCTGGATTACCGATTTGATCGCCAACGCGACCGGCCGGCGTCCCGTGGTCACGGTGACCGACGGGATGGCGGCCGAACGCAGCGCGACTTTTCACGGCGAGCCGGACCCGCACGGTTGGTTCGACGTGCGCAATGCGTTGGTGTACGTGGAGAACATCGAGAAGGGGCTGACGCAGATGGACCCGGCGGGGGCGGAACATTACCGGGCGCGCGCGGAAACATACCGCGCCGAGTTGCGTGACCTGGATGCGTGGGTGCGGAGGGAACTGGCCCGGGTGCCGCCGGCGCGGCGGAAACTGGTAACCAGCCACGATGCGTTTCATTATTTTGGAAAGGCGTACGATTTCGAGGTGTTGGCCGTGCAGGGCGTCAGCACGGAGAGCCAGCCGAATTCGCAGGATGTGGTGGAGTTGATCAAGACAATCCGCGCGGCAGGCGTGCCGGCGGTGTTTGTGGAGACGAGTGTGAACCCGAAAATGCTCGAATACGTGGCCGAGCAGGCGGGTGTGCGTGTGGGCGGCACGTTGTTTTCCGATTCCTGCGGCGCGCCCGGCACGCCCGGCGGCAGCTATGTCGGCATGATCCGCGAAAACGTGCGGATTATCGTGGAGGCGTTGGTGCCATGACCGCCGCGTTGGATATTCAGAATCTGACCGTGTCGTACGCGTTGAAACCGGCGGTGCGCAACGTGACGTTGCGGATCGAGCCGCGGCAGATTGTCGGGATCATCGGGCCGAACGGGGCCGGCAAATCCACGTTGCTCAAGGCGGTGATGGGATTGTTGCCGGTGGATACCGGCAGCGTGACGGTGCTGGGGCGGCCGCTGGCGGAGGCGCGGCGGTTGGTGGCCTACGTGCCGCAGAAGGAATCGGTGGATTGGGATTTTCCCGTGACCGTGCGCGACGTGGTGTTGATGGGGCGGTTCGGTCAGCTGGGTTTGTTTCAGCGTCCGACGGCAACCGACCGACGGATCGCGGCGGAGGCGTTGGAGCAGGTGGGAATGAGTGCGCTGGCCGACCGGCATATCCGCGACTTGTCCGGCGGGCAACAGCAACGGGTGTTTCTGGCGCGGGCCTTGACGCAGCAGGCGGAGGTGTTGTTGCTGGATGAACCGTTCGTCGGGGTGGACGCGACGACGGAGCGCGTGATTTTCGAGTTGTTGCGGAAACTGAAAGAGGCCGGCAAGACGCTGGTGGTGGTCAATCACGATTTGAGCGCGGTGGATGAGTATGATTCACTGGTGATGATCAATCAGCGGGTTGTGGCGTTCGGGCCGACGAAAG
>CAZHLM010000077.1:0-13958 GCA_964533295.1 uncultured Verrucomicrobiota bacterium
GCGTGGAATTGCACGCGACCGCGGCGGGGAATCTTGCGGCGCAGAATTGGATTCGCCGGGCGAGCCGGTGGGCGGAGGCAACCGGGCTGGCGGCGTTGGCGTTGCTGGCGGGGTTCTTGATTCTGACGCTGCGACCGTTGATCGGTGGCGGGTTGTGGGTGGTGTATGCCGGCACTTGGTCGGTGGTGGCGTATGAGTCGTTTCTGGCCGGGCAATTTCGACCGGGTGCCTCGCTGACCTTCGTGATCCTGCCGGTGACCTATCTCGGCAGCACGTTGTATTTCTACATCATCACCCGCCGCCAACAGCGACAGTTGGAGAAGGCGTTTCGGTTCTACCTTTCACCGGAAATGGCGCGGGAAGTGGCGCGCAACCCGGCGGCGCTCAAGCTCGGTGGCGAACAGGTCGAGGCCACGGCGATGTTCACGGACATCGAGGGGTTCACCGCGATCGCGGAGCGGATGCGCCCCGACGAAGTCGCGCAGATGCTCAACGCCTATTTCACGGAAGTGATGGACGCGATTTTCGAGCAACGCGGCACGCTGATCAAGTTCATCGGCGATGCCGTGTTCGCGTTGTGGGGTGCGCCCATCAAGACGCCCGACCACGCCCGGCTTTGTTGTGACGCGGCGCGGGCGATCGAGACGGAGATTGAAACGTTCAACGCATCCGATCGGTTTCCGCCGCTAAAAACCCGGTTCGGCATCCATACCGGCCCGATGGTGGTGGGCAATCTTGGCTCCGCCCGGCGGTTCGATTTCACCGCGATCGGCGATTCGGTCAACCTCGCCTCCCGGGTCGAGGGCCTGAACAAAGCATTTGGGACAACGATTCTCGTGACCGACGCGACCCGCGCGCGGCTTGCCCCGGCTGTGTTGAGTCTGAAACTCGGCCTCATTCGGGTGGTCGGCAAAACGCAACCGGTGGGTTTGCACACGCTGTTTCGCGACCCGGTCGCGGAGGCGCCCCGCTGGGAAGAAGCCCTCACGAGTTTCTGCGCTCGTGATTGGGAAGCGGCCGCGCGCAGCTTCGAGCAGGTCGGCCGGCAAGAATCCCGGCTCGCCGCGGCGGCCGCGTTGTATCAGAACCAGATTCAGCGGCTGCGGGAAACCCCACCCCCACCGGCCTGGCAGGGCGAGATCGTGTTCGACAAGAAGTGACCGGCTATTGGGCAACCGTCAGCACGATGTTACCAGATCTGGCTTCTGGCTCATCGAAGTACTTGTATCCATCCACGGCGATCTGGTAGGTCGTGCCAGCCGTTGCCGCGAAGGTTACCTGGCTCTGAAGTCCACAGAAATCGTCGTTGCTTGCCACCAGCGTTAGCGAATTGACTGCAGTTCCAGAGTAGACTCCCAGAAGCGTGTCGAAGTTGCTGCCACATGTGAAAATGGTGACAAAACCGTTACTTGGCGCTTTCCACTGCCACCACACAGACTTTCCACCCGAATTTCCCGCGGCGTGGGTTGGCTCTCCGGACTCCCGGGTCGCGGAGAGGTTGTTGCCGGTGGCCGCGGGCGCGCTGCCGGTCAAAGTGATCCGATTTGCGAAGTTGTCGTTCGATGGAGCCGGGTAACTGATATTGAGGACGTAGTCACCACTGACTCCACCGAAGCCATCTATGGCGATGAGGTAGGAGTTGCCCGCGTTAGCTGTGAAGTTAACCGCGCTTTGTAGTCCACAGTGATCATCATTACTTGCGACGGTCGTCAGAGCATCCAGCGCTGTGCCCGTGTAAACGGCAAGCACTGTGTCGAAACTGCTCCCACAGGTAGAAATCGTCACTTGTCCCCCTGCAGGTGCGCTCCACTCCCACCAAGTTGAACGGGTATTGGATAATCCGGCATGCAAGGGTTCACCGCTCTGACCCGTCGCGCCATTCGTTGTGCCGTTCGTTACGACTGAAGTCCCAGCCAAGACGAAGTGATTCGCGAAGTCATCGTTGCTTGGTGGAGGAAAGACAACAGTAACAAACGCCGTATCAAAGAGGTCATTGCAGCCGCCAAAGTTAAACGCGGTCACTTCGACCGTCGTCGAGCCCGGTTGCAGGGCGACGAACTGGCCGTTGCCAAGGTTTTGCAGGACTGAGGAGTCGTTCACGGTGAAATCCGTGGGGACGCCGTCTGTTGCGGGGTCGCGGGCACCATAGCCGTTGTAGCCGACGACAGCGAATTGCTGGGTTTGCCCGACGGAAATCTCCGTCACCGCCGGGGAGATTTGGATCGAATCGTACGTGCACCAAGTGCCGAACCATTGTTGGTTAATGCCGCCGCCGGAGACAGTCGTGCCACTGGACTGATACGACACGGCGGTGACAACGGCGTAGGCGTTGGCGACATCCGCCGGGGCTGAATTGGCATACGAGACGGTCGCGGACGACGGTTGGAAATCGAATTCTGTCGAACTCAACGGCTTGCCAAAGATCCCATCGTTGGCGAATTCACCAAAGAACCGGACCGCGTCGCTTTGCCCAACCAGAATGGTCAAGGACGACGGGTTGATCGTGTAGTCGGTCATTTGCGCCACCCGCTGGGGAATGACGTTCGTAACGCTGGCGTAAGAGACGCGCACTGTTGCTATGCCGGACGCGACACCATAGATGCGGCAAAAGTCGTTGGAGAACGGCTGAATGGTCGCCCGTGTTGGCGTCAAGCTGGTCAGGGTAATTAGACCGGTGAGGTCACTTTCACTCGCGTCTGAGTACTTACCGATAGCGCGGAAACGATTGACCATATCCACCGGGATGATGGAGTTAGTAGGCCAAAGCTGGATACTCTGGAGGACTGGCGCGGCGGGGAAACTGCGGACGCGGTAGAACCGGGAAGTGACATTCAGTGCGCCGTTGGTGTGGGTGTAGTTGGTGAGCACCTCCGCGGTGCCGGGGACGAAGATCACCGGACTGAGGTCGGTGAACGTGTTAGTGAATCCGCCGGCGTTGCCGGTGGCCACCTGCACCACATAATTGCTGCCGCCCGGCGCCAACCACGCGACACGAACATTGTTGTTGGTGATCGAGACGGACTGAATGCTGAACTCCGCCCACGCCGCCAGTACCAGACTACCGGCAACCGCAAGACAAACACCACGCGCGACCCATCGCTTCTCCATAGAAGCCTTTCTCCCTCACCAACTGCTACCCGCTGCCGGCTTTCTTCCCGTCCGAGACTCGCCGAAGCTAAGGGGAATCAGCCGCGAGTGCAATTCAATATTTCGCGGGGGGCGGTGCGGGGCTATTGGTCGCGGCGGAGGAGGCGCTGGCGGGGGGGTGGGGCGGGGGTGGCGGATGAGGCGGGTTCGGGGAACGGCAGCGGGTTGCCGCGGATTTCATCGGCGACCCGGTAGGGGGTGCCGTCGGCGTGTTGGTAGAACTTTTTCATTTCGTCGAGATGAAACGGCCGGGAGCCGCGGCGGCCGAAGACGACGGTCTGGTTGCCGGTTTCGTCCACGACGCGGTCGCGGTCGAGGCCGCGGCTGATGCTGTTGGCTTCGCCGTGGGCGATGGGGTAGCGGGCGATGAGTTTCGGCGCGGGGCGCGGGCTGAAGCCCTGGTAGCCGGGGACGGTGTCGGGCGAGATGAGTTGGACGACAGCGAATCCGTTTTTGCCGTCGGCCACCAGCGCGAACATCGAGGCGTTGACGCTGCCGATTTGGACGGCGCGGCAGTCGGTCAGTTCGCGGAATTCCTGATCGAGCCGGGGGGCTTCGGGGTTGGTGATGTCCACAATCGCCAGTCCCTGCGGACCATTCGGGACGTAGAGATACGTGCGGGCGGCGTAGAGCTTGCCGGCGTGGGCGAGCGGGACGGTGGCGACGATTTGCCGGTCATTGAGGCGGACGACTTTCACGCCATCGTCGTCGCTGATGAAGGCATACCGGAATTGGACGGCGATGGCGCGCGGGTTTTTGAAGCCGGCCAGTTCGCCGGTCAGTTTCGGCTGGAGCGGATCGGCGATGTCCACCGTGTAGAGGCCACCGCTGGCGACGACGTGGAGGTTGGCGCCGGCGACGTAGGCGGCACGGGCACCGGTAAGTTTGCCATCGGGATTGAACGTTACCGCGCGTTCGAGGAAATTGTTTTCGGGGTTGCCGTCGAACAGCGTGGCGACGTTGACGATGACGAGACCTTCCTCGCGGTCGGTGACGAAGGCGTAGTTGTAGAGCGGGTGGATGGGTTGTTCTTCGTTTTCGGGCAGCCGTTTGCGCATCGGGTCGTTGAGCAACGTGCTCGGCAGCGCGACGCTGGTGGCGTACCGGGTTTTCACGTAGGTGCGCTGACCGAGCGGCGAAACCGGTGAGGTGACCATCCGTTCGGAGAAACCCTTGTTGTCCACATTGGCCACGTCGAAAACCTGGAAGCCGTCCGGGCCGTTGGCGGTGTAGAGGTATTCGCCGCGCAGCATGACGTCCTGAATATCCTTCGCGTGGTGGTGATAGGCGGTTTTCAGGATTCGGCCGGCCGATTCGTGTTCCCGGTGGTTCCGCGGGTAGGCGAGCCGGTGGAGATGACTGCCGATGGCGGCTTGCGGTTCTTCGAGTTCGGTCCAGACAATCGCGTGAAATCCGCCGTGACCGGCGCCAATGTAGGCGTACCGGCCGAAGAAGTTGACGGTGCCGGTGCCGAACCCGAGCAGCGACGCGATCCACGCATTGTTGTCATTGCTCTCGGAGATATGGCAGTCGGTGCAGGTTTTCGTGGTGCCTTTGCCGCTGGTGGTGTGCGGCAGATGCGGATTATAGGCCTGACCGCTGTAGCCGTCCCAGGAAACGGTTTGCTGTTGCGAGTACACCCATTCGCGGTTGGCGTTTTGGGAGCTGACGACGACGGCGCTCGATGAGCGCAACACGGCGAGGCGGTGATTTTTGTAGGTGGCGTCAATGCCGAGCTGGAATACGTCGTCGCGGACGACCTGCGGGTTGTAGGTGGTGTAGTTGCGGCTCATCGTGCCTTCGTACTTGTTGGTCGGGACGCGTTTGTTGGCGCGCATCGGCAGATGACAACCGAAACAACTGGTGGCCCACGAGGTGTGGCAGATGGCGCAACTGATGTTGGAATTGTCGTGGGCCAGCTCGCGTTCGCATTCGTGAACAGCCGGCACGTCGCCCCAGGTTTTGCCGTCGCGCCGCAGCGTTTTGGCGTACCGCGATTTTTCGTTGTAGCGGCTGGAGGACGGATTGATCGTGTCGAGCGTCTGTGGGATTTCCCAGACCACATCGGGCGACAGCATCGAACGTTGGAACAGCCGGTTGCCCTCCCAGAAAAAGCGCGGTCCCCACGGGGTAGTGGTTTGGCTGAGATCGACCGGCTCCACCTTTTTGGTCTCGCGGTTGAAGATACCGGAGTTGCCGGAGGTGATCAGCGTGGGGCGGGCGTTGATGGTGCCGTGACAGTCAATGCACTCGATGCTGGTGGCCGCGCGCGGCTCGCCGTAGAGCAGGCCGTTGCCGTGGACATCCACATCGAAATGACAATCCACGCAGTGCATGCCTTTCTTCAAATGGGCGTCCTGCAGGTGAACGGCTTTGGCGAACTTCTGGGGGTCGGCGTGATCAATCCTCTGACCGTCCTTGTCGAGGAAGTTGCCGGCCCGGTCCTTGTGGAAGACCGCGCGAAACACCCAGCCATGCCCGTGATAATCGGCAAACTGCGTGTGTTTCAATTTCGGATTCAGCTCGGCGACCTTCTCCAGAAAATCCGGGTCGCCCCACAGTCCGCGCACCGCGGCGGCCTCGGGGCTGCGACGGATCAACGCGGCGATTTCCTCTTCCGTCGGGTCTTTCTGCTCGGCCGGGTACATGAACTCGCCGTCGCTTTCCTGATCCCACCAGATGTAACCGAGGTACGGGTTGACGAAGAGATTGCCCTGGTGCATGTGACAGATCATGCACTGGCTCGACGGAATGGAGCGGGTGAATTGATGCCGGATCGGATGACCGCGCTCGCGTTTTGAAATCGCCTTGTCGCCGGTAAAACTCAGGCCTTGATGACCGTACTTGCTCCACCAGCCGGAGTTGGCCGGCGAGCGGTCGTTGGCGTACACGACGTGACACGCCGAGCAACCGCTGGAGCGGTAATCGCCGGGATGGTCGTTCGATCCCATAAACCCGAGCAACGGATCATTCAGTCGCGTCTTCTGCGCGTTCAAAATCACCGGATCAATTCGGTTCAGCGTTCCCATCCCGCGCTCGCTCAACCGCCGCGCCGGCCGCCCCGGTGGCTCCAGCGGATTTGGCACGCCCAGCTCCAGCGGTTTCTCGCCGCCCTTCTCGAAAATCCGAAACACATTACCGGGCTGACCGATGTGGAATCGCGGCAACGGAATCACAAACGGCAGCAGACCGTGCCGCCGTTCCATCTCGGGCGTCACCTCGATCGGGCTGTTCAACTTCAACGGCACACCATGCGGCCCGTACACCTGACCGAACCGGTAGTTTTTCAACGGCGCCGCGCCGTTGTTGTACGCCGCCGCGCCCCAGAGCATCGCGCCGTGGTTCATCATGCTGTGCCAGACGTTGTCAATGATCGGCTGGTGACACGTCCCGCACGCCTGCTCGGCCACCCGCAGGTCACCGGGGTTGACGAAGCGGATGAACTCCGGTGATTCATGATTCAGCAACACCGATGAATCGCTCGGATTGGCCGAGCTTTGCCAGAACACCGGGTTCGTTGGCGCCACGTGCGCCTGGCGCATCGTCAGGCCGGGCGTCGGGTCGCCGCCGTGACAATCCGTGCAACCGAGCACCACGTGCGGCGACGCGTGCATCTCCTCGATCCCCTGATGACACTCCAAACACCCCCGGCTCTTCGCGTCGGCCTCCGCCCGGGTCTGATCGATCCAATTGCGCGGCTTCGGCACCTGCGGCGTAGCCGGCAGATTCGGCACCGTCGTGGCCGGCCCGTAGCCGGTTTCGGCCAAGCAATTCCCCCCAGCCATCAAGCCCACACAGAGCGCTGTCACCCTGAGCGCAGCGAAGGGTCTCGGTCGTTTCGGGCCGAACGACGGAGATTCTTCGCGGCGCTCCGAATGACATGGAAGGGGGTAGCTCATGGCCAGGTCTTCTCAAACTCCGGGTAATGCGGGTTGTGAAAATTCAACTCGATCGGCTCGTTGGCGCGCACCTGCTCGCGCGGCAATTCCAGGCCGGGCGGCAACGGTTCGAACCCGTACTGTCCCGGCGCCGTCACCTCCAACCGCCACACCGCGCGCCGCACGTCACCGGCCTCCACCGCGACCGGCTCCGCGCCATACCGGGGCAGCTCGCCAAAATTCGTGTCCAACACCGACCGCCGTGGTGGCGGTTTCCACCACGCGCCCGGATCGGGATTGAACGGCGCGCCGCGCGGCGTGATGTCGCGCTCCACAGCCCAACGATACCGGGGCTGGTTCAGATCATTCGGTGGCCACACCAACGGATTCGGATCGGGATCCATCACCGCTGCCGGCTCACCCATGCTGACCCGCTGATGCGGTTTGACCCGGTCGGGATCCAGCGTCTCGGCAAACAAGGCGCCGGCTGCCAGCAGTGCTAACAGTGAAAGGCTGGTCGCACGGGTTGTCATCTCCGGACCTCCCGGTGATAATGATGGCAGGTGATGCAACTGCCGGCCACGCCCCCTTCGGTGCCGTGACAACGGGCGCAGGTGTCCTTGCCGGGTAGAATCAAATCGCTCGTGCGGCGGCTGGCCTGGGCCGGGTGACATTCGGCGCAGGAAATCGCCCGGTGCGTCGCATGGTCGAACTCGCCGCGCCAGAGCCAGCGGTGCGCGGCGACCGGCCGCGTCACCACGGGCGGTGTGCCGGGTTGAACCTCGTGACATTTCACGCAGCCGGGGAACGGCGCGCGGGTCAACCCGGTCACGCCCGCGACCGCCGCCGGCGGCCCCCAGTCCGCGCTGAAAAATGCCGCCTGCTCGAAATCGCTTCGCTGATCGCGCAACTGCCGGAGTTGCTCGACGACAAATCCCTCCACATCCGCCACGCCTTTGCGCCGCGCAAGGTCGGCGTACTGGGTCGGCAGGCTGTTCAGAAACGACCGCACCGCGAGCGGATCGCCGTGCGGCAGATGCAAGTCGGGATTGCGGGCATCGAACTGGAGGGAATGACAACTCTGGCAATGCGCCGCGAAGGTCACGGGCTCATGCCGGATACCGGATACGTCCGGCTTGTGACAGGAGGCGCAGGTGAGTCGTTCACCGTTCACGGCCGGAATGTCCTCGGCGAAATGGCGCTGGTGATTGAACTTCAGCGTGTTGGTGTCGCGCTGGTTTTCGCGGCGGAATTGGAACTCGGGATGATCGCGGCTGAATTCGCTGATCAACGGCGCGCCCGGCGGCAACGCGGCGTCGTCGCCGTGACAGGCCACGCAATGCGCGGGCGGCGGCGCGGTCATTGCGCCTGCGCCTTGATGTTCGAGGTGACAGGCGGAACAGGAGGCCGGGCGGGGCATGTTGGCGGCGTGAAAATCGTGGTGGGTGTGGCATTTCTGGCAGGCGGCATCCATCGGCTGCGGTCCCGCCGACCGGGTCGGGAACCAATCCGCTCGCCAGGCGACATCGAGCCATTTGGCGAAGCCACCGGCGGCGGGCGCATGACACGCCACGCAATCGCCGGGGATACCGGCATGCTGTGCGGCCTGATGGAAGTTCGGTCCGGCATGAGGCGCGGAGAGCGCCCCGGGCAACAGCAACCGGTCGCGCCAGCCCGACGAGAACGCCACCAGCACCAAGCCGGTCGTCAACGCCACCGTTGCCCACGTCACCAACCCGCGCCGCGACCGCAACGACCGGACCGGCTGACAACGCGGGATCGGCCGGCAACACGTCCCGTCCGGTAACGGTCCGTCGGCGCACGGGCCGCCGGCGCTTTTCGGGCGGGTGCATTTCCAGCGGGCGCCGACCTTGACCGGGTTGCATTCGAACGTGGCGCGACAACGTCCCCACCGGCTCGGTCCGATGCGGCACGGCTGGCCGTCGGCGGCGTGGCCGCAGATCCATTTGTCGGAAGGTCGCTCGTAAGGATTCACCGCGCGCCTCCCGCGAACGTGTACATCACCACGACGTGAACGGCGGTGACCATCAGCAGGCTGTAGGTCAGCGGAATGTGGACGAACAACCACGCTTTCAGCCGTCCCTGTTGCCGGTAGTGAAACTCCAAATCGTCGTTCTCGCGCGCCAGCGCCGCCAGCCGGTCGGCCAGCGCGCGTTCTTTCTCATCGAGGAACTTCCGCAAATGATCGAGCTTGGCGACCGCGTCGGCCCACGAATCGTGCAGGTGATCAAGATAGAACTGGCTGACGACGGGCGATTGCAGCGCCAGCGCCTCGGCTTCCCGCCGCAGTTGCGCGCGCCGGGCCGGGATGGTTTCCCAAATGACCTCGCCGCCGCGCGCGGTGAGTTGGCGGGGAATGGTGCGCGACCAGACCCAGCCGACAATCCCGCTGACCATCACGGCGACGTAGAGGCCGGTCAGGATCCAGTTGAACCAGCCGACCGGCACGCCGGCATGCCAGACAAAAATCGCCGCCGAACCCAGCCCGACCCAGATATGAAATTGCAGCCACGCCCGCGCGGAGAACAACGGCAGGAACGGCAGTTTCTTGCGCGCGTTGAACAGCGTCAGCGCCAGCATCACGATCAGCAACAACCAACCGGTATGATAGGCGGTGATCATTTCAGGCGCGCGGCGACGGCGGTCCAGTCGTTGCAGTTGACCCGGTGCAACGCGTCGTGCGGACAGGCGACTTCGCAGGCGGGGCTGACGTATTGCGTCGCGCACAGGTCGCACTTGGTGGCTTTCAGAATGGGTTTGAACTCCTGATCCACCATGAGCTGCCCGGCCTCGTCGCGGATCTCGACCATCCGAATCGCGTCGTAGGGGCAATTGGCGGCGCAGATTTGGCAACCGATGCAGGTGGCCTGATTGATCACGACCTGGCCGCCGAAGGCGTTGCGATGGATCGCGCCGGTCGGACAGCCGATCATGCAGACCGGATCGGCGCAATGCAGGCAGGCGTTGGCGACCATGAACCGGCCCTGCACCGGCCCGTGCCGCAGGAACCGCGGATTGTTGTCGTGGGTGGCGGCGCAGGCGCGGACGCAATCGTCGCAGCGCGTGCAGCGATCCAGATCAATGATCATCGTCGCCGTGCCGTTGAAATACCGGCCGCTGGTCATGAATTCCAGCCGGTGCGGTTCGCTGATTGTATCCTGACTTGTGGGAGCGCCCTTCCGGGCGCTCCTACAAAACGACTCCAGCAGGCTTGCATCGGCCGCCGGCAACACAATGTCTTCCATGACCGGCGTTGGCACGATCAGCACGTGCGTGTACCCGAGCGCCCGCAACGAAAATCGCAGCGGCTGGGTGGCGGTTTTCGCTTTCCAGTTGGCCGCAATCTCCGCCAGGCCAAACATCCCGCCCGCGCCGAGGTAATTCAGCGTCCGTTCGCCCGCGCCGAATTTCTGCGTCACCCGCGCGAAGCCGGCGCGGACGAGGACGACGCCGTTGGGGTAATCGCCCTCGGCGGCGATGACCGGCTCGGGAGCCGGTTGGCCTTTGGCGGCGAGTTTCTTGTACTCGCCGGACCAGTCGTAATCGCCGAACGTGGCAAACTCCGTGGCCGCCATGACCTGCCGCAGTTGGGCGTCGGAAAGCCCGGCAAACAGCGGCAGACTGCGCAGGTAGGTTTCCAGCGCGCGTTCCCGGTAAAGCTGGTCAATGTGCCGGCGCAGCGCGTCGTCGTAGCGCATCAGGTCGCGCAGACCCTGCCAGCGGATTTCGAGCAGCTCGGCGTCGCTCTCCGCCAGCACGGTGGCGGTGCGGGGCATGCGACTGAGCGCGGCGATCTCGCCGAACAACTCGCCCGCGCCGAGCGCGACGGTTTTCTGGTCGGCCAGCACGCGCGGCACGTCCTGCAAAAACACGCGCACCTGATCGTCGCCGAGGGCGCGTTGGCCGAGCCGGGGGTCGGGGCTGGCGGCGCCGCCGCGGCGGATTTCCGGGTATTTGGAGTTGGCCCACGCCTGGGAGAGGATTTGCCAGAAGGTGCGGCGGCGGCGCGAGCGACGACCAAGCAACGATTCCGGCAGGCCCGGCGCGAGCACGACGCGGACGGAGCCGGTCACGATCAGAAACGCCGAGGTGCCGTAGTCGCCTTCGCGGACGATGAGTTCGCCGGCGCGGTAGCGGCGCAGCGAGGCGTCGTAGCGGAGGATGTCGCGCAGCGCGAGTTTTTTGGGGAACTTCGCCGCGTTCATGTCGCGGAACGGCGGCTGCGCCAACAGCCGGTCGAGCGTGTTGTCGTCCATCGCGGGGTCGAACGCGACGTCCCAGCGTTGCGGTTTTTCGACGATCGAGGGCGCGCTAGGCATCCAGCACCAGGTCGGTCTTGGGACGACAGATGCAGGTCAGACAGGAACCGTCTTCTGGTTGGGCTTCGGTTTTTTGGAGGTACTCGACGCTGCCGGATTGGATGGCGACCAGACACGAGCCGCAACTGCCGGCGCGGCAACCGGCATCAATCCGGATGCCTTGCGCCTCGGCCAGTTCGAGGACGGACAGGCCCGGTTGCCACGCGCAGGACTTGCCGGACTTGCGGAAGGTGACCGTCACCGCCGGCGCGGCGGCGACCGGGGCGGCTGCGGCGGGCGCGGCGGTCTTTTTCACGGTGGCCGGGCCGAACGCTTCGAAGAACACGGCGCTGTCCGGCACGCCCCACGCGCGCAGACCGTCGGTGATCGAGTTCATGAACGGTCCCGGCCCGCAGAGGTAGTACTCGTAGTTGTTCGACGGTAGCAGTTGCTGGAGCAACTCGACGCTGACGCGGCCGTCGTGCTGGTAGTCGGTCCCTTTGCGGTCTTCAGGGCGCGGCCGGCTGAAACAAACGTGAACCTGGATGTGGTCGTGCTGGCGGAGTTTTTCGATTTCGGCGCGGTGGATGTACTCGGCGCCGCTGCGGGCGCCGAAGAAGAACCAACATTCGCGTTTGGTCCCGCTGGCGATGATCGCGTTGGCCATGCACAACATCGGTGTGACGCCCACGCCGGCGGAGATGAGGACGACCGGGGTGGTTTTTTCCAGATCGAGCGTGAAATGGCCGCTGGGCGCCTTGGCGTCCACAATGTCGCCTTCTTTGAGCACGTCGCAGAAGAACGAGGACGCCACGCCGGGCGGGAGGTTGGGCTTGTCGGGTGGCGGGCCTTCGCGTTTGATGGTGACCCGGTAATGATCGGCGTGCGGCGCGTCGGAGAGCGAATAGCAGCGCACCACCGGCTTGTCGCGGCCGGGGACGTGGAGTTGGAACGTCAGGTATTGGCCGGGTTTGAACGGCGGCAGCGGCTTGCGGTCATGCGGTTCGAGGCGGAAGGACCAGACGCCGTCACATTCGAGTTGCTTTCCGGCGACGCGGAATTTCCGGTAGCCGTTCCAGACGAGCGTGGCGGCTTGGGCTTCCTGAAGTTTGGCCTGTGCGGCGCGAACCTGCCACGCGAGCCGCTCGCGCTCGGCGCGGCGGCGGTCGGTTTCGCCGGCCCAGCGGCGCAGGGTGAGCAGGAACGTCACGACCGATTGCCCCAGTACGACGGCCACCAACACCCCACCAATGAGCAGACCCGGATTCGACATAGCGTGACGCTCGCGCGCTCCGGGCAGTCTCCCTAACAGAATTCGCGCGCGGTGTAAACCGCGAAGGTGAACGCGTGTGGCGACAGCGCGCTTTAGCGGCGGGGCATGGCGACTTTGCCGGTGCGGGTGATGTCGCGGATGCCGAACGGTTCCATCAACTCGAGGAACTTGCCGACCTTCGATTCGTTGCCGGTAATCTCGATGGTCAACGCCTTGTGGGCCACGTCCACGATTTTGGCGCGAAAAATATCGGCGATCTGCATCACTTCCGAGCGGCTTTTGGCGTCCACGTTGACTTTGACGAGGACCAGTTCGCGATCCACGTACTCGTCTTCGCGGAAATCCTGCACCTTGATCACGTCCACGAGTTTGTTGAGTTGTTTGGTGACCTGTTCGAGGACGGTGTCGTCGCCTTTGACGACGATGGTCATGCGCGACTGCGTCGGGTCGTGGGTGGGGGCGACATTGAGCGAGTCAATGTTGAACCCGCGGCCGCTGAACAGTCCCGAGATGCGGGTCAGCACCCCGAACTTGTTCTCCACCAGAACGGAAATCGTGTGTCTCATAAGGCGCGGCGTTTATAGGCAAACCGGGCACCGCCCGCAATCCCAAATCCGCCCCGCGCGGACCGAACCTCAAAGCTCCTGCGCCAACGCGGCGGCGTCGGGGCGTTTCGGCTTAGAGGATTTGCGCAAACCTGGTCAGGTGCGCCCGCAGGCCCGCTTCGGCTTCATGGACGGGCGGCGCGCCGAGTTGGCGTGTTCGCCCGGACGCGATGTCGGCGGCGATTTGCTGGGCGAGCTTTTGCCAGTTCACCATCGTGACCTCAGCGTAGCAGCCGGTCAGATCGGCCGGTGGCAGATCCAGTCGTTGGGTGATCAGGCAGCGGTGGTGCTTCAGAATCTGGGGAACGATTTCGCGCCGGGAGGTGCAAAGTTGGTAGATGGTGACCCAGTCGCTCAGGATGTGGCCAACCGTGTGGGCCGCCGGCTGGGGTGTGGTGAGGGCGGCAAAGTCGGTAACAGCCGGCTCGAGCAGGAGGCCGGCGGTCGTTAGTTCGTCGCGCACCCACGGGTCCGGCGACCGGCCCGGTGCGAGAATGAACCGCGCGCGGTCGATGCCGGCCCGTTTCCACGCGCGAAAGATTTGCCCGGTCGCGCGCCGCTTGCTGACCTGATAGCTGGGAAACGGAAAGGCTTCACTCAGATTGGTGACGCAGACGATGTGCACGCCGCGGTCGGCGATGGCATGCAGACTGGAGCGATAATCTCGGAGCGGCAGGAACCACAGCACGCAATCGAGTTCATGTTCGATGAGCCGCTCCGTGAAGTTCTGCTGGTG
>CAZHLM010000078.1:0-13611 GCA_964533295.1 uncultured Verrucomicrobiota bacterium
GGTTGGCGGGTAAAAAGAAACGCGGTCGTACCGGCCATGGATACGAGGAAGCAGACCAGAATCAGCCATTTGCGTTTCAGCAGGACGGCCAGGTACTCCTTGATGTCCACCGTCTCGTTTTTTTGTTCCAGCATGGGTTGGTTGTTCATACGGACAAGCTCCCTTCGCGGGTCGCCATCACCACAAGTTGACGATCTTTTCGGGGACAATCACCCAGTCCCCGTTGCGCAGCGCCACGTCGTTCTCAAACTCGCCTTTGTCCATGATGCGCTGCACGTTGACAAACGTCTTGTACTTCCGTCCGTCCTGACAGTAGCGGATGATTTGCACCTTGCTGAGGTTGGCAAACACGTCGCCGCCGCCCGATGCGAGAATGGCCTTGGTCAGTGTGAAGGATTCGTCCGCCGGCAATTGAATCGGGCCGGCGCGTCCGACCCGTCCCAAGACATAAATAATCCCCGGTGCCAATCGCGACTCCCGTTCCACCGTCACCTCCACGGTAGCTTGGCGAAAATAATCGCGCTCCAAGCCCTCTTTAATCTTGGCGCCCAGTTCCTCTGCCGTCAGTCCGCTCGCGGTGAAACGTCCCAACGGCGGAAAATCAATCACGCCGCCCGGCGGGATGATGTATTGCCGGTTCAGACTCGAATCTTCTGCCACATAAATCGTGACCTGTGCGCCCGGGCCGATCAGCGGTGATTGTGGGACTTCCGCTGCCGCCACGCCATTGGTTGCGCTCGCCGCCCCCTCCATGCCCTCCGGCGCCACCGCTTGCACGGCGCAATCCAACTCCCGAAATTCGTCATTGGACAAAACTTCAACCTTCGCTCCCTTACCGGACTCGGTCGTGTTACACCCGCCGCCGAGCAACACCGTCAATAACCCCCAGACACACACAAGTCGCCGCATAGTCAAGGAATGGTAGCCGGACGGGTTGCTTGCGTCAAGCAAGCCGGTCCTGTCTTTTTGGTTTGCAATCATTTTGGCACCGCGACAATCTGATTTTCCGCATGAGTTCTGCCCAACATCATCAGACCCTCAAGAACCTGCTCGCCAAAGCCGATTGGGAGACCGCCCAAGCCCTCTGGCTCGACCTTGCCACGCAACTTTCAGACCAGCCAGAGTTTCTTCTCCTTCTCGTGAAAGAATTTGCCGATGCCGGCAAACCCGACCTCGCCGCCGAGCTGGCCGGTCTCATCGTCGGCCAGCTCAAAGCCAACCGCAAACACCACGAATGGCTCTACGCCCTGAAGCTCCAAGCCGCAGCCAAACCGACCGACAAAGCGTTGCGCGCCGAATTGATCGAAGCCTACAACCTCGCCCACGAAAACGACACGCGCCGAGCGGTCATTTTCGCCGCCGCCGGCCTCGACCAGCCCGGTACATTTCTGCCCGCCGCCATTACGAAAACGGACACCCTCTTCGCCCTCACGCCGGGGGCCTACTGTCAACACAAGAGCTGGGGCTTCGGCCGCGTCAAGGCCTTCGACACCGCCCTCAACCGCATCGTCATCGCCTTCCCCCACAATCCCGACCACGCGATGCAACTGGCGTACGCCGCCGACAGCATCACCCCGGTCAGCCCCGACCACATCGAAGTCCGCAAAGTCACCGACCTGGCCGGCCTCAAACAACTCGACTCTCTGGCGCTGCTGCGGATCGTACTGCTCAGTAACAACCGGGCCGCCCGCGCCGACCAGATCGAAACGGCCCTCGTCCCCGCCGTTATTCCGACCGCCGATTGGAAGAAATGGTGGGAGACCGCCAAAAAGCTCGCCAAGAAAGATCCCCACTTCGACATCCCCGCCAAAAAAACCGACCCCGTCATCCTCCGCGCCGCTCCTGTCTCCCAACAGGACGAAATCCTCCAATCCTTCCGCGCCGCCCGCAGCCTTGCCCAAAAAACCAAAATCGTCCAAGACTTCCTCAAACAACGCGACGACCTCGCCAACGCCGATTTGCTCGCTCAAGAACTCTACGACGGCCTCCGCGAAGCCATCCAAAAAACACCGGCAGACAAACGAGCCGACCGGCTCGAAGCGGCCCTGCTGCTGGAGGAGCTTCTTCCCCAGCAAGAATCACCTCTCGTCGGCACCATTCTCAGCGACGTTCGCGATGTCGCGACCCTGCTCGATCAACTCAGCGCACCGGCCCAAAAACGCGCCGTAGCCGCCCTCCGCAAAACCAACCCGGCCATCCTCTTCGAGAACCTGAATCGCCTCCCCGCCAAAGCCCTCGACGAACTGACCGACCTCGCCGAACAAGTCGCCCCCCGCCTCGCGCAACACATCCACAACCAAACCGCCAGCCTCGACCTGCTCTACTGGCTTTGCCGCAGCCTCACCAACCCCAAGGCCGCCGACTGGGTCGAAGCCATCCCCCGCCACGCCCTCCTCGTCGCCGTCCTCTACGCCATCGAAAACTCCGACAGTCGCGCCGCCACCAAACGCCTCCGCGACCTCCTCTTCAACGACGAAACCCTCATCACCGAACTGCTCGCCGAATCCTCCGATGAAATGATTCGCGACTTCAGCCGCCAACTGCTCACCACCACCGCCTTCGAAGAACTCGACCGCCGCTCGCTGCTGGCCCGCATCGTCAAAGAACACCCCTTCGTTCAGGAACTGCTCGTCACCAAGATCGCCAAGCAACAACCCCTCATCGTCTCCCAAGCCAGCTACGAACGCCGCCGCGCCGAACTCGAAGAAATCGTCTCCAAAAAAATCCCCGAAATCGCCAAAGAAATCGGGCAGGCCCGCAGCTACGGCGACCTGCGCGAAAACTTCGAGTACAAAGCCGCCAAACAACAACAACGCCTCCTGTTCCGTCGCCGCGGCGAACTCGAATACCTCCTGCGCAAAGCCCAACCCACCCCGTTCACCGACGTCTCCACCGCCACCGTCCAAATCGGCACCACCGTCACCCTCACCGACCTCGCCACCGGCAAGTCCCACACCTACCACATCCTCGGCGCGTGGGATGGCGACCCGGCCCGCCACATCATCAGCTACCCGGCCGCCCTCGCTCAAGCCATGCTCAACCAACCCGTCGGCGCCATCGTCGAAGCCGCCGACGATGCCGGCACCCTCCGCTTCCGCATCGAGCGCATCGAAAAAACCCCGCCTGAAATCCTCGCCTCCCTCTAATCCCCGGCAGCGGTTCGCAGGGAAACCGGTTGCTTACCATCCGCTTTTTTATTAGTGAAGCCCACCGGAAGATTCATCACCGCGGGGACGAACACCATGACGACGAGCAAGGAACGACCCAATATCATTTTGATCAACTGCGATGACCTTGGCTACGGTGACTTGAGCTGTTACGGCTCGACCGTCAATGCCACGCCCACCCTCGATCGCATGGCCGCCGAAGGAATGCGGTTCACGGATTTCTACATGGCCTCGCCGGTATGCAGTCCGTCGCGTGGCGCGATGCTGACCGGCTGCTATCCGCCGCGGATCGGGTTTGACCGGTTCGACGGCGCGTGGGTGTTGTTTCCCGGTCATCCCGTCGGACTGAATCCGGCTGAAATCACCATCGCCACCCTGCTGCGCCGGCAAGGCTACGCCACCCAACTGGTCGGCAAATGGCATTGCGGCGATCAGCCGGAGTTTCTGCCCACCCGGCACGGGTTCGATCATTATTTCGGGCTGCCCTACAGCAACGACATGGGCCGGCAGGCCGGTCGCGATTTTTTCCCGCCATTGCCGCTGCTGCGCGACGAGGAGGTAATCCAACAACAACCCGATCAGGCTGCGTTGACCGAGCGATACGCGGAGGAATGCGTGCGCTTCATTCGCGCCAACCGCCAGCGCCCGTTCTTCCTCTACCTCGCGCACATGTACGTTCATCTGCCGCTGTATGCTCCCGCCCGATTCCTGAAACAATCGCGCAATGGCCCCTACGGCGCGGCCGTCGAATGCGTGGATTGGGTCGCCGCGGTCCTGCTGCACGAGCTCGCGCAGTTGGGCCTGGAAAAAAACACACTGGTCGTGTTCACGTCCGACAACGGCGCGCGTGGCGACCACGGCGGGTCCAACGCCCCGTTGCGCGGCGGCAAAGGCACGACGTGGGAAGGCGGGATGCGCGTCCCGTGCATCATGCGCTGGCCGGGACGAATTCCCGCCGGCATCGTTTGTCGCGAACTGGTCAGCTCGTTGGATTTTCTGCCGACGTTTGCCCGACTAGCCGGCACCACGGAACCGCAGGACCGGATCATTGATGGTCGCGACATCTCCGCGCTGTTGACCGGCCAGCCGGGCGCGCGCTCGCCGCACGACGCCTTTTTCTATTACCGGTGCGATGATCTCGAAGCGGTTCGCTGCGGGCGTTGGAAACTATTCGTGACACGCTGGGACGATGCTACCGGTCGCCAGCAACCCGTCACCGAACTCTACGACTTGCAAACCGACATCGGAGAGACCACCAATCTCGCCAACCAAAACCCCGCCGTTGTCTGCGAGCTGCAAGAAAAGATCGCCGCCTGTCGCCGCGACTTGGGCGACAAGGCCACCGGCACGGTCGGCGTCAACTGCCGGCCCATTGGCCGCGTGCCGGCGGGACGACCGCTGACGAAATACGACGTCAATCATCCCTACATCGAAGCGATGTACGATTTGACGGATGCCGGCTGAGGTTGCGACGGGAAACGCCCGTATTCTTGACAACCGGCTGGTGCGGTAGTAATACACAAATCTGAAAAGGTATTGTAATTCATGAGCGAACCGCTACGAGTACGCCGGTGCCACCGCGGATTCACGCTCATCGAGTTGTTGGTGGTGATCGCGATCATCGTTATGCTCATGGCGCTTTTGCTGCCTTCTCTGCGCGAAGCCAAGATCAACGCCAAATACGCCGTCTGCCGCAGCAATCTGCGGCAGATGGGGTTGGCCGCCGCCGCCTACGCCGGCGACAACCGCGATCGCTGGCCGTACCGGCTGGCCATCTACAAACCCAACGGCGGCACGGAACGATGCTGGTTGAAAACGGATTACACGGCCTACGGCTACCCCGTCGGAGATGACCGGCCCCAATGGCGACCCTACATCGCAGGGCCGCTGGACAATGTGTTTTCCTGTCCGGCTTCGCAGCGGCAAGGTTTGGCTCACAACGCGCAGGACAAATCCACCGCCAAATGGGTCCTGAGCAGTTACGAGATTTATGGGGGCTCGCAAATCAAATGGGGCGACGCGGCGTCGCGGTTGTGGCGGACCACCGACATCGCGCAGTGGACGGACGGCGGGTCCACGTATCGCTCGACGATCTTCGCGGCGGATATTGACCGGCAGTACGGACCGAATTTCTATGATCTGCGCAACACATCCCACCCGGTACGCGGCCTGATCGCCGGCGTCGCCGACAACGCCAACTACACTTTGTTCTGGTACGGCTGGAACTCGAGTTACCGCAATCCCGTGACTCGGAACTTTCTGTTTTCCGACGGAAGTGTCACCATGTTGCCGTTGCTGCCCGAGTTCGGCAACAGCCGCGTGGTGCGGGTTCGCGGCTACGTCAATTCGTCGTGGGCGGTGTGGAACTACATCCCGGCGGAGAAATGACCGGGCGGCTGCTGGCGAGGATTAACAACGCCACCGATGCCAAGACCCCATATCATATACATCTTGTCCGACCAGCACCGGGGTCAGGCGATGACCCATGCGGGAGACCCGAATCTGCGGACGCCTCACATGGATCGCCTGGCGACCGGTGGAGCCAGTTTCCGGCGAGCCTACGCCAACTGTCCGGTCTGCACTCCGTCGCGCGGCACCATCTTCTCGGGCCGACACGCCCATGCCGGCCCCGTGGCGGGATTTTTCGATGTGTTCAAGCCGTCCGCGCCCAGCACGGCGACCGTCTTGCGGGCGCACGGCTACCGGACCGCGTACATAGGCAAGTGGCATTGCGGCATCATTTTCGACCAGGCACCGCCGGAGGTGAAACAGAATCTCGGTCAGTACCCCGGCAGTCCGTACCGCACCCCGGAAAATTTCCGGGGCGGTTTCGAGGAATGGGCGGCCTTCGAAGCGATCAACGCGCCGTTTCAAACCTATGTGTATCGAAACGAGGAGACGGCCCCGCAACGGCTCACCGGCTACCAGACCGATGTGTTGACCGACCTGGCCATCCAGCGCGTCCAAGCGCATGATGCCCGGCAACCGTTGTTTCTGGTGCTCAGCGTCGAACCGCCGCATTTTCCCTGTCTGGCGCCCGAGGCGTTTCGCCGCTTCGACCCGGCACGCCTGCAGGTGCGTCCCAATTTCGGCCGGCTTCACCCGGCCTGGCCGGGCACGCCGGTGGTGGACGATTCCACGTTGCGGCAAATCCTGGCCAACTACTACGCCATGGTCGAAAACCTCGATCACAACATCGGCCGGTTGATCGCCGCCGTCGAGCAGTCGCTCGGAGTGGAGAACTGTTTGCTGGTGTATTTCTCCGACCACGGCGACTACGTCGGCAGTCACGGAATGTGGTTGGACAAAGTGTACGAGCACGAGGAATCGGTGCGGGTGCCGGCGATTTTCCACTGGCCCGGTGCGATTCCCGCGCGGGGTGGCGTGGACGGCTTGTTCAGCTTGGTGGATCTGCTGCCGACGACGCTCGGCCTGGCAGGATTGCCGGTGCCGCCATGGTGTCAGGGAACCGACTGGTCGGCGCGGTTGCGCGGCGCGGACGTTGCCGGGCCGACCGAGGTGTTGTTGGAGATGCAAGGCGTCCCCCGCTGGGAACCGCGTTTCCAAGACTGGCGCGGTTTGGTCACCGACCGCTGGAAATATGCGTTCTACGAAGACCGGCGCGAAACGCTCTACGATCTGGAGGCCGATCCGTACGAGTTGAACGACCTTGCGCCAAGCGCCCCGGACCTTTGCGCGGAGATGCGAGAGCGGCTGTTACGCCTGTTGCGCGCCACCCGCGAGCCGTACTTCGATGTCATCATCGAGCACGGGGTTGCCGCCGCAACGCCCCGGTATCTCGTGGACATGCCCACCAAGCTCAACAACATTCGCTGGGCCGGCGGCTTGTAGCCATCACCTCTAACAACAAAACCCAAAACGCGCTTGCATTACTACATTATTGTTATATTTAATTGTAACCATGAAAGCGTTCCGCTGTGTCTGTGTGAGGCATACCGCTGGTCGTCGGGTTGCTGGGTTCACCTTGCTGGAATTGTTGTTGGTGGTGGGGATTATCATCTTGGTGGCCTCGCTACTGTTCCCGGCGTTGAGTTACGCGCGGTTCAAAACCAGGGTGACGGGGTGTCTCTCCAACCAACGCCAATGGGGCCTCGCGCTGACCCAATGCGCCATTGACAATCAGGGCGCGTATCCCGCCACGCCGATCAGTACCAGTAATGCTCTCGGCCAAAACCCGTGGGGAATCGGCTTGGGGTTTTTCAGTCTGATGCGGACCAATTACAACGTGCATACCCGGATTTGGGGTTGTCCGTGGCAACCCATTCCTCAAGACAATACTTGGACCTTCTGGTTGACGAGCTACAATCTGCTTCATCTGAGCTACAATTACTGGGTGCCGCATTACCGGGTATGGGGGGCAAGCTCGTCGCCGATGGTTGCCACGAATGTCGCGGGTCCGGCCAAACTCTGGGATTCCGCCCCGGTCCAACTTATTCTCAGCGATATTGCGGCTTCCCAAAACACCGGCGGCGCCAATGCACCGCCGTGGCACCGACACACCGCGCATATCTGGCGGAAAGAGTTTCGCAACATGAATCAACTTTATTCCGACGGCAGCGGTCGCACGGTCCCGCAGTCCGAGATCCAAAAACGCCAAACCTTGCACGTGTCTCAGTACTACTGATAACCGGACGAAGTTGTGTATGAAGCCGACTGTCAACCAACATCAACTGGGAACGCGGCCGTGGTGGGCAGGGTGGTTTCTCGCGATGGCCTGGATGATCCTTGCCGGGGTCGTGACGGCGGAGGAGTGGCGGTTGGTGGACTTGGAGCCGGTGGCGACGGAACACGGCTTCCTCAGCGCCGAACCGAAACCCGGGGCGGATGTCAAGGACCTGGCCCGGGTCGCCAGCGGCCGCGATGATGGCGGGCGTGGTTTATGGACGGCGTACCGCCAGCCGGAACCGTTTTGGACCGACGAGCGAAAAATTGTGAAGGAGATCCCGGCCGACTTCAAATTGCCTCCCGGCCAACTGTACCACTCCCGCATCAAGGAAGCGTTTGCGGTGAAAGGCGAATGGGTGACCGGGGTCGGGTTGTGGGCGCAGACACACCTGATGTATCACTGGGTCGAGTACGAAATTCCCGCCGGCGCCACCCGGTTTGTGGGCGACCTGGCGATTACGGACGACCGGCACGGTCCGCAATTCCCGCAGCAGGGTTGGGTGGAGTTCGTCTGGTCGGTCGCGGTGGATGGCCGGGTGGTGACCTCGAAAACCAAGGGCATCTATGATCAACAATCTCCCGGCGGCGTGATTGCGACGTTGGACGTGCCCCTGCCCGCCGACGCGAAACGAATTCGATTTCGCCTCCAAAACAACCGGATCGGCATCGAAGCCAATCGCAACACCGAGTTGGTGGTCCTGAACGGCAAGTTCCTCAAATGAAAAAGTCGGCTGCCTTCACCTTGGTTGAGTTGCTGGTGGTGATTGCGATCATCGCGCTGCTGGCGGCGTTGCTGCTGCCGGCGCTGAAAAACGCCCGGGAACGCGGCCGGCGGATTGTCTGCGCCAGCAACCAGCGTCAGGTTTACCTCGCCAACGTCGCCTTTGCCGAAGACTATGACGGCTTTGCGCCGGGTGCGGCCTACCTCGGGCTGATCGGCGTTGGCCAAGCCTTTAATCCGGCCGATGGCACGATGCAGGCCACCAGCACGGTGGTCCGCTTGAAATATCTTCCCAGCCCGGCTGTGTTTCGCTGTCCCTCCACGGCCTACCGGGAGAAAGGACTGCCGGTCCTCGCGAACTCTCCCTACAACGGCGCGCCCTACTTGTTTCACTACACCTTCACCCGCACGTTCGTCGGATCCAACAACGTCAACCTCGGCGATCCCAACCTGACTCCGGGCATCTACTCACCCGGCCCGCCCCTGCGCTACGCCAAACGGCTGGGACACGCGAAGATTCCCGATCAGGCCGTGTTCCTCAACGACCGGCTTGAGCGCATTGATTACACCGAATGGGTCACCAGCCTGAACATCCCCGGCTATCCCAACTGGAGCAACCCGTTCAGCGGTGCCACCACCCCGCCGCGGTTCTGTCCGCTCTCGGCCAACGCGGTGCATGACAATTTCAAAACGTGCAATGCCGTGTATGCCGACGGCCACGGCGAAAACCTGCGCGTCTTCCGCGTCACCTATTGGGGCACGAGCATGTTGCCGCCGTGGTACGCCGGCGCCATCCCCTCGTACTACGAATTCGCTTACGACTAACCCGGCAAGCCACCATGTTGGAACACCTGTCAATTGGCGACGTCACCGTCTCGCCCACCATCAAAGCCGGCCAGTTGCTCAGCCTCGGCGACATTGCCGTCGGCAAGGTCCGGCTGCGTCATCCCGCCACGCGCTTTCTGCCGTGGTTCGACTCGTACGAGGGAGCCGTGTTTCGCCAGTTCGAACTGCTCGGCATTCATCAACGCGGCGACCAGACCATGCTGGCCACGCGCGTGCGCAGCGATCCCGACGCGATGTTTCGCGAGCGGCGCGATTCCTCGGGCGACCTTTGTTTCCGCGGCGTCAGTTGGGACGCCCCGCCGCTGAGCGCGGAATTGCGGATTGTGTTGACCCCGGCCGCCGCTACGATTGACGGCCGGCGGTTTACCGGCTTCCGCTACTGGTTTGAGGGCGACAGTCCCGACGCTCCCGTCCACCGACTGCTCGACCGGCAGACCTGGGAACTGGGCGGCAACCTCGACGACGTGACGATCTGCCTGCGCAACTGGCTGGCCGCGCCGCGTCAGCGTCTGACCCGCGCCACCGAATACTCCACCGTGGTTCTCTGGCAACAACACGGCCTGATGCCCGGCAACATGTGGGCGCGCTGGACGATGCTACCGGCCTTCGACATGCAATACGGCCGCGACGGCGTGTTGCTGGGATGGTTCGACGAGGTGTCGCTGATCCGTTCCGCCATCGAAACGAATCGCGGCGAGGACTGGTTGCGCGTGCTCGATCTTCATGCCTTCGAGCAAACCACCCGCTTCCGCACCAATCCGAAAACCATTCTCTGGTCGCCCGACCAACTGACGGACGTGGACGCGTTGAATCTCTGGACGCGGGTCCAGGATCAGGAACAGGCCAAAGCCATCCGCCAGTTCGGCCTGCCGCCCGAACCGGCGCCGCCGGTAATCCTCGCCCACAACGCCTGGGTCAATGTCCGGTTCGACTCGACCTACGAGCGCGTCCTGGAGGTGGCGGGCGAATTTGGCGCCGATGCGGTGTTCATTGATTCGGTCTGGGAAAACCAGCAGACGCTGCGCGAAATCATCGAAGCGAAACTTTCCCCCGCCGAACGACGCGGCACCGTCCTCGAAAAAATCAATTACCTCAACATGTGTTGCACCCTCGATTACGAAGTGGCGCAACTCTACGGCGGCGAGGCCGGTCTGAAAGCCCTCTGCGACCGCGCGGCGGCGCGGGGTCTGAAAGTGTTCTCCTGGATCGGCGCCCACTACTCGCCGAACACCTATCTCGCCGCCCAGGCCCGCACCCTCGGCGCCGGCCAGGCCGGTATCTTTGCCGCCAAAGAATCCGGCCGCCATCCCGACACCGGCTACCCGGCCGCCTGCTGGCCGATCAACCTCCACGCCCCCATCGCCGGCAAGTTCCAACAACAAATCCTCGGCGCCTGCGCCCGCACCGGTCTGGCCGGGTTCGTCTGGGACTCGTTTGCCAATCTCGGCTGGTGGCAGGTGGATTACTCGACCGGCTCGATGCGCCCGCAGTTCGACCGGCTCGCCGAGTTGTACGGCGCGTTCACCCGCGCCGGGCTGACGGTGCTGCCGGAAGCGCTGGTGACCTTCTCCAACCACTCCATGATGGGCATGGTCGGCGGCAACGTGTACGACGGCGATCAACTCGGCTACTCCTACAACCTCGCCACCAGTCTCTGTGTCGGCGACTTCAAACCGGAAAATCTCCTCGAACTGGCGATGCTCCGCGGCGATCAACCGGTGGATCTGTTGTTCCAGTGCCTCGCCCACCGCCGCGCGCCGATTTTGCATTTTCATCTGCTGCCGCGCGACCGCTGGTCGGCGACCGCCGCCGCGGAGATTCGCCGCGTTCTGGCCGAGTACCGCCGTTACCGGCCCCAGATGCAGCGCCGCACCGTGTTGCCCGACGACATGGGTGTGCTCTGGGAAAGCGACGATCAGTCTGCCCTGTTTTGCAGTTTCCGCCCGCAACGACTCGCCAGCGGCCGGCAGATCCCCGCCAACACCATCGTCCCGCTCGCCGCTGATGAACGGCCCGCCTGAACGGACGCGGGCCGCGGCTTCCCGCCAACGACAGCGCACTCTCTCCGCCATCTTCCAGTGCGCGGATCAATCCGCGCTGATTCACAACTTCGTGGCCAGCGAAGATCCGCCGCCGGGCGCGTGGAGTCACCACGCCACGCCGCAATCGCCGCTCGGCAAGGTCAGTTTTCCCGAAGTCTTCTGCCTGCGCCGCGGTCACGTGCTGACGCGCCGCCGCCCCGGTCAACTCCTCGAGCACGCGCTGACCGGCCACGACTGGTGGCCGTGGGAATACCGGGGCCGCGGCCCCGCCCTGCGCGTCGAGCGAACCGTCACCCGCGATGTCTGGCTGGCGCGCGTCCGACTCGCCCGCGGCGCGCCCGGCCTGCTGTTGCTCGAGTGCCAACCCGTCGGCGATGTCGCGCTTGAATACGAACGCACCCGCGCCGGGCTGCGGTTCCGGTGGGACAAGGGATTCGCGGTGGATCTGACCTTCGACCCAGCGCCTCGCGCGCTCGATTTGTCGGACGATCCCGATTCGTTGAAACGGCGATTGGCCGGCTTTACCGACGTGCCGCTAAACGCCGCGCATGCGCAGTGGGCGTGGCGCGAGGCGAAAACGTTGTGGGTGGGTGTTCCGTTTACCGGCTCGCTGGTCGTGCGGCTGGCGGTGCGCCGAACGAACCGCGGCCCGGTGATCGTTTCCTACGACCGCGCCCGCCGCGCCGAACAGCGGCGCTGGGAACAGTTCTTCGCCGATCAAGTTCCGCCACTGCGGACAACCGATCCGGTGGTGCGGGACACCTACTACTTCGCGTGGCAGACGTTCTGGGCAAATCATTGCCGCGGTGGACGCGGCGTGCTGCGCGGGCCGTTCACCAGCGCCGCCCGGCTCAGCTACGGCTCGCAATGGTGGTGGGATCAGGCGTTCCACGCCGCCATCCTGCGTCACTTGCGCGATCCGCGGTTGACCTACGCCGAGTTTGAAAATTTCTGGCGCGCCCAGCAACCGGATGGAAGCATCGTCGGCGCGTTGCGATTCACGCTCGACGACATCGCCCAGCATCACGCCCAGTTCTACCGCCAAACCATGAAAATGCAGCCGCCGGTCATCGGCGCGGTGTTGCCGTTGTTGCGCGAACACCCGGGCTGGCCGCGCGACCTGGCCCGCTGGCACGCCGCCCTCAGCCGCCACGCCGCCTGGCATCTGCGGCCGGACCGCGATACCGACCGCGACGGTCTGGCCGAGTACCACCACAACATCGAAAGTTCGGGCGACCAAAACCAGCGTTGGGATTCCCAGAAACTCGACCCGACCAAAACGATTGATCATCTGCGGCCGACCGAATCGGTGGATGACAACGTCTGGCTGGCGTTGCTCTGGCAATCCCTCGCCGAAATGGCGCAGCAACTCGGACGCGCCCGGCAGGCCCGCGCGCAGGCGCGACGCGCGCAGCGGTTGTGGACGCTGATCGAGGAACGCATGTGGGATGACCGGGACGGTTTTTACTACGACCTCGACGGCCGGTCGCACCGCAAGATTCGCGTGAAAACCCCGTACGGATTCATGCCGCTGCTCTGGCCCGGTTGCCGACGCGACCGGGCGGAGCGACTCGTGCGCGAGCATCTGCTGAATCCCCGGCAGTTCTGGTGTCGCTACCCGCTGCCGAGCGTTTCACTGGATGATCCGACGTTTGATCCCGTGGACATGTGGCGCGGACCGACCTGGGTGAACGTCAACTGGCTGGTGGTGCAGGGTCTGAAACGCCAGGGATTCCTGCCGCAAGCCATCGCGCTGGCCCGCCAGACCATCGAGTTGGTCGGCCCGCGCTATGCCGGCAAGCAGCGGTTGCGCAGCCCGCGCATTTGGGAATGGTACCACCCGCATACCGGCGAGCCGCTCGGCAACAACCAGTACTCGTGGTCGGCGTTGGTCATTGATTTCATCCTCGACCCGGCACTGGGTCTGACCGGCTGAACCATAACGACGTTGTCGTCCTTCTCCCCACACGGAGCAGGGACCGCTTTTGGTCCCCGCTCCCTTCTGGAAGGGAGCGGGTCAGGGGGAGGATTGGTTTCGACGTTCTCGGAAAACCCAGCCGCTCGCGTCCTTCCGGGCGCGCCCGGTGGCGCGAGCGTACCCGCGCGCGAAGTGTCACGCCCCCCCGCGCGGGGGCGCGCGGGCCCCCCG
>CAZHLM010000079.1:0-8794 GCA_964533295.1 uncultured Verrucomicrobiota bacterium
GGCTGACCGGCGTCGTCGCGCCCGCAGTTGCAAGGCAGGCCATTCCCCCCTATCCTTCCGCGCATGAACGCCGCCGACCAACCCCTGCCGTCACCGGAGGAAATCCAGCGCAAGCTGGCCGACTTCATGAAACGGGAGTTCGGCGACCGCGTGCAGTTGGCCGGTACGCCGCAAACCGAGACGGCAGAGACCGGCTCGATCACCGAGGATCAAAAGCATCACCGTGGCGCCTTCGATTTCGACTTCAAACCGAAAGACATCAAGGCGCATCTCGACCGCTTCATCATCCAGCAGGACGATGCCAAAAAAGTGCTCAGCATCGCCGTCTGCGACCACTACAACCACGTCAAAGCCTGCGCCGCGGGCGATGACCTGCGCGACTACGTGAAGCAAAACGTGTTGCTCATCGGCCCAACGGGCGTTGGCAAAACCTATCTGATTAAAACCATCGCCGAGCTGATCGGTGTGCCGTTTGTGAAAGCCGATGCGACGAAATTCAGCGAGACCGGCTATGTCGGCGGCGACGTGGAAGATCTCGTGCGCGAATTGTTTCACCGAGCCGACGGCGACCTGCAACTCGCGCAGTACGGCATCATCTACCTCGATGAGATTGACAAGATCGCGACTCCCAGCAACATCGTTGGCCGCGATGTCAGCGGCCGCGGCGTGCAGACCAACCTGCTCAAATTGATGGAGGAAACCGAGGTGCCGCTGCGCTCGCCGACCGACATTCAGGCGCAACTGCAAGCCGCCTTCGAGTTCCAGCGGCGCGGCAAAGCCAAACGCGAAACCATCAACACCCGCCACATTCTCTTCATCGTCAGCGGCGCCTTCGACGGTCTGCGCGACATTATCCGCCGCCGCATCCGGCAATCCGCCATCGGCTTCGCGGGCGGCGCCGCCGCCGACGTGTCGGACGCCGAGCTGTTCCGCCACGCCACCACGCAGGACTTCATCCAGTTTGGTTTCGAGCCGGAATTTGTCGGCCGTCTGCCGGTGCGGGTCGTGTTGGATAAACTCACCGTGGACGATCTGTACCGGATTCTCACCGAGAGTGCCGGCTCCGTCATCCGCCAATACGCCGCCAGCTTCCGCGCCTTCGGCATTGACGTGCTGTTCGAGCCGGACGGTCTGCGCGCCATCGCCGAGCTGGCCGCCCGCGAAAACACCGGCGCCCGCGGTCTGCTGACCGTCTGCGAACGGGTGTTGCGCGACTTCAAATTCGAACTGCCCAGCAGCCACGTCCGCCATTTCACCGTCACCCGCGCCCTCGTCGAAAATCCGGCGGCGGCGTTGACGGACTTACTGCAGGCCGCGCCAACCGAGCACCATCAGTTTGTGCGCGAATACGAACGCCGCTTTGCCGAAAAATACGGCATCCAAATTCGTTTCAGCCCCGAGGCCACCGAGGAAATCATCCGCCGCGCCACGGCTGCCCGACAATCGGTCACCGACATCTGCGACGCGTTGCTGAAGGATTACCAGTTTGGCCTCAGCCTCATTCAAAAAAATACCGGCCAGCAAACCTTCGAAATCCCGCGTGCCGCCCTCGACGCGCCTGACAAGTTTCTCAGCGACTGGGTCGTCGCCAGTTACCGGAAGGAATAACCGCCACGTGGACCAGCCCAACGAAAAAATCATCCAGGGAAAAGAACGTCTCGCCGCCGTCGGCCGACTCAAACCGAAACGCGCCCCGACCGGCCCGCGGTTGCCGCCCGGTCAGCACGAGGTCAAAGACTGGCCCGTGCTCGACCTCGGCATCCAGCCGGACATTCCGCTCGATCAGTGGCGGCTGAACATCGAAGGCTGGGTCGAAAATCCCGTCCAGCTCACGTGGGCCGACTACGAAAACCTGCCGGCCATCGAACGCGTCACCGACTTCCACTGCGTCACCACCTGGAGCCGGTTCGACAACCACTGGCGCGGTGTCGCCTTCCAAACCATCTGCGATATCGTCCGCCCCAAGCACAACGCCACCCACGTCTATTTCACCGCTCACGACGGGTACTCCACCAACTTACCGCTGTCGCTGGCGCGCGACGACGCCCTGCTGGTCCACGAATGGGAAGGTCAACCGCTGTCCCGCGAGCACGGCGGTCCCGTCCGCGTCGTCGTCTCGAAAGTGTACGCGTGGAAAGGCGCCAAGTGGGTCAAGGACATCGTCTTCCTGCCCCATGACCGGCTGGGTTTCTGGGAACTGCGCGGCTACTCCAACACTGCCGACCCGTGGACCGACGACCGTTACGCATGACCGCCGCCGCGCGACTGTTTCTGCTGCTGGCGCTGGCGGGGCCGCTGCGCGCCGAAACGCTCTTCGACGCCACCGACGCGCATTATCTCACCCGCGCCCTCCGTGCCCTCGACATGACGCCAGCCGATTTGTCCTTCAAAAAAGACCACGCCGAGTCCGCCTTCATCCTGCCGGCCACGCACCGGTATCTTCACGCCCCGGCAACCCTGCCCGTGGAGGCCGGTGAGCTTCTCCACCGGCTTCGTCGCGCCTCGCAGCTCACCGAAGTCCCTGCCGCGCTCGACGAACAGCCGCGCCGGCAACCCCGGCCTCGCCCTCACCGGCCTTACACGATCGAGACCGCCGTGGACGCCATCACCGCCGCCGCCGCCCGCATCCAACTGCCTCCGCCCAACCCCACCGCCCTCGCGGCATTTGCTGTCGAGATGTTGCCGCTTGACGCGGACTCACCGGCGCTGGCCGATTTTCCGTCGGCCACCCGCGCGTTCCTCGCCCGCCGCGACGCGCTGGAACTGGCCGACGACGAACTGGCGCGCGCGTGGATACCTGGCAGTGCCAGGTATTCTTCACTGCTGACCCAACCGGCGCTTCGCGAGTTGCTCCGCATCCTCGAACAGGTTGCCGGGGATCTGCGGCACAGCGCGCCGGGCGGGGACTTTCAGCGCCGACTCGATTCCCGGCTCGGCCCGATCTTTCTCGGCGGCACCGGCCCGAACACCTACCGGGACGATGCCTTCCTGATCCTCGACCTCGGCGGCGATGACGTGTACGAAAACCATGCCGGTGGCGCCAACGGATTGACCGGCCTGCCGGTGGCCATCGTGCTCGACCTGGGCGGTGCCGATCGCTACGTGACCCGCCACAGCGGCGCGCAGGGCGCCGGAATCTTTGGCGTCGGCATCCTCGTGGATGTCGCGGGCGATGACACGTATGAAGCCGGTCACATCGCGCAGGGCAGCGCGTTCTTTGGTGTCGGCATCCTCGCGGATTTCGATGGCACCGACCGGTTCGAGGCCCATTCGCATGCGCAAGGCGCGGCGACGTTCGGCACCGGGCTGCTTTGGGTGAAAACCGGCAACACGACGTATCAAGCCCGGTCGCTGTCACAAGGCTTTGGCGGCGTGCAGGGCACCGGCTTGTTGCTCGATGGCGGCGGCGATGATTCCTACACCGCGACCGGCAGCGAACCGTGCGCGTGGTTGCCCGGACACAAGTTCACGTTGTCGCAAGGGTTCGGTTACGGCGAGCGTCCGCACGCGGGCGGCGGGCGCGGCATCCTCGCCGACCTTGCCGGCAACGACCGCTACGTCGCCGATGTTTACGGGCAGGGCGCCAGTTACTGGTACGCCATCGGTTTGTTGCTCGACGCAGCCGGTAACGATTCGTATCAGGCGCATCAGTACTGTCAGGGGGCCGGTATCCATCTGAGCGTCGGGTTGCTGGCGGACTTGGGCGGCGACGACGAGTATCGCGCGCACGCTATCTGTCAGGGCGGCGCGCACGATTACAGCGTGGGGATCCTCGCCGACCGCGCCGGCAACGACCGCTACAGCGGCGATTCCACCGCGCAAGGCTCGGCGATCAACAACTCCTTTGCGTTGCTGCTCGACCAGGCCGGGGACGATACGTATACGGGCACCGACCCGAATCAATCGCAAGCCGCCGGTCACGACGGCGGCCGACGCCAGTACGGTTCCATCGCCGTTCTGCTCGACTTGGCCGGGCACGACGCCTATTCGCAAGGCCACACCAACAACAGCGTCTGGCTCAAACCATTTTACGGCTGCGGCCTCGACACCGAGGCCACACCGTTACCGGGCCGATCACCCCGAACGTTCTTCCACCGCCCGGCTCGCGCGAATCCTGCTCGGTCCTTCTCGCCCCCCTACCGGCCCGTGGACCCGCATCATCCGACCGAGCGGCTGTTGCGACTGGCGCTCTCCGACAAACCCGAAGCCGCTGCCGCTTGGGAACAACTCCGGCAGGCCGACGCCGAATCCCTCCGTTATCTGTTCTCGCGGGCCGACAGCCCGAATGTTTCCGTTCGCGCCAAGCTCGAAGAACTCGTGGATCATCTCGGCACCAATGCCGTCCCGGCTCTGATCGCCACCATTGCCGCCGCGGAGAATGACGATCAGGCCCGTATCAGCGCCTACTTCCTCGCGCGGTTTCCCGCCGCCACCAACGCCATCCCGGTCGTCCTGCCGCTGTTGCGGCGGGAGAAAACCCGCGCCACCGCTCTCTACACGCTGGGTCACCTGCGCGCGCGCGAGGCATTCCCGGCTGCCGTTCGGTATCTGCGTGACGATAAAGAAGTGGTGCGCCTGCGCGCCGCGCAAGCGCTTGGGCGCATTGGCGACCGACGCGCCATTCCGCATTTGGAACCGTTGCTGGCCGACCGGGTCTGGACCGTGCGGTTTGCCGCGCGCGACGCGATCGCGGCCTTGAGGAACACACCATGAGCTGGGTGCGTGAGCAAATTATTTATCAAATCTTCCCGGAACGATTCGCCATCGGCCGCCCCCACACCTCCGCCACCAAACTGGCCCTGCCGGTCTACCAGCAACCGAAATACACCCGGCACGACTGGGGCGAAGTCCCACCGCAACCACCGCGCGGGCGCGACTTTTTCGGCGGTGATTTGCAGGGAATCCTCGACCGGCTTGATTACGTTCAAAACCTCGGCGCGACAGCGTTGTACCTGACACCGATCTTCCTCGCGCCTTCCAATCACAAATACGACACCACCGACTTCTACACCATTGACCCGATGTTCGGCGGTGAAGCGACCTTGCGCACGTTGACCGGCGAATTGCACCGCCGCGGCTTGAAACTGATTCTCGATGCCGTTTTCAACCACGTCAGCGACTGCCACCCCTGGCGTCAAACGCATCCCGAATACTTTACCGGCACGTACTGGCGCGACTTCCGTCACATGCCCGAACTCGATCTCGATAACCGCGACCTGCGCGACGATCTCTTCCGCGTCCTGCAGAAATATCTCGACCTCGGCGTGGACGGCTGGCGTTTCGACGTGGCGGTGGATCTCGGGCTGCCGTTCGTCCGCGACCTGCGCGCCCGATTTCCCACGACCATGCTGCTTGGTGAAGTCATGAGCTACGCCCGCGACTGGTGCGGCCCGGATCTTTTCACCGGTGTGATGAACTACTACTTCCGCGACGCCCTGCTCGGATGGTTGCGCGGCGAATTTACCACCAGCCAACTGCGCGCCGTCGTCGGCGATGTCCATGCCGGCAGCCTCGATTCGTGGAACATGCTCTCCAGCCACGACACGCCACGGCTGCGGCACACGCTACCGGACCCGGCGCTGCGACGGCTGGCGATCGTGGCGCAATTCACCCTGCCGGGCGCACCCTTGATATATTACGGCGAAGAAATCGGTATGGACGGCGGCCCCGACCCCGACTGCCGCCGCCCGATGATCTGGGATGAACAACGCTGGGACCACGAAACCCGGCAGTTCTACCGACAATTGATCGCCCTCCGACAATCCCGGCCCGAATTCCAACACGGCCACATCCTGCCGCTGGAATCGGACGCGCTGGTCTTCCTGCGTTACACCGACCAACCCACCGAAGTCGCGCTCGTCGCCCTGAACCGCTCCAACCAGCCGCTGAACCAAATCGTCCTCACCCCCCACTCCCATCTCTACCACGCTCTGCCGATGAAAAACGTGCTCGCACCCGATCCGATTATCCCGATGGAAGCCGGCAACCTTCGCCTGAGCCTGCCGCCGCGCAGCGCCGCCATCTTCGTCCCCGACGACACCCGCCTGACCACCTACCGTTTCCACAAACCCCGCAACTTCCCCTGTTCACAACCGTGAGACGATCGTCTCACGGTTGTGAACATCAAAACCACAACTAGACGCAGGCGACCACGGCGGAAGCAACGGCGTTACAGTTGGGAGGTGTGACCGCCGGTGATGTAGCGTTCCAGTTCGCGAATGGTGAATTCGCGGTCCGAGATGATCGCTTTGACCACGTCGCCAATCGAAATCAGGCCAATCAGTTTGTCGCCGTCCATCACCGGCAAATGGCGGTGGCGTTTTTTCGTCATCAGCGACATGCACTCCTCGATCGAGTCGTCGGGTCTGGCGTAGAGCACGTCGCGGCTCATCACTTCGGCGACGGTGGTGGTCTTGGACGCTTTGCCGACGAGGACCACTTTGCGGGCATAGTCGCGCTCAGAAAAGATGCCGACGACGCGGTTGTTCTCCAGCACGACGACGGCGCCGATGTTTTTTTGGGCCATCAGTTCCAGCGCCTGATAGACGGTGGCCTGCGGCGTGATGGTGTACACGTGCGCGCCTTTATCCTGCAAGACTTGTCGGACGGAATTCATACGTTGTGCCCTCCGCTTGGCTGGTGATTGTATCCGGCGAGCAGAAACCCGGCAAGCCGAAGAAGTTGGTCGGGGCGGCGGGATTTGAACCCGCGACCTCCTGCGCCCAAGGCAGGCGCGCTAATCCAAGCTGCGCTACGCCCCGACAAACCGCACCGTCTCTATTTCGCCCGATTCGCCAACCGTGGCAAGCGCATTACATCAACCCGCCACCCGCGGATTCGAGCATGCGGCGCAATTCTTTGCTGAATTCCTGCATGTCGGCCTGGGTGGGTTTGGTTGAGCCGAGTTCGGGTTCCAGCCCGAGCCGACCCATTTCGTCGAGGAACCAGTGCGCTTTGGCGCCCGAGGCGAACCGGGCATAGCCGCTGAGCATCGAGCCGGGGGCGGGAACCTGATCCACGCTGATCGAGAGCTTGCCGCCGGACGGTGCGGATTCTTTACCGGCTTTGTTGGCGGGCGATGCGGGAGGCGCCACCGGTGTTTTCGGCGGTTCCTTCTCCGGCAGCTTCGCGTCGGGCATTTCTGACAGCAGCAATCGCAACTCCATGTAGGTGATCGAATCGTTCTTTTCCTTGCGGAGAACATCCTGAATCTCCGACAGACTGCGGCCTTCCTTCAGCAACTGCCGGACAATCGCCTTGCGTTCGTCGTTGGTCATGGCGCGGAGCCTATCACAATCGCGCGGCGGCTCAAGGCCGGGCTGGTCACGGCAACGGAATGTCTTCCCATCCGCCGCCGAGCGCCTTGTAGAGCGCGATCAGGCTGGCGGTCACCGCGCGCTCGCTTTGCACCAGATCGTCTTCCGAGCGGTAGAGCGAGCGTTTCGAGTCGAGGACGTTGAGGAAGCTGGTGGCGCCTTTGGAGTAGAGTTGCTGCGCCAGTTCCACCGCTTGCCGGTCGGCGGCCACCTGCTCGGCCAATGCCTGCCGGCGTTGTTGTTCCTGCGCGTAAGCCACCAGCGCGTTTTCGACTTCTTCGAGGGCCAGCAGCACGGTTTGTTCGTAGGCCGCCAGCGCCTGTTCCTCGCGGGCGTTGGCGGCTTTGATTTGTGTCAGGATCCGGCCGAACTCAAACAGTCGCCACGTCACGGTCGGCCCGGCGGCCCAGAATCGGCTGCCGCCCGCAAACAAGTCGCTACTGCTGATGCTGGAAAATCCGGCCGACCCGATCAGCGAGAACTTGGGAAACAGTTCGGCCACTTGCACGCCGACGCGCGCGCTGGCGGCGGCGATCTGGCGTTCGGCGCGGCGGATGTCCGGGCGGCGCCGCAGCAGGTCGGAGGGCAGGCCGACTGGAATCTCCGGTGGCGTGACCGGGATGGCCGCGGGAGCCGACAGCTCGGCGCTCAATGCGCCCGGTGGCTTTCCCTGCAACACGGCCAGCCGATGCAGTGCGCGTTTCAACCCGGTTTCCAGCAGGGGCAGTTGCGCGCGGGTACCGGCCAGCAGCGAGGTGGCTTGGGCAACCTCAAGCTGGCTGGCAGCCCCGGCCGCGAAGCGGCGCTGCGTCAGCTCCAACGCCGCTTGCTGATCGGCGATGTTGGCGTGGGCAATCGCCCGCCGCCGTTGCAGACCGCGCATCTCGACGTAGTTGCGCGCCACTTCCGCCAGCACACTCACCAGCACATCGCGCCGGTCGGCTTCCACGGCTTCCGCACTCGCGCGGGCCGCCTGATAGGCGCGGCGGCGACCACCGAAGACGTCAATCTCCCAACTCGCGTCGAACCGCGCCTCGTAATTGTGCGATTCGAGCCGGTCGATCGGGAACAACTGGGCATTGCGACTGAGTCGGGAATCCTGGTGGGAGGCAACGCCGCGCAGCGAGGGCCCGAACTCGGACAGGGAACTGCCGCGCAGCGCGCGCGCTTCGCGCAAGCGGGCGGTGGCCAGTCGCAGGTCGAGATTGGATTGCAGGGTTTGCTCGATCAGCGCGTCGAGTTGCGCGTCGCCAAAGGCGGTCCACCAGCGCGCCAATTGAGCGGGGGCGTTGGTGGCGCCGCCGCGTTCCGTAGTGGACCAATCGGCCGGCATGGCGGTTTGGGGCGACCGGTAGTTGGGGCCGACCGAGCAGCCCGTCACCGCCAGCAGCGGCAACAGCGCCCAGCGCAACGGTTTCACGCCGGCACCTCCTCGCCGCTGAGCGCCGGCACGTTTTCCGCGACGCGTTGTCGGGCCA
>CAZHLM010000079.1:8894-13409 GCA_964533295.1 uncultured Verrucomicrobiota bacterium
GTGTTGGCGAACTCGACGATGAGGATGCCGTTTTTCGAGACCAGCCCGACCAGGGTGATCAGCCCGATCTGGCTGTAGATGTTCAGCGTGGTGAAATCGAGAAACGTAAACAGCAACGACGCCGACAAGGCCAGCGGCACCGACCCGGCCAGAATGATCAGCGGATCGCGGAAACTTTCGAATTGCGCAGCCAGCACGAGGAAAATCAGAATCAGCGACAACACCAGCGTCGTGTTCAGGTCACTGCCTTCGCGGCGCAACTGGCGCGCCTCGCCGGCGTAGTCCACCGTGAAACCTTTCGGCAGAATCCGGGCGGCTTCGTCTTCGAGGAAACGCAGGGCGCGGTCGAGCGTGACGTTGGGCGGGATGGCGCCCTGGATTTTGACCGAGTTCAGTTGCTGGAACCGGTAAATCGCCCGCGGCTCGACCGTCTGCTTCAACGTGGCGAACGTGGACAACCGCACCAGTTTGCCGTCGGGACCGCTGACGTATAGTTCGGCCAATTGGTCGGGGCTGAGCCGCTGGGCGCGGGTGACCTGCGGGATGACCTTGTAGCTGCGGCCCTGGATACTGAAGCGATTGACGTAGTTGCCACCGAGCATCGTGCCGAGGTCGGCGCCGACCAGTTGCAAGTTCAACCCCAGCGCCGCCACCCGGTCGCGATCAAACACAATCTCGGCCTGGGGCTGATCAAATTTCAGATCGGTATCCGCGTACATGAACAAGCCGCTCTCGAACGCGCGGGCGACCAGTTGCTGGCCTATTTCATGCAACTCCCGCGGCTCCGCGGTCGAGGCAATCACAAACTCCACCGGGAACTGGCCGCCGCCCGGCAACGGCGGCGGTGTCGTCACAATCACCTGCACGCCCGGAATGGCGCTGGCCTTGCCAAAGACCTCACCGACCATCTCCTCGGTCGTGCGCGAGCGTTCGCTCCACGGTTTGGTCACCATGCCGGAAAAGCCAAACGTCGGAAAGGTAATCTGGAAGGTATTCTCCGTTTCCGGCAACGAATGGAACACGTCGTTGACCAGCTCGGTATAGCGCACCGTTTGATCAATCGTGGCATTCGGCGCGCCCTGGACGATGCCGAAGATCACGCCCTGGTCTTCCTTCGGGGCCAGTTCGCGCCCGGACATCATCAAGAACGGGAACATCAGCAAAATCACGATCACCGCCAGCGTCAACGTCACCGGCTGCCAGCGCAGCGTGCGAGCGAGCACCTCCGCATACCGGCGACGCACCACGTCGAAGTGGCGATTAATCATGCCGGCAAAGCCGGTATGCGAACCGCCGGCCCGCAACAGTTTCGACGCCATCATCGGCGACAGCGTGATCGCCACCACCCCGGACACGCAGACCGCGCCGGCCAGCGTCAGCGCAAACTCGCGGAACAGCGCCCCGGTCAGTCCGCCTTGAAACCCGATCGGCGCATACACCGCCGCCAGTGTGATCGTCATCGCGATGATCGGACTGAACAGCTCCCGGCCGCTGCGAATCGCCGCCTCCCACGGCGAACATCCTTCGTGCAGGTGGCGCTCGACGTTTTCGACCACCACAATCGCATCGTCCACCACCAACCCCACCGACAACACAATCGCCAGCAACGTCAGCAGGTTCAGCGTGAAGCCGAAGACCAGCATCAGAAACACCGCGCCGATCAACGAAATCGGAATCGCCACCACCGGAATCAGCACGGACCGCAACGACCCGAGAAACAGAAAAATCACCACCACCACGATCAGTAACGTCTCCGCCAGCGTGCGGGTCACCTCGCGCAGGGCGTCGTGGATGTATTTCGTCGAGTCGTACGGCACGCCGATTTTCATCCCGGACGGCAACTGTCGTTCGATGTCCGGCAACGCCGCCCGCACCGCCTGGATCACCTCCAGCGAATTGGCCGTCGGCAACACCCATACGCCCATGAACGTGGCTTTCTGGCCGCTGAACCGCACCTCTTCATCGTAGGTTTCCGCGCCGAGTTGGATGTCGGCAATGTCTCGCAGCCGGACATACGCCCCGCCCTGTTTGCGCACGATGAGGTCGCGAAATTCCTCCGCCGTTCGCAAATCGGTGTTGGCCGTGAGGTTCACGGTCACCATCCCGCCCTTGGTGGCGCCGACGGCGGACAGATAGTTGTTCGCCGCCAGCGCCTGCCGCACTTCGCTGGGCGAGATGTTCCACGCTGCCAGCCGGTCGGCTTTCAACCAGATCCGCATCGCAAAGGTGCGCGCGCCGAGAATCTCGGCCTTCTGTACGCCGGCAATCGCCGTCAGTTTCGGCTGAACCACCCGCAGCAGGTAATCTGTGATCTGGTTCTGGTCGAGATCCTCCGAATAAAAACTCAGGTACGCCGCCGCGAACCGGCTGTCGCTGGTTTCGATGTCCACCACCGGCGCCTCGGCTTCCGGCGGCAGATCATTGCGGACTTGCGCGATTTTCGACTGAATCTGCGTCAGCGCCGCGTTGTTGTCGTAATTGAGCCGCAGATGCACCGTGATCGTGCTCAACCCCTGCCGGCTTTCCGACTCGATGTAATCAATCCCGTCGGCGCTGGCGATAACCCGTTCCAACGGCGTGGTGATGTAGCCGCGCACCAGGTCAGCGTTGGCGCCGATGTAGGCGGTTTTGACCGTGACCACGGCGATGTCGCTGCGCGGGTATTGCCGGACGTTCAGCGAGCGGTACGCCTGCAACCCGGCCAGCAGGATGATCAAGTTGACCACCGTCGCCACGACCGGACGGCGGACGAATAAATCGGTGAATTTCATCTCAGGTATTCGGCACCACCGGACTGGGGTCGGCCGAGGGTAGAACGGCATTGTTGACCCGCACCGGCATGCCGCCGCGCAGCTTGAACGTGCCCGAGGTGACGATTTCCTCGCCGGCGCGGACGCCGCTCTCCACGACCATCAGATCGCCCCGCGCCGAGCCGAGTTTGACGAAGCGCTGCTCGCAGACGCCGTCCTTGACCACAAAAACGGTGTCGCCATACGGTGCGTAGCGAATGGCCGAAGTCGGGACCGCCAGCACCTCCGTTTCCGGCAACAACACCTCCACATTCACGAACATGCCCGGCCGCAATTTGCCCTCCGCGTTGCGCACTGTGGCCTGCACCAGCACGTTGCGGGTGGCCGGATCCACTCGTGCCTCCATGGCTGTGATTTCCCCGGTAAACTCCTCCGCGCCCAAGCCCGGCGCCGTCAACCGCACCGTTTTGCCCACCGCCACCTGATCCAGGTTCGGCTGTGGCACGGCGAACTCCGCCAAAATCGGGTCCACCGACTCCAATTGCACAATCGGCGCGCCGACGTTCAAGTACTGCCCCAGATCCACTTGCCGGATACCGAGCCGGCCCGCGAACGGCGCCACGATTTGTTTGCGCGCGATCAACGCCCGCGCCTCCTCCACCGCCGCCACCGCCTGGCGGTACAGGCTCTCAGCCGCGTCCAGATCCGACTTTGCAATCGCTCCGGTGGCGATCAGCTCGCGCTGCCGTTGCAGATTGACCTGCGCCAGATCGCGCCGCGCTTCCGCCGCCTGCAACTGCGCCTGCTCCTGCCGGCTATCCAGTCGCACCAACAACTGCCCCGCCTGCACCGTGGCGCCCGACGAAAACTCAATGGCCGCCACGATCCCCGGCAGGTCCGTGCTAATGGTCACCCCGTTGAGCGCCTTCAACGACCCGACCGACCGCAACGTCGGCTGCCAGCGGCTCGACTGCACCGTCGCCGTGGTCACCGCCGGCGGCGGTGGTGCGAACTGTTTGCTCTGGGCAATCGCCGCCCGCACTTGCGTTACTTTCCAAAACGCAATGCCGGCAACGCAGACCGCCACAATCCCCAACATGATCAACATCCGTTTCATCATTGCTCGCCTCGCCCCCATTTGACCGCTCGGTCAATTTAGACGCAAAACAACTTACCGGGTTGCAACCTTTTCCCGCACGCCCAGCAGCCGGAAGATGGCCGGCTGCAACCCGCGCAGGACCTCCAAATCATTCTGCACCTTCGCCTCCAACAACGTCCCCTCGATCAGCGAGTGGACCGCCCGCGCCAACACCACCGGGTCGCCCGCCGCAATCGCCCCTTCGCGGATCGCATCCCGCAACGTTGCCTCCAGATACCGGCGCATCCGGTCAAACACCTCCGTGGTTTTGCGGCGAATGGCTTCCTCGCAGGTGCTCTGCTCCGAGCCGAGCGAACCGTACGGACAACCGCAAACTTTGCCCGTAATGTCGCGCTTTTCCCGTTGTCGCTGGTAAATTGCCTCACACATCGCCTCGAGCCGTTCCAGTGGCGGGAGCTGCGGCGAAAACACCTGATCCAACTTTGGCCGCATCTGTTGCCAGTAATCCTCAATCGCCGCCACGACCAAATCCACCTTCGAGGGGAAGAAATGATAAAAGCTACCCTTCCGCACCCCGGCCTTCTCGCAGATGTCATCCACGCTGACCGCGCCGTAACTCTGCGTCCACATCAACTCATTGGCCGCGTCCAGCAACCGTTGTCGGGT
>CAZHLM010000080.1:0-13329 GCA_964533295.1 uncultured Verrucomicrobiota bacterium
CGGTCCACCGAACTTTCCGGGGAAGTCGCAGGCGAAGCCCGCTCTCCCCGGGAGTTTTGTTACGCGCTTTTTTTCGTCAGCCAGACCGGGCGCCTGCCCTACAGAAACGAAATCTCAGACTCGCGCTTCCGCCGGCAGGTCCGCGAGGAACGCGGCGGCAACCTTCTCGCAGGCGAAGGACTCTTCGGCCACCGCACGCGCCGCGCGGCACTGACCGGCGTAGTCGGCGTTGATTTGCTCGATGGCCGTCAAGGCGTCCTCCGGTGCGCGAAACGCGAACAACCCGCGGCCGGTCGGCACCACGGCGCCGAAGCCGGTATCCTGCGCCACCACCGGTTTGCCGCTGGCCAGATAACAGACGTCCCGTTCGCTGAACCAGCCGCTGCGCAGCCGGACATTCTGGTCTTTGGCCACGGTGAATTCGGCGCGGGATTGTTGAACGTACCGGGGATACGCGCCGAACACGTCCAGCGACATCTCCCACGGCGAGACGATGCGCCAGCCATGCGCCTCGAGTTTCTGCCGGTCGGCCTCGTCCTTGACCATCAGCGCCAGTTCGAACCGTTGCCGGGTGCGTTGCGGCAGCGCGAGAAACTTTTCCCACTCGTGATGTTTGCTCCAGTAGTAGGTCGTGCCGTTCCAAGTCACGTCCTGGCCGCTTTGCCGGTAGTTGCCGATGGTGGTGAAATACGGTGCGTCGGGTGTGAAGACCATCGGCCACCAATCCAGCGCGATGGGTTGCCGGGTTTTCCGCCAGGCGATGCCGGCCAGCGGCACGCCGCAATCCGCCGCGCCGTAATTCTCGCCGTAGGTGACGTGGACGTTGTGCGCCGCGAGCATTTCGCGGGCGAAGGTGTCGCCGCTGGCGATTTTCAGTTCCACGGTGACCGGGTCGGTTTCGAGATAGACCCGGCAGGGGGCGGCGCGATGTTCGTCGGTCAGGATCGTGCCGCCGGTCAGGTTGATCAGCAGGTCGCAGGTGCGGTACAACTCCCGCAACTCGGTCGCCGACCGGCCCCACGTCTCCTGCGGTCGGTGCGCGAGCCGGTAGGCCCAGCGATCCGGCAGGCCGACTCGCGCCATCGCGTCGGCGATGTGCCGCACGGCGTACCGGGGATTCTCCGTCAGCGTGTTCTCGACGGGATCAAACGGCCACGCCGCGCTGTCCTCCACATACCAGACCTCGTGACCGAGCCGGTGGAATCCGAGCAGCCAGTGCAGATGCATCCACGTCTGACCGCCGAACGGGCTTTGCCCCATCATGCCAAGCACGACGATTCGCATGGCCGGCAGGCTAGCGCAGCGAGGATTGTTTTGCGACGGCAAAGCAGGGTATAACCCGCCACGTGGCCAAGCCGATTGCGATCTACACCTGCTACAACGTCCGCTACCCCGTCGGCGGCCACGTGCTGGCCGAGCTGCACTACATCGTCGGGTTGCAGCGGCTGGGCTACGAGGTGATCCTCATCGAGGAAAGCGGCATGGAGTGGGCGCCGTGTTTCGACCCGGTGCGGCACGAGATGACGCAGGACCCGAGCTACGGTCTGGCGGCGCAACGGGAATGGCTCCGCCCGCTCGGTCTGGAACACAACTGGTGCTACGTGGATTCGGCGCGGCAGTACCACGGGATTTCCGCCGCCGATTTTCGCCAGCTTTGCCGCCGCGCCACGGTGTTGTTCAGCCGGGCGGGTGTGAACTGGTTGCCGGAGTTTGCCGAGTGCCGGACGCGCGTGTTTGTGGATGTGGACCCCGGTCGCGTCCAGTTCAAAATGAAGCCGCGAAGCGAAGCGCCGCCCTCCTGTTCGGGCTACGCCTCGCCGTACGATTTCCATTATCATTTCACCTGTGGCCACTCCATTGGCCGGCCCGACTCGCCGGTGCCGACGCACGGGTTGACGTGGCGGCCGACGCGGCACCCGGTGGCGCTCGAACTGGTGCCCCACCGGTTCACACCCGAGGCGCGGTACTTTACCACCGTCATGAGCTGGCGGTCGCATCCGCCGCTGGTGTACCGCGGCGAAGCCTACGGCCAGAAAGATGTCGAGTTTCGCAAAATCCTGCATCTGCCGCGGCGGGTGGGGGAGATTTTCGAAATTGCCGTGGCCGGCGGCGACGTGCCCCGCGCCGAACTGCAGGCGGCCGGCTGGCGACTGGCCCGCGCGGTGGACGTCACGTTGTCGGTGGACCGGTATCTCGCCTACATCACCGGCTCGCGCGGCGAATTCAGTGTCGCCGCCAATCTCTCGGTGAAAGCCCGCACCGGTGTCATCACCGACCGCGCGGTGGCGTATCTGGCCGCCGGCAAGCCGGTCGTGCTCGAAGAGACCGGTTTTTCCGACACCCTGCCCGTCGGCGAGGGACTGTTTGCGTTTCGCGACGAGGAAGAAGCCGCTGCTGCGATTGAGAAAATCCAGACCGACTATCCGCGGCATTGCCGGGCGGCGCGGCAACTGGCCGAGGAATATTTCGCGGCGGAGAAGGTTCTCGGCGAGCTGTTTCGTCAGTGCGACTTGCCGGTGCCGAATTGCAGGGCGCAAAGTTTGGCGTAGTGTCCGCCGGCGGCGATTAGCTCATCATGCCGGCCGCGTTCGATGATGCGGCCCTCCTGCAACACCAACACCACATCGGCCGAGCGCACCGTGCTGAGCCGGTGCGCCACCACAAACACCGTCCGCCCGGGTCGCAGCCGGTCGAGGGCGCGCAGCACGGCGGCTTCCGTTTCGGCGTCGAGCGCCGCGGTCGGTTCATCCAGAATCAGGATCGGCGAATTTTTCACGAACGCGCGGGCCAGCGCGAGTCGTTGGCGTTGCCCGCCGGACAGCAGCACGCCGCGTTCGCCGATGGGCGTGTCGTAACCGCGGCTCAACTGCGTGATGAATTCGTGCGCTTCGGCCTGGCGGGCGGCGGCGATGATTTCGTCGCGGGAAGCGGTCGGGTGACCGTAGGCGATGTTTTCAGCGACGGTGCTGGCGAAGAGCACCGGCTCCTGCGGCACGATGGCGATCTGGCGGCGCAGCGAGCGGTATTGAAATTCGCGGATGTCGGTGTCGTCCACCAACACCCGGCCCTGTTGCGGATCGTAAAACCGCAGCAACAAACTCAGCAACGTCGTCTTGCCGGCTCCGCTGGCGCCGATCAGGGCGAGCATCTGACCGGGACGCGCTTCCAGCTCCACGTCGCACAGCACGGGTTTACCGGGTTCGTAGCCGAACGTGACCCGCTCGAAGCGGACCACGCCGCGGCAATTCGTCAGCGGTCGCGCGTCGGGCCGGTCGGCAATCGCGGGATTGGTCGCCAGAATTTCCACCACGCGCTGAAACCGCGCCAGCGCGCCGTGGACGGAGTTGGCCAGTCCGCTGATGGTGCTCATGGGTCCGTACAACATGCCGACGTAGCTGGTGAACACGAGCACCTCGCCGACGCTGAGCCGCCCGGCCAGGACCCGGTCGCCGCCGACCCACCACATGGCGACGGTGCCGATGGCGGTGATCAGCCCGATCACAAACGCCGAGGCCGTCTGGGCGCGGGTCATCCGCACGTTGGCCGCGACGCTCTGGGCGACGCCCGTGTCGAAGCGGCGGACTTCGTCCTCCTCGCGGGCAAACGCCTGCACGGTGCGAATCGCCGCGAGCGATTCCTGGGTGATGGCGCTGACGCGGCTCTCGCGTTGGTGATACTCCACCGAGGTCGCGGCAATGCGGCGGTTGTAAAACCGGATCGTCAACACCAACCCCGGCGCCACCGCCAGCGCCAGCAACGTCAGCACCGCGTCGAACCGCAGCATGATCACCAGAATCCCGGCCAGCGTCAGCGCGGCCGTGACCAGCGGGATCAGCCCGCCATTAAAGAGGCTCTGGATCGCGAAGGTGTCGCCCGTCACCCGGTAGATCGAATCCCCGACCGCCCGCCGTTCGTGGAACACGAGCGAGAGCCGTTGCAAATGCTCGTACACCCGGCAGCGCAGGTCGTACATCATCGCCAGCCCGGCCTCGACCAAGTAATTCGTCCCGGCCGCGCTCAACCCGCCGCGCAGGAAATGCAGCGCCAGCATTACCGCGCACACCGCCGTCAACGCCGCGCCCTTCTGCCCCGGCAACCAGGCCGGCAGCGGCGTCTGGTCGGTCAGGATGGAATCCACGAGCACCTTGACCGGCCACGGCAGCGCCAGCCCCGCCGCGATGCCGCCCAGATGCAACACCAGCCCGGCCGCGGCGCGTCGGCGTTGCGCCCAGATCAACGGCCACGCTTTCGGCCACAGTCGCCGCAGGGAGGGCTGGTCCTGGCTCATGCCGGGGAAGTCTTACCAATCCAGCGCGCCGACGGCGAGCAGTTCCGCGCTACGCGGGCTTCTCGAATTTCTTCGGCGCGTCGAGTTTGACCAGGCCCAGTTCCTGGGCGGTCAGGTCGAGCAGCGCGACGCCGAGCCGCAGCGTGCGGGCGGTGCGCAGGTGGAGATAGCCGGCCACCAGCGGGATGGCCAGCAACACCGGCGCCGCCCACGGTTGGTCGCCCGTGGCGTGAAACAGAATCACCGCCGCGGCGATGGTGGCGGCGAACGTGGCGCGCGCCAGCAACGTCCAGTGGGCGCGCAGCCGGCCGCGCAACAGCCGTTTTTTGCCGCCGTGATTTTCCGCGGCGGTCTGGACGACGACCTGGCTGAAACGGTCGCCGAAAATCGTCACGTCATACTCGTCCCAACCGCTGTCGGTGCGCGCCTGCCATTGGTCGCGGTCGAGGATGTCGAGCAGCTTTTGCAGGAACGTGAATCGTTCGATTTCGACCTCGTTCCAGTACTGGACGGTGTGGCGCGACCCGAGCCAGCCGTAGTTTTTGGCGAGTTGGCGGACTGTTTCGCGGCTGGCCGCGGGCGCGCCAGTGGCGACGAGGCGGCGGGCAAACCGCGGCCAACTGCGGACGATCGGCTGAACCAGATACAGCCAGGCGACCAGCGGGCGCGACCACCAGCGTTTTTGTTTCGGGGTGATCTCCACTTTTGCGCCGGCCACCGTCGCGACCGTCAAGCTGGCCAGCAGCGACAGCATCGGCAACGGCCAGAGCGCAAACCAGATCGCCGTCAGCAGAAAGGTGCCCAGCGTGACGACCACATGCCATTCGAGGCTGGTCAGAAACGTGACCAGACCGATCGGTTGCGGGGCGTAGAGTGTTTGGAACAGGCCGCTGCCGAAAACGCCGTGGTAGATGACGCTGCGGCCGAAGAAACTGGTGATTTTCGAGGCGCTGTAGATGCGGCCTTTCCAGCGCATCCCGCCGAGCGAGTTGAAATACTCGGGGTGTTTGTGCCGCAGCAACGCTTCGGCCACCCCGTAGCCGGTTTGTTGTTTGACGTAGGCTTCGACGGAGTTGCGGCGGTAGTGCCAGACGAAACCGGCATGGGAGAAGGCGATCTTCTTGCCGCGTTGGAGCAGCCGCCAACAGACATCCACATCGTCACCGGCGGCGCGGAAGATCGGGTCGAATCCCTCGATTTCATCCAGCGCCCATTTCCAGAAGATCATGTTGCAGCCGGGAATGTGCTCGGCGTCGCGGTCGTTGAGCATCACATGCGCGGGACCGCCCGGAGCGACGGCCACGCAGCCGGCAATCGGGTTGTCCTCGGGCGGCGGGAAGTTGTGGCCGCCGATGGCCGCCGCGTCCGTTTTCAACAGGTCGCCGACGGTGTAATACAGCCAGTCTTCGTCCACGACGCAATCGCTGTCGGTGAAGGCGACGATCTCGCCGCTGGCGGCGCGGATGCCGACGTTGCGGGCTTCGCTGAGACCCTTGTTTTCCTGATGGATGGCGCGGACTTCGGGATAATGCCGGGCGATCTGCGGCGTGTTGTCGGTCGAGCCATCGTCCACGAGGATGACCTCGTAGTTCGGGTAATGGAGATGACGCAACGAATCGAGACAGGCCGGCAGCGTGCGCCCGCCGTTGTAACTGGCCACCACCACGCTGACTTTCGGATAGGCCGGCAGCGGGAAGTGAGGCGCGCGTTTGTATTGCTCCGCGACGGCGTGGAACGCATCGCGGGGACGGCGGTCGCGGTCGGTCAGACCGAAGAACCAGTTCTCGATCTGATGCCCGCCGGTATGCCAGTCGTCCGTGAAGGCGAAGATGAACATCCCGGCCAGGCCCGCGCGAAAGGCAATCTCGATGTGGCCGGCAAGGAATCGCGCCTGGGTCGTCTCGCCTTCGCGCCGGGCGTCCATCCCGATTTCGGTCAACACGAGCGGTTTTTCGCCGGCCACACTCTGGAGTCGGTCGAGGTAGTTGTTGAAGGGTTTCGGGTCGTGGAGATAGACGTTGAAGCTGACGAAATCCACTGCCGCCGGCTGGAGAAACTCGGTCGGCGGAAAATTGGCGAAGGTCACCAGCCGTTGCGGGTCCACTTCCTTGACGATGCCGGCCAGTTCATCGAGAAAGCCGGCAATGCGTTTGGCGCCGTACCAGCGGGCGATGTCCGGCGGGATTTCGTTGGCCAGCGTCATCGCGAAGACAGCCGGGTGGCCCTTCAGCGCCTCGGCCACCTGACGGGTGGTGCGCCGCGCCTCGGCCATCGTCTCGGGATCGTCGAGGAAACAGGTGTGCTTCGGCCAGTAATAATCCACAAGCACTTTCAGCCCGTGTTCCTGCGCCAGATCCAAAAACCACCGGGGCGGCACGTGATAAACGCGCAGACAGTTGGCGTTCAGCTCCCGAATCAACTCGAAATCACGCGCGGCCCGGTCGGGCGCGGGAAAGGTGCAGCCGCTGGCGTCCGGCTTGAATGGCCCGTAGGTCACGCCCCTCGGACAGAACTTCTGGCCGCCGATGCGGAAGAATTTTCCATCCAACACCACCTGCTCCGCCGGCAACGGCGGACGGGTCACCGGCTGGGAGGGCGCGACGGGTCTCTCGATTAAAGCGGTGTCAGACACAAACGTCTCTGGTTGCAGAATCGCCCCCCGGTGGGGGCTCGCCTCGAAGGTTGTAACAAACAAGGGCCTCATGGTCAACCAACCCACAGACGTCGCGGCCAGACCCCTATTCAACGCCCGACCAATCCGATATAGTGACGGCGACGTGACACTTCGCATCGGCCAGGTCCAACTCAAAACGAATCTGTTTCTCTCGCCGCTGGCGGGATATACGAATCTGCCGTTTCGACTGACCATCCGCGAAATCGGCGGCGTCGGACTGTGCACGACCGACCTCGTCAACGCCCGCTCGCTCATCGAGCGCAACGCCAACGCCCGCAAACTGATCGAGACCTGCCCGGCCGACCACCCGCTTGCGGTCCAGCTTTACGGCAACAAACCCGCCGAAATGAGCGCCGCCGCCCAAATCCTCGAAGCCCACGGTGCCGACATCGTGGACATCAACATGGGTTGTCCCGTCCGCAAGGTCTGCAAAACCGGTGGCGGATCGGCGCTGATGACCGATTTCGCCAACGCCACCGCCCTGGTCCGGCACATGGTCGCCGCCGTCAAAATCCCGGTCACCTGCAAAATGCGTCTCGGCTGGGACGACCAAAACCTGACCGCGCCCGAGCTGGCGCGCGCCTTGGAAGACGCCGGCGCCGCCGCCATCATCGTCCACGGCCGCACCCGCCAACAAGGATTCAGCGGCCCCGTCAACCTCGCCGGCATCCGCGCCGTCGTCGCCGCCGTAAAGACGATTCCCGTCGTCGGCAACGGCGACATCACCACCCCGGCCGCGGCCAAGACGATGTTCGATGAAACCGGCTGCGCCGCGATCAGCATCGGCCGCGGCGCGTTCTACAACCCGTGGATTTTCCAACATATCCGCCACTTCCTCGCCACCGGTGAAACCCTGCCGGAACCGTCGCTGGACGAGCGTTTCGCGGTCATGACCCGTCATCTCGACCGGATGGTGGAGGTCTTTGGCGAGGACATCGGCTGTCGAATGTTCCGCAAAATCGCCGTGGAATACGCCACGCGGTTCGGCCCGGCCGCCGAATTCAAACGCCGCGCCGTCCGACTCACCCGTCGGCAGGAGTTCCCCGAAATCATCGCCGCCTACAAGGCCTGGCGCGCGCCGTTTCTCGATGAGACCGGCGCCTTGCGCCCGCGCTACGCGCCCCGCCCGCTCGCCGCCGCCACCACCCTCGCCGTGCCCGCCGGCCCGAACGAGCTTTGGTGACCCGATCAGTGCTGGTTGATCACATCAATCAGCATCCGCAGCCGGCCAAACGCGGCGCGATTGAACGGAAACGCGAGGCGATGCAGGCCCGGATGCTCCTCGTCGCCCACCGCGCTCGCCGTCTGAAACCGGCCGCCGTTCAAACAAATATCCCCGAACCGCTCGTTCAACGTCCCCAGCAAACTGTCCGTGACCGGATGTTTCACCCGCAGCACCAACAGATCCTTCACATACCGGCTCGAATGATAGTTGCGGTAAAAATTCACAACCTCGTCGCACGCCTCCGCGATGTCGTCGGTCACCTTGAACAACGCCAGATCCTCCCGGTTGATCAACCCGCGATCCAGCAACTGATCCTCCACAAACCGCCACCACGTCTTCCAATACGTCCCACGCGGCCGGTCAATGAACACCACCGGCTTCGGCTGGCTCTTGCCCGTCTGCATCAACGTCAACGCCTCAAACCCCTCGTCATGCGTTCCGAACCCGCCCGGAAACAACGCCAGCGCGTCGCTCTCCTTCATGAAACAGAGCTTCCGCGTAAAAAAATATTTGAAGTTGATCAGCTTCGCATCCCCGGCAATCTCCTCGTTCGGCTCCTGCTCGAACGGCAGCCGGATGTTCAGCCCGAAACTGTTCTCCCGGCCCGCCCCCCGTTGCGCCGCGCCCATGATCCCCTCGCCCCCGCCGGTGATCACCATGAACCCGCGCGCCACCACCGCCTTGCCGAACGCCACCGCCTGCTGGTACTCCTCCGCCGCCGGCACCGTCCGCGCCGACCCAAACACCGTGACCTTGCGCCGGCCGCGGTACGGCGCGAACACTTTCGACGCATACCGCAACTCCCGCAACGCCGACGCCATCACCTTCACATCCAGCCGGTCGGCCCGATCGTCGAGCAACCGCAACGCCGCGCGAATCATCTCGGCAACCATGTCGGCGTTTTCCCCGCCGCCGTGCTGCGCGAGCAACTGCTCAATCAACGCCTGGTCTTGTTTCCCGTTGGCCATGACGCAGACCATTGTCCAGTCTCGCGCCGCTGTAAAGCGGGATGCGCGCCAATGTTTTCACTTGTGCGCCGGCAGTGTTTTCGGCATAGTGCGCGTCCCTTGTTGAACATGAAAAGCAAATACCTGCCCGACGCGCTGCAACGCATTCCCAACGTCGAGTTGCTCATCAATGTCGTCTCCCGCCGGGTCCGCCAGCTCAACCAGGGCCACCGGCCGCTGACCCAAACCGACCCGCGAATGGAACCGGCCGACATCGCCCTCAAAGAAATCGCCGAGGGCAAGCTGACGTATGAACTGACGGACGAAGCCCCCGCAGAATCCACCACCAACTAGGTCGCGCGCGGTCATGCCCGCGACCATCCAAAACCACAAAGCCGGGCGGGATTACCACATCCTCGAAACCCTCGAGGCCGGCATCGAACTGAAAGGCCCCGAAGTCAAATCCCTGCGCGCCGCCCGCGCCAGCCTTGACGAAGCCTTCGCCCGCATCGAGCGCCAGCAAGCGTGGCTCTACAACTGCCACATCCAACACTACGAGCAGGGCAACCGCTGGAACGTGGACCCCTTGCGGCCGCGGCGACTCCTCCTCCACAAAAAAGAAATCATCCACCTCGGCAACCAAACGAACCAGAAGGGCCTGACGCTCGTACCCCTGAAAATCTACTTCAGCAAAGGCTTCGCCAAAGTCCTGCTCGCCGTCGGCAAGGGCAAACACGCCGTGGACAAACGCGAAGCGCTGAAGAAAAAAACCCACGACCGCGAAATCCAGCGCGCCATCCGCCGCGCCACCCGCTGAGCCGGAACGATGCCGAGGAACCGCGTCCCGCGGACTCGGCTCGGCTCCCCCGCGCGCGGGGAGAGGGCAACCGCTGTGAGAACCCAACGCACCGATCAGTGACCTCCCTCGGATGGACCGGGGAGATACCCTCTCCCCAACGAATGGGGAGAGGATCAGGGTGAGGGGTTCTCCAACGGCATCGTTCCGGCTGAGAACCACCCGCCGCGCCAATCCGCCTCCGCCGCCCGCGCCCTGCCCCTCCTTCCCCCGCTCCCCAATCGCTCCCCACCCGCTCCTCGCGCCGCCCACTTGCACGAGTTTGTAACAATTGTTACAAACTTGTGCAAACGATGAGGGGTGGGAGCTGGGCGATTTGAGGAGGCTTGGTCGGCGTTCTGCGGTTGGCCGATCGGTTGGACGGGGTGGTTGGACGGTACGGCGGGTGGTTGGAGAGAGGAGGCGACGCGCCGCGCGCTGGACCGGTCTCGAATCAGAACAGTCGTAGCACGGTTTGCTGACCATCCGCTTCCAGGGTGACCCGGTCGCGCTCGATTTGTTTGATCACCGCGCCGTCCACAAATTCGTTCACCCCGCGCAGGTTGCCGTTGATGATCGCCAGAAAATTTCCGGCCGGGTCTTTCGAGATGCCGGTCAACTTCCACCGTTCCGCCGCCGGTGGGACGAGCGCGGGTCGCGGCGCGACGGGAAGCGCAGCGTGCGGCACGTCGGTCATCCGCAGCGTTTCCGCCGGCACGACGGCGGCCGGCGCAGCCGGTGGCGGGCGGGTCGCGAGGAACACGAGCGCCACGATCGCGACGGCCGCCAGCGCAATCAGCGCCACCGGCAACAGTCGCGAGGAATTCGGTTCGGTCGGCCGCGCAGGCGCGGGCGGCGCGGGCGGCGTGGGCGGTGCGGGCGGAACGCGCGGTTCGCGCTGGACGGCAACGGGCGCGGGCGGCGGCGCGTGTCGTTGCTTCTCCGCTTCCGCTTTCCGCAGGGCTTGATGGACAAGGCTCATGCGACGGTCACATCGGCGACCTGCGGTTTCAAGCCGGTATCCTGAATGGCCAGCTCGACCATGGCCGGGTCAATCCGGTAGCACTCGGCGACGTAGGCGGCCATCAGCGCGGCGTCGCACAGGACGTTGATGACACGGGGCAGGCCGTGGGAGTGTTGGGCGACGAGGCTGACGGCGGCGGGGTCCCACTGCAGCCGACCGGGTTCGCCGGCGACGCGCAGCCGGTGGTGAATGTAGGGGCCGACCTCTGCCGCGCGCAGCGGGCCGACGTGATGATGGAGCGCGATGCGTTGGCGGAGCTGGCGCAGGTCGTTGCGTTCGAGCAGATCGCGCAATTCCGGTTGGCCGACGAGGATGATTTGGAGCAGTTTTTCTTTTTCGGTTTCGAGATTGGAGAGCAACCGGATTTGTTCGAGCACGGACGGCTTGAGGTTTTGCGCCTCGTCCACAATCAGAGCGACGTTGTGATTGGCGGCCAGTTCGCGCAGCAGGAAGGCGTTGATGGTGTCGTACAAATCCTTTTTCGTCGTTCGGGCCGGTTGGAGGCGGAGCTCGTCGCAGATCGTGCGCAGGATTTGGGAGTCGGAGAGCATCGGGTTGAGGATCAGCGCGGTTTTGGTGCGGGAGTCCAGCGCGTTGAGCAGGGCGCGGCAGAGGGTGGTCTTACCGGCGCCGACTTCGCCGGTGATCACGATAAATCCTTTCCGTTCCCGAATCCCGTACTGCAACAGATCCAGCGCGACCCGGTGGTGCTCGCTGAAGTACAAGAACTGCGGATCCGGCGTCATGTTGAACGGGTATTCTCGCAGCCCGAAGAAGTCCTTATACATTGAGCGAATGCTACCACGCGGCTGCGCGGCGGACAAGGCGTTGTGGCAGGCTGGCGCGCGTGAAAGTGGTGACGCGCCAGTCGGGCTGGCGGATCGTGGTGGGCTTGGCCGTGCTGGCCGGCGCGTTCGCGTTCGCGGGCCGGTGGGCGTGTCGCTGCGGCGGCGTAACGACGATGGAGAGGAAACCGGTGGGGATTTCAGCGGACAACCTGCGGCGTCATGTGACGATGTTGGCCGGGACGATCGGGCCGCGCAGTGTGTTTCGGCCGGCGGCGTTGCGGGCGGCCGCCGATTACATCGAAGGCGAGTGGCGCGCACAGGGCTGGGCGGTGAACCGGCAGGTGTACGAGGTCAATGGCATGGCCTGCGCCAATCTGGAGGTGGTCATTCCCGGGCGGGAACGCGCCCTCGAAATCGTGGTCGTCGGCGCGCATTACGACACGGTGGATGAGTCACCGGGGGCGAACGACAACGGGAGTGGCGTGGCGGCGCTGTTGGAATTGAGCCGGGAGTTCACGCCGCAGGCGCGGACGGTGCGGTTTGTGGCGTTTGTGAACGAGGAGCCGCCGTGGTTCCACACGGAGCGGATGGGCAGCCGGGTGTATGCGCAGGCCTGCCGGCAGCGCGGCGATGACGTGCGGGCGATGATCGCGTTGGAAACGATGGGGTACTACCGCGACGAGCCGGGCAGCCAGCGGTTTCCGTCCCGACTCTTCCACCTCGTGTTCCCCGACCGGGGAAATTTCATCGGATTCGTGTCCGACCTCCAGTCGCGGTGGTTGTTGCAACGCGCCGCCGCCGCGTTTCGGGCGCGGACGGATTTCCCACTGGAGTGCGCCGCGTTGCCGCGCGCGGTGACGGGGGTGGATTGGAGCGACCACGCGTCGTTCTGGCAGGAAGGCTACCGGGCGTTGATGGTGACGGACACCGCGCCGTTTCGTTATCCGCATGATCACGAGCCGACGGATACGCCGGACAAGATTGACTACCACCGGCTCGCAGCGGTGACAGACGGCGTCGGGGTCGTCGTGGCGGCGTTGGCGCGGGACTAACGAAACCGCGCACTGGCACCGCCCCTGCTCAAACGCGGTTCATGCCGAAGATTGATGAGTACTTTCGCCAGGTCGTGTCCCGCAACGCTTCCGACCTTCACCTCAGCAGCGAGAATCCGCCGCGGTTGCGGATTGCCGGGGAGATGACGCCGATCAGCGACCAGCCGCTCTCCGCCGTGGCGCTCAAAGACTTGCTCTATGAAATCATGCCGGAACGCAACCGCCGGGAATGGGAGCAGACGCACGACACGGATTTTGCTTACGAGCTGGACGCGGAGTCGCGGTTTCGGGCGAACGTGTTTTCTGACCGCAGGGGTATCGGGGCGGTCTTTCGTTTGATCCCCGCGAAGATTCTCGGCTTCAAACAACTGGGGCTGCCGGACTGCATCAAGAAGCTCTGCTTTCTCAACAAAGGTCTCGTGCTCGTCACGGGACCGACCGGCAGCGGCAAGTCCACCACACTGGCCGCGATGATTGACTTCATCAACGACAACCG
>CAZHLM010000081.1:0-13328 GCA_964533295.1 uncultured Verrucomicrobiota bacterium
CTAAGCGCGCCTAACAACACTCCTTGTGGGAGCGGGCTTCCGCTCGAAACGTTTTCAGAAAAGGCGGTGGGCCGAGCGTCCTGGCGGGGCGTGACGCTCCGCTCGCGGGGACGCTCGCGCCACCGGGCGCGCCCAAAAGGATGCTCCCACAACCGAAGCTTTGGTTTTGTTAGGCGCACGAAGCGCATCATCGTGACCTTCTCCCCGCTCGTGCGGCGAGAGAAAGAGCGTGAGGGGCGGTGGCGGAAGAACCGGTCGCAAAGCGGCCGTCACGACCGCCACGAGAAAATCAGCTCCCACTTCGCCGACTTGGCCACCGGGGCCACCCACAACTCCCAATGCGCCACGCCGTTGCCGTCAAACTGCTGCACCAGACACGCGATCCGTTGTCCCTCCGCTGACACCGCGCTGGCCACCGGCGCCGCCTGCCAGTGCGGGGCCGTCACCAACGGCTCTGCCTGTCCGCCGCCCGGTTCGACCACGTACAGATTCGCCACACTCGAGCGCGCGTGACCAAACAACAGCCGCTCGCCCCGCCAGCCCCAAAACCGCGGCGCGCAGAAATCCGCTGCCAGCCGCGGTTCGCCGTTTTCCCGGGACACAACGTGGAGGAGTTGTTTCGTCTGGAACGCCAACCACTGGCCGCCGGGCGACCATTGCAGCGTGGGGCTGGCCGCCGTCAGCGGATATGCCCGCGCCCGTGTCCAGTCGTCTACCGGGCCCACCGTCACGTGCTGCCGGTCGGACACGGCCAGATACTCGCCGTCCGGGGTCAGTTCCCATTCGTACGGCGCTTCGTCCACCGGCGCGCCCAATTGCCGGGGCGCTTCGCGCGTGCGCACCGGGTCGCGCACCAACACCCAGCCGTTGGTTTCATGCCGGGGGTACAACAGAAACTGCCGGCTCGGCGCGAGAAACGAAATATCACGAAACCGCATGCTCGCCAGTTGCGCCACCTCCGCCGCGTCGGTGAACGCGCGTTCGGCGATCACCTCGCCGTTGGTCGCCACCACGCGCAAGAGCATCCGCGCCGTCTGCCCGTCGACCGGCCGCGTGTGTGCGAACTCCACCCGCCACGGCGAATCGCCCGCCCACGGTGCCGGCTCGGTTGCGGCCAACTTGCGGGTTACCTGGCCCGCTTCCACGGCGAACAACGCCCGCGCTCCCTTGCCATACCGGTACAGAAACGTGCGGCTGTCCGGTGCCCATCGTTCAAGTGTCAACTTGCCGTAGCCCGGACTCGGCGTCGTGACCGCTTCCCGCCGTTTGCCACGGGCCAGCGCCGCCACCGGCGCTTCCGCCGACACCGTCAACGCGTTGTCGGGATCCAACTCGCCGACCGGCTTCAGCAGAAACGCGCGCGGCGATTCCACCGCCACCACGAACAGTTCGTTGCGTCTTGGCCAGTTGAACGCCACCCACTTCGCGTCGGGCGACCAGGCGATTTTCCCCTGACCGTCCAGATAATCCGTCGCCGACACGCTGCCCACCAGCGCCAGCCATAACAACGCGCTATGGCACCAGCGCGAAAAACTCGTCCTCGTCACTTTGCACCACCTTCACTTCAACACCCTTCTGCGTCACCTGCGCGTTCACGCCGCGCTGGGCGGCGAATTGCCGGTAGAGAGCGGCAAACTCCTCCGCGTCCTGCTCCTGATCCCAAACGCTCAGCCAAACCAACCCCAGCGGCCCACCGGCCCCGCGCTCGTACACCTCGTAGCGGTCGCCATCCCACCCCGCGGCGGCGGCCTGCGCTTCCGTGAACCGCAGTTGCGTCGCCAGCATCGCGCGAATGCCCAGTTCGCCCAGGACGTTGCTGCCAAGCCGCTGCCAGGCGGAGGACGAAACCACCGGCAACGTCACCGGTCGCGGATCGTCGCGCTCGCCCACAAATTTTTCGGGATGCAAAATCTGCTCGGTCGAGACCGGCGGGTTGCGAAACGCGCGGTCGAGCGCGTCCGGGCCGCCCTCCCGTTGCAGGGCGAACACGAACGTTTGTCCTTCTTGATACGGAAACAACATCAGCTCCCGCAAAAACGGGGGCGCCGCTTGCAATTTTTCCGTCTTTTGCGTCGTCAGCATCGCCAGCAAATCCTTCCACATCCCGCCTTCCGCGGCGCTCCGCGCATAAAACTGGGTCATCAACACGGTCGCATCGCCTTCCAGCAACGCCGAGGTCGCCAGGGCCAGATCATCGTTGTCCTTCACGTGCAGGGGAAACTTCGTCAGGTCATAATGCTGATCCTGCAACGCGTGGGTCAGTTCGTGCGCCAGAATCATCCGATCCATCCCCGCGCTCCACGACATGTCCTGGAAGGTGTACAGCGCCCGTTCCTGCGGGATGTAAAACGCGCCGACCTGTTCGTCGTAGAGTCGGATGAACAACGCCATCAAATCCGTCCCGGGCGGAATCACCCCCAGCGCCTCAAAACACCGGCCATACGCCCGCGCCTCCTCCTCCGTGTATTGCTCGCGCACCTGCCGGATCAACACGTCGCGCAGTTCCGACCGCGAAATCATCTTGTAGGTTACCGGCCCGCGAAACGGCAGGCCCCGCAGCGCGCTGGTTTGTTGCTCGATCTGCTGGCGCAACTCGGCGCGTTGCTCGGGTTTCTCGACGACCGGGGTGGCGGCCTGCCGGGCCAGTTCGCGCCGCTCCTGCTCCAGCAACGCCACCGTGTCGCGCAAGTCGGCAACCCGCCGCCGCAACTCCCACGTCTGAAATCCGAGAAACCCGGTCGCCAACGCCAGGCCCAGCGCCAGCCACCGGTAGAAGAACAATTTCATTGGTCAGCCTCGCGGCGCATGATAGCGTCGCCACCCTAATGGACATCCGTCGCAAAATCCAGACGCTTCTGGCCGCGCCGAACTATCATCCGTTGCGCCGCGCCGAACTGGCCGCCAAACTCCGGCTCACCGCCGCCGAACGCCGTGATTTCCGCCGCACGTTGGAGGAAATGATCCGCGCCGGGGAGGTCGTGCGCGTTCGCCGCGACCGCTTTGTTCTGCCGCAGGAAGCCGACCTCGTGATTGGCCGGGTTCAATTCAACGAAAAAGGGTTCGCCTTCGTCATCCCGGATGCCGAGAATCAGAACGCCGGTGCGGCGCCCGCCGACATCTACATTGCCGAGGAAGACACGTGGGTTGCCATGCACGGCGACAAAGTCGTTGTCCGCCTCTACCGCGAACGTCGTCGCGGCACCGACAAGACCGCCGGCCGCATCATCCGCATCCTCGAACGTGCCCACCCCACGCTGGTCGGCACGCTGCAGAAAACGAAGACCTTCCACTACGTTGTCCCCGACGACCCGCGCATCATCCGCAACATCTACGTCCCGCCCCATCCCCAGGCGCGCGTCGGCCACAAAGTCGTCGTCCAACTTGCCGACTGGGTCAACCGCCACGTCAACCCCGAGGGCACCATCATCGAGGTGCTCGGCCCGGCCGCCGCGCCGGGCGTGGACATCATCTCGATCATCCGCAAATACCACTTGCCGCTCGAGTTCAGCCCGCAGACGCTGGCCGAAATCGAGCGCATCCCCGAAACGATTTCCGCGGCCGGTCGGCTTGACCTGCGCGACCAGTTCATCCTGACCATTGACCCTGACGACGCCAAAGATTTCGACGACGCGGTGCAGGTGGAGGAACTGCCGGGGGGTGGCTGGCGCCTCGGCGTCCACATCGCCGATGTCTCGCACTACGTCACGCCCGGCAGCGCGCTCGACCGCGAGGCCAGCGCCCGCGGCAACAGCGTCTATCTGGTGGACCGCGTCATCCCGATGCTGCCGGAAAAGCTCAGCAACAACCTCTGCAGTCTTCGCCCCCGCGAGGACCGCCTGACCCAGAGCGTCTTCATCGAATTCGACAAACAGCTTCGTCACCGCAAAACCGAATTCGCCCTCAGCATCATCCACAGCCGCCACCGGCTCACCTACCGGGAAGCTTTCGCGCGGCTGCAATCGCGCGACCACCACGATCCGCTGACGCGCGAGTTGCACAAAATGTGGCGCCTGGCCCGCCAACTCCGCACCCAGCGCTTCGCCCAGGGCGCACTGGCCCTCGAGTTCCCCGAGGTCAAAGTCCGGCTCGACGACCACGGCAAACCGACCCACATCGAAAAGATCGAGTACGACATCTCCCACCAGCTCATCGAAGAATTCATGCTCGCCGCCAACGAGGCCGTCGCGCGGCGCATTTGCCAGTTGCAAATCCCCTGCCTCTACCGGATTCACGAAGATCCCAGCCTTGAAAAACTCCGCGATTTCCGCGCCTACGCGCAAAGTTTCGGCTTCAAAGTCGGCGATGTCACTCACCGGCAGGAATTGCAGAAACTGCTCGATCACGTCACCGGTAAACCCGAGCAATACGCCATCCACCTGGCCCTGTTGCGCTCGCTGAAACGCGCGGTCTATTCCACCGAGTGCAGCGGCCACTACGGTCTGGCCAAAAAATACTACACCCATTTCACCAGCCCGATCCGCCGCTACGCCGACCTCGTCGTCCACCGCACCTTGCGAGCGATCGTCAACGGCAAAGCCCGCGGCGCAACCCCAGCCCTTCCGTCACTCGCGAAAATCGCCACGCATATCTCCCAGACCGAACGCACCGCCGCCGAAGCGGAACAGGATTCCGTCGAGCTGAAGAAGATCGAGTACTTCCAGCACCAGCTCGTCACCGGCAAACTGGCCGCGATGGAGGCCGTCGTCTGCACCGTTCGCAATTTCGGCGTTTTCGTGGAATTACCGGACAGCCTCGTGCAGGGTCTGGTTCATATCTCCACGCTCGAAGACGACTTTTATCACTACGACGAACAGCGGGAACAGATCATCGGCAAACGCACCAAGCGAATCATCAAGATTGGCGACAAACTCCGCGTCCGCGTCGCCAAGGTGGATGTTTTCAAGCGTCAGATTGATTTCCAAGTCGTGTGACCATCAGCGCGTCCCCGCCGGTGGGCCGAGCGTCCCCGCGAGGCTTGGCGCCGCCATGCTCGGGGGGACGCTCGCACCACCCGCTGCCACGGCCGGCGATGAGAGGCACCGGAAAATCGAGGGCTGCAGACCACCGGACCTTCCGGTAAGGTCGCCGACCCCGAAACCGGTGGGGTCCCTATAAAACTTTTCTCGAATCTGCTGTTGACACATCGTACATGTTATGTATATACATGGTGCAGACAGGAGCATATGGAATTTGATTGGTCGGATCCACCATTCAGCCCGAAGGACGCTCCAACGATCCGCGAGATCGAGGAATCGTTGGAGGACCCGCATGGGCTGCGGTTCTTTCCAGACTCTCCCCGGTTTGCCAAGTCATCCCGCACGTTCGCGTTGGGCAAGACGCTTTCCGGCCGGGGGATCTTCTGCGCCTACCGGACGGATGGCAAGAAGGTGCGCGTGATTGTCGCGCGGCAAATGACCGAGGAAGAAGAGACCTTTTACGAACGCAAAGCACAGGAAGCGATCAGCTAATGAACGTCGTCAACACTTGGGAAGAAATCCCGGTCTTCACCTGCGAGCATGACGAGGCGAAGTTCTGGCAGACGCACCGGCTGGATTCCCGGCTGTTGAGCCAATCGCTGCTCACGGCCGACCAGAGTGAATCCACGACGATTTCGCTGCGGATGGATCCGCGGATGCTGGCTCGCATCAAGCGTCTCGCCCGCACCCGGTATCTCGGTTACCAGAGCATGATGAAACAGTGGATTGCCGAGCGACTCGAAGCGGAGCTCAGAGGCAACCGATGAAACCGACAAGATTCCACAACGAGACCGGGAAGTCGGGGACGCACAATCTCTTCGCTCTCCCCGCCCTTCCTGTTCAACGTCCGCCCTCCGGCTTCACGCTCATCGAGTTGCTGGCCGTCATCACGATCATTGGCATCATCGCCGCGATGGTCATTGGCATCGCAGGCTATTCGCAGCGCCGGTCGGCGGTCGCCCGCACCCAGGCGGAGATGGCCGAAATGATGCGCGCGCTGGAAGCGTACAAACTGGATTACGGGACGTATCCGGCCGGCAGCAGCGGGGCGGTCAACAGCTCCACCAACATTCACAAGGCTGTCACCAGCGGCCGCGGGTACATGACCTTTACCAAGAACCAGCTCAGCATCTCCGGCACGACCACCAACATTCTCGATCCCTTCGGCAATCCGTATTACTACCGCAGCGACGGCAACGCCGCGCAGCGCAACAAAGTCACCTACGACCTGTGGTCCACCGGACCAAGTCCCACGGTCACCAACCAATGGATCACCAACTGGCAGTAAGGAGAATACCATGAAGAACAAGCGATCAGCGGTCAGCGGTCAGCGGTCAGCCAGCGGTCAGCCGCCGACCTCCGGCTTCACCCTCATCGAGATGCTGGTGGTCATTGCGATCATCGGCATCCTGGCTGGCCTGTTGTTCCCGGCCATCAAAGGCGCCATGACGAAAGCCAAGTCCGGCCAGGCTCGCAACGACGTGAAAGCCATCGAAAACGCCATCCGCCAGTACTACACCGAGTACGGGAAACTGCCGGTCCGCGACGCCGATCAAGGGATTGGCGACTTTTATTACACCGCTTCTGACCAGTATCAGATCATCAACACCTTGCGGGCGGTTGCTTCCGGCTGGAACGCCAGCCACGCGCTGAACCCGCGGCGCATTGTCTTCTACGAACCGCCGTCACGAAAAGGAGCCGTCGATGGTTCCGGAAACATCCTCGATCCGTGGCAGCAGGTCTATTACATCAAGCTGGATAACAATTACGACGGAACCGTTGACTACGGTTCGCGAGTTTTTCAAAGGCTGGCAGTATTGGTGAGCTACGGTCCAAACAAAAACCAGGATTTCTGGAACTCAGGAAGCGATGACATCGTATCGACAGAATAAGCGCGGCTTCACGCTCGTCGAGTTGATCGCGGTGATTGCGATCATGGCGATCATGGTGGCGGCGTCGTTGCCGGCACTACGCGCGCTGCAAGGGACCGCCCTGCAAACCGCCGCGCGTCAGGTGCAGAGCGACATGATGCTGGCCCGGCAACATGCCATCACCCAACGGTTGCCGGTGCGGTTTGCCATTTGCGTCACCACCAACGGCGTCCTCGACCTCGGGACCAACCATGTCTGCCGCGCCTACAGCATCGTCATCGCCACCAACGACGCCAACAATGTTCTGGTGGGCTGGCGCCCGGTTCAGGACTGGAAGTTTCTGCCGACCGGCGTGGTTTTCTCCGACCAGAATGATACCTACTACAACACGATCAATCTCGATCCGGTCCCGCCGCTGGGCATCGCGACCAACCGCAACTTGGGAGTCGCCGGCTCGGCCGCCGACTCTTGGCGACACTTCAGCACCACCAACACGATGGATGTTTATCTCACCAGCACGCCCACCACATGGATCGCGGCCACGGTCGAGTTCCGCCCGACCGGCCGGGTCACTGGCATCGACAGCGCGGGGGCGGTACGCCTGATCAACGGCACGCTGGTCAACCCGCTGACCCGGCAACTGATCGTGACGGACACCAACAACTGGATCAACATCGAATACGATCTGTTCGGTCGCGTGCGGCAACGCCCCCGGGAGAGCTACCAATGAAACCCACCATCCTCCGCATCGCACGGCGCCGCCGGCAGGCCGGGTTTAATCTGATCGAAGTGACGCTCGCCGTGGCCATCGCGGCGGTCGCGCTGCTGGCGGTGTTCGGGTTGCTGGCCGGCGCCATCGGCGCCAGCCGGCAGGTCTCCGATGAAACGTTGATCACGCATCTGATGGATGACATGCATGCGTGGAGCCGGATTACTCCGTATGGCAAAGAGTCGTTTCTGCCCTATGGAGCCATCCTGACCAACGTCACCAGCGGCAGCACCATCAAGACCGTGACCAGCCTGGATGCGAACGGGAATTTTTCCGTGACCGAGTACGGGCCGACCACGGGCGGCAATTATGCCAACCGGCTTTGGGCCGGTAACAGCACCAGCGGTCACGGGCTGTACCGGTTCACGTGGACGCCCATGCCGCATCCGCAGTTCAACTCACCCGATATTTGCCGGGTGCTGATCACGGTGGAGTGGCCCATCAACGTCGCCAATGGCCAACCGATGCCCAATGCCAACCGCCGCTATTTCGTCACAAATGTAGCGAGGAGATAACATGACCACCTCCCGGCGCATCACGGCGTTTACCCTCGTCGAGTTGCTGGCGGCCATTGCGATTCTGGCCATCTTGATGTCGCTGATCTTCAGCACCTACAACCAGGTCTCCCGCGGTTGGCTGGCGGGCGAGAAGCGGACGGAGTCCTTCCAGAACGTGCGGCTGGTGCTTGAGATGATGGGCCGCGAACTGGAAAGCGCCGTGGCCAGCAGCAACGCGGTCACGGGGCGCAAGATCACGTTTCTGAGCTACGCCAATGAATCGGTGTTGCCGGTCAGTGGCTCGATTGCACAACTGGCGGCCGTCGCCACCCCCAACGATCAACTGTTCTTTGTCACCAGCACCCCCGAAACGACCGGGTCCGACGCCCATGATCTGGCAGAACGGGGATATTTCGTCGTCTTTGCCAAGAGCAACTACGTGACGATGCACCAGGGCCGATATTACCTGATCCGCCACGCCGCGAATGCGGACAGCCCTGACTTCAACGTGTTCTCCAACCCGAACAACTGGTTCGAGACCCCCGCCTTCACCACCAGTTCCAAAGTGCCGATTCTGGAAAATGTGTTGCGGTTGGAGTTTCGGTTCCAGGCGTTCGATTCCAATCCCGGTTTCGCCCAGGCGGTGACCAACGGCACCCAAATCACCGAAGAATGGAACAACAACACACCCTGCCCGGATAGCGGACTGGGCGGCGGCTGCGTCGCCTGTGCCCGGCCGATTGACATGGTGCCCTCGATCACCACCCCGGAAGTCCACCTGCCGCGCGCCGTGCACATTCGGCTGGCGGTCATGGACCGGCGCAACGCCACCCGCCTGGCCGCGTTCATGGCGGGCAACCCGGGCACCTACGGCGACGGGATTCCGTACGCGGACCTGGTGAAGGTCATCCCCAACTGCGCCGATCAAGACGTCAACAACATCAGCTCGGCTCCCCTCGCCACCATCATCCGGGAAGGCACCCACATCTTCTACAAGACGGTGTACCTGCGCAATTCACCCTAACGGAGAACCCGCCATGAAGCGATCACCCCGGTACTTGACCAACCAGCGCGGCGTGGCGCTGGTCATCACGCTGGCTGTCCTCGGCGCGGTCGTGCTGCTGGCCATGGGATTTGCCATCAGCATGCGCACCGAACAAATCGCCGCCCGCACCTACAGCCACAGCGCCCTGTCCCGCCAACTCGCCGACGGCGCCGTGGACGAGGCGATCTTCCTGATCCGCACCAACACCCCGGTCATTCTCCAGTCCTCCCCGCTGACGACTTACTGGGTTTCCCGCCCGGGCCAGATCCTGCGCCACGGGCCGGTCGCCGACGACTTGATGTTTTCCGTCTTCAGCCCGCTCTCCAGCGCCGGCACCTTCAACATGAATCTCGACAGCACCATCATCACCAACAACACCATCTACGACACCGCCACCAAGCGGCAGATTTTTGTGGATTGGATCACCATCGGCACCAACGGCCAATCCGCCGCCGCCGGCAATCCGATCATCGGCCGCTACGCCTACTGGGTGGACGATGAGGCCAGCAAAATCAACGTCAACTCCGCCCAGTACCGCGTCGGAACCTCGGCCAGCACCAACGGCGCCTCCATGGCCGATGTCAACCTCACCGCCTTGACCGACATCGGGGTCGTCCGCGCCAACAGCTCCTATGCCTACGCCAATACCAACGGCTTCTTCACCACCGAACACTGGAAGTCGGCGGACGACATCGGCTCGGCCATCTACGAGAAAAACAAGTTCTTCATCACCGCCCACAGCAACGGTCTCGACTTCACGCCGTGGGGCACCAAACGCAAGAACCTCAACAACACCTCCGACGCCACCATCGGTTTTGTCCGCGCCGATATTGACACCCCGATTACCACGCTGACCAACACGGGGCTGGCCGCGTTCTTCAACTACGGCGCCGCCCAAACCAACACCTTCGCCCGCAAATACCGGGCCGATGCCGTGAAACAAATCCTCGCCAATATCTACGACTTTCGCCAGCCCGACGGCCCGGGCGTCACCGTCTGCAGCGGCGCCGAAAATGCCTACCTCGATACGGGCGGAGCCGGTTGGCAATACGTCCCCAAATTCTACTGCGGTCTGCGCCGCTACCCCTTCCTCAACGAAATCGGCGTGCGGGTCGCCTATTGCACCCCGACCGGCGGCAATGGCCTCGAGATCCAAGCCAAAGCCCACATCTATGTCGAATTGGTCAACCCCTACGACCAGGACTGGACCTACGGCGGCCAAATCCGCGTCTATATGGACAAACTGCGCTTTCGCGTCGTGGGCGACGGCGGCGCGTGGCAGTATGACACCGGCCCGGATACCGGCTGGACCACCGGCTGGGACGCCAGTGAGTTCCCCTACCAAAGCTCCAACGAGTTGGTGGCGAATGTCCCCACCATCCCCGCCAACAGCTATGCCGTGGTCGAACTGACCGCCTTCGCCGGTCGCCGCGAACTAAACGCCACCGCCTACGTGGACCAAATCGCCGTTCGCATCGCGAAAGTCCGCTTCCTGCAAACCGCCAACAACAACGAAACCATTCGCGATTGGGCGATCCAACCGGACTTCGACCAACAAATCTGCGCGGTCGGCAACTTCACCAGTAACCACTTCTGCTTCGCCTCCGGCAGCGCCGGAGTCGAACCCATCCCGCTCGCCGCCGGTTGCCCGGCCTCGCTCGCAATCAACAACGACCGCACCCAGGCCATCGCCAAAAACGACCCCCGCGTCCGCCGTTTCACCTCGTGGACGCCGCCGCTGCCCGCCTGGTACCGGGTCGGTTACGACACCACCACCAACGTCACCCTCGGCTCCGAAAATACCGGCGTGGTGGACTTTACCGGCGGCAATACCGGCTACACCAACCTCCCCAAAGACCCCTCCGAGACCGGCGTCAACGTCGTGGATCGCAGCACCTTCCCGGCCTTCGCCACCCGCGACTATGAATCCATCGGCGAACTCGGCTACATCCATACCGGCCTCCAATGGCGCACGCTCTGGATGCTCCCCGAATCCAACACCTCCTCCAACTACGTCCCCGACTGGGCCGTCCTCGACATCTTCAGCGTCACCAACACCTCCGTTCAGGGCCGCATCAACATCAACGGTGCCGTCACCACCAACCTCACCAGCGCCACCATGCCGCTGCGCCTCCTGCCCATCGCCGCCCTCGGCACCAACCTCAACCTGAGCGGCGTCAGCGCACTGCCTGTTGCCAACATCGCCACCCAGGGTTTCAACACCGCCTTTACCGGCCGCTACTACGCCCCGAACTTCTTCACCAATGCCTACACCATGATCGGCCAAATCTGCGAAGTGGACGGACTAACCGGCAGCAGCGGCACCCGCAAAGCCCTCCGCGAAAGCTGGGTCCGCGCGCTGGCCAACCTCATCACCGTCCGCTCCGAACAGTTCACCATCTGGGCCATCGGCCAGGCCATCCAGGACGTCAACAACAACGGCGTCTTTGACTCCGGCACCGACCTGATCCTCGGCGAATCCAAAGTCCGCACCGTCGTCACCCGCTTCCAAAGCGCCGGGTCCGACGGCCTGTGGGGCACCAGCGACGACACGGTCGAATACCGAGCTCTCGAAAACAAGTACCTTCAGTAGCCCCCTCCCGGTCGAAATCACTTCCCGGACCACCGGCCCGCTGACGATCAGTTCGCGTCCCGAATCGCTGCGCGCTCGCACCGGTGCCGAACCTGCCGACTCCGTTCGCCGAGGGCGTGCGGACGGACCGGCTCGCCGAGGTACTCGGTCAACAACTCCGCCAGGCGCGCCGGCGCGATGCCGTGGGTGCGGCCCACCTGCCGGTAGAGCCAGTCGCTGAACTCCCAAAACGCCGCAAACGAATGCAACCCGGTCGCCTCGGGAAACCGGCCGCTGTTGGCCACCAAATCCCAGTACCGCCCAAACCGCCGCAGCTTCTGCATCGTCGCAAAATCAATCCGCTTGTTCTGCAAAATCTCATACGGCGGCTGGGGCGCGTACACCATCTGCCACTCCGCGTCATGGCGGACAATCGGCGTGCCTCGCAACCGCTTCAGCAGACCGACCTGAATCTCCTGCGGCCCCAATGCCACCAACCGGTCAAATCCTGCCGCGAAACTTTCCAACGACTCGCCCGGCAGGCCCGCGATCAAATCGGCGTGGATGTGGACGCCGGTTGCGGCGCGCAGCCACCGGAGGTTCTCCTCCGCCCGCGCATTGTCCTGCCGCCGGCTGATCCGCGCCGCCACCTCCTCGTTAAACGTCTGGATGCCCACCTCGAACTGCAACGCGCCGGGCGGGAATTGCCGGATCACCTCGCGCAACGGGTCCGGCAGCCGGTCGGGAATCATCTCGAAATGCACAAACAGTCCGGGCCGGTAGCGGTCGAGAAAGAATTGCAAAATCGCCCGGCTGACGGCGAGATTCAGATTGAATGTCCGATCCACAAACTTGAACTGCCGCGCCCCCCGGTCCAACAACCGCTGCAGGGCCGCCAAAAACGGTTCGAGCGGCGCCTGCCGGACCGGAATGTCCAGCGACGACAGACAAAACTCGCACGCAAACGGGCAACCCCGCGACGCCTCGACGTACAACACCCGATGAGCGATGTCCTCGTCCGTGTACCACTCATACGGCAACGCCAGCCGATCCAACGTCGGCAGCGGCGCGGCAATCACCTTCTGTGCCGGGCGTTGCCGACAGAACTGGGCAAACGCCAGGTCCGCTTCGCCCGTGATGACGTGATCGGCCCAGCGCACAATCTCCTGCGTCTCCGTCTCGTAACTGACCTCCGGCCCGCCGAGCACCACGACCACGTCCGGCCGCAATCGTTTCAACGTCGCCACCAGTTCCGTCGCCGGCGCCACATTCCAGATGTACACCCCGATTCCCACAATCCGCGGCTCCTCCGCCAAAATCGCCTCCGCCACATCCACCGGCCGCTGCTGAACATCAAACTCCAAAATCTTCGCCCGCGCCCGCCACTCGCCGAGGTTCGCGTACAAATACCGCAACCCAAATGCCGCGTGCGCGTACTTCGCGTTCAGCGTCGTCAAAATAATCTCCGCGCTCACCCCGCGAGCCTACGCCACGCCCCCCGCATTTCCAAGCCCGCGCGCGTACTGTGGGAGCTCCCTTCTGGGCGCGCCCGGTGGCGCGAGCGTCCCCGCGAGCGGAGTGTCACGCCCCGCCTCGCG
>CAZHLM010000082.1:0-13143 GCA_964533295.1 uncultured Verrucomicrobiota bacterium
TATGATTCACTGGTGATGATCAATCAGCGGGTTGTGGCGTTCGGGCCGACGAAAGAGGTGTTTGTGCCGGAGAACCTGCGCGAGACCTACGGCGGGCAGTTGACGATTCTGCAACAGGCCGAGCAACTGATGGTGGTGAAATGAACTGGCAGGCGTGGTTGATCGAGCCGTGGCTGTTTTTTCACAAGGCGATGATTGGCTCGCTCATCGTCGGCGTGACGTGCGGGCTGATTGGGTCGTTTATCATTCTGCGGCGAATGGCGTTAATCGGCGACGCGCTGGCGCATGCGGTGTTGCCGGGCGTGGTGGTGGGCTTCATCGTGGCCGGGAAGAATCCGCTGGCGTTGTTTCTCGGCGCGGTCGGGGCGGGGTTGTTGACGGCGTTGTTGATTGGGTTTGTCAGCCGCAACACGCGGGTGAAGGAGGACACGGCGATTGGGGTGGTCTTTACCGGGTTCTTCGCGCTCGGTGTGATGATGATCAGCCAGCTCAAGCGGGTGCATCTTGATCTGACCTGCTACCTGTTTGGTCAGCCGCTGGCCGTGACGGCGCTGGATTTGTGGCTGACCGGCATCATCGGCGCGGTGGTGCTGCTGGCGATCGTGCTGTTTTACAAACAACTCGTCATCACCTCGTTCGACCCGGTGCTCGCCACGTCGCTCGGCATCTCGGCGGGGGCGGTGCATTATTTTCTCATGACGCTGCTCTCGATGACCGTCGTGGCCTCGATTCAATCCGTCGGCGTCGTGCTCGTCGTCGCGATGCTAATCACGCCGGGCGCCACGGCGTATCTGCTGACCAACCGGATGCAGTGGATGCTGGTGCTGGCCGGGCTGATCGGCGGGGTGTCGGCGTTGCTGGGGATGTACATCTCCTGCTGGCTGAACCTGACTTCCGGCGAGGCGATGGTCGTGGTCTGCGCCGGGTTTTTCGGGCTGGCGATGTTTTTCTCGCCGAAGATGGGCATCGTCAGCAAAGCCATTCGGCGCGTGCATGCCCGCCGCCGGGTGGCCCTGGAGGACGATCTGAAAGAGGTGTTCAGCCTGCAACTGACCGATGCCCCGGTCACTTCGGCCAAACTGGCAGCCCGTCGTGGCGGCGGTTTGGCGCGGGCCAGTCAGACGCTCGCCGGCTTGCGGCGCGTCGGCTGGTGGAGCGGCGACGCGTTGACCACGGCGGGCAAGCGCAAGGCGCTCGACATCATCCGCGCCCACCGGCTCTGGGAACGCTTCCTGGTGGATCGCGTGGGCCTGAGTTGGGACAAACTGCATGCCGAGGCCGAGCGCATCGAACACGTGCTCACTCCGGCGATGGTCGAGGAACTGGATGAGAGCCTCCAGCGGCCACCGACCGATCCGCACGGCGCGCCGATTCCCACCCGCGACGGCGACGTCCACCGCCCGGCGACGCGCTCGTTGCTGGAGTTGCAGCCCGGCGAACGCGCGCAGATCGTGCGGGTCAAGGACGAGGACACCGCGGCGTTGCGGGTGCTGGCGGAGAAAGGGATTCAACCGCGGATGCCGGTCGAGGTGGTCAGCCGCGACAACGGCGAGATGGTGGTGCGCGTTGGCGGTCAGACGCACCGTCTGGTGCGCGACGTGACGGAGCACATTCTGGTCACCGCAGCGGAAACTCCTGCCGGTACTGCCGCACGGCCGCCGCGCTGATCTCGGCGGAGAGTACGCCCTCGACGTTTCCGGCATCGGCGAGCACCTCGCCGCGCGGACCGATGATCTGGCTGCGACCGCCGTACACGTGTTTCGGGTCGCGACCGATGCGATTGACGCCGACGACGTACGCCTGGTTTTCGATGGCGCGGGCGCGCAGCAACGTCAGCCAGTGATCTTCCCGGACCTGCGGCCAGTTGGCGATGACGAGATACAGATCGGCCCGCGTCGCCCGGAAATCCTCCGGGAACCGCAGATCGAAACAGATGAACGGCGCGACCGTGAACTCGCCGCACGCAAACGTCAGCGGGTGCGTGCCGGCCGTGTACGGCTCGCCGCCCGGCTGGAAGGGATGGAGTTTCACGTATCGGGCCAGTTCATGCCCGGTCGGGTCGAAGGCAACCGCTTCGTTGCGTGTGCCGGTCACCAATCCGCCCACGACATGGCAACCCGTGTTGCGCGCCAATTCTGGCAGAAACTCCGGACTCCCCGGCGGAGCCTGGAAACTGAACCCGGTCGCAAACATCTCCGGCAATACAATCAACCCACCCGCCGGCACGTCTCTCACAAGCGACCGGACTTTGTCGTGATTGGCCGGTGGGTTTTCCCAGGTGATGTCGAATTGGACCGCGTGAATGTTCATGATGCAAACCTGGCGCGGACGCATTCATTCAACTGCGCGACGAGCCGCGCTTCGTCCAAACTCGCGAGGTGGCTGTTTTTGACGACGAGGCGGCCGTGGACGATGACGTGGCGGGCGCGGCCGGCGTGGCACATCATCAACGCGGCCAGCGCGTCGTGCGCGGCGGCCCCGGCAAATTCGATGGTGTTCAAATCGTAAATCGCCAGGTCGGCGGCGTAGCCGGCAGCCAGGTCGCCGATCGTGTCGGCCCGGTTGAGCAGCGTCGCGCCGCCGGTCGTGACCAGCCGAAACGCGTCGGCCGCCGTGAAACTCTCCGCGCCGTTTTGAACGCGTTGCAGCAGCAGCGCCTGCCGGGCTTCCGCCAGCAGGTGGCTGCCGTGGTTGCTGGAGGAGCCGTCCACACCAAGACCAACGGTGACACCGGCGCGGAGCAGGTCGCACACGGGCGCGATGCCGCTGCCGAGGATCATGTTGGAAGAGGGGCAGTGAACAACGGCGGTGCGCGTGTCGGCCAGCCGTTTGATTTCGGCGGCGTTGAGCCAGACGCAGTGGGCCAGCGACACGTCCGGACCGAACCAACCGGCTTCCATCACGAAGTCGAGCGGGCGCTGGCCGTACTTTGCCAGACAGTAGCGTTCTTCGTCGCGCGTCTCGGCAACGTGGGTGTGGCAGAGCGCCTGATGAGCGCGCGCGAGCTGCCGGGTTTGCTCGAAGAGGGTGCGGGAAATCGAGAACGGAGCACAGGGCATCAAATCCACGCGCGTCAGGGCGTAGCGGCTTCGGTCGTGGAACCGTTCGAGGACTCGTTCGCAATCGCGAAGAATGGCCGGCTCGTCCTCGGTAAGCGCATCCGGCGCAAGACCGCCCTGTCGCTGGCCGATGGCCATGCTGCCACGGCCGGCATGGAGCCGGATGCCGAGTTCGGCGGCGGCCTCGATCACGGCCTCCAGCGCGACATCGGAGCCGCGCGGGAACAGATACATCATGTCGGTGGTGGTGGTGCAGCCGGACAAGAGCAGCTCGGCCAGTGACAGTTGCGCGGCGGTTTTCAACGCCGCGTAATCGAACGGCCGCCAGGCGCGGTAGAGGCCGGTCAGCCAGTCGAACAGCCGGGCGTTTTGCACTGCCGGCAGGCAGCGGGTCAACGATTGAAACAGGTGATGATGCGTGTTGATCAAGCCGGGCAGAACCGCGCAGCCGGCCGCATCGAGCGTTTCGTCGGGCACAAAATCGGCCGGCACGGCGGCGACCAGATCGCGAATCCGGTGGTCTTCGATCAGGACGTGGAGGTAGGCGGGCGGCGCGGCGGGGCGGAGGACGAGGCCGTTCTTAACGAGCAGCTTCATGAAGTTTCTGGTCAATCTCGCGGATCATGGCGGTGTTTTCGCGGATGACCTTGTATTCCACCCAGAACGCATAGAGGTTGTACAGGACGGTGAACCACGCGAACCATTTGTGCCAGAGATGAGCGGTGAGATTGCCCTTGGAGGTGTCCATCCAACCGCCGAGCCAGACGACGATGATGATCAGGAGGCAACAGAGCGTGGCGTGGCCGGAGGTCTGGCCCTTGAACCGCCGGGTGCGCCGAACGTAGCCGGTCTGCGGATCATCCGGCAGCTTGTGGGTTTCGACGGCTTCCTTGATGCCCTTGCCGGACCCCATGAAATGCATCATCACCACCGAATGCGTCAGGCAGGTGTAGATGCCGGTCAGGACACCGAGCGCTTGGTGTTGCCAGTGCTCGGAATAACCGGCGATGCCCAGCCAGATCGTGACGGCAAACAGCACGATGTTCCAGAAGGCCAGGCCGAGAAAAATGATGTTCATCTGCCACATGCCCGGCAGGATAGGGAGCGGTGGGACGCTTGGCAAGCGCGGCTACGGCGCGAGCGCGGCGCGCACCGCGGCCAGCTCGTCGCGCGACAGCGGCGGCAGCAAACTGGCGGCGTTGTTCTCTTCGACTTGCGCGCGGTTTTTCGCGCCGACAATGACCACGGAAACCGCGACGTGGGTCAGGACGTATTTCAGCGCCAGTTGCGCGACGGTGAAACCGGCTTTGTCGGCAATCGGTTTGAGGCGCCCGGCCACCGCGACGTCGCGCTCAAACGCCGCGCGCGCTTCGGGCGACTCGAGCCAGCGCGACCGGATTTCATTGGCGTCAAAGCGGCTGGTCGGGCTGTACTTGCCGGTCAGCTTGCCCATCGCCAGCGCGCCGCGCGCGATGAACGCGATGCCGCGGGCGCGGCAATAGGGCAGGAGGGTCTCCTCCGCGCGCCGGTCGAGCAGGTTGTAATTGGCCTGCACCGCGCCCAAGCCGCGCCGCTCATCGAACCGCTGCACCATGTCCAGATCGTTGGTCGAGACGCCGTAGGCCCGGATCTTGCCTTGTTTCTGCAGTTGTTCAAACGCGTCGAGGAACTCCGCCCAGCGCTCCGTGCGCCAGAGGTGGCATTGGTAGAGATCAATCCGGTCGGTTCGCAGTCGGCGCAGACTGGCCTCGCATTTTTCGAGGATACCGGCCCGGGTTTCAACCACGGTGCGGCGATTCTCCGCGTCGCGGTTGAACCCGACCTTTGTGGCGAGGTACACGCGGTCGCGCACCCGGGCTTCCTGAATTGCCCGGCCGAGCACTTCCTCGCTGTGCCCCCAACCGTACTGGTCGGAAGTGTCGAAGAAATTGATGCCGAGATTCAGTGCGCGGTGAATGGCGGCGACCGACTCGACGTCGTCCACATCGGTCCAGCCATCCGGTTTGCCGTCGAGAACAAGGGCGCCGCCAAACTGCCAGCAACCCAATCCGATCTCGCCGACGCGCCAGCCGGTTCGGCCGAAAATCCGTTCTGCCGCCATGCGCGAGTGCGTAGCGGATTTGGCGCGGGTACGCAAGCGCGGGCTGATGGGGCCGTGGCGTTCGGCCGTGTTCACATCTTGGAGACGATCGTCTCAAGGATCGGAACAGGGGGAGCGGGGCGCGGACGGAAGCTGTTCCACCAACGCAGCGGCAGCAGGCCGAGGGCGATGAAGAGAAGTTGGCTGGCGTTGAAGTACAGCAGCCAGCGAAACGCGGCGTCCATGAACCCGTAGCTGTGCAGGCCGATGCCGAGCATGTTCGTGCCGAACCAGGAAAAGGCGGTGACGATGTTGCCGAAGATGGCGAGGTTCATCAGGCCGCGTTCGCGGATCAGACCGCCCCAGCGGGCGTGGAGGATCAGCGCGTTCCAGATGACGATCAGCAACGCGCCGTTTTCCTTCGGGTCCCAGCCCCAGAACCGGCCCCACGACTGGTCGGCCCAGATGCCGCCGAGGACGGTGCCGACGAAGCTGAACAGCAGCGCAAAGCAGATGATGGCGTAAACCATCTGCGTCAGCGCCCGCCCGAGTGTGGCGCCACCGGTCGGCACGGTCAGCAGCGGCGTGAAGACTCCGAGCAGGATGTAGGCGATGGCCAGGCCACCAGCAACGAACGTGGCAGCGTAGCCGAGCGTGATGACGACGACGTGGGTGGCGAGCCAGAAATTCGTGTCGAGCACCGCCCGCAGCATTTCCATCGTGTCGCCGCCGAGGGCGAGGTTGTGGGCGATCAGCAACGTGACAAACCCGGCCAGCCCGGCCACGGCGCTGCCGAGGCCGATGCGGTGGACGCGTTCCAGCGCCAGTCCGAGCGCGCAGGTGCCCCAGCCGATGAAAATCGCCGACGAGTAGAGGTTGGTGACGGGCGGGCGACCTTCGAGCATCATGCGAAAGAGCAGGCCACCGGTATGGACGAGGAATGCCAGGCCGATCAGGTGGAGGGCGCTGCGGCGGAGGGATTCGGACAAGGGCGGGGCGATGGCGTAGGTGGTCAACGCCGCCGCCGCGAGGACGAAGGCGGCGAGGTAGATGATGGTGGCGTGGAGGAAGAGTTGGATGCGGTTGAAGTAGAACTCGGCGCGGCCCTTGGCGACGGCCTGCGGGAACAACGGTGTCAGCCAGGCCCGGTAATCCGCGACGGCGCGGTTGAACGCGGCGGCGTCGCGGCGTTGGTAGGCGGCGCCGATGGCCGCGTAGAATTCGATGGCGGGATGAATCGTGCCGGTCTGGAGCGCATCGAGCAGGGCCGCGCCGATGTTGCGCCAGCCATCTGTGTCGGCCGTGTCGGCGGGCGGGATGGTCAGCGGCAGCGCGAGCCGGGCGAGCGAGTCGAATTGCCGGGCCAGGGCTGCCAGCGAACGCAGCGCCTCGCTGTCGGCTTGGGCACCGGCTTGGTGGGCGCGGGCGGCGGCGATGCCGGCGGGCAGGACGGTTTTGTAGGCGGCGACGGTTTGGGCAAAATCGGTGGCGCCTTCGGGTTGGAGGCTGTTCTTGAGTTGGCGGTAGGTCAGCGCGGCATGGCCGAGTTTGATGATCTGCTGTTGGTAGGAGGTGCGGCGGGCGCTCTCGACGCGGGAGGCTTGCCGGGCTTGGGCGAGGATCTCCTCCAGTACCGGCTCGATGTCGGTGAACGGGTAGTAGCGCAAGCCGGATTTGGCGACGCCGCGGTCGGCCAGTTTCAGTTCGCTGAGGATGTCGGGATGATGAATCAGGAAGATCGGCCGGGAGTCAGCGACGGCGGGTTGGAAGAACACCTCCAGCAGCCAGTCGGTGGGGCGCAGTTTGGGCGGGTGTTGCCAGAATTTCCAGGCGGGGACTTCCGCCAGCGGGACGGAGCCGGTGCTGCGGATTTGGAGAAGGGAATTTTTCGCGACGGAATCGAGGGGTTGAATGCGGCCGTTCAGCAACACGGGCAGCCGGCCAAACTCGGCGGTGTCGAATTCGGTCGGGCGGCGCGGCGAGAGCACGGCGATCAGTTCGGCGACGAAAACCGCCAGGACCAGCCACGGGAAAACGCGGTAGAGGATTTTCATGAGCGGCTCCGTTTGCGGGCAAAACCGATGAGGTGCGAACCGAATTGGACGAGCAGGCCGACGCCGACGAGGACACAGGAGAAGTACGGGGTCAGCCAGCTCGGGTTGCGGACGACCTGCAGCACGGTGCCCTGGTCATCGGAATCGAAGCTGGCCTGGTAATAGGTCTCGCCTTCGTAGCGGAGCGGGTTGTTCATGAAGATGAGCAGTTCGCGGTCTTCGCCGGTGGCCGGGCGGCGGAGTCGGACGCGGCTGGAAAAGTTTTTCGGGATTTGGGTGCCCGGATAGCGGTCGTGGCGGAACTCCAGCAGCGTGACGGTGTAGGGTTTGTAGTAGCGGACCTGGCGCAGGGACAGGTGGTAGACTCGGCCGTTGGTGGAAAGGATTTGGGGCCGGGTGAAGTACGCCGAGACGATCGTCGTGCCGAGCGAGCCGCCGGGCGTGATCAATTCCAACATTGCCGAGGGCATGTCGCGGCGGTCGGTCTGGGTTTCGGGAGGCAGCCGCCGCCACCACAACCCGTTGCCGAACCCGGCGGTGGTTTGGATTTCGGAGTGACCGGGAGCGGGTTGGTCGGAGAGCGAGGAGTTGCCGAAAAATTCCCGGACACGGACGGTGAACGGGAGCGCTGCGTGGGTGATGTCGCCGCCGCGGGCCAGTCGGCGTTGGGAGATGGCGACGACGGTGTCGGTGTCGGGCGCGGACGTGTCCACGATGGCCAGCTCGAACTGCCGGGAGGCTTCGGAATAATTCTTCGTGTCGCCGTGCCGCAGATGCATCGTGCTTTCGGTGGCGAGCAGGTCGGTCAGCAACTGGCCGACGAGCAGGAGCAGGACGCCGGAGTGAATCAGCACGATGCCGATCTTTTTTTTGCTCGGTTGGTAGTAGCGAAAATGGGCGGCGAGCAGGTTCGCCAAGAGCAGCCAGCCAATCAGGTAGCCGCCCGGGAAAATCGGGATTCGCCACGTTGACCAGGCGGGTGTCCAGTAGAGGAAGAAACTGCGAAAGAAATCATTTTGGGCCTGGTAGAGGCCGAGGCTGACCTGCGCCAGCGTGCCCCAGAAAACCAGCACCAAACCCAGCGCCAGCAATGCCACCGTCAGCTTCAGCGAGGACAACACCCGGTACAGGCGGTCGAGCATATTAGTATTGCACGGTGCGCACGAACTGCGCGAACGCCTCCCGCTGGGAGGCGACGGCGGGTGTCGCGCCCACCAGCCGGTAAAACCACGTCTGTCCCGGGCGCGTCACGATCCACGCGAGGGAGGTTGCGGATTCGTTGTTCATTTCCACGACCGTAGCGCGTCCGCCGTCGGTTTCAACTTCGCGCACCAGTCCGGTCAGCTCGGCGGGGCTGACCGGCGCCAGACCGAGTTGGCCGCGCCAGCGATTGACGTTGGGCAGCAGCCCGCCGCCGTCGCCGGGGGCGTTGCTGATGTTGACGGCGGCGTCGGTGTTGTTCGGGCCAGTGATCAAAAATTTGGCGACGAGAAACTGACCGGGCGCTGTCGGTCGCCAGTCTGCCGGCGGGTTCCAGCGGGGGCTGCCGGAGGCGGGAGCGTCGAACGTAAACGACTTCAGCAGGGCCGCGAAGGCCGGCTTTTCCCGCGCCACCAGCGGCGCGTCACCGGTCATCTTGTAAAACCACGTCACGCCGTCGCGGACCTGAATCGCCGCGAGGATTGTGACATCCCTGCCGGTCAGCTCATAGAACGCGGCTGGTTTGCCGCCGGCCTCAATCGTCTGCGCCGCGCTGGCCAACTCCGTTTCGCTGATTGGCGGCAAGCCGACTTGACCGCGCCAGCGGTTGACGTTGCTGAGGTCGCCGCCCGCGCTGCCCGGCAGGGGAATGACGCTGACATCGGCTTCCTGGTCGGCGTCGCCGGTGACGCGAAACGAGGCGACGCGGAATTCGGAGCGGGGCAACTCCTGCCACCCCGGTGGGGTCGTCCACCGCAACGCGGGCGGCGCGGGAGGCGTGTGTGGGGGGGGCGGGGTGGTGGTCGGGGATGATTCTTTGGGCACGAGATACACGTCAGCCTCGGGTCGGCCGCAGGCGGCCGTGAACAGAATCACCACCAATGCTCCGTCGCGGAAAGAATGCACGCGGGGGTTCTACCGGCTCGCGGGCGGCGGCGCAACGGTAAATGACATTGAGTGCGGAAAACGCGCGTGCTACGGTCGGCTCCATGAACTATCTGCCGTGGGTGGCGCTGGTCGTCGGGCCGGCGCTGGCACTGGGACAAGTGACCGTCTCGGTGGGGGTGCCCGAGACCAGTTATTTGGTGCATGAGCCGGTGCCCGTTGTGGTGAGCGTGCGCAACATTACCGGGCGGACAATCGAACTGCGCGGCGATGAAACGGAGTCGTGGCTGAGTTTTTTGATCACCGATGCCGGCGGCCGCACGGTGCCGGGCACGGGGCGCGTGCCGGGAGCCGGGACCGTGTTGATTCCGCCCGGCGACACGGTGCGGCGCACGTTCAACCTCACGCCGCTGTATGAATTGCGCGAACGCGGCACCTACCGGGTGCGCGCCGAAGTCACCACCGAGGCGATTCACGCCATCTCGGCTCCCGCCAAGTTGACGTTGCTGAGCGGCCAGGAAATCTGGCGGCAACTGGTCGGCTTGACGCGGCCGGAAGGGGGAGAGCAATACATGGAGTACCGGTTGCTGCTGAAACGCGGCGAGCGCGAAACGCAACTGTACGTCAGCGTGCAGGATGAACAGGCCGGTGTGGTCTATGGAATGTATTCGCTGGGGACGACGGTGGGGTTGGGCCAACCGACGGCGCGAGTGGATGCGCGCGGGAATCTGCACATTCTCCACCGCAACGGGGCGCGCACGTATGGCTACCACGAGATTGCGCCCAACGCGTCCCTCATCGCGCAGGCCAACTACTCGGAAATCCAGTCCCGGCCCGAACTGGTGACCGGCGCGGATGGTTTTGTCAGTGTCGTGGGGGGCGAGAAACTCGTCGCGCAGACCGATCGGATTTTGACGGCGGAAGAATTGAATCCGCCGCCGCCGCCGCCGCCGCCGAAAAAGAAATCCTGGTGGCCGTTCGGCCAACGCGACAAGTGACCGGGCATCACGCGACGTTCTGCTGGCGGTGCGGCGGGTCCAGCAACCGCAGCGCCTGCTCGTCGTCGGTGGTTTTGAACACCGCGCGGAACTCGCTTTCGCCGGTGCTCGACGCGTAGGAGTAAAGAATCTCGATGCCCGCCTGCTGGAGTTGGCGGCCCAATCGCGCCACCGCGCCGACGCTGTCGGTTTCACGGACGAGCACAACCGGATTGGCCTTGCAGGGCAGACCGGCGGCGGTGACCGCGCGCTGAGCGGCCAGCGGATTGTCGGGGACGAGCAGCACAATGCAATCCGCGCCGTCAAAGTACGCGCAATACGCCAGCACATCACAACCCTGGCGGGCGACCTCGGCCAACACACCCGCCAGCGACCCGCGCTGCGGCGGGACGCGCACCATCAACTCAACTTGGCGACAGGCTCGCGCCATGCCTCGTGCCCCTCGGCGGGGAGTTTAAGAGGCCGACCGAAAAAATCAATCCGGTAGTTCGCGCAGGAGCCACACTCGCGGCGCGCACCCCAAACGACGGGGATGCGCGCCCTACAATTCCGGGCCGATGAATCGGAGCGCAGCCTGCCGGGACAATCAGCGTACAGATGCGTCTGCTCTGTTGGCCAGAATGGCTCGCGCGGACTGTTCATCGCGGGCCAGTTGCGCGCGCAAGTCGGCGAGGCTGGCGAATTTTTGTTCGGGCCGCAGCGCCGCGACAAACGCGACTTCCACCTCGGCGCCGTACAGGTCGCCGTGGAAATCGAAGACATGCACTTCCAACCGGCGCTCGGACAACTGACCGGTCACTGTCGGGCGGTGGCCGAGATTGGCCATGCCGCACCGGTATGCACCGCTGGCGACGATGCGGACGGCGTACACGCCATCGGGCGGCAACACTTCATTGCCGGGTATGAGATTGGCGGTGGGATAGCCGAGTTGATGGCCGAGCCGGTCGCCGCGCGTGACGGTGCCGAGCACGGAGAACGGCCGACCCAGCATCGCAGCGGCGCGGTCGAGTTGGCCGGCCTGGACATGGCGGCGAATGGCGGTGGAGCTGATCATCTCGTCGCCGGCCATCACCGAGGCGATTTCCTCCGCTTGATAACCGTACCGGGAGGCCAGCGCGCGGATCAGCGCGACATCGCCGGCCCGGTGGTGGCCAAAACGGAATCGGCTGCCCACGCAAATCCGTCGCAGACCCGGCAGGCTATGCGCGACCGTGGCGATGAAATCGGCCGGTGAGGTGTGGGCGAAGTGTTCGTCAAACCGCAACACCAGGCAGGTGGCGACGCCGAGCGCCTCGATCAGGCGCAGTTTGTGCGGCGTGGAAGTCAGCAGCGGCGGGGCTTTGTCCGGCGCGAGGACACGCAGCGGATGCGGATCGAACGTCAGCACCACCGCGTCGCCACCGGCTTCGTCCGCGGCGGCCCGGGCGCGGCCGATCACGGCTTGATGACCGCGGTGGACGCCGTCGAAGACCCCGATCGCCAGGGAAACGTCGCGGGCAACACCCGCCAATTCCGCGAATGTGTGGACGACGCGCATAACCAGTCAGGATTTGCCGTGCGCCGGATTGTGGGAGCGCCCTGCCGGGCGCGAGAGGCTGCCGGGGCGCCCCGGGATGGGCGCTCTCACCAAGATCAGTGAACCCTTGATTCGGAGAGCGACGGAGATGGTGACGGTCCGCAGCATGCGTCAGTGCGTCTTGGCGAGTTGGAGGATGGGAATGATTCGCTTTTCGAGTTCGGGCCGGGAAAGGTTGAAAATCTGGTCGAGCGTCAGCGCGTGGGCGACGTCGAGTTTGCCCGAGCGGGTGCGGCGCAATTCGGCCAGGTGCGCGCCGCAGCCGAGCGCTTCCCCGATGTCGTGGCAGAGGGTACGGACGTAGGTGCCTTTGGTGCAGGTGACGCGGATTTTGACATCCGGCAGTTGCAGGGCGAGGACGCTGAGGTCGTAGATGTGAACAAGGCGGGGTTCGCGTTCGACGGTTTTGCCTTTGCGAGCGAGTTTGTAGAGCGGTTGGCCGTGGTGTTTGACGGCGCTGACCATCGGGGGGATTTGCTGGATGTCGCCGCGGAACTTCTGCAGCACCGGCTCCAGGTCGGCCAGGGTCAGGGGCGGCACCGGTTTTTCCGCCAACACTTCGCCGTCGGCGTCCTGGGAATCGGTCGTAATGCCGAGGCGCAGGGTGCCCTCGTAGGTTTTGTCGTCGGCCATGATCCGATCCTGCAGTTTGGTCGCGCGTTCCAGGACGATGACAAGCAGGCCGGTCGCCAGCGGATCGAGGGTGCCGCAGTGGCCGACTTTCTTGAAACCGAAATGGCGGCGGATGCGGTCCACCACGTCGTGCGAGGTCAGGCCGGCCGGCTTGTCCACGAGCAGCGCGCCGTCGCTGGGAGAAAACGCCGGGAGGTTCATAGGCCGGCCGCGCGCAATTCGGCGCGCACCGCGCGCAGGACGCGACGCTCGACGTCGGCGGGCCGGCCGGTGAGGCGGGCGCCGGCGGCTTCTTTGTGGCCACCGCCGTCGAAGACGCGGGCGATGGCGTTGGCGTCCACGCGCCGGTGTTTCGAGCGGAGACTGATGCGAACCTTGCCGGGTTCGGCGAGTTCCTCGAAGAGCACGGCGACGACGACGCCGTCAATCGAGCGCGCGTAATCAATCACGCCCTCGGTGTCTTCGCGTTTGGCGCGGGATTCCTCGAACATCTCGCGGGTGATCCAGTAGTAGGCGATGCGGTTGTGATGCGTCAGCTTCAGATCGGCCAGCACGAGGCGCAACAGATGGAGCCGGGCGTAGGGATAGCTTTCGTACACGTGATGGCTGATCGCGCCCACGTCGAGGCCGGTCTCGACCAACTCGGCGGCGACGCGCA
>CAZHLM010000083.1:0-12878 GCA_964533295.1 uncultured Verrucomicrobiota bacterium
AGGACACCAGATTCTCAATCTGGGAACACGGGTTCGATTCCCGTTAGGGCTGCCAGTTCTCGCTTCGCCCTCGCTCGGGGAATTTCAGAAACTGGTGACGGTCAGGCGCGCCGCGCCGATGCCGCCGTTGGCGCCTTCGACGATGATAAAGTAATCCGATTCGCCGTCGGCGGTGAAGGATGTCAGGGAGTAACTGCCAAAGGCGTCAGCATTGTCATTGCAGGCGACTTCTTCGCTGGACGCACAGGAACCGCGACGGACGGAAACGACGGTATCGAAGTTACTGCCCTTGGTGCTGATGAGGAACGACCGGCCCGGTGCGGCGACGGGCGGGGAAATTCTCCAAACCGCTTCCACCCCGCCACCGCCGCAGGACGGGCTGACTTCGCGGTCGGTGTAAGTCCGCAGGTTGGCGCTGGCCGTGAAGGGAAATCGAACGATCGCCTCGGCGGTGGCGCAGGAGTTGTTGTACCCGGGACAATTCAACTGGGTGGTGGCATCCCGCGCGGCGTCGCGCGCCAACCGCGAGCTGAAGGACGGACATTGTTCCAGTCCCGCCGGGAACTGGGCCTTGGCGCCGCTGAGGTTGAATTTGCGCAGCAGCAGGGTGTACGCGCGAATGGCGGCGAGGTCTTCGCCGGCGGCGGCTTCGCGCGCTTCGTCAATGACCTCGGCGGAGAAGTGGACGTTGGTTCCGCCGTTGCGGTAGAAGCAATCAGAGGGGTTGGTGCGGAAGAACATCTGGTTGGCGGTGGCGGCGATGATTTCGACGGCGAGGCGTTTTCGTTCGCCGCAAAGACGGGCGGCGCGTTGGCGCAGGGTCTGCAGTCCGCCATCTTCGCCGGTATACCCCGCGGCCCGGTATCGGAAGCCGAGCGCTTCCATGGTGGTGTCAATGGCGTCGAGCCGATCATCGCCGTTTTGGAAGTTGGTCGGCAGGCTCAGGAATCCGACATCAATGCCGCCACCGTTGGCTTTGAGGGCGTTCAGCAGCGAGACGCAATTCGGATTGGCCGGGTCGGTCGGGTGATCCACCTGTTGCATCCAGAACGAGGCCGGGCGCGTGATGCAGGAACCGCCGGGCGGCGGCGGGGGAGGCGGCGGCGGAACCGTGGGCGGCTGCGCGACCGAACCGCCGAGCGAGCTGACGAAGACGGTGGTGTCGTACAGCCCATCGGAGGTGTCGGCCAGAATGATCGTCAGGGTGTTGTTGGCCGAGCCGTCGCCGACGTTGGCGGAAAACTGAAGTACTGCATTGCCGCCGGGCGCCAACACGCCGTCCAATTCGGTTCCCTCCAGCGCGGCCATGGCGGGGTGGTTGATGTTGATGGGGGCGCTGGCGGTGAAGGCAATGTTCGAGCCGTTCAGGAAGATGCCAAAACCGTCGTTGAACAGGGTGTTGACGAACTCCGGGTATTCCTCGGAGCCGAAAACAACCTGGAAAAAGACAGTGTCCACGCCGGGGAGCATGTTGAAGGTGATGTCGAGCCGGGTGACGTCGTTGTGATTGAAGCTGCCGCCGGTGATGGTATCGAGCAATTCTTCGTCGCTGGCGCTGGCCGGCGCGACAAAGTCGGTGGTTTGGCTGGCGGAGGTGTTGGGGCCGGTGTTGTAATCGGCGACGTTGCCGGTGCTGAGGACGACGCCGGAGAACTGCATGTTGTAGGTGTCCGGCAATGGGCCGGTGAGACTGAACAAACCGCTGGAGAGAGCCTGCCCCTGACGGTTGGCCTTGAGCGTGGCGCTGGTGACCTGGATGCCCCCGCCACCGCCGGCCGTCGCCGCGTTGGCCAGTTCGACGGCGTTCGTGGTGGGGATGATGAGAATGTCCGCCGTCGCCAACCGGGTTGCGGCGACCACACCGGCCAGTATCAGGCCGCGATTCAGTAGCGTTGCGAGGGTTTTCATGGGCTGGTTACCTGAAGCTGGGCGCGACCGTACGCGCCATTTTTCCCTTCGACCACAATGAAATAAACGGACTCGCCATCGGTCGTAAAACTGGTGGCGGACTGCACGCGCGGAAAGACATCGTCACTGCACGCGACCGGCTCGAGCAGGTCACACGTGCCGCGGTACACGGAGACGATCGTGTCGAAGTTACTGCCCATGGTGCTGACGGTGAACCGCCGGCCCGGCTGGGCAATGGGCAGCGAGAGTTTCCAGACGGCGTCCCGGCCGCCGGCTCCGCAAAATGAGCTGCTGATGGCGTCGGTATAGCCGGTCAGATTCACCGTGCGGACGTAGCGGGGCGTGGCGAAAATGTTGGTGTTCGTGGGGAAGATGATCGTCTCCGCCGTCTCGCAGAGGTCGTTGACGCCCGGGCAATTCAACTGGGTCGTGGGATCGCGCGACATTTGCCGCAACGTGGTGATGCGATCCTGCGAGCAGGCCTGGAGCGGTTCGGGGAATTGGGCCTTGGCGCCGCTGAGGTTGAATTTGCGCAGCAAAACAGCCATCGCGCGCACGGCGACCAAGTCCTCGCCGGCCAGGGTGTCCCGCGCCTGCTCGATCAGGTCCGGCGGGAAGTTCGTGGTAACGGAACCGTTGCGATACGTGCAATCGCCGGGCTGGGTGCCGAACATGACGGTGTTGGCCAGCGCGGCGATGAATTCCACGGCGGTGCGTTTGCGTTGGCCGCAGAGGGCCGAGGCGCGCCGTTTTTCGTATTGGGAACCGCCGAGTTCACCCGTGTAGGAGGTGCTGCGGTGATACAATCCGAGGGCTTCAATCAAGCCGTCCTCGGAATCGAGCACATTGTTGTCGTTGTGGTACCCGCGCGGGATGGTGAGAAAGCCGAGGTTCATCGAGTCGCAATTTAGTCCGATGGCGCGTTCCAGTGTGACGCAGTCCGGGTTGGCGTTGGTGCCGCGGGTGAACCAGAACCGCGCGTCGCGGGTGATGCACCCGACGCTGACCGGTTCGGAAACGGGGCGCAGGAACAACGAGATCGAAACGGTGCGCGACCCGCCGGCGGGAATCACCAGGGCGGAGCTGCTGCTGCTGCCGAAATAGTAGTTCACGGCGCTGTCGCCGCCGTTGCCGCCGCAGGAGCTGCCCTCGTTGGCCACGTCGCGCGTCGGATCAATCGTGTAGCTGAACGCCGTGCTGTTGGCGGTCGGCCAGCAGACGTATTGCAGGAGGTCCGGCGCGGTCGGTTCGGGCGCGACGCCGTCCGGGCCGTTGACGGTGCCAAAGATGTCGAACGTCGGCGGGTTGGCGTTGACGTCGTTGTCTTCGATGGCGTACGCGTCAAACGTCGGGAAGTAAAACTGCGCCTCGGTCGTTCGCGGCTCGCATGTCACGAAGTCGTCCTGCGCGGTGTTCAGTGGCTGGAAGATCGGACCGTCGTCGCTGCCGATTTGGTAATCAATGTGGTGCCGGACACCGATGCGGACCGTGGCCGTGCCGGTATTCTCGATGGTGGTGGTCAGCTCAATCGTCGAGTCTTCAAACGACGAGCCGTTGACCTTGATCTCCTGAATGATGCGCAGCGAATCGGCGCCGATGACGTTATAGGTCGTGCGAAACCCGGTGCTGCCGATGGCTTCCACCGAGCCGAGCGGCCCCAGTTCGACGGTGGGGTTGGCGGACGTCGCCGCGCCATCCTGCACGTAGTCCGTGCCGCTGGTGTAGGAGCGGATGGTGGTGAAGCTGGTGCCCGGCACGCCGTTGCCGAAGATGACGTTCAAGCCGCTCCCCGACGGATGCAGCGGTCCGGTCGTGGCGGTGTACTGGCCGACGTTGCCGGTCTCGGCGACGTGGACCTGGTAGTAGTCGTTGCCGGCCGTCAACACCGCGTCCGCCGAGCCGACGGTCGTCAACAGCGCCGCCGCCAGTCCGAGAGATCTCCGCACCTTCGTGAGTGACGTGAGCATGATGACCTTGTCCCTTTTACCGCGCAATGACCGTGGCTTGCACCGCATCCTGTTTGGCGGGGTCGGCAACCGAAGTCGTCGTGATCAGGAACGAGTTGGTCGTGCCGCGCACCGCGTTGGTGGTGGCATACAAATCCACCCGCATAAACGTCGCATCGCCGGTCAGCGCCGCCGGCGCCAGCCGCCCGGCCTCAAATCCGCCGTTGGTCACCTCATCGGTAATTTCGACATCCGTGGTGGTGCCCAGGTAGTAGCGGATTTGGAATCCATTCGAATCGCCCGGCCCTTGAATGACGAAGGCGTCCGCCGTGGAGCCGGTGTTGCGCAGCACCACATAGTTGCGCATGGGCAACCGCGAGCCCCGTCGCAACCGATTGGTCAACGTCTGGCCGGCCGCGTCCAGATTGAGGATGTCCTGTCCGATGAATCCAATCGCCTTGCCCTGGCGGTTGAACCGCAGGCGGTTGTACCGGCCGATCAAACCGTCCGGCTGCGAGCTGAGCGCGTTGCCCGACAGGGTGACGAGGTGCGGACTGCCGCTGGCGTTGTTCGTGATCGCCAGTGTCGCGGTGCGGTTGCCGCCCTCCGTCGGATTGAAGGTCAACGTCACCTGACAGGTCTGGCCGGTGGCCAGGTCGGCGCACGTGTTGTTGACCACCGCGAAATCCGCGGGGTGGCTGCCGACAATCCCGACGCCGCTGATGACAAGGTTGGTGGTCCCGCAGTTGGTGATTGTGACGCTGAGCGAGTCGCTGACTTCGCCGACCACGGTGTTGCTGAAGGTCAGGCTGTTGGCTCCGAGACAGACGACCGGGGTGCGGGTGAAGCCGGTGCCCTGCAACGTCACCGTCTTGGGCGTCGCCCCGTCATCGCTGAAGATGCGCAGCGTGGCGGTGCGCGTGCCGTTGGTGACCGGGGTGAACTGGATCGAGAAGGTGCACGTGCCATCCACGGCAATCGGGCTGCCGGACTGGCAATCCTCGACGACCGTGAAATCGTTCGAACCGGCACCGGTCACGACGACATTGGTGACGTTGAGGACGGCCTGTCCGCAGTTGGTCAGGATCAGCGTCTTGGGCGAGTCGCTGCTCAGTTCGCCCACGGCCGTGTTGGTGAAGACAATTGCCGCGCTGCTGCTCAGGCAGATCAGGGGTGCCGGGGCCACGCCGGTGCCGCTCAACTCGACGATGCGCGGGCTGCCGGTGGCGTCATCGGTAATGATTAGTTGCCCGGTCAGCGGGCCTGTGGTCGTCGGCGCGAAGACGACGCGAATCGTGCAGGTGCCGCCCGGCGGAATCAGGCTGCCGGTGCAGGCGTCGGCATCCACGGCAAAATCACCCGTGACCGAAACGTCCGCGACGTACACGTTGACCGACGAGTTGTTCTGGAAGGTCACCGTCTTGGTCTCGCTGACCAAGCCGGCCATGACTTCGCCAAAGTCGAGCAGAGCCGGCGAAGCGCTGATCAGCGGGGCGCTGGCGTTGAGGTTCAGGACGAGCCGGCCGCCGTTGCCGTTGTTGAACGGTTCGGCGACGATGAAATAGGTGTTCGAGCCATCGGCGGTGAAGCTGAGCGCCGAGTTGCCGTTGCCGGCCGCGTTGGTGGAAATCACTTCGATCAGCGCGCCGCACTTGCCGCTGATAAACACGGTCTGCGGCACCGTTTGCACGCGCCAGACGGACAGCACCGGGCTGAACGCGCTGCCGGCGGTGGTGATGCTGAAGGTCGTGCCGGGCGTCGGCGTTTCGATCTTGAAGAACGCCTCCACACCGCCCCGCGCCGCTGAGGGACTGGGATGATTGTTATTGTAATCGGTCTTGTTGATCGTGTTGGTGATCACCGCCGGGAACGAGCTGATGTCCCACGCGGTCTGGCAGACGTCGTTGGTGGTGAGATTGGGCGCGTCCGACGGCGGTTCGTTGGTCTGGGAGTTGTATACCACCAGCGCGAAATCCTGGTCGAGATCCGGGCCGACATTCGGGACGCCATCGCCGGCAATGTTGAAGGCGCGCACCACTACCTTGTACGGCGCGCCCGACGTGACCGCGCCACCGGCCGGCAGGAAGACGCTCTCGACATTGTTCACGTCGTCAAACGCCGCCTGCGGCGCGGAGTGCGAATCGCCGCCGACGAAGACGTTGCCCTTGTAGAGCTTGCCACCGATGGTGACTTCCAGTTCGAGGTTGTTGACGAGGTTGACAAAGCTGTTCGGCTCGGCCGGCGCATCCGTCCACGCCAGCGTCACACGGAAGGGCCGGTCGTTGCTGGCCACCAATCCCTCCAGTTCGTAGCTCTGGCCGGTGCGAGTGAAGTAGGTCTGTTGGGGCACGGGATTCGTGGTGATCAAACCGGTATCCAGCGCGCGCGGCGTGCTTTGATCGCGAACCACACGCGAGACGCGGTCAAACATCCGTTCCAAATCCAGCATCCCCATCCCCTGCGCCGACGACGGCAGCGTATCGAGCGCGCCCGGGAACAACGGGTTCTGCGACGGCAGGTACCGCGCGGAATTCATCAGATAGGCTTTGGTCGCCGCCGGGCTGGGCGGCAGCATCCCCAACTCGTTGCGGAACCACCACCAGAGCAACTGGGACGCGCCCGCCACGGCCGGCGCGGCAAAGCTGGTGCCCGAGACGCACTCGTACAAATCCGAGTAGAGATCCACTTCCACGGCATTGCCGCCGCACGGATCTTCCGGCGCCAGCGGGTCGGGACCAAAACTGGTCACGGGCACGTACGTGGCCTGCGATTTGGCCGCGTAAATCGAAGCGCCCGGCGCGACGATATCCGGCCGAAACCTCCCGTCGCGGGTGGGACCGAAGGAACTGAAATAGGAGATGTCCAGCGACTCGTCCTGGTCGGATTCGAAGGGCAAACAACCATCGTCGGGCCGGACGTTTTCCGTCGCGCCGACCGCGATGATGTTCTTGGCCGTGGCCGGTGGCGTGACCAGAACATCGGCGAATCCGCCGCCGGCGCTGGCGCCGTTGGCGTTGCCGCCGGCAAAGACGATGATCATTTCCTGATTCAACGGAGCAGGGCCGGGAATGTTGTTGGTGAGGCCGGGATTGACGATGTTGTTGGTCTGGCCGAGTTGAATCGCGTCGCGCACGAGCGAGTCGTACATCATCGCGTCGAGATCATACACTCCGTCGTTCAGCCCGATCACAACCGGTGCCTGGCCCCAACTGTTGTTGCTAATCCGCGCGCGCCCGATGTACGCGTTGCCGATGGCCAGTTCGGGACCGAGAAATCCCGGTTCGGCTCCGCCGAAACTGGCTCCGACACGACCAAACGGATTAATCCCCGTCCCGTAACGGAAACCGTCATCATCCGTTTTCTCCACGTCAATCGGCCCCGCGGGGTCGTTGACGAGCACTTCGCAAGTATTCGTGCAACTGACCTCCACCACCGGGTCCACTCCCGGCAATGGCTGGTTGGTCAAGCAAACAATGTCGCCCGTGACCGGATTGAAACCGCAATAAATGAGATTGCTGGTGCAAACCTCCGACTGATTGCGAGTGTACACGTCAAGGGCCTCGCTGACACTGTCGCCCGCCCCCGCCACGACCGAGGCGACCAGCGTGCCGTGGCCATCCGTGTCATCTCCCGTGAACCTGTACGCCACGCGGGCGGTCCGGTTCAACGACTGGGCCGCGAGTTCATCCACCGTGCTCTGGATCATGAATTGCACGGTCGGAACGGGAATCTCATAAAAATCGGGATGGATCGGATAGAGCGATCCGAGAATCGGGTGCGCCTTGTCCAATCCCGAATCCGCCACGTCCACGATGGGATAATCTTCGCCTTCCGCGGAAAAACCCAGACCAAGCAGCCAGTTGATATAATCATCCCCCGGCGTCGGCGCATGACCGGGCACGACGTTGGTGAAGGTGGCGGTAATCAGACTGGCTTTCTCGTCCAACCGCCGATACTGCGGCACCGGCTCGATGCGCAGCACATCCGAACGCGCGGCCAGCGCGGGGATGGCGACGGCGTTGACGCGCAGATACAAAATCGTTTCCTGCCGCAACTGCTGGGCGGGTTTGATTTCCGCCAGCGCCAGCGCCCTGATCTGACTCAGGCTGGCCGCGTCGCCCTTCAGAACCGCGATCCGCACCGCCATCTCTCCGGCCGCGTTCTGCAGCGATTGCGAAATCTTGTACCCGGGCTGGTAATCGCCGATCCATTGAATCGGGCCGCGCGGCGCCAACTGGAGGCGAATCTTCGCCGCCGCCGCGCTGTCGAGCCGCACGAGGTAGGCATTGTTTGGAATGTAACTGACGATGTTCGCCCCGGCCCGTTTCAATTCCTCCACCCACGCCGGCAAAATCGGCCCGGCAAATTGCACCAGATAAAACTGCCGCCCGCTGACGACGGTCGGCTCCACCGCCGGGGTGGTTGTGGTGTCGAGCGCCTTGGTCTGCAACTCGATGACGTTAAGATAATTGGCCTTGGTGAGCCGGTCGCCCAGCCGCGCCTGCAACGCCGCCACCTGCGTGTCGGTCGCCTCCGCCAACCAATACGAACCGTAATCGCGGACATTGGTCACACCGCGGGCCTTCAAATCCCGGATCGAATCCGTCGCGTTGGGATAAATCAGAACTTTGTTCGTGCGGTTGGTTTGGGCAAATCCATCGGCAACACCCACTCCCCAGACAACCCCCAGAACCAGTGACAGCAAACGTGGCCATCGTGCCATTTTCATAAAATCGCTCTTCCTCCGTCTTCGCCTGCACCTTGCGCAGTTGAGGATTAACACGACCGTCAACGGCTTTGCAACCAAAGTTTTCAACTACTTTCGGCTCATTCCTCCGCCGGCGCCGCGGCCTCACCAGCCTCGGCCAACCGCGCCTTCGCCGCGGCCGTTCGCGCGCGCGCCGCCGCGCGGTCACGCGCCTGCTGCCACAACACCGCCAACGGAGGCAAACCCGTGCGTTCCACCAAGGCCGGGTCCGTCCGCGCTTTCATATACTCCTGCCAGCAGTAACGCGCCGCCAGGTACGCTCCCCGCCAGCGGTCCTCTTCCCCAATCACCAGCCACTGCGCCGCCTGCCCCAGCAACCCCTCCACCATCGCCAACGCCTCCCGCTGGCTCATGTCCCGCACCTGCGCGCGAAATTCCCCGCGCACAAACACCTCGAAACTCCGCGCGCTCGTCGCATCGGGATACTGCTCCCGCATCCGCTCAAAAGCGTCCCGCGCCTGGCGGGTGTAATGATGCAGATACAAAACCAAAATCGCGTCCTTCAAAAAATTCCGGTGCGCACTCTGAATGCTGGTCTCCTCCGGGTGGGCCGCCCGCGCCGCCTGATATGCCGCGTTGACTGTTGCGAACGCGTCCGGATTGGGCGCGGGCGTGAAAATGTTCTCCGCCGGCTCCACCACCAACCGCCCCGACCAGAAATTGTCCTGCATGGATTGAAAAATCATCCGGTCGATCTGCACCAGGTCGAACCCCCGGGCATACGGCCGTCCGCGGTACGCCCAGTAAATCGCGTGCGCCGGCGGCAACCGCCAGTCCAACGGCCCGTACTGCGCCTCCACCGCCTTCATCAATTCCGGATCGAGCTTGTACTGCTCGCGCAGGCGTTTGACCCGCGGATCGTCCGGATGCGCCCGCGTCCACGCAAAATCCGGTCGCGGCCCGTCAAACAACGCCGCCATCTCCTCCGCCCACGCCCGCTTGTAGAATCCGTGGGCCTGGTCGAGGATGTTCCCCATCTTGTGCTGGAAAATCCAACCCAGCTCCCGATGCAACTGGGCGTCGCCCGGATTGTAAAACAATCCCTGATCGCGCATCAGTTCCATCCCGTGTTTCACCCACCGCCAGCGATCGGCGGGATCGTCGAGCAACACGCTGATGTTGTACGCCATGTTCCAGCCGTGAAACGCCCAGACCAGCGCGAACCGCGGCTCCAGCTTCGTGATCCAGTCCGCCAACTGCACCAACTCGAAATACTTTTTCTCCTCCTGCAACTTCGACGCCCGCAACCACAGCACATCCGCGATGATCCCCCGAAACCCGCCCAGCGCAACGGTCGTGAAACCGACCAGCGGCGGCGAATTCTCCAACGGCTCCTCCCAGTTCAGCCGGTACTCCCGCCGCATCTGCAACAACGGCCCGTGCTGCCGCCCCGCCAGCCACAAGCTGCCCAACGCCACCAGCACGAGAAACACCGTCTTCATCATTCCATCGGCAAAGCGATTTCGCGCCGATTAAACAAGAACGTCGTCACCGCCGCACACATACCGGAGTAGATCACGACCTTGATCAAAAACGCCCCCGCCACCGCGCTCCATTCCAGCGCCCGACCGGCTGTCAGATACTCCAGCACATTCGGCCCCTGCAACGGCTGCACCAGCGCGCCCTCGACCCACAACACTTGCCGCAGCACCCAGTCCAGCGCGCTCTCCCCGGGCTGACCCTGCGTGGCGCCCGAAAAAAATGTGCCCCGCTCCGTCGCCAGCATCGCCACGTAATCGCCGGCTTTCACCAGCAACAATATGTACCCGGTCACCAGCGCCGCCACCGGCAGCGACAACAACGTCCCCGCCGCCACGGCCACCGCGCCGACAAACGCCAGTTGCACCCACGCCAACATCAGCGCCCGCGCCAGGTTCCCCTCGAAACTCCCGGCATACGGCTGCAACTCGATCCCGCCCTTCGGCTCAAACAACACCGCGACCGGCAACGGGTTGATGTTTGCATATTCCACCGCCACCTGCCGGCTCCCGCCAAACGCGCTGACCGGAATCGCCACCGCATGCGCACCGTCCGTCGCGTTCACCTGCTCCAACTCAAACCGGTCCGCTTTCCCCACCGGCCCCACCAACCACAACCCCCGCACCAGCGTCCCCTTCGTCACCTCCGACGAACTGAACTTGTAGCGCAACACCACCGGCCGCTCCCCCACCGGCGTTGCCGGCAACTCAAACACCCACGTCCGCTTGTACCCCGGCGGCACCGTGTGCGCCGCCCGCACCAACGATTCCTCGATCGCCCGCACCACCTGTTCGACCGGCTGATTCGCCGGCAACGCCCCCGCCTGCTGTTGCTCCTCAAAAATCCGCCGCGCCTCCGCCGTCACGTCGAGCGGCTGCGGCCCCACCGACCAACGCGCCACCAAAATCTGCTCCCGCAACTCCCGCCGCTGCGCCTCCGTCAGCCGGTCCGGATCCATCTTCCACCGAATCATCCCGTAAATCGCCGCGCCGCTGACCGCCAGCAACGCCGCGTTCAACGCCACCAGCCCCAGCCATTTCCCCAGCCACACCGCCCCGCGCCCCACCGGCTTCGTCAGCACCAACTGAATCTGTTTCGCCTGCACCTCGCTCGACACCGCCGCGCACCCCGCCCACCACGTCGCGATGGAAAGAATGATCAACACCGCCCCCAGCGTGTACGTCAACCGCACCTGCACCTCCCCGGCCAACGTCCCATCGCTCTTCACCGTCAGCGGCAACCCGATGATCGCCAGAAACAGCAACCCCAGCAACACCCCCACCACGCGCGACCGCACCGCGCTGCGCACCGCCATCCACGCTATCGCCAGGACCGGCTTCATAGCAACTTCTTCAACGTCTCATCCGCCGCCTGCTGCCGTTCTTCGGCGGACAGCTCACGGCTGCCGACCGGCGACGCTTGGTCCCGCAAATACGCCGCCACCCCCGGCGACGGTCCCACGCCCGACGCCTCGCTTGCCTCGCGCCGCGCCTTCTCGACCACCTCAATGAAGAACTGCTCCAAATCCCGCCGCGGATGATCCACCGCCGGCTCCGCTCCCAGTTCGGCGCGGACCGCAGCCAGCACCCGCTGCAGCACCTCCGCCGGCAGATCGTGCGGCAACGTCAGCCGGTAGCGTTCGCGTTCTTCGAGCAGTTCGTGGATCGGCCCCTGCGCCTGAATCTGCCCATTATATAAGATGGCGACCCGATCACAGATGTCCTCCACATCCGCCAGCAAATGCGACGACAACACCACCGTCTTCCCGCGCTTGGCCAGCGCCACAATCAAGTCCTTCACCTGCCGGCAACCGAGCGGGTCGAGACCGGACGTCGGTTCATCGAGAATGATCAGGTCCGGATCGTTGATCAACGCCTGCGCCAACCCGATCCGCCGCGCCATCCCCTTCGAAAACTCCCCGACCGTCCGCCGCCGCGCGTGCTGCAACCCGATCATCTCCAGCAACTGCTCGATCCGCGTCCGCCGCTCACCGGCATTCAAATCGAAGAGCGTCCCGTAAAAGTTCAACGTCTCCTCGCACGTCAGATACGGGTACAAATACGATTCCTCCGGCACATACCCGATCCGCGCCTTGATCTTCACCTCGCGCGGCGACTGCCCCAACACCCGCAACACCCCGCCGGTCGGATGCAACAACCCCAACACCATCTTCAACGTCGTGCTCTTGCCCGACCCGTTCGGCCCCAACAACCCGAACACCTCACCCGGGCGCACCTCGAACGAAACATCCCGCACCGCCCGCACCTTCGGCCGCCGCCAAAAATCCCGAAACACCTTCGTCAGATGCTCCGCCTGGATGATCGGGGCGTCGTTCACGTCGCTCACGGGATCAATTCCTCAAACGCTGTCCGGGCATCCTTCAGGATGCGCGGGGAAACCCGCAACGTGGAGTTCGCCAAGCCGTCGAGGCAAGCTCTGGCCTCGACCGGGGTGATGAAATTTTTCCCCGCTGCCCACAACAACACCCCCAGCGAGCCATGCACTTCCAAGCCCAACGCTTGGGCAAACAACCGACCGGCCGCGTCATCCGTCAGGAGCCAATCGGCCCGAGTTTGCTGTCCCAACGCAATCGCCGCGGCCTCCCCGTCGTCCAATAGCCCCGCTTGAGTCCAGCCGTGGGCATCGCGTTGATGGCGGTCGCGCAAAACCGTGACGTTCACCCCAACTGGCTCGCGGTTAAGAGCGCCTAACAAAACTCCTGGTGGGAGCGGGCTTCCGCCCGCGACTGTCTCGGAAACGCCGGTGGGCCGAGCGTC
>CAZHLM010000084.1:0-9862 GCA_964533295.1 uncultured Verrucomicrobiota bacterium
GTCCCCGCGAGCGGAGTGTCACGCCCCGCCTCGTGGGGACGCTCGGCCCACCGGCGTTTCCGAGAAAACCGAAGCTGCTGTTGTGGGGAGCGCTCTTCCGGGCGCGACCGGTGCCACAACCGGTGGCGCGAGCGTCCCCGCGAGCGGAGGGTCACGCCCCGGCTCGCGAGGACGCTCGGCCCACCGGCGTTTCCGAGAACGTCGCGGGCGGAAGCCCGCTCTCACACGGAGTGTTTTCGGGTGGCCGGGCGGGAAGCTCATTGACCAGGGTGGGTTTGTTCCGCATGATGCGGCGCGATGCGGGTCACGTTTTTGGGGACGGGAACCAGTCACGGGGTGCCGATGATGGCATGCGACTGCGCGGTGTGTCGCTCGACGGACCCGCGCAATCAGCGATTGCGCCCCTCGATCCTAATCGAGACGGTGACGACGACGGTGTTGGTGGATGCGACGCCGGATTTGCGGACGCAGGCGTTGCGGGTCGGGCTACGGAAGCTCGACGCCGTGGTGTTGACGCATACGCACGCCGATCATGTGCTGGGGTTGGATGAGGTGCGGGTGTTCACGCAGGCGAGCGGTCAACCCATGCCGGTGTTTGGCGCGGCGGAGGCGTTGGGCGATGTGCGGCGGATTTTTGCGTATGCATGCACGGACAAACCGCGGTGGCCGAGTCTGCCGTGTTTTCGGTTGCAGGAGGTGACGCCGGGCGTGTCGTTTGCGATCGGAGATTTGCAGTTTCTGCCGGTGGTCCTGCCCCACGGTTGGGTCGAGGTGCTCGGCTTTGTCATCAACGGCTCGGTGGCCTATTGGACGGATTGCAGCGCGGTGCCACCGGCCGTGGTCGAAGCCGCGCGGGGCATTCCGGTGTTGATCGTGGACGGGTTGCGACATCGTGAGCACCCGACGCACCTGACGATCGCGCAGGCGGTCGCGGTGGCGCAGGCGACCCGAGCGCAGCGGACGTGGCTGACGCATGTGTGTCACGAGGTGGATCACGCCGAGGTGGAGGCAACCTTACCGGAGGGGGTGCGGCTGGCGTATGACGGTTTGCAGATGGTTGTTTAGAGCGCTGAACAAAACCGCAGCTTCTGTTGTGGGAGCGCTCTTCTGGGCGCGGCCGGTGGCGCGCTCGGTGGCGCGAGCGTCCCCGCGAGTGGAGTGTCACGCCCCGCCTCGCGCGGACGCTCGGCCCACCGGGGTTTGCGAGACAGTCGCGGGCGGTAGCCCGCTCCCACAAGGAGTTTTGTCAGGCATTCTTAGTCTCTGGTTGGTCACGGGGGCGGTCACGGCGAACGACCGGGTGGCCATTTTCTTCAATGATCAGGAGCCGGCCAGCAGGGAATTGGCGGAGTTTTATGCCGGGCAGCGCGGGATACCGGCCGAGCGGGTGTACCGGCTGAGTGTGCGGCCGGTGGAAACGATTACGCGGCGGGAGTTCACGGAGGGGGTTCTGACGCCGCTGCGGTCGCAGTTGCCGGCCGGGGTGGAGTATGTGGTGTTGATGTACGGCGTGCCGTTGCGGATCGAGCAGGATCCGAATCTGCGTGATCAGGTGGAGGCGCCGCCGCAGTTCGCGCTGAATCACGCGTCGGTAGAAAGCGAGCTGGCGGCGCAGTTGCTCGACGCGAGGTCCCCGGCGACCGGTGTGATTCGCAATCCGTGGTTTCAAGCGCCGGCGGGGACGCGGCCGGTGCTGGTGGGGCGTCTGGACGGGCCGGACCCGGCCACGGTGCGGCGGATGGTGACGGATGCGTTGCGGGTGGAACGGTTCGGGTTGCACGGCCGGGCGTGTTTTGACATCCGCCGCATCGAGGAGGCCGGTTACAAGGTGGGCGATGACTGGATTCGCGACGCGGCAGAGGCCTTTCGCGAGGTCGGATTTGAAACTGAGTTGGATGAGCGACCGGAGACGTGGCCGGTCACGGCGCCGCTGACCGACGTGGCGGTCTATGCCGGTTGGTACGCGCATCACGTGACGGGACCGTTCACGCGCGAGGATTTCCGGTTTCAGCCCGGTGCGCTGGCCTATCACATCCATTCGGCCAGCGGCGCCAGTGTGCGGACGAAAACGTTGTATTGGGTCGGGCCGTTGCTGGCGAAGGGCGCGGCGGCGACGATGGGCAACGTGTACGAGCCGTACTTGGCGCTGACGCCGCACGTGAATGTGTTTTTCCGGCGGCTGTTGGCGGGCGCGACGTTTTTGGAGGCGGCGTATGCGAGCGTGCCGGTGTTGAGCTGGCAGACGACGTTTGTGGGCGATCCGTTGTACCGGCCGTTTTCCGTGCCGATGGACGAGCAGATTGCGCGGTTGACGACGGCGGGGGACGCGGCGTTGGAATGGGCGTATCTGCGCAAGGTCAACATGCTGCTTTCCATCGGACGGGACGCGGAGGGGCGGGAGTTGTGCCGGCAACAGGCGGTGGCGCTGGCCAGCCCGGTGCTCTGGGAAAAATTCGGCGATCTCTGCGTGGCCGACCGTCGCACCGAGTCGGCCATCGCGGCCTACCGGACGGCGTTGGACCAGCGGTTGGCGGACATGGCGGTGGTGCGGGTTGCGGGCAAACTGGCGCGCCTGTACGAAGCCGGTGGGGAAACGGCCCGGGCGCAGGAGTGGCAGGCCCGCGTCGCAGCCATTCTGCAGGCGCGGGAAAAGAAGTGACAGGGCGGGGGAGGCTCTGTTATAGCGCGCGCCGATGCCGATGAGGATTGGAGTCCCAAAGGAAACTGCCGCCGGAGAACGGCGGGTTGCGTTGGTGCCGGACGCCGTGGCGGCGCTGGTCAAAAGCGGTGTGATGGTGACGATCGAGCCGGGCGCGGGTGAGTCGGCATATTTCCGCGACGCGGACTACCAGCAGGCCGGCGCGCAGGTCGGCCCGGAGGCGTGGACGGCGGACATCGTGTTGAAGGTTCAGAAGCCGACCGCTGGCGAGGTGGGCCGGTTGCGGGAGGGGGCGGTGTTGATCGGGTTGTTGCAGCCGGCCAGCAGCGGGGAGTTGTTGCCGCAACTGGCGGCGCGGAACGTTACCGGGCTGGCGCTGGAGGTGGTGCCGCGGATCAGCCGCGCGCAGAAGATGGACGTGTTGTCCTCGCAGGCGTCGGTGGCCGGCTACAAGGCGGTGTTGTTCGCGGCAGAACGGTTGAGCAAGTATTTCCCGATGTTGATGACGGCGGCCGGCACGATTCCGCCGGCGAAGGTGTTGGTGCTGGGGGCCGGCGTGGCCGGCCTGCAGGCGATCGCGACGGCGCGGCGGCTCGGGGCCACGGTCTGGGGCTACGATGTCCGGCCGGCGGTCAAAGAACAGGTCGAAAGTCTCGGGGCGAAGTTTCTGGAGTTTCAACTGACGACGAAAGAGACCGAGGACAAGGGCGGGTACGCAAAGGAACTGTCCGCGGAGGACAAGGCCCGGCAACAAGCGTGGCTGGCGGAAAAGACGAAGGAGTTCGATGTGGTCATCACGACGGCGTTGATTCCCGGCAAGCCCGCGCCGAAGTTGATCACGCGCGCAACGGTCGAGGGGATGCGGCCGGGATCGGTGATTGTGGATTTGGCGGCGGAAGCCGGTGGGAATTGCGAACTGACCCGGCCCGGCCAGGATGTGAATCATCACGGCGTCTGGGTGTTCGGGCCGCTGAACGTTCCGAGCACGATGCCGACGCACGCCAGCCAGTTGTACGCCCGCAACGTCAGCGAGCTGGTGCGGTTGATCGTCAAGGAGGGGAAGATGAACCTGGACTTCTCGGACGAAATCATTCAGGGCGTGTGCGTGACCCACGCCGGAAAGGTGCGGCAATCGTGAGCGAGACGTGGATGACGCTGGTGGTCATTTTCGTGCTGGCCACGCTGTTGGGCGTGGAGGTGATCAAAAAGGTGCCGGCCTTGTTGCACACGCCGTTGATGTCGGGGTCGAATGCAATTTCCGGCATCACGGTGATCGGCGCGATGATCGTGTCGGGTTGGGGCGCGACCCGCCTGGCTGCCATCCTGGGCACGATCGCCGTGGCGCTGGCGATGATCAACGTCGTGGGCGGCTATCTGGTGACGCACCGGATGTTGAAGATGTTCAAAACCAAGCCGGACGCTGAGAAAAAATCATGACGTGGCTGGTCGAACTGGTTTATCTGATCGTGGCGGTCTGTTTCGTGATCGGCTTCAAATGGATGTCCGCGCCCGCCACGGCCCGGCAGGGCAACGGACTGTCGGCGATCGGGATGTTGCTGGCGATTGTGGTGACGCTGCTGGATCAACACATCGTCAGTTTCAAACTGATCCTGCTCGGCGGGGTGGTCGGCGCGGCGCTGGGCGCCTGGATGGCGCAAGCGGTGAAAATGACCGCCATGCCGCAGATGGTGGCGATCCTGAACGGTTTCGGCGGCGGCGCCTCGGCGCTGGTGGCGGCGGGCGAATGGCACCGGCTGGCGTTGCCGGGTTTTGAGTTTCCGGTGGCGACCGGGGTCAGCATCTACGCCAGCACACTGGTCGGAGCGGTGACGTTTTCCGGCAGCCTCGTGGCGGCCGGCAAGTTGCAGGAGATCATCAGCGGCCGGCCGATCTTGTTCAAGGGCCAGCATGTGCTGAATCTGGTCTTGCTGCTGGGGATTCTGGCGCTGGCCGGCTACCTGACGCATGATCAGACCTCGGGCGGATTGTTTCTGCTGTTGAACGTGCTCGCGTTGGTGCTGGGGGTGTTGCTCGTGATTCCGATCGGGGGCGCGGACATGCCGGTGGTGATTTGTTTGCTCAATTCCTACTCCGGGATCGCGGCGGCCTTGACCGGCTTCGTCATTGGCAACCACGGGCTGATCATTACCGGCGCGCTGGTGGGCGCGTCGGGCATTATCCTCACGCAAATCATGTGCAAGGCGATGAACCGGTCGCTGGCCAACGTGCTCTTCGGCGGCGTCGGCGCGACCGTCAGCGGGCCGGCCGCAGCCGGGGGCGCCAAAGGCGGCCACGTCAAATCCATCCAGCCCGAGGACGCCGCGGCGTTGCTGGCGTATGCAGAATCGGTTGTCGTGGTGCCCGGCTACGGCTTGGCGGTGGCGCAAGCGCAGCATCAGGTTCGCGAACTGGCCGACCTGCTGGAGAAGCGTGGCGTGGATGTGAAATACGGCATCCATCCGGTCGCCGGGCGGATGCCCGGACACATGAACGTCCTGCTGGCGGAGGCCAACGTCGCCTACGACAAACTTTACGACATGGACGCGATCAACCCGCATTTCGAGCGCACGGATGTCGTACTCGTGGTGGGCGCCAACGACGTCGTCAATCCCGCCGCGCGCAACACGCCGAACAGCCCGCTTTACGGGATGCCGATTCTGGACGTGGACAAAGCCCGGCAGGTCATCTTCATGAAACGCAGTCTCAACCCCGGTTTTGCCGGCATTGATAACGAGCTGTTTTACAGCGAGAAAACCTCGATGCTGTTCGGCGACGCCAAAGCCTCCCTGACCGCGCTGGTCACCGAAGTCAAACAGCTCTAACCCGGAATGACGCAGTAGACACGGGGAGCCCCTCACCCTGACCCTCTCCCCATCAAATGGGGAGAGGGAATTTACTTTGCGCATCCAAGCGAGATTATGGAAGGAGGCGTCGAATTTTCACACCGGTTTCCCTCTCTCCGCGTGCGGGGAGAGGGGTAGGGTGAGGGGCGGCCGCGTTTCCACTGAATCGTGGCGGCTTGGCCGGTTGTTAATTTTTCTTTTCGAAGGCGGCGTCGAAGGCGGCGGCGCTGGGTTTGAAATCAATCCGTTTCACGAAGGCGGCGGCTTCGGCGGCGCCGTGTTCGCGATCCATCCGGCCATCCTCCCATTCGACACTGAGCGGGCCTTGATACCCGACGTCGTTGAGGGCGACGATGATGTCTTCGAAGCGGATGTCGCCGTGGCCGAGGCTGCGGAAATCCCAGTAGCGGCGCGGGTCGCCGAAGCTGACGTGGCCGCCAAACACACCGACCGTGCCGTCGCCGTGGCCCCACCAGACATCTTTCATGTGGACGTGGAAAATCCGGTCGCCAAACGTGCGGATGAATTTCACGTAGTCCACACCCTGATAGCCAAGGTGGGACGGGTCGTAGTTGAATCCAAATCGCTTGTGATTTTTCACGGCCTTGAGCGCCTGTTGGGCGGAGGCGATGTCGAAGGCGATCTCGGTGGGGTGGACCTCGAGACCGAAGTTGACGTTTAGTTCATCGAACGCTTTCAAGATGGGGCGGAAGCGTTTTGCGAAATCATCGAACCCTTTCTGCCAGTACTCCGCGCTGGTGGGCGGGAAGGCGTAAATCGAGTGCCAGATCGAGGAGCCGGTGAAACCGTTGACCACCGCGGGGGCGCCTTTCTTGCCGCCGAGACTGGCCGGCTTGGCATCGAGGAAATTTCGCGCCGCCTGAGCCGTCTTAATCATTTTTTCGGCGGCGCGTTTGCGGACGCCTTCCGGTTCGCCGTTGCCCCAGACATCGGGCGGAAGGATTGCTTGATGGCGGGCGTCAATGTTGTCGCAGATCGCCTGGCCGACGAGGTGGCTGGAGATGGCGAACGCGGTCAGGCCATGGTCGCCGAGAATGTCCCAACGTTTCTTGCAGTAATTTTTGTCGGCCACCGCCTGATCCACGTCGAAGTGGTCGCCCCAGCAGGCGAGTTCGATGCCGTCGTAGCCGAAGCTTTTGGCTTTGGCGCACATCGTGTCGAATGTCAGATCGGCCCACTGGCCGGTAAAAAGAGTGACGGGTCTGCCCATGATCAAATCCTCCGTTGGTTGTGGTTGAGGGGTGTGGTAAACAAGGCCGCCGGCCATTTCAAGCACTATGTTCACCGATACGCACGCCCATTTGGTGTTCGACGATTTCGCTGCGGACCTGCCGGACGTGTTGCGACGCGCCGCCGCGGCCGGCGTCACCCGCATCGTTAGCATCGGTTGCGATGTGGAAACGTCGCGGGCGACGCTGGCGATTGCGCACCGGTTTGAGAATGTGTTGGCCAGCGTGGGGCTGCACCCCGGCTACGTGCCGGATGTCACGTTGTGTGACCTGAAAGAAATCCGCGCGCTGGCGGCGGATCCCAACGTCGTGGCCATTGGCGAGACCGGATTGGATTACTACCGGGGGCGCGAGCATCAACAGGCGCAGAAAGATTTGTTCTGGGCGCAGCTTGAGCTGGCGAAGGAACTCCGCAAGCCGGTGGTCATTCACCATCGGTCGGCGGAGGGTGACTTGATGGAAATCCTGCGCGCCCACGCACCGGGGTTTCGACCGTGGGGCGTGATGCACTGTTTTGGCGGAGATGGCCGGCTGGCGGCGGAATGCGTGGAACTGGGGCTGCTCATCAGTTTTTCCGGTATTCTGACCTTCAAGAACGCCGAGCCGTTGCGCGACGTGGCCCGGCAGGTGGCGCTGGAGCATGTGATGCTCGAAACAGACGCGCCGTATCTCGCGCCAGTGCCGCATCGGGGAAAACGCAACGAACCTGCGTACCTGCCGGCGACAGCGGCAGTCTTGGCGGAGTTGAAAGGTGTGCCGGTGGCCGAGGTGGCGCGCCAAACCTCGGCCAACGCCGCGCGGTTGTTTGGCTGGTAGGCGGGGTGGCACCTTCCGGGTTGCAAGTCGGGCGCCGCCTTTCTACTCTCGCGCTGCCATGAACACGCCATCCGCACCGACCGGCTGGAAAGGCTGGCTCGGTTACCGGCCCGAAATCAAAGTCCTCGACTGCACCATCCGCGACGGCGGGTTGATGAACAACCACCAGTTTAGTCCCGAGTTTGTGCGCGCGATTTACCAGACGGACATCGAGGCCGGGGTGGATTACATGGAAATCGGGTACAAGGCTTCCGCCAAGTTCGCCAGCCGCGCCGCGCACGGGCCGTGGAAATTTTGCACGGAGGACGACATGCGGCGGATCGTCGGCGACACAAAGTCCACCGTGAAAATCTCCGTGATGGCGGATGCCGAGCGTTGCGACTATCACACCGACATTCTGCCGAAAGCGCAGAGTTGCGTGGACCTGGTGCGCGTGGCCACCTACATCCACCAAATCCCCACCGCACTCGATATGATCAAGGACGCCCACGACAAAGGCTACGAGACCACGATCAACATCATGGCGGCCTCCACCGTGCCGGACGGGGAATTCGACCATGCCCTCGAAGAGCTTTCCCGCTCCGAGGTTGGCACGCTCTACATCGTGGACAGTTTCGGGACGCTTTACGGCGAGCAAATCCAGATGTTCATGGACAAGTTTCAGCGCTTCGCCGTTCCCGCCGGCAAACAAATCGGCATTCACACCCACAACAACCTCCAACTCGCCTTCGCCAACACCATCGAAGCCATCATCCGCGGCGCGACGATGCTCGATGCCAGCATCGGCGGCCTGGGCCGCGGCGCGGGCAATTGTCCGCTGGAACTGCTGCTGAGTTTTCTCCACAACCCAAAATTCAACCTCCGCCCCGTTCTCGAATGCTTGCAACAGCACGTCGAGCCCCTGCGCGCCAAACTCCGGTGGGGCTATGCGATCCCGTATATGGTCACCGGCCATCTCAATCAGCACCCGCGCACCGCCATGAAGTTCATGGAAGAAACCGACGGCACCGACATCGTCAGATTCTACGACACCGCGCTGGAAGAGGAGTAGCCGACCCCGCTGTTGCCCGGCATTTACGGCGCGGTGTGCAAGTGGGCGTAGCCGGTTTTCGTGGGACCAAGATAGAACCCGTCGCCCGTGGCGCCGGTCAGGTCCAGCATCCCGCGGAATCGCAACAGCGGGCCGGTGGTTGTCGGACGCAGATAACCGTAGAATTCGCCCGAGCGTCGCAGCAGGCGAATCGTCACCGTGCGATCGCTGCTCGGCACCGTGCTGATCCGTCCTTGGGCGCTTTCCCAGAACTGGCGGGTAATCCCGCCGGGGAACTCCGTCCCGCCGAGGGTCAGTTCCAACGACGTTCCCTCGGCTGCCGCCGTCAAACCGAGCGCGGCGGTGGTGTTGCCGCCGGTCACGTCGCACGTGGTGACGAAGCCGTTGGTGTAGAACCCGCTCGTGCCGGCCGGGCGGAACCAGTCGAGCACACCCGTGACCGGGCCGTCTGGCGAAACCGTCAACCAACTCACACATGCCCCGCCGCGTCGGTAGAGCTGGGTGTAGAGAGGGAAGTGACCTTCCTCGGAAAGAAACGCCGTGCGGAAGACCCGCTGGCCGTCCGCCAGATAACCCGCAAAACCCGCCACGCCATCGGTGCGGACGGTGAGGGTTCCGTAGCCGTAACCCTCCGGCTGATCCGCCGAGCCGCCGTCGGGCGGCGCGATCTTGACCCGATACGTTCCCGCCCACGGACATGGCAGGTCCCGACTCCAAAATCGTCGCGGCGCCAGAACTTCGGCCGTCCGCGTGCCATCGGCCACAGTGCCCGTGATCTCGCGGTGCGTGCCTTCGATGGTCAGGTTCACGGTCAACGGTGTTGTGCCCGAACGCGGAATTTGCGCGGAACTGGTTCCCTGGGTGTTGAACTGGCTGCTGAATGTGAACCGGGTTCCTCCCAGTCCGATGCTGGCCGAGCAGGATCCATCGGCGCGCACGGTGACGGAAATCGTTCCGCTGTCCGCATGGGTCGGACTCGTGGGATGCAACACCAACCCCTCATACTTGGCGGCCATGGGCAGCACACCCTCCGCCGGTGGCAGAGTCGTCGCGCAAACATTCGCGCCCTGCGATGAGTTGTTGCCAACCGCGTCGTATGCTACCACCCCGTAACAATATTCCGTCGCCGGTTTTAGATTCGTATCCACGAAACTGGTGGACGCCGTGCTCGCGATGATCATTCCGTCCCGATAGACGCGGTAGCCGGCGAGGCCGCTGCCGCCGGTGTCGGTGCTGGGGTTCC
>CAZHLM010000084.1:9962-12483 GCA_964533295.1 uncultured Verrucomicrobiota bacterium
CGTTCGACTTTGACGGCGGTCTGGCCGGTGGAATTGTTCTGCCAGGCGAGATTGATCTGGTTGGAGGAGACGGCTGAGGCGGTCAGGCCGGTTGGGGCGTTGGGCGGGAGAGGCACGGTGGTGGCGCAGGCCGAAGCGGTCTGGGCGGAGGAGTTGCCGGCATTGTCGTAGGCGGCGACGGTGTAGCAGTACTGGGTGTTGGGAGAACGGCCGGCATCGGTGTAGTTGGTGGCGGTGGTGGTGGTGATCAAGGTGCCGCTGCGATAGACGCGGTAGCCGGCGAGGCCGCTGCCGCCGGTGTCGGTGCTGGGGTTCCAGGTCAGGCGGATCTGGTTGGTGGCGATGCCAGTGGCGACGAGGCCGGTGGGAGTGGACGGCGCAGTGGTGTCGGGCGGAGCCGAGGTCTGGGCGTTGGCGGTGGCGGAGTAGGCGGAATCCCCACCGGCATTGCTGGCGCGGACGCGGTAGTAGTAACGGGTGGAAGCCGCGAGGCCGGTATTGGCGTAACTGGTGGCGGAGCCGGAGAGCAGAGCGATCTGCGACCACGGGCCGGTGCTGGCGGTGGCGCGTTCGACTTTGACGGCGGTCTGGCCGGTGGAATTGTTCTGCCAGGCGAGATTGACCTGGGAGGAGGAGACGGCGGTGGCGGTGAGGTTAGTGGGCGCGGCAGGGGAGGTTGTGCCGGCAACGGTTTCGGAGGGTTCGGAGTCGCCGAATTCGTTGAAGGATCGGACGCGGTAGTAGTACACCGTGGCGGGTGTCAGGCCGGTGTTGGTGAAGGAAGTGACGTTGCTGACGGTCTGGCCGATTTGGCTCCAAGGACCGGTGCTGGCGGAGGCGCGTTCGACTTTATAGCCGTCGGCACCGACCACGCCCTGCCAGATCAGGGTCAGCGAGGTCGCGGCGGCGTGAGCGGTGTGCGGGGCAAGCAATCCGCCGGTCAGCAGAAGACCGAGAAGGAGGAGCTTTGCAAAACTGAGAACGGGCAGGGGTCTTGGGAGAGATCCTCGATTTCGTGTGGTCTGACGGCAGGACGACGTGAGGGCTGGTTGCGACTTTAAGTTGTAGAATCCCATTACAGCTTCCCTTGGTGGTACGACAAACAACGGTTATAAGTCCATGTTAATCACGACAAATGACTCGCCGGGTTACCAACGCCAAGCCATCGCTAGACGCAGCGTGTGACGTTTGGATGACGGTTGGCAAACAAGCTCGAATCATCAGGTGGTTGTTAAGCAGGCGCGATACCGCGGGAGGAAAACGACCATGAACGTGGTGTTGGTGGAGCCGGAGATTCCGCCGAATACGGGGAATGTCGCGCGGTTGTGCGCGGCGACCGGGGCGGTGCTGCACTTGGTGGGGCCGTTGGGCTTCAAGCTGACGGATCGGGAGTTGAAGCGGGCGGGGATGGATTACTGGCAACAGGTGACGTGGAAGTATTGGGATAGCTGGACGGCGCTGCGGGCGGCCGCTTCCCATGACCGTTTTTACTACGCCACCACCAAGTCGCGGCGACCCTACACCGCTGTCCGGTACGCGTGGGGCGACTACCTCGTATTTGGCCGGGAGACGGCGGGGTTACCGGCCTCGTTGTTGGAGGCCAACGTGGAGCGGACGATCACGATTCCGATGTTGAATCCTCAGGCTCGCAGTTTGAATCTTGCGACGGCGGTGGCGGTGGTGTTGTACGAAGCGGTGCGGCAGACGCATCCTACTTGGGGACCGCCCCCTTGATGGCGTCGAAGAGTTGTTGACCGGATTTTGAGGCGCTGTCCCAGAAGGTTTTCAGCTCCGGCAGAGGCAAGGTGCCGGCCAGCGATGCGAGGACGAGGCGGGACAGGTCGGTGGTTTCGGTGATGTCGTAGTACGAACGGTCGAGATCGAGGGTGTAGGTTCGCGTGGTGGGTTTGGGTCGGGAAAAATCTTTGATCGTGACCTGGCCGAGGTGAAGGTGTAATTCATCGCAGCGATACCGGGTCGCGGGTTTTGAGCCAGTGGTGGTCGTGGCGGCCCGCCGGGATTTGTAATTGAGTTCGCCTTGCTGGTTTTTGACAAGGTAGACGTGATCCACACGAAGGATGATCTGCCGCACATGATGATCGCCGGTGAGCAGTGTGGGCAGCCGGTAGTCCACGAAGATCCGGGAGATTTCGGCGAACCGGGTTTCCGAGAAGCCGGGCGGATTGCCGAGTCGAATCTGGCGCACCTCGAGCCGGCTGGCGAACGGCGATAGCTCGGTGGCGGCAATCTCGACCGGCAATCCCGTGGCGGCATGCAGTCCGATTTCCGCCGCGCGACGGGCCAGGGCGTTGCGGGCGACGTAGAGTCCGGCCGTCACGACCGCGCCAAAAATCACCAAGCGAACCAGCCATTTCCGCATGACCGGGTTCTAACCGCACCCGAGAGCAAATACAAGGTATGCCAGCACCGAAACGATGGTTGGGCGCACACATGTCCATCGCGGGCGGGGTGGACCGCGCCCTCGAACGAGCCGCCTCCATCGGCTGCGCCGCGGTGCAAA
>CAZHLM010000085.1:0-12436 GCA_964533295.1 uncultured Verrucomicrobiota bacterium
AAAACTCTTCAAACCCGCACTCCCGATACCCGGCGGCCACCATCAACTCGCACACGCCGCGCTGCGCGGGGTACGCCTCCAGCGAATCCACGATGTACGAATACGCCTCGGGATCGCCGCACGACCACCGGCCCATCCACGGCAGATGAAACCGCAAGTGGGCGAAGAACAACCGCCGCAACCACGCCCGGGCCGGTTTGCCAAAATCCAACGCCACCAATCGCCCGCCCGGTCGCAAAACCCGATGCATCTCCCGCAGGCCGGCCGACACATCCGCCAGATTTCGCAAACCATATCCGACCGTCACCGCATCAAACGATTCATCCGCAAACGGCAGCCGCAATGCGTCCGCCTGGACCCACGGAATCCGCGCCGACCGGGCTTGCGCCACGCGCAACATCTCCGCCGTGAAATCCACCCCCACCACCCGCCCGGCAAACCGCTGCGCGATATCGCCCGTCCCGCAACACACATCCAACGTCCACGCCGGATCACCGGCCAGCGCGACCACCCGCCGCTTCCAATGGCGGTGCAAACCGAGCGTCATCACATCGTTCAAGCGATCATAGCGGCGGGCCACCGCGGCAAAAAGCCGTTGCACCTGCTCCGCGCGCGCGGCGCCCGGCTCGTAAAACTTGCTTTTCACCGCGCGCGACAAAACCATATAACCGCCGCATGAGTCAACAGCGCATCGCCCAAGCCCGCGAACGGCTCGCCCAGTTTCCCCAAAACGATCTGCCCCGCTTCAGTCTCGCCCAGGCGCTCTACGACGCCGGCGAATACCGCGAAGCCGCCGATCATCTCCGCGAACTGGCGGCGCGGAAACCCGACTGGATGGTTGTCCACATCCTCCTCGGCAAATGCCAATGGGCGCTGCACGACTCCATCGCCGCCCGCCACACTCTCACTCACGCCCTCGCCCTCGCCGTCGCCCAGCACCACGACGGACCGCGCGCGGAGTTGACGGAACTGCTCCGAACGCTGGATTGACATCCTTTCGCGGTCGGCACATCGTGCCGACAGGAGACATGATGCGAACTTGGTGGCTGTGGTTCATGGGTCTGCTGCTGGCGGGACAACTCGCGGCGCAGGACAAAGTGGAAGTCACGTTCCAATACGCCGACTCGCTCGCCCGTGAAGTGGCCGTGGTCGGCGACTTCAGCCAGGGGCAACCGGTCCCGTTAACCCAGGGGCCGGACGGCAAGTGGACCGGCCGCCTCGCGCTCAAGCCGGGCACCTACGCCTACAAGTTTCTCGTCAATGGCGACACGTGGGTGCTCGACCCGACCAATCCGGCCCGCGTCACACTCCACAACTTCGAATACTCCGCCCTGACCGTCGGCAACCTCCCTGCCCCGCCGCCCGGCCCGGTTGTCGCTCCGCGACCGACGCCGCCGATCCCACCGGCCCCCATGTCGCCCGGCAAACCGCTGATTGCCGTGGAAATCGTCCCGCAGAAGAACACACGCAACGTCAGCACCTACGCCTACGACGAAGACCGGTCGCAACTGGTGCAGTTGCAGATTGCCGTCAAAAGCCGCGAACTGAACCGCGCCCACCCGCAACTGACCGGCGACCTGTACGTGTTCTCGCGCAGCGCCCAAAACAATCGTGAGTACCAACTGATCCTGCGCGAAAGCAAAACCTTTGACCTGCCCGTGCGTGGGACGGTCGAGTACAAGTCCGGCTCGGCCAAGCTCAGTTTTGACCAGCAGGGCTATCGCTGGGGTTTCAAGTACTACGGCTACCTCTACGTGTTGCGCGACGCGCAGGGCCGCGTGATCCTGACGCAAAGCGTCCCCGACAAACTGTATCAAAACTTCGAAACGTTCCGCGACCTGCCGCTGAACGAAAGCTTCGCCATGTGATTCAGGACGGCGAGGCGGGCGGCTTGACCAGCAAGACCTGAAACCGCCGCTCCAGCACCAGACTGTCATCGCAATAAAACTCAATCGAGTACAAGCCCGGTTGCGGAAACGTCACGTTCAACAACTCGAAATTCAGCTCCGCCACCGTGTGCACATCCGCAAACTGAATCTGCCCGGTCACCTCCCCGATGCCGGTGCCGGACTCTTCATGCACCATCCGCAACCGCACCGCGTACGCCCCCCGCCCTTCCGTCAACGACACAAACACCGCCATCCGCGGATGCCGGCACGGAAACGTCGGCGTCGCGATCTGATTGAAAATCCCAATCAACGATTTCTTGTGCGTGAGCTTGTCCTCGATGATCTGGTCGCAGATCACGATCGCCAATCCCATGGGCGCGGGTTTTTCCATGATCACCGCGAAATGTCGTTCTGACCCAGCACCGTTACGCCGCCCTGGACCAACACATCGCGCGCGTACTCCGCGTCCTCGCAATGCAACGCCAGCAACGCCCGGTCGTGCGGTCGAATCATCAGCGAATACGTGTATTGCAGATTCACCTCCGCCGCCACCAGAATCCGCAAGACCTCTCCCAACTTCTCCGGCCCATGCGGCAACTCCGCCACCACCACCTGCGATTCGGCCGCCGCAATCCCCGCCTCGGCCAGCACGTCATGACACCGGTCGGGGTCGTCCACCACCAGCCGCACCACGGCCGAATCCGCCGTGTCCACCACCGACAAACCGCAAATGTGAATATGGTGCTGCCCCAACAAGCGCGTCAGTTCCAGCAACGCGCCGATCTTGTTTTGCAGAAACACCGAAAACTGCCGCACCAACGGCGAACGCTGCGCCTGTGTAATCTCCGAACGGGCCGCCATCCGATTCTCCTTCACCGCAACCTACCCATCCACAGCGCCAAAACCAAGCCCAAACCCATGGGCGGGCCACGCGGAAAGCTGCCAGCCGGGAGAAGCCCACACGCGGAACGATCCTCCCAACACGTTGTCAGAGGCGCGCGATGATCTGGCTGAAGACGATCATGCAGACCAGTGCGGCCGGGTACACCGTCGCGTAGCCGACGGCGGGCGCGTTGGATTCCGTCAGCGGCGTGATCGCCACCAGGCCGGGCGTGCTCGTCATCGCCCCGGTCGTCACGCCGAGCAGGGTCAGAAAGTTCAGCCGCAACAGATACTGCCCGATCAGCGCGCCGACGATCATCGGCGCCAACGTCAGCACGGCGCCAACGGCGAAGAGTTTCACGCCGCTTTCGGCCAGCGTCGCCACCAGATGCGCCCCGGCTTCGGTGCCGACGCTGGCGAGAAAGAACAACAATCCCAGTTCGCGCAACAGCGTGTTGGCGTAGCCCGACAAACTCCAAATCACCGGCCCGGTTTTCCCCAGCCGGCTCAACAACAACCCCGCCACCAGCACACCGCCGGTCATCCCGAGCGAGAGTTTCAACCCGCCGACCGGCAGGACGAGCTTGCCGAGCACCACGCCGATGACAATTCCCAGCGCGATCGGCAGAAAATCCGTCTCGGAGAGCCGCTTGGTGTCGTTGCCCAAAATCCGCGTCACTTGCGCCATGTTCTCCTGCCGGCCCGCCACCATCAGCTTGTCGCCAAACCGCAGCACGCTCGTGGCCGTCGGCGTGATGTCAATGCCACTGCGCCGGATCCGCGTGACCGTGGTGTCGTACCGCGCCCACAAATTCAACTCGCCCAACGACCGCCCCACCACCTCCTTGTTCGTCACCAACACCCAGCGCACCTCGTGCCCCTGTGCCAGCGGGATCTCCCGCTCCGTCGGCGGCCCGACCAACAGCCGCACCTTCTCCAGCGCCGCTGTCGTCCCGACCGCTTTGATCACGTCGCCGTGCTGCAAGGCGGTGTCTTTGGTGGGCGTGATGGCCACCCCACCATGCATCACCCGCGAAATCGTCGCCCCGGTCATGCTGCCCAGTTCCAGTTCGCCGATGGTCTTGCCGACGATGTTGGCGTTTTCGACAACGAAATTGCGGTTGGTCAACTCGGGAAAGTCCGCCCGTGTCTCGCGCAGGTAGTCCGCCTCGCTCTGGCGCAGATCCACCCGACAGAACCGGGGCAACAACCGCACAAACAGAATCACCCCCACCACCCCGAACGGATACGCCACGCCGTACCCGATGGAGGCCAGCGGCGAACGGGTGCTTTCTATGGCGGCGGCCAACCCCGGCGTGCTCGTCAACGCCCCGGCAAACAGTCCCACCGCCAGCGTTGAATCAATCCCCAGAACCCGCGCCAGCACCACCGTCAGAACCGCCGCCGTCGCCACCATCGCCACCGTCAACACAATCAGTTGCCGCCCATACCTGCGGAACGATTCAAAAAATCCCGGCCCCGCCTGCAAGCCCACGGTGTAAATGAACAAAATCAACCCCAGCTTCTGAAAATCGGCCGGGACGGTAAATCCAAAATGCCCGAACACCAGCGCCGCGAAAATCACCGCCGAGACATCGAGAGAAAATCCCCGCACCCGCAGGTTGCCGAGCACAATCCCCGCCGCCACGATCAGAAAGACGACGAAGTATCCCTCATGCAAAAGTTCACTCACACCCGCTAGATGACCGGCGGCAACCTCGTCTGTCAAGTCCCCTCACGCAAAACGGTGGCCGGTCAGATGGATGAACACATCTTCGAGGGTGGGTTTGCCCAAACTGACCGATTCGATTTCGCCGGGAAACGCCTCGACCAGTTGCGGCACAAACTCGTGCCCGCGCGCCCGCTCGATGCGCACGCGCCCGTCCACCACGGACGCCGCGACGCCGAATTTCGCCTGCACCAGCGCGCGGAGCGACTCCGGCACGTTGGCGCTGACACGGATCACGTCCCCGCCGACCTGCTCCTTCAGCGCCGCCGGTGTTTCCAGCGCCACCAACCGGCCCCGATCCAGAATCGCCAGCCGATCACACCGGTCGGCTTCTTCCATGATGTGCGTGGTCAACACCACTGTCACCCCGTCCTGCCGGGTCAACTGCGTCAGATACTCGCCCAACTCGCGCCGCGCCCGCGGATCCAGCCCCGTGCTCGGCTCGTCGAGCAACAACACCGCCGGCCGATGCAACAATCCCTTCGCCAACTCGACCCGTCGTCGCAACCCACCGGAGAGTTTCTCCACATGGTCACCGGCCCGGTCGGCCAACTGAAACCGCTCCAGCAACTCCGCGATCCGCGCCCGCAACGCCGCGCCGCGCCAGCCGTAAAGATGCCCCTGATGCAGCAGGTTCTCCCGCACGGTCAGTTTCTTGTCGAGGCTCGGCGACTGAAAAACCACCCCGATTTTTCGCCGGTCCACCGGCCTGCCGGCCAGCGTGACGCGACCTGCGGACGGCGGCAGGAGCGTGCACAGGACCCGAAACAGGGTCGTCTTGCCACCGCCATTCGGGCCGAGCAGGCCGAACAACTCGCCGCGCCGCACGGTGAACGACACGTCCGCCAGCGCGATCCGATCCCCATAACGATGGGTTACGGATTCGATGGCGAGCCACGCTGAATCAGAACCCGGCATCGGCAATGATCAGCAGCAATAGCAACGGCAGATAAATCACCGAGGCTTTCAGCAACCGCCGGGCGTCGCCGAACGTTTGCGCGAGGGCAAACCAGATGCCCGTCGCCAGCAACGCGCCCCCCAGTGCAATCGCGCCGACCAGATAGACCGGCCCGGTCATGCCCATGACCGTCGGCACCACCGAGACGCCGAGCAACGCCAGTGAAAACAAAATCGTCTGCTGAAACGTTCGGCGCCCGGTCGGCTCGACCACCGGCAACATCTGGAAACCCGCCGCCCGGTAGTCTTCGCGGAACATCCAGGCGATCGCGAAGAAATGCGGATGCTGCCACGCAAACAAAATCCCAAACAACACCCACGCGCCCGCGTCGGCGCGGCCGGTCGCCGCGGCCCAGCCGGCCAGCGGCGGGATGGCTCCCGGGATCGCCCCGAAGGTCGTGTTCAGCCAGCTCATTTTCTTCAAGGGCGTGTACACCACGACGTAGAGAAACACCGCCAACAACACCAGAAACGCCGTCAGCAAGTTCACCCCGCGCGCCAGTACCAGCACCCCGGCCAGCACGAGGCTGACGCCGAGGCCCAGGGCGTGTTGCGGTTCGACCAGACCCGCCGGCAAGGCGCGGTGCCGGGTGCGTTGCATCTTCGCGTCGCTGTCGCGTTCGAGATAATTGTTCAGCACCGCCGACCCGCCGGTGGCCAGCCCCACGCCGACCAACGTCAGCCACAAGGCCGGCAGGTTGTGAAAACCGCCCTGGCCGAGGAAGTAGCCGAGCGTGGTGGTGACCAGCACCATCGCCACAATCCGCGGCTTGGTCAGTTCCAGATACGCGCCCCACGGCACCGGCGTCGTCGCGCCGGGCCGCAGAAACCGCCATGTCTTCAACGTCAGAATGAAACTGCACGCAAGGATGGCCGCGCCGAGCGCCAGGTGCAGCGTCGGCACCCATACTTGAATCGGGTCAAGCTGGCCATGCGCCGCTTTCGGCACCCGCACGACCAGCGTCAGCACGCCGACCCAAAGCTGCGCGAACAGCAGCAGCCCCAGTCCGATGGCCGGTGGCAGAAAATCCGGTCGGCGCACCGACGGCAGCAGCGCCATCACCATTACCCCGGCGCAGAGCAAGACGGCAAACGCGCCGAAGATGTGGACCAGCGTCGCCGCTTCCGCGTGGCGAACCGTGGCGCCCAAAATGATCTGCCCGTACACGACGATCGTTGTGGCCAGCGTGAGCCAGCGCAGGTGGCGCGCCCGGGGGGTTGGCTCGGTGGCGGCCGGCTCCGACCCGGCCAGTTGCCAGCGGGGCGATGTGACCAGCGCCAGCGCGAGGGTCAGGCAAAAAAAGGCTTCCGCCAACGCGGCATGGGCGATGGAAATCGGCGGCGGTAGAAACAACAGCACCGTCAGTCCGCCGAGCAGACCTTGCAGCAGGACCAGCGCGAGCGCGGCAAGGCCGAGTCGGCGAATGAGCGGGTTTTTCTGACCGAAAAATGCCCAGACAGCCAGGATCGCGGTCAGGAGTCCGACGATGCTGGCCAGCAGGCGGTGTCCATGCTCGTAGAGGATGCCGCCGACCATGTGGGCGAGCGGAAAGGAGAACATGTGGTGGCCGTAGGTTGTCGGCCAGTCCGGCACGGCCAAGCCGGCGCGGTTGCTGGTGACGCTGGCGCCGACGGTGACTAGCAGGAAGGTCAATCCGGCCAGCAGGCAGGCGAATCGGTGCAGCCCGCGATTCATTACTCTTCCGCCTGCTCGGCGAGCCAGGCTTGGTAAGCGGATTTTTCGTGGATGGTCAGAAACCCCTTCATCCGGTAGTGCCCGAGACCGCACAACTGGGCGCAGGCAATCTCGGCCGCCACTCGCGGACCGACACGCACCTCGGTGATGCCGGCTTCGACAAGGCGCTTGGCCACCGCGTCGGTGACCCCCCGCCCCTTCTTGACGATGGCTTTGCCGTCCGGCCCGTTGTAGTCCTGCATCGCGACGAGGCCTTCGAGTTTTTGCTTGGCCGGCAGGGGGATGGTTTTGGCGAGTTCTTCGCGGATTTGATCGGAGGTTTTGGTGGCGACAAACGAGACCGGAATGCTCATGCCGGGGATGGTGTCCTGTTTGACGCGCATGACCGGCAACGAGAAGCTGTGGATGACATCCTTGGTGGAGACTTCGCAAATGACCGGCGTGTTCACCGGCACGTGGAGTTGGTTGATGGTGACAATATCGTCTTTGGCGGCCGGGTCGCCTTTGCGGTCGAGACCGATGGGATTGGTTTGTTCGTTGACCAGCTTGATGTCGGTGCGGCCGAATTTCCCGTCCGGGCCGGGGTAGTGAATGTTCCAGGCAAATTGCTGGGCGATGACGCGCACCTTGACGGTGTCCGGCGTTTCCGTGACGGCCGCGTTGACCTTCCACGACCAGAACGGGATGGAAAGCCCGACAAGCAACGCGACCTCGGTGAGCGCCACAACGGCTTCCAGGTACGAGGAGGCATGGGATTTCACGCCGTCGTGGTCGGCTTTCGGATGCGCCCGCCGCCGAAACCGAAAGACGGTGTAGAGGAAAAACAATCCCCAGCCGACAAACAACACGATCATCAGCACATGCAGCAAGCCGATCAACAAATCAATTCGCCCGCCGTGTTCGGCGGCATTCACCGGCAAGCCGAGAAGTTTCTGCCACATAACGCTAGACTCCTTCCGTCGCGCGCAGGCGCCGCGTGCGCCGCGCAAATCCCACAAACAAAGCGCCCATGCCCGTCAGCACCATCCCGACGGTGCCCACCATGAACCAGACCGCGGCGGTGACGCCTTGCGATTGCGACGCGCTCGGGTCGCCGTAACAGGTGGCACAAGCCAGTACCAAAATCGCCACGCTCATTCCCAATCCTTTGTTTTCTTCAAGAACGCAATCTCATAGACGACCAACACCAGGCCGAGCAAAAAGGAGACAATCCCAGCCACCGTGTAGGCCCACTTGCCGGCCGCATACTCCGATCCCAAACACCACGCGCCGAAGCCGAGACACAACAACACCGAAATGGTGATGAAAAACAGATGAAACACCTTCAGGGACATGTCAGTGCCCGCCCCCTTTCGCCGCCGGCTCGACGTGCTTTTGCGGCACGATGAAAATCCCGTGCGCCTGACCCTGCTGGTCCGCAACCGTCCACATCACCAGCGCGATCAACGCGACAAAAAACACCGCCGTCAGCAGCAACAGGCCGTGAATCCATTTCACTTCATGGAACAAGTGCATGAAGTAGCCCGCCACCAACGAGCCTTTCACCGCCGCGATGATCAACGCCACGATGACCGCGATGATGACGCCCCACCCGTGAAAAAACGACACCGCCACCGTCAACACCGTGCCCACCGCCAGCGCCCAGAAAATTTTCCAGTACAAGCTGACCTGTTTGTGTATCGCCTCGGGATGATGTTCCGTGCTCATCTTCCACTCCTCCGTTTATTTACCCGGCAACAAATACAACGTCGGGAACAGGAAAATCCAAACCAAGTCCACGAAGTGCCAGTACAACCCGGCCACCTCGATGCGGTTGGTGAACCGCCGCGGTTCCGTGAACCACATCTTCGCGCCCGGGCCGAGCAGATAGCCGTTGACGATCATCCCGCCGATGACGTGCAGGGCGTGCAGCCCGGTCATCGTGAAGTAAATCGCCATGAACGTGCTGTCGGCCGGCCGAATCCCGTGCTCGAACTTCGCGCCGTACTCCAGCGTTTTGATGATCAAAAACCCCACCCCCGCCAGAAACGTCAGCCCCATGCACAGCCGGTAGCGGGGAAAATTCTTCGCCTTCAACGCCGCCCACGACAACACCATCGTCACCGACGAGGCGATCAGCACCATCGTGTTCAACGTCGCCAGCGGCACGTTCAGAATCTCCGCACCGTTCTCCCAACGGTCGGCGCTGACCCGCAACAGGATGTACGAGGAAAACAACGCGCCAAACAGCATCACTTCCGACGCCAGAAACAACCAGACGCCAAGCTTGGCGTTGTACAACCCGGTATCCGGGCGTTCGGTGTCGTTGTACGGGATGACAATCTCGGCGGACATGGCTCAAGCCTCCTGCGGAAGGTGTTGGGGGGTGAAGTCGCGTTTCGCACCCGGTACGCTGTACTCATACGGGCCGCGATACACCGCGGGAATCTGGGCGAAATTGCCGTGCGGCGGTGGCGTCGGCGTGGCCCACTCCAGCGTCGTCGCCTCCCACGGATTGTCGTTCTCGGCCTTCTTGCCGGCCCACAGCGTCCAGAAGAAGTTGATGATGAACACGACCTGCGCCGCCCCCAGCAACCACGCCGAGTGCGACATCACCTTGTTCAACACCAGCACATCCTGGGCGTGCAGATAAATCGTGCCGCCGTCGTAGAGCCGCCGCGACACGCCGGCCAGACCCTGAACAAACATCGGCAGGAACACGCCGTTGATCGCCAGCAGCGACACCCAGAAATGCACCTTGCCGAGCGTCTCGTTCATCTTCCGCCCGGTCACTTTCGGGAACCAATGATAGATCCCGGCAAACAGGGCGAACAACGTCCCCGGCGCCACCACGTAATGGAAATGCCCGATCACGTAATACGTGTCGTGCAGGTGAATGTCCGAGGTCGCCAGCCCGAGCGGCAACCCGGTCAGCCCGCCAATGCCAAACATCGGCAAAAACGCCAGCGCAAACAGCATCGGCACCGTGAAGCGAATCGAGCCGCCCCAGAGCGACAAAATCAACGCCGTCAAAATCACAATCGAAGGCACCGAAATGATCATCGTCGTCGTTTGGAAAAACGCGTTGATCGTCGTCCCCATCCCGGTCAGGAACATGTGATGCGCCCAGACGATGAACGACATGAACCCGAGAAAGATCGCCGAATAGACCAGCGACTTGTATCCCCACAGCGGCTTGCGGGTGTTGTTGGCGATGACTTCACCGACGATGCCCAAGGCCGGCAGAATCAGCACGTACACCTCCGGGTGCGCGAGGAACCAAAACAAATGCTGCCAGAGCAACGCGCTGCCGCCGCCGCTGGCCACCAGTTCCTTGCCGCTGACCACCAGCCCGCTCGGCAGAAAGAAACTCGTCCCGGCCAGCCGGTCCATCAATTGCAAAATGCCGGCCGCTTCCAACGGCGGGAACGCCAGCAACAACAAAAACGAGGTCACCAACTGCGCCCACACCAAAAATGGCAGCCGCATCCACGTCAGCCCCGGCGCCCGCAACTGCACGATCGTCACGATGATGTTGATCGAACCGAGCAACGACGAGGTGATCAAAAACACCATCCCCACCAACCACAACGACTGCCCGGTCAACAACCGGCCCCACAACTCCGCCCCGCCCGGCACGGTGATGTTGGCCAGCGGGGAGTAACTGGTCCAGCCCGACTGCGCCGCGCCGCCCGGCACGAAAAAGCTCACCATCATCACCACGCCGCCGATGAAATAGACCCAGTAGCTGGCCATGTTCAGCTTCGGGAACGCCATGTCCTGCGCACCGACCTGCAACGGCACGAGGTAATTGCCAAACGCGCCGACCGCCAGCGGCACCACTCCCAGGAAGATCATGATCGTGCCGTGCATCGCGCCAAGTTGATTGTAAAACTCCGGCGCCATCACCCCGCCCGGCATCCGCGCCTCGCCGAGCCATCGGTTGAGGAACTCCACCGGAAACGCCACCCCCGGATACGCCAACTGCCAGCGCATCAACATCACCAGGCAAAACCCGAAAAACAAAAACACCAGCGCCGTAAATCCGTACTGGATGCCGATCCACTTGTGGTCGGTCGAGAAAATGTATTTCCGCACAAACCCCGGTTCGTGCGCGTGCGAATGATCATCGTGCGAGTGTGCTGACATACGAACTGCGATCCTCTCGAAAACCGGCCGGCGGGGCGACGGCCACGCCACCCCGCCGCGCCTTGCTTTGCGCTATTCCACCGGCTTGAACGTGAACTCCTGCGTCACCGGCGCGTCGGCCACCGTGACCTTCGCCGTCTGTTCGCCGAGCTTCTCGTGCCATGCCACAATCTCATACGTTCCCGGCGGCAGATCCTTGATCGTGAAGCTGCCATCCTCGCCCGTGGTCGCGTAGAACGGATGATCCAGCACGCCGACGTAAGCCGCCATCCACGGATGCACGTCGCACTTGAATTTGACCATCACCTCGGGACTGGCGAACGTCCGCGTCGTTTCCATCCCCTTGTTCGGCTGACCGATGTTGAACTCCTTGCTCTTCGTCGGCATGGCGTGGACGTTGTGCAACGTGTCGTCGTCGTTGCGAATCTTCAACGGCTGCTTGGCCATCATCCCGAACACGCGCGGCCTGTACAAACAGCCTTCCTGCGCAATCTCCACCGGCGTCTTCGGCGGCTCGAAGGTCTTGCCCTCCAACCCGCTCTTCACGTACACGAACACGTTGCGCAACGTGCCGTTGTCGTTGACCACGACCTCCTCGCTGGTCGCCGGCTCATCCTCATGCATCTCCGCGCACTTCGGGTCGGCGTCCATCTTGATCTTCTTCATCTTCGGGGCGTCACCGTCAAATTTCACGCTCCCCGTCACGTCCGCCGCGTGAGCGGCGCCGGCCGCGATGGCTCCGGCAACCGCCATGATCATCCACTTCGTTGCTCGCATTGTATTCTCCTTCAGATTGAGGGTTACTTACTAGGGAAACGTCCCGCCAAACACAAGGGCAAAAAGGACTTTCCCCGCCCGTCAAGCAGCCGAACGGTAGGGGAGAACGCCTCGCCCGTCAACGCGGAATGCGTCGCTCCCCGCCGGACTTTTGCCATCAAACTAACTGGGCCACCGCCAGAGGCGACGGGCGGACGGAACGACAACAACACATCCCCCAATCAAACGACAAACCCAGACCCCAAACAACCAACCAAAACAGACCTGGAAAACCATCTAACAACGACTAAAACACCGTCCAACCGAAGGGGTCCACCTCAACGTTCCGGTTTCAGTCGCTCCGCAAGACGCCTGCTAAGCAGATCATTGTATTGTGGC
>CAZHLM010000086.1:0-12283 GCA_964533295.1 uncultured Verrucomicrobiota bacterium
TTTGGGGTGCGCGCCGCGACCGTGGTTCACGCCCCAACCCGGGTGGCGGGCAGCCGAGACGGCCGGCATGCCCGCCCTACAAAAGTTGTACTGCTTGCGCCCGTGACCACCGGCTCCGGCACCGCCGCTGCTACCTACCGGCTTCGTATGAAGAGGTTGCTCACCGGCCTGCTCGGCGCGGCGTTGCTGGCCACCGCTTGCGGCAAGACCGACAAAAACGTCACCAAGCCGGTCGTGACCGTGGTGGTCGTGGCCAATTCTGTCCCGGTTAGCGGCGCCACCGTCAAACTGGCCGACGACAAATCGCTCGCCGACGCCATCGCCGCGGCGGGGCCGACCGATCTGACGCAGATTTTTGACCGACTCGCCGTTCCCGACGCCGCCCGAACCGATGCCGCTGGTCAACTCCCGTTACCCCACGCCCGACCGCAACAACTCGTCCTGGCCCGCGCCGACGCGCGCGTCTGGCTCGCGCCCGTCACCGCCGCGCGCGACTGGCAGTTGCGGCTCGACGAAACCACCACCGGCTCCAACCGCCTCACGGCCGTCGCTGCCGCGCGCGAGTCGTTGCGCGCCGAGTTGGCCGGCGTCGCCCAACGCGAACTGGTCGCGCGCCGCTACGCCGCCGCTCGGGCGCTGGCGGCGCTGGCGCAGGCACCGACGTTGGTGACGGCAGCCGACCGGGCCGAAGCCGGTGAGCTGTTGCAGGCCGGCGAGGCCGCGCTGGAAAAACGCGATTTTGCCGCCGCCCGCGCCGCCGCCGACCGGGCCGACGCGCTGGCGCCAAACCTGTCGGCGACCCGCGAGTTGAAACGAAGGATCATGGAAGAAGTCGGCGGCGAGCTGGCGACGTGGCGCGTGACCGACAGTGCGTTGCTCGACATCGCCATCAGCCCCGACGGCTCGCTCGTGGCCGCGGCCGGTGCCGACCGGCTGGTCCATGTCTGGAACACGACGAGCGGGGAATTGGTCCGCACGTTGACGGGACACCGCGCCGCCGTGACCGGCGTGGCGTTCAGTCCCGACGGCCGGTGGTTGGTCAGTTGCAGCCGCGACGGCTCGGTGCGGTTGTGGGAGGCGGCCAACGGCGGGTTGGTGAAAGTCGCCGAAGGACTCGGTTGGCAGGCGCTGGCCATCGCCTTCAGCCCCACCGGCTCATGGCTGGCCAGCAGCGGCGATGACAATCGCGTGAAACTCTACGAGTCGCCGTCGTTGCAGCCGGCGCGAACGCTGACCGGCCACGGCTGGCGGGTGGGTGGTGTCGCGTTCAGCGCGGACGGGGCGTGGCTGGCCAGCGGCAGCGAGGATGACACCGCAAAGATTTGGGATGCGCGCAGCGGGGAGGTGCGGCGGATGTTGCGGACGGGGTTTGCCGATGTGCTCGATGTAGCCTTCCGGCCCGATGGCCGGCAGTTGGCCACCGCCGGCAAAGACAAACTCGTCCGCCTCTGGGATGTCGAGACCGGCAAAGAAATCCTCGAACTGCGCGGCAGCGCCGGTGCGGTGCGGCGGGTCCGATTTACCGCCGACGGACGGTTTCTGATCAGTGGCGGCGAGGACAACCTCGTGCGGCTGTGGGACGGCGCAACTGGCGACCCGATCGGCACGTTGAGCGGCCACGGCGGCGCGGTGACCGGCCTGGCACTCGCGCCGACCGGCACCACGCTCTTCAGCGTCAGCGCCGACGGCACCATCAAACACTGGCAGCTTCCCAAACGCCTCTGCCCGCCGCCCGCGGAGTAACGCCTGTTGTCATCTCGCTGGTTTGGATGGGGCCGAATAGCTGACTTTTCGTCGTTTGGGTCCTTTTCGAGTTCGTGGCGACTCTAGGAGTACGGATTGGAGCGCGACCGAGTCGGGATATCGGTCGTTGGCCTTTGGCGTCACACTCTCCTCCGCCAGCCGGCGGCGCGCCAGGGCACAGTATTCGGCATTGTTGTCAACCAACAGACATCGTCGGCCAGCGGCGTTGGCCGCGATACCGGTGGTGCCACTGCCGGCGAAAGGATCCACTACGAGTCCACCCGGAGGCGAGAGAAGGTGAATAAAAAAAAGTGGAAGGTCGACCGGAAACACAGCCGGGTGTCCCTTGTTCTTGCCAACCAGCGGCAGGCTGAGGACGTTTGACGGCAAGACTGTATGTTTGCCGACCCACTTGGAGATATTGCGGCCGAAGCCGCTGGCGTTGACGGAATTGTGCCGGGAAAGGTCGTTCTGTCCGAGTCGCGCCAGTCGAGAGCTTACCCATGCGCCAATCGGTTTACGGACTCCATCTGGATTGAAATAGGGCCGGGGACTCTTGCTGAGGTGAAAACAATATTCCCAACCGTCACGCAGTCGGGTGGGCCAATAACCCGGCATGGGATTGGTCTTGTGCCACACGTAATCATCAATCGCATACCAACCACGGGCACAGAGGGCCTCGATGGTGTGCCAGACATACCGGTGGCGCACGCCTTTGACGACCTTGTCCTTGATGTTTAGCACGAGGCTTCCCCGGTTCGTCAGCGCCTCTAAGAAGGGTTGATGAAACGTCAGAAACCATTCCGTGAACTTTTCAGGGTGGATGCTGTCGTAATGCTTGCTTCGTGCGTCAGCATACGGTGGTGAGGTGACGATCAAGTCCACTTGACCAGCGTAGTCGCGCAACACCTCGCGGCTATCGCCGCAAATGACGACACAAGTGGGACCTGGATTAGTCTTCATGATCAGTCGGTGCGACGCTGCGCCTCTCGGTGACAAACTCCTGAAAGCGCAACGGGTCAATTCGGTCGGTGGTTTGAGAAACGAGATTGAGGCTGCGCAGCTTGTCGGCCAGCCGCCGGCCACAGTCGCGGCGGTTGGCGAGGGTGTGGAACGGCAAGTAGGTTCCAATTTGTTGCAGTGCGACACGGTAAACCGCCTCAGCGTTCAAACCCGCGACAAACGGGAAAACAAAGCCAGGACTCCAGACTTCACAATTCGCCGAGTACGGATGGCCGTCGCGATTGCGTTTCATGCTGCGACCCAACTCATATGGCAGAATGACCCCGCGATGTGGCGTGGCGTAGCAGACTACACAAAGGTAGGGACGTGTCAGATTCTTCTCCTCAGTGGCGATGGATTCGAGCCGCCGAACAACACCGGCAACATCCTGGCCGCCAACCGTGTCAGCAGATTTCTTAACGGAGATGTACAACCGGAGTCCTTTCGCGAAACCGGGGGTGCTGATTTCAGCTTCCACATCACCCTCCCGTTTGCCATCGACAACATTCTGGAACCGGACGCGCATCAGTTCAATCAGCAGGTACTGGTAAAAAACACCCATCCGCATTCGATGCCGCTGCATTTCGTGTGCGACGGCATCGAGTTCAAAAATTTCTTCCAGTGAGCACTGACTGAGAAAATACGGGCTTAGAATTGGATCACTGCGCTCCTTAAGGTGCTGCAAGCAAAGCGCGACCAACTCGGCCGGTTGCGTTGCTGGAGCCGCTGTGTTGCCGTCTTTATTCTTGAGGCAACGCTCAAACGCCCGGCGGATGGCCGTTGCCAGAGCCGAAGGTTCGATCGCGGTGGCGGGTCGCGGAAACAAGGTCGGATGCGCCAAGAAATCCTCGCGTGGGTACTGCTGAAGTCTGACTTGGGCCATGGGTACCTTATTACCAAAAAAAACGTTCGCTACCAATCCACGTTCACCGTGCGGCGTTGGCCGAGGCGGTCGAGGTAGGCGACCTGGCCGTGGTCGCGGCCGTATTCGTGGAGTTCCTTGGTGATCTTCACGTCGAAACAGCAGTACTCGGCGATCTCCAGCAGCTTGCCTTCTTTCCACCATTTCAACGCCTGCATGCCGTCGGCGATCTTCGGCGCGCCGAGCGTGGCGGTGGCGACGGATTCGAGCGAGAGGCGGTGACCGAGTTTCGACTCCAAATCGGTCATCAAGTCGAGCGTCGGGTAATCGCGCAGGTTGAGCGGGCTGTAACCGTGGAGCACTTCGTAGTCGAAGTTCAGAATGTTGAATCCGATGATTCGGTCGGCGCGGGTCAGTTCGCGGATCAATTCACCGGCCCGCGCTTCGTCGTAAATCTGATAGCGGCCCGAGGCGGTGCTGTAGGTGACGCCGATGGACATGCGCATCTCCTGTTTGTTTTTCCAGCCGCCAACCTCCGCCGCGCTCTTCTGCGTTTCCAGATCGAAGTACACCAGGTTCGCCATGTCAGGTCTCGATGTGCGGCAGGGCCAGCGAGCGCATCGTGTGCAGTCCGGGCGGCGCTTCCATCAGGCGGGGAATCATGTTGACCAGCATCGCCGGCGTGGCGACGTCGCCAGGGGTGCCGCCCGGGATGACCACGTGAAGCGGAGGCACGCCTTCCATGTGAATCTCGTCGCGCGGGTTCGGCGCCCCGACGTACATCTCCAGTTCCAGCACGAGGTTCGCGGCGCGCGCGACCTGCCGCACACCGGCCACCTTGCCGTCGGCGCCCATCACCGGGGCGACGGTTTCGGAGACATCCACGTCGTCCCACCCGATCGCCTCGGCCAGAAACATCAGCGAATCGGTCAGGCCGACGTGGCGGATTTTTCCCGCGTGCATCAGCTTGTCGAATTCCGCGGGCGACAGGCCCGCGCCGACCTTCCGCTGCAACGCCGGGCGACGGGTGGCGGCGTCCACGACCCGCGTGACATGGATGGAATGGACGTGCTGGCAGACGCTGGTCAGCACCGCCGGCAACGTGTCCATCACAAAGCCCGGATTCACCCCGGTACCGAGCACCGCGACGCCGTGTTCGCGGCAGAGCCGGTCGAGTTCCGCCGCGGCGGCCGCGTCGCGAAACGTCGGCAGCAACGCTTCTTCGCAGGAGGTGACCACGCGCATACCGGCGCGCACCAGTTCGCTGATCTGGCGGGCGGCCTCGGTGAACTGCGAGGTGGTGCAATGGATTGCCACGTCGGCCGCCGGTAGTTTGTGCGTGACCACACCCGGTAGTTTGTGCGGCACCTGCAACACGTCGGCCAGATGCGACCCGACCAGTTGCGGGTCCACCGCGCCGACCAGTTGCAGGCGCGGTTTCTCGAGGACCAACCGGGCCGCCGCCCGGCCAATCGCTCCCAGTCCGATCTGGACCACTCGCCAGGGTTGGCTCATTCCGAAACGTTCTTGTAGCGGCTCGCCGCCGACGCATCAACGAAAAAGCCGGTCGCTCGTCTTCGCCGTCGTCGTGGCGCCGAGCGGGGGCCGGTAGCCGTACCCGCAGATCAGATACAGATCGCGGTTGGGCCGGCCCGGCACGGAACGGCCGAGTTTGACCGGCGGGTCGAGTCGCTCAAAATGCGCGCCGATTTCCGCCAGCGTGTGGTCGTTGGTTTTGGTTACGATTACGATCGCGGGGTGGCCACGCCAGGCGGCGAGGTCCGTCCAGTATCGAAATCCCAGTCCGTGAGCGCCGAGGGCGAAGGTGTTGACCTGCTCTTCCGGTTCGCGCGTGTAGAAACTCAACAGGGCGGCGAGATTGTATTTGTCGGCCCCGAGCACGAATGAGGTTTGGCCGGTGTGGGCTTCGAGTTCGTGCTCGGCGGTTTCCACCCGCTCGGCGATCTCGCGCCAGCCTCGCAACGAGTTCAAATACGCCATCCCGCCGGCCAGACTCACGAGGCAACTGATCACCGTCAGCGCCGCCAGCCGGCGGCCGGTGGGGCGCGGCGCGGCGGGGTGCTCCAACGCTTGGGACAGCAACGCCGGCAGAAGCGAAAGAAACGCCGGTGCCGTCCAGTTGACATGAATTTTCGTATGGAAACTGGCGAGTGCAAAGACGGCAAACAACGGCAGACTGAACGCCAGCGCAAACCCGCCGGCTTCGGTTCGTTGCCGCATGCAACGCCAGGCAGCCCAGCCCAGCCCCGCAAACACCAGTGGCGAGAGGATCGCCAACTGCACCAGCCAGAATTCCGGCACGGTGCGCCAAGCGTGGGTTGTTTGACCGATGGTGCGGTGGGATTGGAAAAGGAACGACGCCCACTCATGATGGGCATTCCACAGCACCACCGGGCTGAACACCGCCGCGGCCATCACCAGCGCCAGCCACGGTTCCCGGCGGCCCAGCCAGTGCCGATGCGGCGGACTGAACCACAAAAACAAACCCAGCGACGGCACCAGCAGGATCGCGGTGTACTTCGCCAACAGCGCGCCGCCCAACGCCACCCCGGCCGCCCACCACCAGCCGCTCCGTCCGCTTCGCAGCGCGCGGGTGACCGTCACTAACGTCAGCAGCCAGCAAAAAATCAGAGGACCGTCGGGAAACGCGAGCAAGCCGGTACCCGCATACAACGGGATCGTCACAAACAGCCCGGCGCTGGCCAGCGCCGTCCGCTCGTCGTACCACAGCCGAGCAAAATCGTAGAGCAACGCCGCGGACCCGAGCGACAGCAGAATGAACCCCAGCCGCACCCCCAGTTCTGTCGTCCCCGCCAGCCAGGTGCCCACGCTCGCGATCCACGCCACCAACGGCGGATGATCAAAATAACTCAACGCGGGATGTTGGCCGTACGTCCAGTAGTAAGCTTCCTCCGGCAGCAACTCGGTCGTCGCGGCCAGCAACAGTTTGACGATCGTCAAACCGACCACCAGCGTCCCCACCCACCACCGGCTGTGCCGGGTCACGCCATCCATATGCCCCTTCGATGGTTGGTACCTGTTTCTCGTTCAAATTGGATTGGCCCCGCGGCCCGAAAACGTGGAAACGCGCACCGTCCGATTGCCGGACACCCGGCAACCATCGGCTCACGGTTGCGGCGCGTCGGGAATCAACCGGCGCGGCACCCACCAGAGGTAGAAGATCATCGCGGCCAGTTCGATCACCGATTGCAGGACGATCACCGTCGTCACCACCAGCCGCCACTCGACCGGCAACGCCAGCGCCAGCGGCAGCACCACGAACGAATTGCGGGTGCCGGCGCTGAAAACCAACGTGCGTTGCGCGGCGACGTCGAGCCGGTAACGACGCCCCACCCAGCGCGCCACAAACGGGATGATCGCCGCGTAGGCCGCGAAGATGGCCGCGACGGCGCCGAGCCGGCCGGCCGCGCCCGCGACCGCGCGCGCGTGCGCCCCGGCAATCAGAAACACCGTCACCGCCAGCAACGGCACCGGCAACCACGCCGTCGTCGCGCGCCACCACGCGACCCAACGGAAACGGTGCGCCGTCCATTCCGTCGCCAACGCCAGCAGCAGCGGCGCGACGATCAAGCCGAGAAACGCTTCCAGAAACGCGCCGCCCCGCACCCAGCCGGTAAACTCGCGCCCCAACAACCACCACCCATACACCGGCAACGCCACCATCTGCGTCAGCAACAAAACCGGTGTGGACGCCGTGGCGCGGGAAGCGTCGCCGCCGCCCAGCCACGTGAAGCTCACATACCAATCCGTGCACGGCACGAGCAACACCAGCGCCACGCCGAGCAGCAGCGCCGGTTGACCGGCCACGAATCGCGTCAACCCCCACACCACGACCGGCACGACCAAAAAATTCGTGACCAACAACGCGCGCAGAAATCGCCGGTCGCGGACAGCATCGGCCAGATGATCGAGCGGCACCTGCGTGAACGTGGCATACAGCAACGCCGCCAGCACCGGCCACAGCGCCCGTTCCCAGAGCGGCGCGGTCTGCGGCGCGTGCCAGCCGACCAGACCACCGGCCGCGATGGCGATCAGATAGACAATGACCTGGCCGCGTTCGAGCTGAAGGCGGGTCATGCCGTTGTGACCTTGATCCAACCGGCGCGGACCGCATAGACCAGCGCGGTGCCGGCCACCAACGCGATCACGTAGCCGTACGGCAACCCGCCGGCGATCAGGCCGATCAGCAGCGCCATCACAAAATCCGGTTTGCTGTCCGCCAGGTCGCGCACCAACGCCAGCAACGTCAGCCCTTCAAACAACAAAATCACGCCGAGCAGCGACAACGGAAACACCTTCGTCAACGCGCCGAAGCCGTCGCTGAAAAACAGTCCGAGCGCCAGATACAACCCGCCGTAAATCACCACCGACCCGCCGGTACGTCCGCCGAAGGCGTAATGACCGGCCATGCCGCCGGACCCGTGGCAGACCGGCACGCCGCCGAACCACGGGCAGATGAGGTTCATCAGCGAGTACGTCAGTCCGATTTGGCGCACGGAGACGGGCCGGTCGGGAAAAAAATCGTGCGCGACCTGCCGGGTCGCCAAGATCGAGTTGCCGAGCGAGAGCGGAATCTGCGGCAACGCCAGTACAAGGAACCCGGTCAGGATGTCCGGCCAGGCCGGTACGTGCCAGTGCGGCAAATGCACCGCCACGGCCGGCAACGCGGTGATCTCGTTCCAGCGAAACACGACCGCGTAGCCGATGCCCAGCGCGATCAACGCCAGCGCCGCCGGTAATTTGTGATTGTCCAGCAACACGACGGCGACGACAAAGCCGATCCCCGCCAGCGCGTAACTGACCGGGCCGTCACCGGGGATGTACTGGCGCAGGGCCAGTTGGACGAGTTGGACGCCGAGACCGAACTGGATGCCGCGCACGACGGTTTTCGGAATCACGCGCGCCAACCCGTCGAGCGCGCGCGTCGCCGTCAGCACCAGCATGACGACGCCGATGGCCAAGCCCGCGCCGTAAATGACGTTGCCGGTCAGTTTCTGCGAAATCACTAGCACGGCGACCGCCTTCAACGGCTGGACCGGCATGGGCATCCGGTAGGTCAGCGCCGTCAGCACCTGCATCGCGCCGAACATGACCAACACACTCGCCGCGTCCAGCCCGCTGGCGAGAATCATCCCGACCAGCAACGGAAAATCCGTCCCGATATCGCCCAGCGCCCCCGCCCACTCCTGACGATGGAAGCGCAGCGCGACCCGGTGAGTTGTGGCGACGTCGGGCACGCCTGCACCTTACCCAACCGCCCGGGAAGCTGACAAGGCCGCGCTGCGACAAAAGCGGCGGCTAGCGGAGCGCTTCGTCGAGCGAGGCCAGGGGGAGGTGAAAAATCCGCGCCAGCTCGCCGTAGACGACGTGGCCGTTGACGATGTTCAAGCCCGCCGCGATGGCCGGGTTTTCCCTCGCGGCGCGGACGTAGCCGCGATTGGCCAGCTCCAGCACGTACGGGAAAGTGGCGTTGGTCAGCGCCACCGTCGAGGTGCGCGCGACGGCGCCCGGCATGTTGGTGACGCAGTAGTGGACGACGCCGTGGACGACGTACGTTGGTTTCTCGTGGGTGGTCGGCCGGGAGGTTTCGACGCAGCCGCCCTGGTCAATCGCCACGTCCACGATCACGGCGCCGCGTTTCATCTGGCGGACGAGCTCGCGGGAGACCAGCTTGGGTGCGCGCGCGCCGGGCACGAGCACCGCGCCGATCAACAGGTCGGCTTGGAGGACCTGGTCGCGGATGTTGTAGGCGTTGCTCATCAGGCCGGTGACGTTGGCGGGCATGATGTCGTCGAGATAGCGCAAGCGGGGCAGGCTGATATCGAGGATGGTGACATCGGCCCCCAGGCCGGCGGCCATTTTCGCGGCGTTGGCGCCGACGACTCCGCCGCCGATGATCACGACCTTCGCAGGCGCCACGCCCGGCACGCCGGCAAGGAGGAGGCCGCGGCCCTGCATCGGCTCTTCGAGGTATTTGGCGCCTTGATGGACGGCCATTCGCCCGGCAATCTCGCTCATCGGGGTCAGCAACGGCAGTGTCCCGTCGGGCAACTGAATGGTTTCATACGCGATGGCAACGGCCCCGCTGCGCAACACGCCATCGAACAAGGCCCGGTCGGCGGCAAAATGGAAATAGGTAAACACGACTTGGCCGGGCCGCATCTTCTTGATCTCGGCCGGCTGGGGTTCTTTGACTTTGACCACCATGTCGGCGCGCCAGGCGTTGGAGACGAGTTTTGCCCCGGCCGCCTGGTACTCGGCGTTGCTGGCGCCGCTGCCGATCCCGGCATGGTGTTCGACCAGGACGGTGTGACCGGCGCGGCGGAGGGCTTCGCAGTGGACGGGCAGGAGACCGACCCGGTATTCGTTGTTTTTAATTTCGCGGGGGATGCCGATAATCATGGTCGGATGATCAGAAGGTTGCGCGTGGGGCGGATTGGTGACGTGCGTTCGACGACGCAACCGGCGCCATCGGGCGCGACGAGCGTGTGAATGTCTTCGCGGTTACGGCCGGAAAGGGCGTCGGGAATCTGCACGAGGGGAGCGGTAACAGCTTGGCGCCGCCAGATCAAGCCATTCCCCCCGGCGTTCGATTTGCAGATAGACATCCCGCCGGTAGTTCGGTATCAAGGCAACCAGATTATGAAGCCTGTTGACGACGTTCTGGCCAAAAAAATTGTCGAGGCGAATGTGAAGTTCTACGCCGACACGGCCAAGACCTATGATGCGTTCCACGCCTGCACCAAGTCCGCCACGCAGGAACGATACGCGCAGGAAATTGACATCGTCCTGTCGGGTCTGAAAAGCGGAGCCGGACAGCCCCTGGTGCTCGATGCGGCGACCGGCACCGGCAGTCTGGCCTTTCAGTTTGCTCGACGCGGCTGTCGGGTGATTGGCGTGGATGTTGCCGCGCCGATGTTGGAACTGCTCCGTCGCAAGCTGGGAGAATTCGAGCCGCTCATTGAATTGGTACATTCCGAAGTGACCTCGTTTTTGGACGCGAGGCCGGCGGAGTTTGATGTGATCGCGTTTGGTTCCGCGCTGCATCATTTTCCCTACTACACACAGGTGGTGGGTACGGCGGCCGGCAGGCTCAAGCCCGGTGGCGCGCTCTATATTGGATTGGAACCGGCGGCGCTTTCCTCGCCGCGCCGGCACCGGTGGGACCGCCTGCTGTGTCGGGTGGATCACCTGCTGGCGATGTTGCTGCGCGAGCCGGGCGTGTTCCTCAACAAAGTCACCGCCCGATTGCGAAGCCGCCCGGCGACCGGCGGAGAGAATGTGGGCGCGCTGGCCGAGTTCCATGCGGATACCGGTGTGGACAAGGCGGCGGTCATCGCCGAACTGCGGCGACAGGGACTGACCGCCATCACCGTTCGGGAGCGGTACGGCGGCAAATATGCGATCCTGCGCCTGTTGAAGAAGTGGCTGGTGGGCGAGCCGGACGAATTCTCGTTGATCGCGTTCAAATCGCCGGCGGGCGCCTGCACCTGATCCATCCGCTGCGCTTCGCCGCCGGCTCGCGGTGCGGGTTGGATGGAGCATCAACGTTTCGCGCCGGTCGCGAGCTTGGTGGGATTGCCCTGGTATTTGATGACGCGGACTTTTTCCAGCGTCACCAAGCCGTCGCGCATCATTTCATCGAGGACGGGGAGGAAGGCGTTGATTTTTTCTTCCTTGTCCACGATTTCGATCAGGACCGGCAGGTCTTCGCTGAGACGGAGGATTTTCGAGGTGTGCAGATGCGAGTGGGCGCCAAAACCCATCGTGCCGCGCACCACCGTCGCGCCGGCCAAACCGCGTTCGCGAGCCTTGAGCACGATGGCTTCGTAGAGCGGCGTATGATGCCACTTGTCGAGTTCGCCGATGTAGATGCGCAACAGGGTGCCTTCGCCTTCGAGTTTCATGGAGGACCTCCGTGGATGAATCGGCCGCAGACCCAGCCGAGATAAACCGCCAGCAGACACAGGATGTTGGTGCCGAGAACATTGCCGGCCACGTACAGCCATTCACGGTCGCGGGCGAGATGAAGGGTTTGCAGGCTGAAGCTGGAGAAGGTGGTGTACCCGCCACAAAAGCCGAGCATCAGAAAATCGCGCCACTCGCTGCGCAACGCGAGGTTGGCCAGCAGGCCGATGGCAAAACAGCCGGTGACGTTGACCAGCAGCGTGCCGGCCGGGAAGGTCGGGAATCGCTGGGCCACCAGCCCGTTCAACCCGTACCGGGCCAGCGTCCCCAATGCTCCGCCGACCGCCAGCACCAGCAGTCGCTTGGTCAACTCCATGCGAGGAATCAAAACAAGATTACCGGCAGAGTAAAGGCATTTCCCCAAGCAGAATCCCCTCCGTTTCGCTCCGCCGGCGCCTACGATGCCGGGCGGCGCCAACCCCGCCGGTCCGCATCGCGCCGGACTTCCTCGAAGCACGACCGGCGGCGATTGACTCGGGCCGGAGCGTTGTTGTTCGATTCCCTTGACGGCCTCCGATTTTTTCTTCTACAAGGATCGCGGTGATTATGGATATTAATCCCACCGCCCTGCCAGCTCGGCCCTGCCGAGGCCGCACGTCCCGCGAACAACTCGCCATCAGCGTGATGACGGTCCCGCGCGCCGCGACGCGGCTCGAAGCGGAGGGT
>CAZHLM010000087.1:0-4121 GCA_964533295.1 uncultured Verrucomicrobiota bacterium
GCGTCCCCGCGAGCGGAGTGTGACGCCCCGCCTCGCGAGGACGCTCGGCCCACCGTCTTTTCTGAGAAAGTTGCGAGCGGACGCCCGCTCCCACAAGGAGTTTTGTTAGGCGCTCTTATTCCAAGAGTTCCATCAACGCCGCCACGACCTGCTGCTGGTCTTCTCTGGTGATCCGTTCGTACAGCGGCAGGCTTACGGAACGCGCCGAGATCTCGTCAGTGACGGGAAAATCACCGGGCTGGTGATGGCCCTTCTTTCGGAAATACGTTGTTAATGGCATGTGATACGTCCCGATGGTGGTTTCAATGCCCTTTGATTTCAGGGCGGCAATGATCTCGGCCCGTTTCGGCGCTACCGCCTGCGGGAGCAACGCGACATACGATTGGTAGACGTGGTGGGCGCCGTTCCGAACGGCAGGCGGCGTGATCTCGCTGCCCGCCAACAACTGGTCGTAACGCGCCGCGCCCTGCCGGCGCGCTTCAACCAGCCGGTCAAGTTTCTTCATTTGAGCGCTCCCGAGAGCGGCTTGAAATTCGGTCATGCGCAGGTTGTATCCCGCGGCGATAAAATCGGGCGTGGGCGAATCGGGATCCAAGCCGTGGTTACGCAAGATGCGTGCTTGTCTGGCCAGGTGCGCGTCGTTGGTGGTGATCAGACCGCCTTCACCCGTGGTAATCGCCTTGCGGGGATGGAGACTGAAGCAGCCGGCGATGCCCCATGTTCCCGCGGGCCGACCATGGATCGTTGCGCCGAGTGCACAGGCGGCATCCTCCACCACCGGAATCCCGTACCGGTCAGCCAGCTCCAGAATCGCCGGCATGTCCGCCATCTGGCCGAACGTGTGAACCGGCAGGATGGCTCTGACGTTTTCACGGGCGAGGACTTCCGCCAAGCGGTGCGGGTCCATGTTGTAGGTGTCCGGCTGGATGTCCACAAAGACCGGCCGCGCCCCGCATAACGCGATGACATTGGCCGTGGCCGGCCAGGAGTAGGTGGTCACCGCCACCGCGTCTCCAGGGCCGACGCCGAGGGCCAGCAAGCTAAGGTGCAGCGCTGCGGTGCAGTTGCTGACGGCGACCGCATGCTTGCAGCCCACATAATCGGCCACGTCCCTCTCGAAGGCCGCCACCCGCGCCCCCTGTACGAGCATACCAGAGGCGAGCGTCTCGCGGACGGCGTCCAGGTCGTCTTGTTCGATGGACGGTATGGTGAGTCGAATCATGGACGTTCCAGATGAATCGTCTGGTCGTTTCTCGTCACATTTGTTTCCGGTAGAACTCCGCGGTGCGACGAATCCCTTCTTCGAGGTCCACTTTCGCCTCGAAGCCGATGAGCTCGGCGGCTTTCCGCACGGCCGGCACGCGCAATTCAACGTCCACGTAGTCTTTGCGCGCGAAACGGATGATGGACGGGGAGTTGAGCACGCGCACCACGGTGCTGGCCAGCCCGTAGATCGTCGTTGTGGTGCGCTGATTGCCGATATTGAATGATTCGCCAATGGCGTTCGGGTGCGTCATGGCCAGCAACACGCCCTCAACCATGTCGTCCACATAACACCACGCCCGGATCTGCGTGCCGTCGCCGTGGATCTGGATGGGCTCGCCTTTGATGGCGCGGAGGATGAACGTGCGGAGCGCGCCTTCGCCGACCTGACCGGGGCCATACACATTGAAGGGACGCACGACCACCACCGGCAGCTTCTTTTCCTGGAAATACGCGATGGCCAGATGTTCCTCGGCCAGTTTGCTGACGGCATAGGTCCAGCGCGCTTCACCGACGGTGCCGATAACCGGCTTGTCCGTCTCGTTGGAGCGAAACGCCGTTTGGCCGAAAACTTCGCTCGTTGAAAAGCAAACCACCCGGTCGCAGCGCGTCAACCGCGACGCAGCTTCGAGCACATTGGCCGAGCCGACCATGTTGACGCGCATGGTCGTGATCGGGCTTTTGATGACCGTGTCAATGCCGGCAATGGCGGCGCAATGGACCACGATGTTGGCCCCGGCCATCGCGCGGCTCAGACTGTCGAAGTCCAGCACGTCTCCTTGCAAAAGCTTCAGGTTCGGATGGTCGCGAAACGGCTTGTCCTTGAGCGAGTCGCGATGGAGGTTGTCGTAGATGACAATCTGGTTCTGTTCGACCAGCTTGCCGGCCAGAGTCGAGCCAATGAAACCAGCGCCGCCGGTGATGAAGATGGTTTTCCCGTGGATGGAGTTTGCCGTGTCGCTCATGACGATGTCTCAAGGTTGGGGTTGAATGGCATGGCCGTTCTTGGCGTATCGGGTTCCGCAACTGGTGCAGGTGGTCGTGTCACCGGCAAAGCCCAGACGTACGCCGCAGCCGCACATCCAGCCCACCACGCGGCCCGGGTTGCCGACGACCAGCGCGTAGTCCGGCACGTCCTTGGTCACTACCGCGCCCGCGCCAATAAAGGCGTACCGGCCGATGGTATGGCCGCAGACGATTGTGGCGTTGGCTCCGATGCTGGCGCCTTTCTTGACCAGGGTCGGCTTCAACTCGTCCATGCGCCGGATCGCACTGCGGGGGTTGATGACGTTGGTAAAGACCATCGAAGGCCCACAGAACACATCATCCTCCAGCGTCACGCCGGTATAGACGGAAACGTTGTTTTGGATTTTGACGCCGATGCCAATGGTCACGCGGGGGCCGATGACGACGTTTTGGCCGATGTTGCAGTTTGCGCCGATCTTGCTGCCCTTCAAGATGTGCGAGAAATGCCAGATTTTGGTGCCCTCGCCGATCTCACAGCCCTCGTCCACATACGAGGATTCGTGAACGAAGTATCGCGGCGCCGCTGCTTGGCGCAGCGCCACACTCGCCCCGCCGGTATCCAGCGATTTCTGGCACGCCTCCAACACTGCCAGCACCGCCAGCCCCTCCCGGCCGTCCGTCCGTGGCGTCTGCCGGCTCGCGATGCATTCGAGGAAATGAGCACACTCCAGTCTCAACGGCTCGTCGGAGGCCACGGGAATCGGTTGCGGCTCGGCCTTCTTGGCCACCGGCTTGCGGTCAATCCACTCGACGTGATGTGCGTAGGCGACGAGTTTGTGCTGCGGATCAGCGTCGTTGAACACGACCATCTTTTTTTCACCGACCACTACGAGGCGTTGTTCCTTGATCGGATGCAACCAGCTAACGAAGATGTGGCCCCGCACACCGCTGGCGAATGACAGAGTCGTCATCGTGACATCCGCAACCCCGTGGTGCAGGTAGTTGCCGCCGTGCGCCGCGACGTGGTCGGGGCTTTCGCCGAGCAACTTCAAAATCACCGAAATGTCATGCGGCGCGAAACTCCAGAGGATGTTTTCCTCGGTGCGGATTTTGCCAATGTTCAGCCGGTGAGAATAGATGTACTGGATCTTGCCGAGTTCGCCCCTGTCCACGAGTTCCTTCAGTTTGTGGACGGCCGGATGGTACTGCAGGATGTGACCGACCATTAACAACCGGCCCTGTTTCTCGGCCAGCGTCACCAGCTCCTCGCCTTCGGCGCGGCACAACGCGAGTGGTTTTTCCACAAACACATCCTTGCCGGCCTGCAACGCCGCCTTGACCACGGCAGAATGCGTGACCGCCGGCGTCGCGATGACCACCGCGTTGATCCGCCCATCCGCCAGCACGTCGGCGAACGATGTCGTCCGCTCGACGTTCGGATAGGCGGCGGCATAACTTTCGAGCAGGGGCGGGCTGGAATCGCAAATCACGCGCAGCGCCCCCAGCTCCTGAAAGTTGCGAATGAGGTTCTTGCCCCAATAGCCGGCTCCGACAACGGCAACTTGTGGTGTCATCGTTGGATCTCCTGATGTGAAGTCTTCAAGGTTTCGTACAGGTAGCTGGTCAGGATGTGGTCGAGGATCATGTGGACGTCCTCGACGGGGCCGTAATCGTGGGAGGGGACGACCAGCGCGATGTCGGAGACGGCGGCCAGTTTCCCGCCGGTAAAGCCGGTCAGGCCGATGATTTTCAGCCCGAGTTGCTTGGCGACGTCGCAGGCGGCCAGGATGTTCGGAGAATTGCCAGAGGCGGAGATGCAGATCAGCAGGTCACCGGGGTTGGCGAGGTTTTTCAGCGGTTCGCTGAAAATGTGGTTGTAATCGGTGTCGTTG
>CAZHLM010000087.1:4221-10417 GCA_964533295.1 uncultured Verrucomicrobiota bacterium
CGTTGCATGTTGAGGATGACTTTGGTGCCGCCGCGTTCGAGGCGGAAGGGCATTTCGCGCAGGTCGCGCAGGGCGTGGCGGACGGCCTGGCGTTTGTCGCTGGGGACGCAGAGCAGGAAGAAGCCGCCACCGCCGGCGCCGGAAATTTTGCCGCCGAGGGCACCGGCTTGAATGGCGCGTTCGTAGAGCTGGTCGGTGACGCTGTTGCTGATGCCGCTGGCCAGTTGGCGTTTCGCCGCCCATGCTTCGTGGAGGAGTCGGCCAAAGCCGGTGACATCGCCGGCTTCGAGCAGGGCGCGGACCTGCCGGGCTTGGGCGGCCATTTGTTGCAAGACCGGGATGCGGGCGGCGATGTTGGCTTTCTGTTCGGAGAGGATGGTGGCTGCCTGGCGGGTCTGGCCGGTGAAGAATGACATCAGCATGATGTCGAGGTCCTCCAGCGCATGCCGCGAGACGCGGAGGGATTCCACTTTCACGGACTTGCCGGGACCGAATTGGAAGCAGCGCAGCCCGCCAAACGCAGCAATGTACTGGTCTTGAACGCCGATCGGTTTGCCGAGGGTGTTGATTTCGATGTCGCAGGCTTCGCGGGCCAGTTGTTCGGCGGTGGGCGTGGCGCCGACGAAATGGTACAGCGCGTTGAGCACGCCGACGGTGACGCTGCTGGAGGAGCCGAGGCCCGAACCTTCGGCGGGAATGTCGGAGAGAAACGAAATCTCCACCGCCCGGCTCACGCCAACCTTGCGCATCGCTTCGCGAACCAGTTCGTGTTCGATCTGGTCCACCGAGTCCACGATCTCTTTCTTCGACCAGTTGACGTAGATTTTGTCGTCGAACCGTTCTTTGACGATGCAGTACACGTACTTGTCAATCGTCGAGCTGACGACGCAGCCGCCATGCTGCTCGTAGAAATCCGGGAAGTCCGTTCCCCCGCCGGCAAAGGAAATGCGCAGTGGTGTTTGCGTGATGATCATGAGACCTTCTCCAGCAATTCGCGCGGGATTTCCACCCGGGCGCCCTTGGCCAGCGTGTCGAGCAGGATGATCACGCGCTCGGAATCACTCATCTCGCGTTCGAAGATGCCCTGCAGGCCGCGCAGGGGACCGGCTTGGATCTCCACAGCCTCACCGGGTTGGAAGTGGGTTGGTTGAACGGTGACGACATCCTGCTCCGCGTGCGCGCGGATCTGATCGAGCAACGCTTCCTCCACCAGGGCCGGTTTGCCGCCAAAACTGACGATATTGATGACGCCGTTGGCGTACTTGACCAGCCGCGCCTGCCGGTCGGCGTCGAAGCGGGCGAAGAGGTAGCCGGGAAACAACGGGTTGATGACCCATTTGCGGACGCGGCGGATGGTGCGGCGGCGGCGCAGCTTGGGGAAAAACGTCGTCAAACCTTCGCGCTCGAGACTGGTCTGCGCGACGTTTTCCTGCCGGGGTTTGGTGTGGACGGCGTACCAGTTCATCAGTCAGGACAAGCTGCCGCCCCACCGGTGCCGGCCACCAGCGCGACAGCCTTCGCGATTTCGAAGGACAACCATGTTGTTTCGTCACGCCTGCGCGTGACGCACGACGACCCTCACAACAAATGTTCGAGCAACGGGTTTCCGAGCAGACCGTTCAGTTTCTGATGGAACTTCTTCGCCCGCGCCAGCCGCGCCGCGAGCAGTGCGGCCTCGTCGCGCGTCGGACTGCGAGCGCCATCGTGCGCATCCTGAAGCGACGCTTCGACTTTAGCCAGTTGTATGCCCGCCGTGTTGATCTTCTTGCGGACGATCTCCAGCAATCCATTGCGGATGATCTCCGTGAACTCCGTCTCCGCTTCGTAGTAATCTTTCCGGTCGCCTTTAACCCAAACCCGTTTGACGGCCGCCCAATCGGAAAGCTGCCGGACCGCCGTGCTGACGCTCGCTTTGCTGACGCCCAACTCCGCCACGATTTCGTCCAAGCACACCGGCTTTGGGCTGAGATAGAGCAGGGCAAACGTCTGGCCGATGATGCGCCCCAGTCCGAAGGATTGAGTAGTTTGACCGCCGGCCTCAATGAAACTGCGCCGCGCGGCGGCGAACGAAGGGGAGAGTTGGGAGCTCATCTGCGTTCAGTGCGGACTGAATACATCTAACACAGCAGGTAACCTCTGTCAACCGCCTTGTGCTCAACAATTTCCTCGCCAGGTTGAACATCCCTTGCTAGCGTGCGGTCAAATGTCGCAGTGTCAATAAACCTCAACCCAAAGGAGCGATTTATGTACAAAGTACTCGTTGCCGTTTGTGCCGTCGCCGCCGTCAGCCTCTCCGCCTACGCGGGTGAAGGCTGTTGTGCCAGCAAAGCCAAAGCCGCCGCCAAAGCCAGCGGCGGTTGTGGTGACATGCTTTCCAAATTGAACCTCACCGCCGACCAACAGGCCAAAATCGCCGCCCTGAAAGCCGATTGCGACAAGGAGAAGTGCAGCGATTCCGCTCGCGCCAAGTACATGAAAGGCTTGGAGGGAATCTTGACCGCCGAACAGGTCGCGCAGTGCAAAGAGCTGTGCGCCAAAGAGGGCAAGAACGCCTGCCCGATGCAGGCCAGCGCCCAAAAATAACCGGATTCCACACCGCAAAAACCCCGGCAGGCCAGCCTGCCGGGGTTTTTTCGTCTGCGAAATTTGGTGCCGTCGGAGGGAGTCGAACCCACACGCCCTTGCGGGCACAGGATTTTGAGTCCAGCGCGTCTGCCAGTTCCGCCACGACGGCGCACCACGGGACGGATTTATTACCATGAATCCCGGGAATGACACGAAAAAAGTTGTGTTCACCAGCCGGGATGATTACTTCTTGGGCGGTTGGCTGCCGGCGAACCTGCTCAGCGCCAGCCACCCCGCGGGAGGATCCGATGAAACGTTCTGAAATCAATCGCCTGATTGAAGCCGGCAAGGCTTTGCTTCGCCAGCACCACATCACCTTGCCACCCTTCGCGTATTGGACGCCCGAGGACTGGCGCCGCAAAGGCCCCGACTGCGATGAAATCCGCCAATGCCGGCTGGGGTGGGACATCACCGATTTTGGGTCGAGCCGATTCGATGAGATTGGGCTGACCGTGTTCACGCTGCGCAACGGTCATCGCAACCTGCCGGCCTACCGCGACAAGACCTATTGCGAGAAAATCCTCATCGTGCAGGAAAACCAACGCACCCCGATGCATTACCATGCGTACAAGATGGAAGACATCATTTGCCGGTGCGGCGGCAATCTCATCTGCCAGGTGTACAACCGTACCCCGACCGGCCAACTCGCCGACTCGGATGTCGAAGTGACGCTTGACGGTGTGCGTCACCGGGTCAAAGCCGGTACGAAACTGGTCCTCAAACCCGGTGAGTCTGTCACCCTGACTCCCTTTATGTGGCATGAGTTTTGGGCTGAGGCCGGCAGCGGTACATCCGTTGTCGGCGAAGTGTCCAAGACCAACGACGATGCGACCGACAATTTTTTTCTCACGGCGCCCGGTCGGTTCCCCAAGATTGAGGAGGACGCCGCGCCGACGCATCTGTTATGCACGGAATATCCGTGAGGCATCTCCCGCGCGATTCCGCGGGTACAACAAAACTCCTCACAGAAGCGGGCTTCCGCCGCGACGTTCTCGGAAAAGCCGGTGGGCCGAGCGTCCTCGCGAGGCGGGGCGTGACACGGCGCTGGCGGGGACGCTCGCGCCAACGGACGCGCTCAGAAGGGAGTTCCCACAACCGAAGCTTTGGGCGCGCTGTGGGGATGCGCGGTTGCTAAAAGCCCTTGGGTGGCCCCAGGATCTCGCTGGCGAGGACGAGGTTGCGGAGGTTTTGTTTGTCGCGGAGGACTTCCGCCCACAACGCGCCGCGGGACGGGCGGCGCGTTATCGTCGTGGCCGGGGATGGTGGGGTGGGGCGGGGCGGTGGCACCGGTGCTTCGAGCGGTGCGGACGCGGCAGGAGTGACGGGAAGAGGTGGTGGCGCTTCCCACGTGGGAGGCGCGGTGCGAATCGGCGGCGGTTGTTTCGGCGCCGGCTTCGGCGGTCGTTTGGGGCGGTCGGGGCGGGGTTGGGGGACGGGAGTTGCCTCGTCCTCGTCAATCTGTTCCGAGAGTTTGTTCCATCCCTTGGCGATCGCCACGATCACCATGATGATGAGCCAAACCCAGAAGTCCATGACGCGCCGTCCGAGCGGTTACTTGCCTTTGGTCGGCTCGCCACCGGCAATGGACTGACGCATGCCGGTGTCGGCTTGGACGTTTTGCATCCGGTAGTAATCCATCACGCCGAGTCGCCCGGCGCGAAACGCTTCGGCCATCGCCAGCGGCACCTGCGCCTCGGCTTCGACGACTTTCGCGCGCATTTCTTCGACGCGGGCTTTCATTTCCTGTTCCTGCGCAACGGCGAGGGCGCGGCGTGTCTCGGCGGCGGCTTGGGCGATTTGTTTGTTCGCTTCGGCCTGTTCGGCTTGGAGGCGGGCGCCAACGTTGTCGCCGACATCCACATCGGCAATGTCAATGGACAGAATCTCGAAGGCCGTGCCGGCATCCAGTCCGCGTTCCAACACGCGCTTGGAAATGCTGTCGGGATTTTCCAGCACCGCTTTGTACGTGTCGGCCGAGCCGATCGTCGTGACAATGCCTTCGCCGACCCGGGCGATGATGGTCTCCTCCGTCGCGCCGCCCACGAAGCGGTCGAGATTGGTGCGGACGGTGACCCGGGCTTTGGCTTTGACCTGAATGCCGTCCTTGGCGACGGCGTCAATCGTTTGTTTCCCGCTGGCCGGATTCGGACAATCAATGACCTTTGGATTGACGCTGGTCATGACGGCTTCGAACACGCTCTTACCGGACTGATGCGTGGCCAGGTCAATCGCAGCGGCGCGATTGAAATCGAGGTTCAGGTTCGCTTTGTCCGCCGCGATCAGAGCGCGCACAACCTGATTGACGTCGCCACCTGCGAGGTAGTGGGCTTCGAGTTGATCGGTATTCAGCGACAAACCGGCTTTGATGGCGGTGATGCGGCTTTGGACGACAAGGGCGATGGGCACGCGCCGCAGTTTCATGCTCAGCAGCGTCAGGAAGCTGACCGGCGCGCCCGTCATGCGGGCCTGAATCCAGATGTTGATGAACGACACAATCACGAAGAACAAAATCAGCGCGCCGACCAGGCAGATGATGCCCAGCAGCATGAGGATGAGTTGACCGAGTGGCATGGGACCTCCAGTTAGATTTTTTTCACGATCAGGTTGTTGTCTTTGATGGCGACGACACGAATCGGGCTGCCGGCTTCGATCATGCCCGATTCCGCCAGCGCGTCCAGCCGTTTTCCATCAATCACCGCAACACCCGCCGGCCGCAACACCGTGTGCGCCACCCCGCTCCGCCCAACCCACGTCGCGGCCGGCCGCTCCGTGTGGACATCGGTCTGCTCGGTGCCGAGGATCATTTTGCGGCCCATGGCGGTTTGCGGAATGTAGCGAATGGAAAGGTAGCCGGCCAGGATGCCGGCAAACAATTCAAACACGAACAGCCCAATCGTGGCCGGCCAGCCGTGATTCGTTTTGCAGACAAATAACGACACGATTAACAGGACCACGCCGATACTGCCGAGGATGAATCCCGGCAGATAAAAATCCACCGCGATCAACACCAGCCCGGTCAGCACCAGCACCGTCAGCAACATCCATTCGCTCATCGAATCCGCTCCACTTCCACGCGCGGGCCGCGAATCGCCACAATTCGAATGGCCGCGCCCTGCTCAATCAAATCGCCTGCTGTCACCACATCCAGCAGCCGGTCGCCAAACCGACCTTTGCCGGCCGGCCGCAACATCGTCTCCGCCACCCCGGTGGCTCCGACCAGCGCCGCCACCTCCGCGTGAGCGGCCGGCGTGGGCACCGCCGCTGCCAGCTCCATTTTCCGAAACAAACCGGTCTTCGGAAAATACCGGCCCAGCAACGCCATCACTCCGATCGAGGCGATGAACGACCAAATCACCGTCAACACCGGCACCTTCAACTGCGGCAACGTTGGCAACGCCGGTCCGCCGGGAAACCGCTCGGTCATCCCCAGCACCAACGCGATCAAAATTGCCGCGATCCCCAGAAAGCCGGCAATCCCAAACCCCGGCAGCACAAAAATCTCCACCAGCAACAGCCCGACGCCGACCGCGAAAATCACCACTTCCTCCAGCCCCGCCAGTCCCGCAATGAA
>CAZHLM010000087.1:10517-12204 GCA_964533295.1 uncultured Verrucomicrobiota bacterium
TCGGCATCCACCATCGCCTCGAACACATCCGGATTGTGCCCTTTCAACTGCGCCGTCGAACGCACCAGCCCGCGCATCGCCGAACTCAACTTCTCCTCATGCGCCTTCGATAACTCCGCTGGTCCCTGCCCGGGCACCAGCAAAATCGGCGTGGCCGCCCCGATGACACTGCCGGGCGCCATGTAAATCCGGTCCGTCGCCGCCGCGATAAACGCCCCCGCCGAAAACGCCTTCCCGTTCACATACGTCACCGTCGGAATCCGCGCCTGCTCCAGCAAGCGAATGATCTTTTCCGTCTGATCCACTCGCCCGCCGTTCGTCTCCATGTCCAACACCACCCCCACCGCGCCCCGCGCCATCGCTTCCGACAAACCGCGCCGAATCAAAAACAAGGTGTTGTGCGTGATGTCCTCCCGCACCTCGATAATGCAGACCGGACCGTTGGTGGCGGCCGACGCAGGGGGCGGCCACAAACCAAGCAACGCCACAACGATCCCCAACCACCTCATGCCGGATTGATAACCCCACCCCGGTAGGGGAGCAAGCCGAAGTTGACACGGCCCGGCAAATCCGGTTCTTTCCCCCGCATGCAAATCGCGACCGGCCTGTTCGACCACATGGTGCTGCAACGCGGCGTCCCCCACACCGTCACGCTGGCAACCCCCGCCCGCGGTGACGTCTTTCAGCGCGTTGGTCGCGGCTGGAAAAACGTCGGCCGAGCGCCGCGGTTCACCCTCGCGCCGCTGCCCGTCGGCGGACCGCACACCATCGCCCTCGAAATTCGCGAAGCCGGGCGGACAACCCACCGGCTCACTGTCCGTGATGTGCTCGTCGGCGATGTCTGGATCGCCGCCGGCCAGTCCAACATGCAAGGCTACGGCCGCCGCGAATTCGCCGCCAAACCGCACCCCTTCGTCCGCGCGTTCTACATGGATGATCAGTGGCGCGTCGCTCGCGACCCGATTCACAACCTCGACGCCTGCGTGGACCAGGTGCACCTCGATTTAAATGGCGGCGTTCGCTACGCTCCGAACACCACCCACGGCGTCGGCCCCGCCGTCGCGTTCGCACAAGAAATGCGACGGCTGACCGGCGTCCCGCAAGGCATCATCGCCTGCGCCCACGGCGGCACCAGCATGACGCAGTGGGACCCGGCACGTCGTGACGAGGGCGGCAAAAGTCTCTACGGCGCCACCTACCGGCGACTGCAGAAAAACGGCGGTCATCTGGCCGGCGTCATCTGGTACCAGGGTGAGAGCGACGCCAATGCCTCCGATGCGCCGCACTACACCGCCCGCATGAAGGCACTCATCGCCGCCTTCCGCCGCGATGCCGGTGATCCCCGCCTGCCGTTTGTGCTCGTTCAACTGGCCCGTGTCACCAACCTTGACGATGCAGCGGGAGCGCATTGGAACGCCATCCAATCCCAGCAGCTCCAACTCCAACAACGCCTCCCGCGCGTGGCCGTCGTGCCGGCCGTGGACCTGACCCTCGACGACCCGATTCACATCGGCGGCGCCAGCATGGATCGGCTCGGCCGGCGGCTGGCCAACGCGATGCATGCCCTGCGCACCGGCCGCGGTCCGCTGCCGATCCTGCCCGGTCGGCATCGCGTGCGCACCGACCGCGGCACCGGCCAGGCCATCCTCGAAATCCCCTTCCACAACGTCGCCGGCCGCCTCGTCAG
>CAZHLM010000088.1:0-10755 GCA_964533295.1 uncultured Verrucomicrobiota bacterium
CCGGTTTGGCACCTCGATGTCGGCTCATCGCATCCTGGGGCTGGAGAAGGTCCCAAGGGTCCGGCTGTTCGCCGGTTAAAGCGGTACGCGAGCTGGGTTCAGAACGTCGTGAGACAGTTCGGTCCTTATCCTCTGTGGGCGCAGCAGACCTGAGGGATTTGTTCCTTAGTACGAGAGGACCGGGAACAACGCACCTCCAGTATGCCGGTTATCGTGTCAACGGTAGCGCCGGGTAGCTGTGTGCGGAAAGGATAAGCGCTGAAAGCATCTAAGCGCCAAGCCCCTCCCAAGATTAGGTCTGACGGTCGCAAGACCCTAAAGGCTCGGGGAAGACTACCCCGTTGATAGGCCAGGTGTGTACGCGCAGCAATGCGTTTAGCTGACTGGTACTAATCAGCCGTGCGGCTTGATCACGTAAATTTCCCTTCTGGGAACTTTCTGTGATTTCACAAAATCAGCACCACGTAGTGGGCGCGCTCCCACCCTGTATGCAATCGTCGAAGAACCGGCAGGTTCTTTTATAAATTTCCTGGTGGCATTACCGCAGTGGTCCCACCCGTTCCCATTCCGAACACGGCCGTGAAACGCTGCCGGGCCGATGGTAGTGCCTGTCTAGCTTGCGCGAGAGTAGGTCGCCGCCAGGGTTTTCTTCCACGCCCGTCCCGGATTTTCGGGACGGGCGTTTTCGTTAGGGTTTGACTCGCCGGTTCGATTCGCTAGTCTTCCGTCCCCGTTTGTAGGGAGAACAACATCATGGCGAAATTATCCATTACCGATTTGAAAGGTCTTCGGGGCAAGACTGTATTTGTGCGCGTGGATTACAACGTGCCGCTCGACGAGGCGGGCCACATCACCGACGACAAGCGGATCAAGGCGACGATCCCGACGGTGGACCACCTTGTCAAAGAGGGGGCGAAGATCATTCTCGCCTCTCACTTGGGCCGGCCAAAAGGCAAGCGGGATCCGAAACAATCCCTGCGGCCGGTCGCGGCCCGGCTGGCCGAGTTGATTGGCGGACCGGTCAACTTCGCGGACGATTGCATCGGCGACAAGGTCACGGCGTTGAAGCAGGCGCTGCAGCCGGGGCAGATGTTGCTGCTCGAAAATCTCCGGTTTTACGCGGAGGAGGAAAGGAATGATGCGGCGTTTGCCGAGAAACTGGCGCAGGGCGTCGAGGTGTATGTCAACGACGCGTTCGGCACGGCTCACCGGGCGCACGCTTCGACGGCGGCGGTCGCGGAGCTGGTGAAGCGGCGCGGCGGCCAGGCCGCGGCCGGGTTCTTGATGGAAAAGGAGTTGAAGTATCTCGGCGGTGTTATCGCCAATCCCGCCCGCCCGCTCGTTTGCATCCTCGGCGGCGCGAAAGTGTCCGACAAAATCAAGGTCATCGAAAACCTGCTCAACATCGCCGACGTGATTTTGATTGGCGGCGCGATGGCGTACACGTTCCGCAAAGCGCAGGGCTACAGCGTCGGCAAATCGCTTTGCGAACACGACAAGGTGGATCTCGCCAAATCGCTCCTCGAAAAGGCGAGGGGCAAGAAGTTTTTCCTGCCGGAAGATCAGTTGCAAACCACCGAGTTCAAGGCGGGTGCGCCGACGCGCAACACCGACGGGCCGAGCATCGAAGACGGCTGGGAAGGCGTGGACATCGGCGCGGCGACGATTGAGACGTACAAGAGGGAAATCGCCAAGGCCAAGACCATCGTCTGGAACGGTCCGATGGGCGTGTTCGAGATCCCGGATTTTGCGAAGGGCACGTTTGAGATTGCGAAGGCGGTGGCCGAAGCCACGAAACGGGGCGCTACCACCATCATCGGCGGCGGCGACAGCGCCAAGGCGGTGAAGGCGGCCGGTTTGGCCAAGGACATGAGCTTCGTCAGCACCGGGGGCGGGGCGAGTTTGGAATTTCTGGAAGGCAAACCGCTGCCCGGTGTGGCGGCGTTGAGTGACAAATGAACGCGAATCGCAGACCGATCATTGCCGGTAACTGGAAGATGTACAAGACGGGGGCGGCGGCGGCGGCGCTGGCCAGGGAGGTGGTGGCGCAGGTCGCCGGGGTCACGAAGCCGGAGATAGTCGTTTGCCCGACGTTCACGTCGCTGGCGCCGGTGGGGCCGGCGATTGCCGGGACGAACGTGCAGCTCGGTGCGCAGAATGTGCATTGGGAGAAGGAAGGGGCGTTCACGGGAGAGATTTCAGCGGCGATGTTGCAGGAACTCGGCGTGAGCTATGTGGTGATCGGTCACAGTGAGCGGCGGCAGTTTTTCGGCGAGACGAACGAGGGTGTCAACAAGCGGACGAAAGCGGCGCTGGCGGCCGGGTTGCGTCCGATCGTGTGCGTCGGCGAGTCGCTGGCGCAGCGCGAGGCCGGGCAGACGGCGCAGGTTGTTGGCGACCAGACGAGGGCCGGGCTTGCCGGGTTGTCGAAAGATGATATGGTCGCAACGGTGATCGCGTATGAGCCGGTCTGGGCGATCGGCACCGGCAAGACCGCGTCGCCGGCGCAGGCGCAGGAAGTTCACCGGTTGATTCGCGATTGGCTGGGGGAGATGTTCGGCGCGGACGTGGCCGGTCGGGTGCGGATCCAGTACGGGGGCAGCGTGAAGCCGGACAACGCGAAGGAGTTGCTCGGCCAGCCGGACATTGACGGGGCATTGGTGGGCGGCGCGAGTCTGAAGGCCGGTGAGTTCGCGGCGATTGTGAAAGCGGCAGCGTAAAGGAAGTTATCATGGGCATTGTCATCGGATTTTTGACGGTGGTGCATATTTTGGTCGCGTTGTTTTTGGTGGTGTTGGTGCTGATGCAGAAATCGAAGGACCAGGGCGTCGGCGCGGCGTTTGGCGGTGCGACGACGGAGGCGGTATTCGGCGCGGGGACGACGACGGCGCTGGTGCGGATGACGATTTGGTGCGCGTGCATTTTTCTGGGTTGTTCGTTGTTGCTGGCGGTGCTGCATTCGCGTCGGGATGCCGGTGCCGGCAAGTCGCTGATGCAGCGCGCGATCGAAACGACCCCGGCGGCCCCCGCCAGCACGATACCGGCCATGCCCATGTCGGAGACGACGCCGGCGGCGCCGGCGGCGGCAGCCGAGGCGCCTGCGCCGGTGACTCCGGCGGTTCCCGCGCCACAACCGGCGAAGTAGGGTTGCTGATGGCGCAGCGTTTTCTGCCGGCAGTCGTCGCGCTGACGTGGCTGGCAGTTTCGGCGTTTGGGGCGGAGGTACCGGGGCCGAGCCTGCGATACTTCGGGACGACGGATCGGATCCGGGGGTTTGATCCCATCGAAGCCGGTGACACGACGAGTGCGGCGGCGGTGTCGAAGCTCTATGAGGGGTTGCTCGAATACGAGTATCTGGTCCGACCGTACAGGGTGCGCCCGTTGCTGGCGGCGGCGATGCCGGTCATTTCCGCGGACGGGCTGACCTACACCTTCAAAATCAAACGCGGCGTGCGCTTCCACGACAACCCGTGCTTCCCGGGCGGCCAGGGCCGGGAGTTGACGGCGGAGGATTTTGTCTATTCGTGGAAGCGACTGGCCGACGCGAACAACAAGCCGAAAGGCTTTTGGGTGTTTGAGGGGCGGATTGCCGGCTTGGACGAGTTTCATCAGAAATCCACCAAGGGGCCGGTGGATTACGCGGAGTCGGTGGAGGGCTTGCAGGCACTGGATCGCTACACGTTGCAGATCAAACTCACCGAGCCGTATCCGCAATTGATGTGGGTGTTGACGATGGATTACACCTTCGCCGTGCCGCGCGAGGCCGTGGAATTTTATGGCGAAGAATTCCTCAACAACCCGGTCGGCACCGGTCCGTTTCTGATCCGGCGGTGGCAGAGGAATTACCGCATTGAATATGAGCGCAATCCGACCTACCACGGCGACACCTACCCGCGCATCGGCGCGCCGGGCGATGAGGAGGCCGGCTTGCTGGAGGACGCCGGCAAGCCGTTGCCCCTGCTGGACCGGGTCGTCGAGTACGTCGTGGCGGATGAATCAACGGACTGGCTGATGTTCCTGTCCGGTCAACTGGCCGCCTCCGGCATCTCGCGCAGCAATTTCGACGCGGTGATCAACCAGCAGAAGGAACTGACACCCGAGTTGCGGGCGCGCGGCATCCGCTTGTACAAGACGCCGCGCCTGTACACGACCTACCTCGGTTTCAACATGGCCGACCCGGTGGTGGGCGCTTCGGCCGATCCGGTGGTTCACGAGCGCAACCGAAAACTGCGGCAGGCGTTGTCGTGCGCCGTGGACATCGAGAAATGGATCGCTTTCTACAACCACCGCATGGTGCCGGCAACGGGCCCGATTCCGCCCGGTGTGGCCGGTTATGAGGAGGGCAAACCGTTGCCGTACGCGTTTGATTTGGACCGTGCACAGCGATTGTTGGCGGAGGCCGGCTATCCCGGCGGGCGCGATCCGGCGACGGGCAGACGGTTGTCGTTGACCCTGGAAATAGGCAGCGCCGGTGACCCCGAGGCCCGCCAATCCGTGGATTTGCTGGCGAGCTTCTTCGACAAACTCGGCATTGAGTTCAAACCGAGCTACAACAACTGGCCGGAGTTCCTCAAAAAGCTGGAGCGCAAGCAGGCGCAGATGTACCAGCTCGGCTGGATCATTGACTACCCGGACGCGGAGAATTTCCTCCAGCTTTTCTACAGCAAGAACGGCTCACCGGGACCGAACCATTCCAACTACAGCAACCCGGAATTTGACCGGCTTTACGAACGGATTCGCACCATGCAGGACACGCCCGAGCGGACGACGTTGTATCAACGGATGGCGGCGATTGTCATTGAGGACGCGCCCTGGATTTTTCTGACCCACCCGCTGAGCTTCGGCTTGTTTCAACCCTGGTTCCAGAATTACAAACCACACGACTTCCCCTACCCGAACATGAAATTTTACAAGGTCGATCCGACCAGGATGAGGAACTGACCGATGCTGGCCTACATCATTCGCCGCGTTCTGTATGTGATCCCGGTCGTCTTCGGGGTGGCGCTGGTCACCTTCCTCCTCTTCCACGTCGTGGGTTGGAACGCGGCGGCCGTGATGCTGGGCAAGAACGCGACGGCGGAGGAGATTGCGGCATTGCAGGAGAAACTGGGGCTGGCCGGGCCGTTGCCCAAACAATTTCTCTTCTACCTCAAACAGATTGTGACGTTCGATTTCGGGCGCAGCTTCGCGACGAACCAGAAAATCTCGACGCTGATCTGGGAGGGCGTGGGACCGTCGTTGACGCTGACCATTCCGATTTTCCTGATAGATCTCGTGGTGGCGATTGGCATCGCGCTCGTCGCGGCCTACCGGCGCAACACGCTGCTCGACCGGTCGATCGTCGTGCTGGCGGTCGTCGGCATGAGCGTCAGTTCGCTGGTGTACATCCTGGCCGGGCAGTACTTGCTGGCGTTCAAGTTCGGCTGGTTTCCGATTTGGGGGTTTGAATCGGCGAAGTATTTGTTCCTGCCCGTGTTGATCGGCGTCATCAGCGGGCTGGGTGGGGGTGTGCGGTTTTACCGGACGGTGATGCTCGACGAGATGTATCAGGATTACGTGCGCACGGCGTTCGCCAAGGGACACGCGGAACGGACGGTGTTGTTCCGACATGTGTTGAAGAATGCCATGATTCCCATTCTCACGAGCGTGGTGCTCTCGATCCCCTTCCTGTATACCGGCTCGTTGTTACTGGAGAACTTCTTCGGCATTCCCGGCCTCGGTTACCTCAGCGTGGAGGCGATCAACTCGGCGGATTTTCCCGTCATCAAAGCGATCGTCTTCGTCGGCTCCGTGATGTACGTCTTCGCCAGTCTGCTGACGGACATTTGCTACGCGCTGGTGGATCCGCGGATCAAACTGCGATGAACACCCCGGCCACCTCGCTTTGGCAAACCGCCTGGCGGCAGTTGCGCCGCAACCGCCTGGCAATGGTCTGTCTGGGCATCATCGTGTTCTACGCTGCGTTGGCATTGTTCGCAGAAGGCGTGTACTGGTACTACCGGCTGGCCGAAACAACGGCATCCTACAAACAGGTCCATTTCGAAAACCGCTTCGCCAAACCGTCGCTCCGCCACCCGCTCGGCACCGATTCGCTCGGGCGGGATGTGTTGCTGCAGATCGTCCAAGGCACTCGGATTGCGTTCGAAGTCGGCATCCTCACCTCCCTGATTGCCATTCCGATCGCGGTGGTGCTCGGCGCGCTGGCCGGCTATTTTGGCCGGCGGGTGGATGATTTTATTGTCTGGCTCTACACCGTCTTCGACTCCATACCGGGATTGCTGTTTATCCTCGCCATCGCGGTCGTGGTCGGGAAAGGACTCGTCGGCGTTTGTCTCGGCATTGGCCTGACCACGTGGGTCGGGTTGTGCCGGCTGATTCGCGGCGAGTACATCAAACACCGCGACCGGCAATACGTGCTGGCGGCGCGGGCGCTGGGCGTCGGCCACGCGGCGATCATGTTCCGCCACATCCTGCCCAACGTCCTGCATCTGGTGATCATCAGCTTCTCGCTGCGCTTTCCCGGCGCCATCCTCACCGAAGTCGTCCTGAGCTACCTCGGCGTCGGCGTCCAGGGCGAGCCGAGCTGGGGCATTATGATCAGCGACGCCAAACTGCGACTCTGGCAGGGACACTGGTGGGAACTCGGCGGCGCCACCGCGGCGATGTTTTTCATCGTGCTGGCGTTTAATCTTTTCGGCGACGCCCTGCGCGACGCGCTCGACCCGAAACTGCGAACCGCGGAGGCGAAGACGGCATGAACCACCGCCCTCTTCTCGACGTTCGCGATTTGCGAGTGTCATTCTTCACCGACGACGGCCAGGTGCGGGCGGTGGACGGCGTGTCGTTTTCCATTCGCCGCGGCGAGACGCTGGCGTTGGTGGGCGAGTCCGGTTGCGGCAAAAGCGTGACCGCGTTGGCGCTGGCCCGGCTCGTCGCCACGCCTCCCGGCGTGTACCAGGGTGGTGAGATTTTGCTGGAAGGCGAGGACGTGTTGCGGATGGACAACCGCCGGCTGCGCCAGATTCGCGGGGCGAAGATCGCCTACATCTTTCAGGAACCGGCCACGTCGCTGAACCCGGTCTTCCGAATCGGCTACCAGATCAAGGAATCCCTTCAGCTCCACCGGCCCGAGGCGGCCACCGATGCCGAAGTGGTGCGACTGCTGCGGCTCGTAGGCATCCCGGAACCCGAGCAACGCATGCGTTCCTATCCGCACCAGATGAGCGGCGGCCAGCAACAACGCGTGATGATCGCGATGGCGCTGGCTTGCAACCCGGCGCTGCTCGTGGCCGACGAACCGACCACCGCGCTCGACGTGACGATCCAGAAACAAATTCTCGACCTGCTCAAAGAATTGAAGCAGAAGCTCCAGATGAGCATCTTGCTGATCACCCACAACCTCGGCATCGTCGGCGACTTGGCCGAAAACGTCGCCGTGATGTACGCCGGGCGGATTGTGGAATCCTCGCCAACACGCGAATTACTGGCGCGACCGCTCCATCCCTACACCGCGGCGCTGCTGCGCTCGATTCCCAAACTCGGCGCGCGGCGGGAGCGGCTCCAATCCATCCCCGGCAGCGTCCCCAACCCAGCGGCGCTGCCGGTCGGCTGCAAGTTTCATCCCCGCTGCCCGATCGTCCGCGAGCAATGCCGAGCCGATCCCGAGCCGCAACTATTGGAGCACGGCGCGCGGCGTGTCCGGTGCCCCTTTACGGAAACATGAGCGCGCTCTTGGAAGTCAAAAATCTGCATACCCATTTCCCTGTTCGGGCCGGCATTCTGCAACGGCCGGTAGCGTGGGTGAAAGCGGTGGATGGTGTCTCCTTCACGATCCATGAGGGCGAGACGGTCGGGCTGGTCGGCGAATCCGGTTGTGGCAAGACAACGCTGGGCCGCACGATTCTGGGATTGATCGAGCCGACGGCCGGCGAGATTCGGTTCCGTGGTGAAGCGATCACCGACTGGCGGGCGTTTCGGCGGCAGGCCCAGATGATTTTTCAGGATCCCTACGGCTCGCTCAATCCGCGGATGACCGTCGGCAACATCATCGGCGAAGCGCTCCGCATCCACAAACTCTGTCCCACCCGGCAGGCTGAACGCGACCGCGTTGCCCACCTGCTCGAATCGGTCGGGCTGAATCCCGACCACGCCCGGCGCTACCCGCACGAATTCAGCGGCGGCCAGCGCCAACGCATCGGGATTGCCCGCGCGCTGGCGGTCGAGCCGAAATTCATCGTCTGCGACGAACCGGTCAGCGCGCTGGACGTCAGCGTCCAGGCACAGATCATCAACCTGCTGCAGGATTTGCAGCAGCAGCTCAAACTCACGTACCTCTTCATCGCCCACGACCTTGCCGTCGTCGAACACATCAGCGACCGGGTTCTCGTCATGTACTACGGCAAGATTGTGGAAGAAGCCACTGCGGAGGAGATTTACTCGCGGCCGCAGCACGAGTACACGAAGAAACTACTGGCGGCCGTGCCCGTCCTGCCGCGGTAGCCGCCATAGCCGCAGCGCTGCGGCGCGATGAAGGCGGCCCGGACGAAACGCGTTCCCGCAACATGAGCGATTCGGCCGAAAACCATTGCCCGGCGGCTTTGCACTACCTTGTAACAATTGTTACAACCTCGTGCAAGGAGGGCGGGACGGGGATGGAGGGGCGGTGGGGCTTTGCGTGTTTGATAGGATGGCCTTGCCGGTTGGACCGGCGGCGCGCCATTGGGGCGGGGTGTGAACCCGGGGCGCGGCGCGCACCCCAAACGACGGGGATGCGCGCCCTACAATTCCGAACCCGGTTCAAACTTGCGGGGCGTTTTTTGGCTGTTGTCGGCGAGCGAGAATGCAGTAAGGATGGGCGGTATGGAATCGGGAGGCGCGACGTTTTTCCTGCCGGCGCTGTCGCTGTGGCGGCGGGAGATGGTGCGGTTTGTCCGGCAACGGGATCGGGTTGTCGGGGCGCTGGTGACGCCGGTGGTGTTTTGGTTGTTGTTGGGGGCCGGGTTGGGCCGGTCGTTTCAGGCCGGCGGCAGCGGAGGGTATTTGGAGTATTTTTTCACGGGCACGCTGGTGATGATTTTGTTGTTCACGGCGATTTTTTCGACGATCTCGGTAATTGAAGACCGGCGGGAGGGTTTTTTGCAGGGCGTGCTCGTCGCGCCGGTCGGCCGCGTGGGGATCGTGATGGGCAAACTGTTGGGCGGCGCGTCGCTGGCGATGGGGCAGGGCGGTTTGTTTTTGGTGGTGGCGCGGCAGGTGGACGTGCCGCTTTCGCTGGCCGGTCTGCCGTGGTTGTTGCTGGCGATGGCGCTGGTGTCGGTTGCGCTGACGGGGTTGGGATTTGTGCTGGCGTGGCAGTTGAATTCGACGCAGGGATTTCATGCGTTGATGAATTTGTTTTTGATTCCGATGTGGTTGTTGTCGGGCGCGCTGTTCCCGGCATCGGGCGCGCAGCCGTGGCTGGCGTGGGTGATGAAGTTCAATCCGCTCACGTACGGCGTGACGGCCATCCGCCAGGGGTTGTACTGGCAGCAGCCGGTGCCGCAGGCCGGCGTGGCGCTGGCGGTGACGGCCGGGTTTGCCGGGCTGATGGTGGCGCTGGCGTTGTGGGCGGCGCGACGCACGACGGCGGGCGATTTGCAATGAAGGTGCGGACGATTTTGAATGTGGGCGTGACGGCGATTTTTGTGATCGTGGTCGGCACGGTCCTGTTGATCGGGGCGCGGGGGACGGCGGCGACGCGGTCGAAAGCGTTGCCGGAGCTGGGGAGCGTGCCGGACTTTGCGTTGGTCGAGGCAAGCGGCCGGTCGGTGACGCGGGCGGATTTGCGGGAGCAGGTGTGGTTGGCGAGTTTCATTTTCACGCGCTGCGCGGAGTTTTGTCCGGCGATGATGCGGGCGGAGGTGAAGGTGCAGCGGGAGTTGCCGGTGCGGGAGGATGTGAAGCTGGTGACGTTTTCGGTGGACCCCGAGCACGACACGCCGGCGAAGTTGCGGGAGTACGGGGAGATGTTCGGGGCGGATCGGCGGCGGTGGTGGTTTCTGACCGGGGATAAAGCGCAGATTTACCGGCTGGCAATTGAAGGGTTTCGGTTGAGCACGATGGAGGCGGATCCGGCAACGGAGATGCCGATCCTGCACAGTTCGAAGTTGGTGTTGGTGGATCGGCGTGGGACGATCCGCGGCTATTACGACACGCTGGAGGAGGCGCAGATGCGGCAACTGGTCAAGGACGTGCGGCGGTTGGTGGCGGAGCGGTCATGATCGAGGTGCGGGATTTGCCGGCGTTGAACGCGTCGTTGAACGGGACGGCCGGGTTGTTGTTGTTGCTCGGTTGGGGAATGATCCGGCAGGGGAAACGGACGGCGCATGGCTGGTGCATGGCGGCGGCGGTGGTGGTGTCGGCGTTGTTTCTGGCCAGTTATCTCTACTACCATTTCCACACCACTGCGGTGACGCGGTTTGCCGGCGCGGGCTGGGTTCGGCCGGTGTATTTCACGATTCTGATTTCGCACACGGTGCTGGCGATGGTGGTGGCGTTGTGGCTGGTGCCGGTCACGTTGTGGCGGGCGGCGCGGCGGCGGTTTGACCGGCACAAGGCGGTGGCGCGGTGGACGCTGCCGGTGTGGTTGTACGTCTCGGTGACCGGGGTGGTGATTTATTTCATGCTCTATCACTGGTATGCGTCGGCTTAGTGCGCCTGACAAAACCGAAGCTTCTGTGGTGGGAGCGCCCTTCCGGGCGCGACCGGTGGCGCGCG
>CAZHLM010000089.1:0-10727 GCA_964533295.1 uncultured Verrucomicrobiota bacterium
CTTCGGCCGGGCTTGTGCGGGGCGCGCCCCGGCAGTACACTTTACCGGGGAGATGGCCATGACGCTGATTTGCTCACTGCTGTTGCTGGCACCCGCGCTGGCCGGCGCCGCCAACCTCCTGTCCAACGGCCGTTTTGATGACGGCCTGACCGGCTGGCAAACCACCTACGACCAACCCGGTGAAAGTTGGTACGCCGACAACCATCGCCACGTCTCCGTCGTCGCGGAGGATACCGGCCGAAAAAACGTCCTGCGCCTCCACGTCAAAGACCAGTTCACCGCCGACAATCCCGGCGTGAAAGCCGACTCGGCTCCGATCCCCATCCCGCCGGGCGGCCGCTACAAATTCTCCGCCTTCGCCCGCTCGACCGGCCCGAACTGCCGCATCCTCCTCGAAGGCTACCGCTGGCGTCCCGATGTCACCCCCCACGACAAACCGACCCTCTCCGACCTGCGCAAAGCCTACAAATTCGAGCAGCTCTTCTTCGGCCCCGTCCCGGGCGGCACGATGGGCGGCGTGGGCCGGCACTGGACCCGCGCCACCGTCACCGTCCCGCCAACGCCGATGAAAGAGCTGCAGCAAAAAATCTTCGACAGCGTTCAATTCCTCGTCGTCCACATCGTCGCCATCGGCGGCGGCCCGGGCGACCTGTTTGTGGATGACATCGAACTGGAGCGAATCCCATGAGCGCCGACGATCTTCAGCGCCAGCTTGCCGCCATCGGTCGCCAACTCAACGCCTGGCAGGCCGCTCAGCGCGCCGCGTTTTGGGCAGCGCTGGCGCTCGGCGCCGCGTGGCTGTTTTCACTCACCGACTTGTGGCTGCCGTTCGGAACCACCGGCCGCGTCATCTCTTCGCTGACCGTCCTCACGCTGGCCGGCATCGGCGCGTGGCAGGTCCTCGCCGCTTGGCGCGCGCCGCAAACGCCCGAAAGCGTCGCCGCCCGCATCGAACGCGCGTTTCCGTACCTCGACAACCATCTCATCAATTTCGTCCAATTCGCCCGCCGCGGCGCGGCCGACCCGCTCACCGCCGCGTATCTCCAGCGCGACATTCCCGGCTGGACCACGCTCGATGTGCACCAACTCCGCGACCGCCGCCGCCAACGCCAGGCCAACCTCGCGCTGGCCGGGGTGGTGGTGTTGCTGCTACTGCCCGCGTTCTGGGCCGGGCGCGCGTGGAGCAATTCGCTCTGGCGCGTGCTCAATCCGTTCGCGGCGCGCTCCGCCTCGACGCTCGCGCAGTTCCTTGCCGTGACTCCCGGCAACGTCACGATAACGGCGGGTCAGCCGGTCTCGCTGGCCTGCCGGGTCGAGGGCAAAGCCGGTCAGGAAGTCTCGCTCGACTGGCTACCGGCCGACGGCAAGAGCGCCACCATCAAACTCGGCACGCTGAGCAGTGCGGGCACCGAAGAGTTTTCCTACCGGCAACCCGTCGTGGCCGGCCATGCGACCTACCGGTTCCGCGCCGGGGATGCCCGCTCGGCCCGATTTCAAATCACCGCCCTGCCGCCGCTGGCGTTGTCCGCGCTCTCCGTCACCGTGACGCCGCCGGCCTACATGAATCGCCCGCCGCGCACGTTCGATGGCCTGGCCGAACCAGTGGTTGTCCCGCACGGATCGAAACTGACCGTCGCGTTGCGGGCCAATCGCGATCTGGCGCGCGCTTCCATCGGCGGCTCACCGGCCGCGTGGCGCGACGGTCAGTGGATCGCCACCGCCGAGATGGGCGTGTCGAAATCGTTGCTGATCCTCGCCGCCACGCCCACCGGGGAGCAGTTGGAATCGGAATTGAAACTGGTGGCCGAACCGGACCGCGCGCCGGCCATTCGCGTCATCGCGCCGCTGGGGCGCACCGCACTGCCGCCGGATGCGCCGGCCCGCATCCAGTGGGAAGTGACGGATGATTACGGCCTGACCCGCGTCGCCCTCGAAACCGATGCCGGTGAGCTGGTGCAGGAATGGCAGCCCGACAACGCCCGGCAATTCAGCGGTCAGTGGTCCGGCCCGATCGGCCTCTACCGGATTGTGGCGCAGGACGCCACGCAACGTACCCTGTCGTCGTTGTTGGTTTTCGAAGCGGCCAAACCGAAAGACATCGCCGCCGCCCAGGCCAAAAACGCCAACGAGACCGCCGCCACCCTCGCGCGTCTCGTCGCGCTCCAGCGTGCCAACCTCGACCAGACCATCCGCCTCGACGCGGCCGGCCCGGCCAGCACACCGTCGCAATGGCTCGCCGTCGCCGCCGCGCAATCCACCATCCGGCAACTGACCGGCCAGTTGCTCGCCGACCCGCGCAAACCACTCGGCGCGCTGACCGGGGTGATCCGCGACGTGCATACCGGCGCGATGATCGAGGTGCTCGACGCGCTCGACCGCGCCGCCAAAACCGCCGGTGAACCGCGCACCCGGCAGGCCAAACGCGCCATCGCATTGGAGTCGGAGATTCTTCGTGTCCTGACAGCGTCGGAGGAATCGTTCGATCGGGTCGAACAACACCGGCAGATTTCCGGCCTGCTCGCAATGCTCGATTCGCTGGTGGCCGCGCAGGACCAAATCGTGAAGGAAGCCCGGGCAGGCGCGCGGGAGCTGGCCAGCCGGCAGGACCGGTTGGCGGGCGACGTGACCGATTTCATCGCCGTCGCGCGCGCCGAGGCCGCGCGGCTCGAACGCAGCGATGCGGAGTTTGCGAAACTGACTCGCGAGGTGGCCGACGGGTGTGAAACCCGGCAGGTCGCGGCCAACATGCTGCGCGCGGCCGAGAAATTCGAAGCGAATGCCAACGCCGCGGCCCTGCCGTTCGCCGAGGAGGCGCTGCGGGCGTTGCGTGAGTTTCAGGCGCTGTTGAACCAGTGGCGCGTGGCGGAAGCGAAAGAGAAACTGGCCGACCTGCGGAAGATCATCGCGGAATCGCGCGAGAAATTCAACCAGCTCGTCGAACTGCAAACGCAGGTGGTCGAGTCGTTGCGCCAGGCGGTGCAGGGCAAAGACCTGTCGGCGGAACAACAGGCGGAGTTGTTGGAGCAGTTGGCAGCGAAAAAGGAGACGGTCAAAACCGGCGCGCTCAAGATCGCCGATGACCTGCATATCTTCCCGGAATTGCCGGTCGGCAATGAACTGGTGCAGGACATCTCGCAAATCTTCGAGGAGACCAAACAGGTGCCCGGCTCGGAAAACATCGCCGCGGATGAACTCGGCCTGCAAAAGGAGGATTTCATCCTCGAGATGATGGAGAACATCAAGGAACGGTTCGACGACATGGAGATGTGGCTGACGGCCAAACCGGACGCGACGCGGCGGTTGACGGAGAATTTTGATCAGGCGGAAATGCCGGACATGGCGGTCATTGATCTGCCGAAAGAATTACAGGACATCATCGGCGAGATGCTCGAACAACAAAAGGAGATTGAGGAAAAAGCCCACGATTCCGCCACCAATCAAGCCGTACCAGACATACCGATGGGCTGGGACATCGCCGAGGGCGAATGGTCGAGCTTCTCCGCCAAAGGCAAGTCCGGTAACGAAGCGCCCGATCACAAGGAACAGGACGGCCGGTCGCTCGTCGGCCGGCAGGGTCAGGCCGACGGCGAGACGGTGGCCGGCTCGGGCAAAATCAACAAGGGCGACGAGAACATCGAAACCCGCCGCACCCAGGACCCCGCCCAGGCCGGTCAGGTGCAAACCGAAGAACACAACGACGCCAAAGCCACCGGCGGCGGCAAATTGTCCGGGTTTGACGATGAGTTCGGGATGCCCGGCGCAGGTCCGCGCCGCGACGCCAACCTGCCGGGTTCGCCGCTCGGGATGCAAGCGCAGTTGCGCCGCCACGCCGAGGCGCTGTACGCGCGCGCCAGTCTGTTGCACATCCGCACCGGCTCGCTCGACGAAGTGGTCCGCGCCCTGCGCGACGCCGAGGATGCCGTCCGCGACGGTCGTCCCATTCAACAAATCCGGGAGCTGCAAAAGCGCGTCACCGCCGCGCTCCAACAAGCCCAGGCGGATCTGGCCAACGGATTCAGCGACACCACGCTGCCTCCCGCGCCGCTGCCGTCCGCCGCCGCTGAGCAGATTGCCGGCGTTCCCGATGAAGCCCCGCCCCAGTACCGCGACTTGGTGGCGGAATACTTCAAATCCTTGAGCGCCCGGTGAGCGTGACCTGCGCACCCCGATCAACCTTTTGTGGGCGCGCCCTCCCGCTGGTGGCCCTGCTCGCGTTGCCGGCAATGTTGTTCGCCGCCGGGCCGTGGCATGTGCCGCAGGCGGACATCCGGTTTGAGTTGGAGATCACCGCGCCGCCATCGGCGCCGTGCGGCGGGATTGTCGCGACGGTGCCGGACGGGGGATTGTTGCCGCGGGGGAGCGTGGAGGCGTTGGTGTTCGATGCGGCGGGGACGGAGCTGCGGAGCGCAACCTTGGGGCACAATCCGCAGGAGCACTACCGGCTGGTGTTTGCTCCGCCGGCGGCGGGGTCGCGGGTGTTCGTCTATTTTCGGCCCGGGATCATGCGGCCGGTGGGACCGGAGTTTTGTCCGAGCTTGCTGTTCTATTATCAAAGCGGCGTCACGTCGCTCGACGCGGCGCGGCAGTTGACGGGGACGGCGCGGGGCGGGTTGTTGGATCAGATCGGGCGGCGCGACAATCCGTTTGGGCCGGAGGAGAACTTCAGTTCGTTGCATACCGGCTTTCTCCACATCACCGAGCCGGGGCGGTACTATTTTGCGGCGTTGGCGGATGACGAGGCGGAGGCGCGGGTGGCCGGGCAGTCGGTGTCGAAGGCCAGATACGACACGCCGCGCCGGGGCGCCAACGGGGAGTGGGTGGAGCTGGCGGCGGGTCAACACCGGGTGGATTTTCTGCATTGGCAGGGGCCGGGTGGCTTGGAGATGAATCTGGTCTGGCGAACGCCCGGCATGGCGGCCGACGCGTTGCCGGTGACCGTGCCGGCGGCGGCGTTTGTGCAATCGGGCCGGGCGCAGCCGGTCGCGGCGACGGTGCGGTCGGGCGCGGCGGCGGCGTGGTTCGAGTACGGGGCGGAGAGCTATCTCTGGCTGGGCGAGCGACCGGTCAATCTCTATCAGTTCCGCGCTCAGACCACCGGCACGTGGGAGTTTGCCGGCGGGTTGGCGTTGAAGACGGATCGAACGCGGTGGTTGCTGGAGGGCGACGGGCCGCACGAGGTGACGTTCACGGTGGGCGGTTCGCGCGGCACGTTGCCGGTGTGGTTCGGCAATCCGCCCGGCCGCGCGTCCGCCGACGACCCGAATCAGCGGCGGATTTATCAGGACGCCTTGCTGACGCGCTGCCGCGCGGTGCCGGCGCCGCGGCGGCCGTGCGCGGATTGGAGCGCGAGTTTGTGGGCGACGTTGTTGGGGGTGACGGCGCCGGGCGAAGGGCGGCCGTTGTTGGATGTCGTGTTCGGTCGGTCGCAGGCGGATGTGTTGGGGCTGAAGCCCGCGGAGCGGTGGGCGTTGGAAGACCGGTATTTTGAATTGCTGCGTATTGAGGAGCCCGCCGCCGCGCGGACGTGGCTGGAGCGGTTTCTCAAGGAGGAACGCGACAACCAGCGCCGGTTTGGCTGGCAGATCGCGCAGGTGGAGTTGCTGTTGTATGAGCTGGATGACGTGGAGCGGGCGCGGGTGTTGGCCGGCAAGTTGATGCCGCTGGCCCACGCCGCCGGCTCAAACGCGGTGGCGCGGTTGCAGGTTCGGCAGGGCGACATCGAGCGGTTGGCGGGGCAACGGGACAAGGCGCGGGACATCTATGCGACGGTGCAACGCGCCGGTCGGGATTGGCGGGCGGCGGCGGTCCGGCAGGCGTCGTACTTCGAGGATGTGAAACAGGCGTTGCGGCACGGCGCGTTGGAAACGGCGCGCGACCGGCTGGCGGCTTGGGAAATCGAATTGCCGCTGAGCAAGCTGGACGGGGACTACATCCTCGCCGAGGCGCAGTACTGGATGGCGCTGCGCCAGCAGCATCGCGCGTTGCGCAACCTGCTCGCGTTCCGCCAGCAGACGGATTTGTCGCCGTTTCTGCCGGCGGCGATGAAGCTGGAGCGGGACTGTCTGGTCGCGCTGAACCGCCACGAGGAACTCGCCGCGCTGGCGGCGGACTTGGAGAAGCGGTTTCCGACGTTGCCGCTGACGCGCGAGACCCGGCAGATGGTGCCCGCTCCCGCCGCGCGCTGACCGCGCGGGGATGCTTGCGTTGCCAGTTTGGCGGGTGATAGCCTGCGGTGGATGGACGTGATCGCGATCATCTTGAGCGGGTTGACGCTGGCGGCGTTGCTGGTGTTGTACCGCAAGTTGAGCCAGCCGCCTCCGCCCGATCCAACCGCAGGGTTGTTGCAGCAGCAGTTGAACGCCATGCAGGAGCGGCTCGACCGCCTCGGGCAGACGGTGGCGGAGAATCTCCAGCAGTCATCCGCAACGTTGAACACCCGGCTCGACAACGCAGCCAAGTTGTTCGCCGAGGTGAAGGAAAAAGTCGGCGCCGTCCACGAAGTCGGCAAAGCGGCGGCGGAGTTGGTGAACATTCTGCGCGCGCCGAAACTGCGCGGCGGGATGGGCGAACTGTTTCTCGGCGATTTGCTGGCGCAGATTTTGCCGCCGGAACATTTCACGATCCAACACCGGTTCCAAAGCGGCGCCGTCGTGGACGCCGCGATCCGCATCGGGCCAAAGTTGGTGCCGGTGGACGCGAAGTTTCCGCTGGAGAACTTCCGCCGCATCGCCGAAGCCGGCACCGAAGCCGACCGGGGCGCGGCGCGCAAGCAGTTCCTGCGCGATGTGAAGAAGCACGTGGACGCCATCGCGACGAAGTACATCCTGCCGGATGAGGGGACGTATGATTTCGCGTTGATGTATGTGCCGGCCGAGAACGTGTACTACGAGACGATCATCAAGGACGAGAGCGGGGAGGAGCGCCCGTTGTTCAGTTATGCGCTGGAGAAGCGGGTCATCCCGGTCAGCCCCAACAGTTTCTACGCCTATCTCCAGACGATCCTGCTCGGCCTGCGCGGGATGAAAGTGGAGGAACGGGCGCAGGAGATTCTCAACTCCCTGCAACGCCTCCGCGGCGACTTCGATCGGTTGCAGGAAAACTTTCGCGTCCTCGGCAAACACCTCACCAACGCGCAATCCAGCTACGCCGACAGCGAGAAGGCCCTCACCAAACTCGACGCCAAACTCGGCCAGGCGGAACAACCGCGGCTGGAGGGTTCGTAATCGCGCCGCGCCATCTGTTATCATCCGCTCCCGTGACCACTCCCGCCTCTTCCCGCGCCGGTTTTGCCGTGCTGATCGGACGCACCAACTCCGGCAAGTCCACGCTGTTGAACGCGCTGGTCGGCACCAAGATCGCCATCGTTACGCCCAAACCCCAGACGACGCGCGACACGTACCACGGCATCGTCAACCGCCCCGAGGGGCAGATCGTGTTCGTGGACACACCAGGCGTGTTCAAAACCCAGCCCAGCCAGCTCGTCGCAAATCTGCACCACAAAATCCGCGACGCGCTCGAAGGCATTGACGTGGTCGTTCACGTGGCCGATCCCTCCCGGCCGATCGGGCCGGAAGACGAGCGCGTCTGCGACCTCGTCGCCCACGTCGCGCAACCGCGGATTCTGGTGCTGAACAAATCCGACATCGCCCCGCTGCCATTCCGACAGGCGTGGTTGGAGCGCGCGCAAACAGCCCCGACCCGGTATGCGAGTGTCATCGAGTTGTCCGCGCTGACCGGCAAGAATGTGGAACTGCTGATCACGGCCATCCTGCGCCACCTGCCGGTGGGTCCCGCGCCGTACCCGGACGGTCAGCTCACCAATGTCACGACCGAGTTTTGGATCAGCGAACTGATCCGCGAAAAACTGTACCTCAAAACCAACCAGGAGGTTCCCTACACCGCCACGGTACTGGTCGAGAAGATCGAGGACCGGCGCGATAAATCCGACCGGCCGCTGGTGTACATCCAGGCGGCCATCCTGACCACCGATGACCGGCATCAACGCATGCTCATCGGCCAGGGCGGACGCAAGATCAAAGACATCGGCAGTTTCGCCCGCAAGGAGCTGGAAGTCGCGCTGAATAAAAAGGTCTTTCTCGACCTGAGCGTGCTGGTAGACAAACACTGGGTGGACCAGCGCTGAGCCGCATCGTTCACCGTTTGGTTGTCACAGCGCGCGACAAGCGCCGCCGGTGGGAGATTAAGTGCGCCTAACAAAACCGAAGCTTCTGTGGTGGGAGCGCCCTTCTGGGCGCGACCGGTGGCGCGAGCGTCCCCGCGAGCGGAGCGTCACGCCCCGCCTCGCGAGGACGCTCGGCCCACCGGCGTTTCCGAGACCGTCGCGGGCGGAAGCCCGCTCCCACCAGGAGGTTTGTTAGGCGCTCTAAAACGGCATCAGGCCGGAGCCATTCTGTGCCGGGTGGGAAAGATGCGGGCGGCCTGTCAGACCCGCGCCCGCTTCCGGTAAGCGGCGGGGCTGACGCCCATGCGTTGTGTGAACATCCGCGTGAAATGAAACCGGTTGGCAAACGCCAGCCGCTCGGCAATCTGTTCGATGCTGTCGCTCGTGAACGCCAGCCGGTGGGTCGCGGCGGCGATGCGCCGTTCCAGGATGTATTGCGCGGGGGTTCGGCCGACGCGCTGGCGGAACAACCGCGTGAAATGGTCTTCGCTGAAATGACAGAGCGCGGCGAGTTGGGCGTTGGTGATCAACTCGCCGAGATGATCCTCGATGTGGCGGATCGCCGGCGCGACCGGACTGTGCGCCGTCTGCCACTCTAGCCACTGGCGGGCGGGCACCGTCGCCAGCAACTCGCCCAGCGCCGTGTACACAAACGCTTTCACGCGGAAGATGTTGTCCGGCGCGGGTGGCGGGATCGCGGCGACGGACAACGGTTTTTGGAACAAGCGCTGAACCGTCACCCCGGTCAGCCCGATCAGGTCGAAGTGGATGTAAAAGTGTTCGAGCGGGCGATGATTGACACAGGTGAACCGGACCCAGGCGGGAATGAAATGGACGCGGCGCGCCGGCAACGGGTAGTACCCGCCCGCCCATTGAACGCCCGCTCCGTCGCGCGCGTTGACGTAGAGCCGCCAGTAGCCGCTGCAGACATCCCGGCTGTTCCACTCCGCGCCGATCGTCACCCGCTGGGCGGTGAAGATTTTGACAAAGACCTGGTCGTGGAGATTGTCGCTGCGATACGGATCGGGAAGCATCACGGGAAAAGATACAACATCGCCGCTCCGCGAGATAGCCAAAACCGCGCCGCGCGGCTAGGGTGGCGTCATGGTGACGGAAACGACAACGACGGCGCGGGCGGTCCTGGTCGAACCGCAAACGCGGATGCGGCCGGTGACGGTTTACCGGCTCAATGAATGGCAATACCTTGAGCGGTCCATCCAACGGCTGCTGGCCGCGTGGGGCCGGTCGGTGGAGGAGTTCTACGACAAGAGCGCCATCCACAAGTTTGTCTGGGAACAGGCCGAGTGCGTGCGGCGATTGCGGGAGCGGATTGACCAGTTTCCCGGTGAGAGCTGCGATCTGCCGGTGGACCACCGGCTGGAGGAACTCGGCAACACCGTGTTGCTCGCCCCATCGCTCGAAGACGCGCTCGACGGCCTCTTCTCGCTGCTGACCGGGCCGTTGATCGTCTCCTACATCACCTACACCCGCAGCGCGCATGGCGTGCATGACGCGCCGACGATTGCGATGCTCCATGAAATCGTCGGCATCAAGGAACAACAGCGGCTCTGGTTCCGCGACTACCGGCGCCGACGCCCCCACACGACCGACCGCGCGTATGCGGACGCGGTGGGCCAGGCGCTGGCCGCGTGCGGCGGGCTGGCGGAGCCGTTGCCGGTGCGGCGGGCCGCGCAGCCGGTCGGATTGAACACGAATTACCGGCTGCCAAAACTCTCCGCGCGGCCCGCGCGTTATCTGCACCGACATGGTATCTGGGAATGGACCCACGCGTTTTTCCCGACGGACATCGAGATGCGGCGGTTGTTCTGGTGCTACGGGTACTTGATGGAGAAAAACATCCCCGACGATCAGTTGAACTGGCTCTGGAGCGGCCATTTCATGCCGTGGGAATTTCAATACGACGTGGCGCGCCATCTCTGGGACGAGTCGCGTCATGGCGACAGCGGCGCCTCGCGCCTGGCTGATTTCGGGATCTCGCTGGAGGAGATCGGATTCCCCAACTACGGCGAGCAGGAGACCGGGCAACTCGACGTGCTCAGCCCCGCGCAGTTATACGAGGCGGTGTTCTATATCGGCATGATCGCCGAGACCAGCAATTTCACCGTGAAACAAGAAGCCTATCAGGATTTCCGCGACGGCGGAGATTTGGAGAGCGCCGAGATGATGTTGTTCGACATCATTGACGAGAACGCGCACGTCCAGTACGCACACAAATGGCTGCCCGTCATCGCCCGGCACGCGGGTTTGGACAACACGGACTACAAGGAACGCGCCAAGAAGATTCGCGACGAGAACCTAGCCAACTCCCTCGTAAAAATCGAACAGGGCTTGCGCCGACCGCACGATGCCGACTACCATTTCGTCCGCCGCCTGATTGAGCGGATGCGCGCGATCCAGCCCCTGACCAACGCGGCGACCTGCCCGCGCCGCTCGCCCCTGCCGGGTTGAGCCGGCGGACGCCGCGACCGCCAGGGCGATTGCATTTTGAGGTTTTCTGATAGGTTGTTGTAAGTCAGCCGGTGGA
>CAZHLM010000090.1:0-10425 GCA_964533295.1 uncultured Verrucomicrobiota bacterium
GCAGAGCCGGTGGGATTATCCTGATGGCCACACCGTTCTTGTGTAAAGGGGCACCAGCAGCTCCGACATCTCCGAAGCTATTGGGACCGGGGACTCATTTTGGGGCGAAAATTGAAGGGCAGCTTGCCAAGCGTGGTTGGACTAAGGATTTGGTCCAATCAGCGATTGATAATCCTAGCCGAACTGTTGCTTGGAAGGATACCCGTCATTTACCTGGTGGTAGGACGGTGAGTGAACCAGCCACAGCTTACTACAGCCAAAGAGGTGGATACGTCGTAAGGAACAATCGCACGGGCGACATTGTTCAGGTGTCCAAGCGTTCTGAGCAAGGTTGGAAAGCCCCATGGGATTGATTATGGCAGAAGTCATTGAACAATTGGCAGGTAACCTCGGCATCACTGTCCGGACGCAATCTGGATTGCGGCTTGTTCCGCTACAGGATTGCGGGAAAATCGTTCAAGCGTGTAAATCCAACAGGATACTCATCCTCGGCATTGAGGCGTTTCGGCTTTCCGAGCAGAACGTTGTTCCCGACTCCGATTGGATCGCTGACTTTTCAGAACTGGCCTCGAAGCGATGGGACACTGCCTGCCTTGATGCGGCGAGTTCAGCAGAAATTTACTTCGACAAGGCGAAGGATCGAACAGACCTATGGTTTGATTTTACTCTCAAATTACGAGGTGAAGAACAGCGCGGGGTCACGTCTTAACATGAGTGACGCCGGTGCGACGCGGGGTCAGGTCTTAGCAGTTAGCATTTGATCGTACGAGATGAGTGAGCAGCGGATGACGAAGATGGTAATTGCAGGGCATGGTGCCAGTTGCGTGCAATCGTCCACGCCTAGCTTCGTCTTCCAGGGAGCAAGAGCCGGAACAGGTGGAGAACAAGAGCAGGAGTAGGAGGATTAGCCAAAGCAAGCATCGAAGCAGGAGGAGCAAATGAATGAAAATCGTAATCGCATGTGGGGGAACCGGGGGACATTTGTTTCCCGGAGTGGCGGTGGCGGAGCGGTTGTTGGCTCGCGACCACGAAGTCCGGCTATTGGTCTCGGCGAAAGCGGTCGAGCAGACAGCCTTGACGGGATTGGTTGCGACGAGCTGCTGTTCCCGACTTGGAGTGCGCTCGATCAGGGGCGTTGGGTTCGGCGGATTGTCCCGGTTGATTCCGTTCTGCGGCCAGTTTGCGCGGGCGGTGCGTGAATGCGCGGCCGAGTACGCAACGTTTCAGCCCGACGTGGTGCTGGGGATGGGCGGGTACACCTCCGCCCCGGCGGTGCTGGCGACGCGCTGGTTCGGGCGGCGGGCGCGGGCGGTGATTCACGAGTCGAACGCCGTGCCCGGCAAGGCGAATCGCTGGACGGGTCGGTGGGCGGATCATGTGGCGGTGGGGTTGGCGGATTGCGCGCGGTTTTTCCGGCGCACACCGGTGACCGTGACCGGCACGCCGTTGCGGGCGCGTTTGGGCCGGGGGGAACGAGTAGCGGACGCGGCGGCGCGGTTGGGGTTGACGCCCGGCCGGTTGACGGTGGCGGTGATGGGCGGCAGCCAGGGAGCGCACGCGTTGAACGAGGCGATGGCGTGCGCGTTGCCGTGGTTGGAGGAGTGGCGGGAGCGCGCGCAGTTTGTGCATTTGAGCGGGGCGGCGGACGAGGCGTTTGTGCGCGAGGCGTACGAGCGGAACGGAATGACGGCGCGGGTGTTGGGATTTTGTCACGACATGGAATGGGTGTACAGCGCGGCGGACGTGGTGTTGGCGCGGGCGGGGGCGGCGACGTTGACGGAGTTGGCGGCGTTTGGGTTGCCGGCGATTTTGGTGCCGTATCCGCACGCCGCCGGCAATCATCAGTGGCACAACGCGCAGGCGTGGGTGCGGGTCGGCGCGGCGCGGGTGTTGGAGGAGCGGGCGTTGACCACCGGCTTGCACGCGGCGCGGGGAGAGCGGTTGGCGGAGGCGGTGGGCAATTTGTTGGGGGATGCGGCGGCGCGGACGGAGATGGCGCGGGCGGCGCGGTCGCTGGCGCGGCCGGACGCGGCGGAGAAGTTGGCCAATTTGATCGAACAGTGTGGGCCGTAACCTAAGGAACGAGCATCATGGAAAAAAACCAGACGTTGTCGCGACAACAGGTGATGGAGTTTCTGAGCGCCCAGCCGCGCGTGGTGCATTTTGTGGGGGTCGGTGGGGCGGGGATGAGCGGGCTGGCGAAGTTGTTGGCCGAGCAGGGGCATTTTGTGAGCGGTTGTGATCTGGCGCCGAACGGCGAGACGAGCAAGCTGCGCCAAATGGGGGTGCGGATCGAGGTCGGCCATCATCACCGGCATTTGAAAGCGGAGACGGAACTGGTCGTGTATTCCTCCGCGGTGAACGGGCAGAACGCCGAATTGGCGGCGGCGGCGGAAGCCGGGATTCCCGCGGTGCGGCGCGGGACGTTGCTGGCGGCGTTGATGAATCATCAGAACAACATCGCGGTGGCCGGAACGCACGGGAAGACGACGACGACGGCGATGCTGGCGCATGTGCTCGGACGCAGCGACAGCGCGCCGACGTTTTGCGTGGGGGCGCACGTGCCGGTACTCGGCGCGAACGCGCAGTACGGCGGCGGGAAGTATTTCGTGGCGGAAGCGTGCGAGAGCGACGGGACGCTCAATGGGTTTACGCCGGAGTACGCGGTGTGTCTGAACATCGAGCCGGAACATTTGGATTATCACGGGACGATGGAGAACCTGCTGGGGACGTTCGACACGCTGTTTCGGAGCACGTTGCGGATGGTGTTTTATTGCGCCGACTGCGCGAACTGCATTTCGTTGGCGGCCCGGTCGCGGGCGGCGATGTCGTTCGGCTTGTCGCCGGCGGCGGACTATCGGGCGGTGGAGATCCGGCCGACGGCGCGCGGGAGCGCGTTCACGGTGTTGTGTCGGGGGCAGGAATTGGCGCGGGTGGAGTTGATCATTCCCGGCGAGCAGAACGTGGTCAACGCGCTGGCGGTGTTTGCGGTGGCCGATGAGTTGGGCGTGGCGCCGGAGAAGATTCGCGGGGCGTTGGCGGAGTTTACCGGCGCGAAACGGCGGTTTGAGCGGAAGTACGAGGGGGGCGGGATCGTGGTGGCCGACGATTACGCGCATCATCCGACGGAGATTCGGGCGACGTTGCAGGCGGCGCGGTCGTTGGGGTTCGGGCGGATTTTGCTGGCGTTCCAACCGCATCGCTACACGCGGACGCAGGCGTTGCTGGCGGAGTTCGCGACGGCGTTTCGCGGGGCGGACGAGGTGTGGGTGACAGACATTTACGCGGCCAGCGAGTCGCCGATTCCCGGTGTGACGGGCCAGGCGTTGGCGGAGCGGGCGGCGGTGCCGTATCAACCGGACTTTGAAAAGCTGGCGGCGACGCTGGCGCAGGCGGCGCAGCCGGGTGATCTGATCCTGACGATGGGCGCGGGGAACATTTATCAGGTGGCGGAATCGGTGGCGGCGAAGTTGTCGGCCGGCGGGCCGAACCTGATGCTGCCGGGGAGGCAGGCCATGAAGATGGAATCGGATCTGAGATCCTTTTTGTCGGCCAAAACGAAAGTGCGGCGGGACGAGCCGATGGCGAAACACACGTCGTTGCGCGTGGGCGGGCCGGCGCAGTTTTGGGTGGAGCCGCACGATGAGAAGGATTTGGCGCGGCTGCTGCATTACTGCCACGCCCGCGAGATTCCGGTCACGATGGTGGGGCGCGGGACGAATTTGTTGGTGCGCGACGGGGGGATTGAGGGCGTGGTGGTGCATTTGGATGGCGAGGAGTTTACCGGCGTGCGGGCGGAGGCCGAGCGGGTGGTGGCGCGGGCGGGGGCGCGGTTGAAGGCGGTGGTGAATCTGGCGAAGCGGGAGGCGCTCGGCGGGTTGGAGTTTTTGGAGGGCATTCCCGGCTCGGTGGGCGGGGCGTTGCGGATGAATGCCGGGGCGATGGGCAAACAGACGTTCGAGGTGTTGGAGCGGGTGCGGTATGTGAGCCTGACCGGGGAGGTGTACGAAACGGAGGCGCGGGTGTTGCCGGTCAGCTACCGGTGTTGTCCCGTGTTCCAGAATCACATTGCGTTGGAAGCGACGTTTCGCGGGGAGAAGAGCGAGCGGTCGAAGATTGATTCGTTGCTGCGGTTGTTTGAGAAGAAACGCTGGTCGAGCCAGCCGGCCAAGCCGAGTGCGGGCTGCATCTTCAAGAACCCGGAGGCGGTGCCGGCCGGGAAGCTGATTGAAGAGTTGGGGTTGAAAGGCACGCGCGTCGGCGGGGCCAGCGTGTCGGAGTTGCACGGCAATTTCATCGTCACGGAAGGCGGCGCGTCCGCCGCGGACGTGTTGCGATTGATCGGGATGATCCGCGAACGCGCGAAGCAGGAACGCGGGATCGAATTGGAGCCGGAAGTTCTGATTCTGGGAAAGGATTGATATGGACGACCGATTGCAGGTGGCGGTGTTGATGGGCGGGCCGTCGGCGGAGCGGGAGGTGTCGCTGCGCAGCGGGGCGGCGGTGGCGGCGGCGTTGGAGCGGACGGGGGCGGCGGTGGCGCGGGTGGATGTGCGGGGGACGGTGTTGAAGTTGCCGGCGGATGTGGATGTGGTGTTCGTGGCGTTGCACGGGACGTTTGGGGAGGACGGGACGGTGCAGCGGTTGTTGGAGGAACTGGGGTTGCCGTACACGTTCAGCGACGCGGCGGCCAGCGCGCGGGCGTTTGACAAGATCGCGGCCAAAGAAGCGTTCGTGGCGGCGGGGATTTCGACGCCGCGGTGGGCGGTGGTGGAGCGGACGGACCGGCAGTTTGTGCCGTTGCGGTCGTTGCGCTGGCCGTTGGTGATCAAGCCGGCGCGGCAGGGGTCGAGCGTGGGGATCGAGTTGGTGGAAAAGCCGGAGGATTTGCAGCATGCGTGTCTGGTGGCTGGTCAGTACGACGACCGGTTGTTGGTGGAGGAGCGGATCGCGGGCCGGGAGTTCACGGTGGCGGTGATGGATGAGCGCACACTGCCGGTGATCGAGGTGCGGTCGAAGCGGACGTTTTTTGATTACGAGGCGAAGTACACGAAGGGGGAGACGGATTATCTGGTGCCGGCGCCGGTGGCGGAGGCGACGCGGGAGCGGATGCAGACGTTGGCGCGACAGGCGCATGAGTGTCTGGGGTGCCGGGATTTGTCGCGGGTGGACATGATGATGGATGGGGCCGGGGAGTTGTTCGTGTTGGAGGTGAACACGGTGCCCGGCTTCACGGAGACGAGTCTGGTGCCGAAAGCGGCGCTGGCGGACGGGATGAGTTTCGATCGGTTGTGCGGTCATCTGGTGCGGCGGGCGTTGGCGCGCCGGAGCCGGGAAGGGAGCCGCCGCGCACCGGCTTTGGTGACAGCGTGAATGAGCACCAGCAACAGGAAAGGCCATCGCGCCCGGAAGGGCGCTCCCACAAGGTGGTGACAGCGTGAATCGGCGCAAGCGACGACAGCAATATTTGTTGGACGTGAAGGTCCACACGGAAGGGCGGACGCGTCGGCGGCTGACGCGCGTCGGGGGTGTGTTGGCGGTGGTGAGCGTGGTGGCGTTGGTGGGGTTGAGCTTGTATCGCGGCGGGAAATGGGCGGTGGATCGGTTGGTGTTGGAGAATCCGCGGTTCATCGTGTCGCAGATCGAGGTGCGCAATACCGGGGTGTTGGAGGCGGCGGTGATTGCGCGGTTTGCCGGGGTGGCGGTCGGACAGAATTTGTTGGCGGTGGATTTGGTGGAGGCGCGGCGGCAGTTGGAGTTGGTGCCATTGATTCGGCGGGCGCAGGTGCGGCGGGTGATGCCGGGGCGGTTGGTGATCGAGGTGGAGGAACGGATTCCGGTGGCGCGGATCGGCGGTGGGGCGGGTGGGTGGTTTTATGTGGATCGCGGCGGGGTGGTGATGAAGCCGATCAAGTTGGTGGACGGGACGGTGGTGGAGCCGCGCGGGCAGGGGCCGTTGCCGGTGATCACCGGGGTGCCGGTCGCGCAGGTGCAGGTGGGGCGGCGGTTGGAGACGGAGGCGGTGTACCGGGCGCTGGCGTTGCTGGAGCAGTTCAGTTTGTCGCCGGTGGGGACGTTGGTGGAGGTGGAACGGGTGGACGTGGCGAAGCCGGGGACGTTGACGGTGGCGACGGCGCAGGGGTTGGTGGCGCAGTTTAGCGCGGAGGATTTTCCGCAGCAGGTGCGGCGGTTGGGGGTGATTATGTTGTGGGCGCAGCAGCGGCAGAAGGCGGTGCGGACGGTGGATCTGACGGTGAACCGGTCGGTGCCGGTGACGTTCGTGAACTGAAAGCGACAGCCAATTATGTTTTCGAAAGACAAAATCATCGTGGGGTTGGAAGTGGGCACGTCGAAGGTGTGCGCGGTGGTCGGCGAGGTGCTGGAAGACGGCAACTTGATGATCATCGGGGTCGGCCAGGCGCCGTCGCAGGGGATCCGCAAGGGCGAGATCGCCGACATGGATGCGGCGGTGCAGAGCATTCACGCGGCGGTGGCGGAGGCGGAGGACAATGCCGGGGTGGAAATCCACAGCGTTTACACGAGCGTGACGGGCGGGCACATCCGCAGTTTCAACAATCGCGGCAGCGTGGTGGTGACCAACGAGGAGCGGGAGATCAGCGCCGAGGAGGTGCACAACGTCCTGCTCAACGCCAAGGCGGTGAACATCCCGATGGATCACGTGGTCATCCATGCGATCCGCCAGCGGTTCTATCTCGACGGTCAGGATGGCATCCAGGATCCGGTGGGGATGTGTGGGACGATGTTGGAGGCGGACGTGCATGTGATGTACGGGGTGCGGACGCGGTTGCAGAACACGATTCGCTGCATCAAACAGGTGCCGCTGGATATTGAGAACATCGCCGTCAGCAGCCTGGCGTCGGCATTGGCGGTGTTGACCACGGAGGATCAGCAACTCGGCGCGCTGGTGATTGACATGGGGGGCGGGACGACGGATTTCCTCGTTTACCGGGAAGGCACCGTCCAGTCCAGCGGCGTCATCGCCGTCGGCGGCGAACACATCACCAACGACATCGCGCTGGGTTTGAAGATCCCCAACAACCGCGCCGAGCAACTGAAGATGGAACACGGCTCGGTGGTGGTGCCGGCCACGAACGAACTGATCACGTTCAAGCGCGAGGTGGGCCTGCCGGACCTGCAGGTCTCCCACCGGCAGTTGTGCCGGGTCATGCATCTGCGCGTGGAGGAAACGCTCACGTTGATCAAACGGGAGTTGGAGAAACAGGATCTGCTGGCGTACCTGGGCGCGGGGGTCTTCATCACGGGCGGCTGTGCGCGGTTGCGCGGCCTGGCCTCGCTGGCCGGCGACATCTTTGGCCTGCCCGTCCACGTCGGTCACAGCCAGACGGTGGGCGGCCCGATTTCCGCGATTGAAAGCCCGGAGTATTCCACGGCGATCGGCCTGGTCCGGTTCGCACGCGGCGGGCAACGCGATCAGCATCACGCCCCGACTCCGTGGGACTGGATGCGCGACAAAATCCGCGGCGCGGTCGCCAAGGTGCGCGCCTTCTTATGAGGAGATTCCATGAGTAAACCCGATAAACCGACCGGCTTCCGACTCAAGCTGCTTGGCCTGGGTGGCGCGGGCGGCAACGCCGTGGCCCACATCGTCCGCCAGGACTTGTTGCCGGGCGCGGAGCTGGTGGCCATCAACACCGATGCCCAGGCGCTTGCGGCCAACCCCGCTCCCGAGAAACTCGCCATCGGCGCGTCGCTGACGCACGGTCTCGGCGCCGGTGGGGATGCCGAGATCGGCGCGCGCGCCGCGCAACTCGACAGCGAACGCATCGAAGCGGTTGTCCAGAGCGCGGATGTGGTGTTCCTCACGGCCGGTCTCGGCGGCGGCACGGGCGGAGGCGCGGCTCCAGTCGTGGCGAAAGCGGCCCGCGAACAGAACGCGTTCGTGCTGGCGTTTGTGGCCTTGCCCTTCGGGTTCGAAGGCGACCGGCGCCGGCAGCAGGCGGCCGCGCAGTTGGAACAGTTGAAGGCGCACGCCGACGCGGTGATCTGCATTCCGAACGACAAACTGTTCCGGCTCGTGGGCGACCAGGCTCCCGCCGTGGAGGCGTTTCGCAAGTGCGATGAGATCATGGCCAGCGGCGCGCAGGCCATTTGGCAACTGCTGTCGCGGCCGGGCCTGATCAACCTGGATTTCGCGGACATCCGCGCGGTGTTGGCCGGCAAACAGGGCGAAGGACTTTTCGCCCGCGGCGAAGCCGACGGCGAGGACCGCGCGAAGCAGGCCGTCAACGCGTTGTTGGAGAGTCCGTTGCTGGATGCCGGGCAGACGTTGGGCCGGTCGGAAGGCGTGTTGGTGAGCATCCTGGGCGGTCCCGAACTTGCTCTGACCGATGTGCAGAAGATCGTGGATGCCATCAAACAAGAAGCGCCGCGCGCGCACATCATCATGGGCGCGGCGATTGACGAAGCGTACCGGGGCCGAGTGGCGGTGACGGTGATCGCCGCTGCGCAACCGACGCCGCGCAAAGCAGTGCCGGCCGGGGCGTCGCCGGCACCGACGGTCGCGGTGGCGCCCGGCGCGGCGGCCGAAAAACCTTCGGTCGCCAAGCGGAAGGATGCCGCCAAACCAAAACAAGAGACCCTGGCGCTCGATTCCGTGACGCGCGGGCGGTTCGAGAAGAGCGAGCCGACGTTGTGGAACGGGGAGAATCTGGATGTGCCGACGTTTCTGCGCCGGGGAGTCGCGTTGAACCGGTAGTGAAAGGAGGCCAATGAATCGGTGGGTGCTACAAGCCGGTGTGATTGCGTATCGAGCCGATGCAGACGAACCGCGCGTGGTGCTGATCACGTCCACCAGTCGGCGCCGCTGGGTCATCCCGAAAGGCCACATCGAAGAGGATTCGACCGCCGCCGAATCCGCCGTGCAGGAAGCGTGGGAGGAAGCCGGTGTGCGCGGCGACATCCAAACGCCCGCGCTCGGCGAATACGGCTACGAGAAATGGGGCCGCCGTTACCGGGTGGAAGTCTTTCTCCTCGAAGTCGAGCGCGAGTTCGCCGACTGGCCGGAAGCGGACGTGCGGAAGCGCGAGTGGGTGACGTTCAGGGACGCCATCCGCCGCGTCGAGGAACCCAAGTTGAAATACCTGCTGCGTCGCGCCGCGGCCGAACTGGCCGCGCCGGTGCGGTAGAAATCGGCTTGTGAAAGCGCCCTTCCGGGCGCGAATGGTTTGTGGGAGCGCCCGTCCGGGCGCGGACCCGCAGCGGTCGCACCCAGAAGGGTGCTCCCACAATGGGTGAGCCGTGGGTTGGAACGGGGTCGCGCTCCGCGCTACAGTTTGGCCATCAACTCGGCGGCACTCGGCTGACCGGGCGCCATCGGATCATCCAGCCAGCCGTACACGAGCGCGGAGCCGTGGCGCGCCAGTTCCAGCCGACTGGCCAAACCGAGGTCGCCCATGCCCATCACGGCCAGCGGCACACCCCAGTCCTGTTCGAGCAAACCGCGCAGCGTCGCCAGATCGGCGGCGGTCTTGGTCAGCGTGGCGATCTTGATCAGCGAGGCGTGGGTGGCGGCTTCCCAAATCAGGTCGCGCAGCGCGCTGGCGGACGGGGTCTTGGTGAAATCGTGGGCCGAGACGATGACGGTCTTTTTCAGTTTCTTGCCGAGCGCGGCGAGCTTGGGGAGTGACCGGCTTTGGAGTTCCACGTCAATGGCCGCGAGATTCTCGAGCGCGCTGGTGAAGTAACCACCCCGCTCCGCTTCCGGTCGTTTCCAATCGCCCCCCTCGGCCGCGAGCCGGACCGTCACAATCACCGGCAACCCTTGCCCCTCGATCGCCTTGCATTGGCCGAGCCAGTCCGCCGATTGACCGGCCAGCTTGTCCAACCGGACCTCCACGGCGTGACAGACCGGCGCCGCCGGCGCGCGGAATGCCGCCAACGTCGCCGCCCGCGCGATGGTGCCCACGACGAGCGGCCGCGGTCCGGAAAGCAGATTCATGACGCGCAGCCTAGCACAACCAAACAATGCAGTTCGACTCTTTCAGTGAAGAGCCAGGAAGAGCATGTCGCCCCTCGGCCATGCCACGACGTGGACGTACGACGCCCTCGGCAATCGCACCAACCGCGTGGACAGTGCGGGCATCTCCACCTTCTGGACATACGACAACCTCAACCGCGTTGCCACGACCGGCTCCGCACCCTCACCTGCCAATCCCTCTACGACCTCGGGGGTCGGAGAACCGGCATGGTCACAAGAGTCAACGGAGTGGCAACGGAGACGACATCCTACTCATTCGACCTCCGTGACCTCCTGCTCACCAAGACCGATCCCACCGGCTACACGCTCACGTACGCCTACGATGCGACCGGCAACCGCACGAATCTTCTGGTGGCACAAGCGTCCCCGCTTGTGGAGTTCTTGAATCAATCCTGCGCCCATGATAA
>CAZHLM010000091.1:0-10342 GCA_964533295.1 uncultured Verrucomicrobiota bacterium
CGCCACCGCCGTCACCGGCGTCGCCAAGTCCGCCGCCCGATTCGGCACCCGGCTCGTCAGCAAAAATGTCACCCCCGCGCTCACCACCGCCGCCAACACCGTCACCCCAATCCACCGGCTGCGCTGGCTTGTCAATTCCGGGACGCGCACCTCGGCCCGCACCGCTTCGTACCGCAACTCCACCGTCCCCCACTTCACCAGATCACCGGGCACCAACACCCGCTCGGTCACCGCCGTCCCGTTCACCCACGTCCCGCTGGGCGCGCCCAAATCGCACACCCGATACTCCGCCCCGTCCCGCAACAACAACGCCTGGTGCGCCGCCACCCCCGCCCCCCGCACCACCACCATGTTGTCCGACGCCGACCCAACGGTGACCGAATCCTCCGTCAACGGAAAAACCACGCCCGAACCCAAGCCCCGGCACCCGGTCAATTGTCGCATCGTGCTCACTCGCCGTCCCAGTCCCCCGCCAGTGTGCCTGCCCGCCCCCCTCCGGTCAAACGGATTTCCAGCGCCCCCTCACACTCCGCTCCCCAAAACCTTGTCCCCTTCGTCCCGCCTCTGCTATCCTCCCCGCCGTGCCAACCACCCGACTCATCCTCGCCCTGCTCCTGACGACCGGCCTCTGCGCCGCCCAAACCCCCGAAGACCGATTCTTCGCCGCCGCCGACTCCGCCCGCCAAGCCGAACTGGCCACCACCAAAGGCGACTGGCAACGCGCCCACGACCTCTACACCGCCGCCATCGCCGAACTGAAAAAAATCCGCGCCGAATTCCCCAACTGGAACGAACAAGTCGTGGATTTCCGCATCCGCACCTTCACCCAACAACTCGCCGACCTCAAACCCGTCCTCGCCACCGCCACACCCTCCCCCGAAGAACTCCGCCTCCGCCAACTCACCGCCGACCTCGCCGCCGCCCAAACCCAAATCGCCGAACTCGAAACCGTCCGCACCCAACTGACCGCCAAACTCGCCGAACTCGAATCCCAAACCGCCGACCTCCGCGCCGCCCGCGATGAAATCTCGCGCCTGACCACCGCCAACCAGCAACTCACCGCCCAACTGGCTGAACTTCGCGCCCAATTCACCGACCTCCAAAACCAGGCCCAACTCAAACAACAACTCGCCGCCGAAACCGTCGCCCGCGAAAAATCCACCGCCGAAACACTTGCCGCCGTCACCGCCGAACGCGACGCGCTGCGCGACGCCAACACCCAACTGACCGGCGAGTTGACCGCCGCCCGCCAGCAACTCGCCGACCGCCTCGCCCAACTCACCACCCAACTCGCCACCGCCGAACGCGAACTCACCGCCCTCCGCGACCAAGTCGCCCGCGCCACCGACCACCGCGCCGCGCTCCTCGACGCTGCCGCCGGCGCCCGGTAACTACCGCACCCCCTGGCCCCCACTCCATCCTTCTCCCCCACGATGGGAGACCGTGTTCGGAAACAGATGAAGCCACGGCTCTATGAGCCGTACGGGAGCGGGTTTCGGCCCGCGACGTTCTTGGAAAAACTGGTCGGCCGAGCGTCCCCGCGAGGCGGGGCGTGACACCCGCCGGCGTCGGCCCCATGTGAGCGTTGTGAGGGTGGGCCGAGCGTCCCCGCGAGGCGGTGGGGTGACACTCCGCTCGCGGGGCCGCTCGCGCCACCGGGCGCGCCCGAAAGGACGCTCCCACGACAGAAGCTTCAGTTTGTCAGGCGCTCTTACCAAACACTCTCTGAGGGAGAACGTCCGCGTGAGGCGCGGACGGCATGGGCGCATCTTATCCCGGCTTGTGCGCCCACCTTCACCGGGCTACTGTCCACGCGTGATCATCAAACCCCGGCCACGCTTCCGCGCCGCTGTCGCGACGGTCTATGACCGCCGCCGCACACCGATCACCGTTTACAGTCTGTTGTTCTGCCTGCTTTCCAGCCTGGCGCAGGCGAACACTCCCCCGCTGTTTCAAGACTTTTACAACGTCTCCATCGGCCACTACCAAGTCCTCTCCCAAGGCGGCCGTTCCATCGGCAACGACGCCAACTGGTTCATGAACCAGATGCTCACCCAGTACTCGAAATTCTTCGCCAACTGGCAACCCAAACAACCCGCCCGCGTCGTCATCTTCAGCAATCCCGACGACTTCCGCGCCTACGCCGCCACCACCACCGGCCAGACCCACACCACCCTCGCCGGCTTCTGCCACCTCGCCACCGACACCGACGGCAACCGCTTCTTCGAACTGGTCACTTACCAGCACAACTCCCTCTGGCGTGTCCTCGCCCACGAAGGCTTCCACCAATTCCTCTACTACGAACTCGGCCCCGCCGTCCCCATCTGGCTCAACGAAGGTCTGGCCCAATACTTCGAAACCAGCTACGTCCTCCGCGGCCGACTCGTCACCGGCGACATCCAGAAACAACTGCTCCAACACGTCCAAAACCTCATCCGCGCCGGTCGCGCCCCCTCCATCGCCGAACTGATCCGCCTCGACAAAGCCGCCTTCTACGCCGACGCCCAACGCTGCTACCCGACCGCTTGGGCGCTCGCCTACTTCCTCCTGCACCGCGACAACACCCGCTATGCCGAGAGCGACATGAAACGCTATTTCCAAGACCTCAAGTTCGGCAAAGACCCCGTCACCAGCTTCGCCCACCGCTTCGGCCGCGACGAAAAAGCCCTCCAGGCCGAATTCGACCGCTACATCCTCAACCTCAAAGCCCGCTTTGACTGAAAGCGTGGCTGAATACCGGTGCGGCCCCGGCTCCATAAACCGCAAGCGCCTCAGCATGGCACGCCACCACGAGAAACGATTTTCCAGAGTCGCACGAAGAGCGCCCAATAAAACTCCTTGTGAGAGCGGGCTTCCGCCCGCGACGTTGTCGGAAAACCCGGTGGGCCGAGCGTCCTCGCGAGGCGAGGCGTGACACTCCGCTCGCGGGGACGCTCGCGCCACCAGGCGCGCCCGCAACAAAAGCTTCGGTTTTGTTAGGCGCTCCAAGCCGGAACGATTCAGTTGAAACGCGGCGACCCCTCACCCGGACCCTTTGCGAAGAACCGCGTCTCGCGGACTCGGCTCCCCCGCACGCGGGGAGAGGGAAACCGGTGTGAGTATCCAACGCACCGATCGGTGATCTCCCTTCGATGCACAAGGCAGCTTCCCTCTCCCCATCCGATGGGGAGAGGGTCAGGGTGAGGGGATTTTCGACTGCATCGTTGCGGCGAAGCCGCCTCACCTGATTCTACCGGCTGCGCCTACGGCTCCGCATTGTCTCCCGGCAGCAACGCCTTCATCATCTCGCGCTGGCTTTCCAGTTGTTTGTCGTAGATGGCCAATTGCTCGGGCGTCAGCACCTCCGCCAGCGCCGTGCGCAGTCGGGTTTGCTGCTCCTGCAATACTTTTCGGAAATCTCCCTTCTCGGCCATCGTCGCCATCGTCCGCGGATCCAACTGCTTTTCGGCCTGTTCATACAGCACATCGAAGACCGCGTCCTTTTGTTCTTCCCGCAATTGCAGCATCCCCTGCATCTGCGCCAATTGCACGTTGGCCAGCATCTCCGCCTGGTTGCGCCGCTGCTCAGTTTGATACTCCTCATAGGCCGCTTGCTGTTCGAGCGAGAAAATCTCCTTCAACTCCGCATCCAAATCCTTGGGGCCGAGATGTTGTTGGCGCAGTTCCTCCTTCGACAACTTGCCTTCCATCATCTTGGACGCGACCTCCGCGCCTCTCCCCAAATACCGGCCCAACACGCCCCGCACCGCCGCCTCTTGTTCCGCCGTCAAACCCAACCGCAATTTCAACGCCCCCACTTGCATCTCCACCTGCTGTTGCATCGCCGCCTTCATCATCCGCGACATCGCCGCCGCCCGATTGGTGTCCGAACCGCTGCCCAACATCGCGGCAAACGGCGACGCGGCTGGTTTGGGAGCCGCAGGCGCCGCGGCGGAGGCTACCGGCGCCCTGGCTTGGGCCGCTTGCAAATCTTTCACCTGTGTCGTCAGCGAACGATTCTCACGCTCGAGCGTCGCCAGCTCCCGCCGCAAGTTCGCAATCGTTTCCTCAGCGTTCTGCCGCGCGACCTTCTCCTGCTCGGCCCGCACCACCACCTGACGCTTCACGACCGCCACCGTGCCGGCAACTCCCACAACCAGCCCGACGACGAGAAACAGAAGTTTCGTTTTCATGCCGCGCTGTTACCACCTCCTCGCACCCGGGTCAAACGTGCCGGCCGCCCACCCACCGGTTGCACCTCACCGCTCCACGTACCGCTGTGCCAGCGGCACGCGCCGACCAATCCCGAAGGCTTTGCTGGTGACCCGCAGACACGGCGGCGCTTGTTTGCGCTTGTACTCGTTCAAATCAATCTTGCGGATGATCTCGCGCACCACCGATTCGGCATAGCCGGTCGCTGCCACAATCTCTGCCGCCGACTTCGTTTCCTCGACGTAGAGTTTCAAAATTGTGTCGAGCACCTCGTACGGCGGCAACGTGTCCTGATCCGTCTGGTTCGGCCGCAGTTCGGCCGACGGCGGTTTCGTCAGTGACGATTCGGGAATTACCGGCTCGACCCGATTGATGTACCGGGCCAGTTCGTACACCGTCGTCTTCGGCACATCGGCGATCACCGCCAGCCCGCCGCACATGTCCCCGTACAACGTGCAATACCCCACCGCCAGCTCGCTTTTGTTGCCGGTGGTCAGCAGCATGTGACCGAACTTGTTCGACAACGCCATCAACAAATTCCCGCGCAACCGCGCCTGCAGATTCTCTTCCGTCGTGTCCGCCGGCAACCCGGCAAACACCGGCCGCAACGTCCGCCGCAACGCCTCGAACCCGTCCTGAATCGGCAGAATCATCCACCGAATCCCCAGCCGCCGCGCCAGTTCCCGCGCGTCCTCGACGCTGCCCTTCGACGAAAACTCCGACGGCATCGAAACGCCCAGCACGTTCGCCGCTCCCAACGCCTGCACCGCCAGACACGCCGTCACCGCCGAATCAATCCCGCCACTCAACCCCAGCACGACCGATGTGAAGCCGCATTTCTGCACGTAGTCGCGCAACCCCAGCACCAACGCGTCGTGCAACGACGCCATCGGCTCGGCCGACGCGAAGGCAACCGGTCTCGCCCCCGGCAGGTTCACCAGCAACAAATCTTCCCGAAACGCCGCCGCCTGCCCGACCAAATGGCCGGCCGCGTCGAGCACCAGGCTGTTGCCGTCAAAAATCAATTCGTCGTTCCCGCCAACCAAATTGCAGTACGCCAGCGGCGCGCCGCGCCGGCGGGCGACATTCTGCAGCATCTCGAATCGTTGCCGTTCCTTGCCGAGATGAAACGGCGAGGCGGAAAGATTAACCAACAAATCCACCGGACCCAGCTCCGCGACCGGGTCGCGCGGATACAACCGCACCGGCCAGTAATCCGGCGTGTTCCACACGTCCTCGCAAATCGTCACGCCCAATCGCCGACCACCCCAGTCCACCACCGGGTTCTCCCCGGCAGGTTGAAAGTACCGGTCCTCATCAAACACGTCATACGTCGGCAACAACGTCTTGAACCGCCGCGTCACCACCGCCCCGTTGCGCACGATCGCGGCGGCATTGAAATAATCCTTACCGGGCCGTGTGGGATTGGTCTCGACGTACCCGACAATCAGCGGCACCGGCCCGATGTGGGCCGCCAACTCGGTCAACGCCCGCTGGTTGTCGGCCACGAATCGGCGTTTTGCCAGCAAATCGCGCGGCGGATAACCGGTCATGGCCAGTTCCGGTGTGATCACCAGCTCCGCGCCCGCCGCCACCGCGCGCCGGTAGGCATCGAGCACTTTCGCCGCGTTGCCGGTCAGATCGCCGACGGTGGTGTTGATTTGCGCAAGCGCCAGTTTCACGGCGGCTGCTCAGGCAACGTAGCCGGCCGCGACCGCGTCCCAGTTCACCACCTGCCACCACGCCGCCAGATAATCGGCCCGGCGATTTTGGTATTTCAAGTAATAGGCGTGTTCCCACACATCCACGCCAAGCAGTGGCGTCGCACCGTCGCTGACCGGGTTGTCCTGATTGGCGGTCGAAGTGACGGCCAACTCACCGCCCGGTGTCCGCACCAGCCACGCCCAGCCGCTGCCGAACCGTTTCATCGCGGCGTCGGTGAACTGTTTCTGAAACTCGGCGAAGCTGCCAAACTTCTTGGCGATCGCCTCGGCCAACGGCCCGGTCGGCTCCCCGCCGCCACGCGGACTCATCCATTCCCAAAACAACGAGTGGTTGTAATGTCCGCCGCCGTGGTTGCGCACCGCCGTGCGAATCGCTTCGGGAATGGCCGGCAGGTTCGCCAGAAGATCACGAGCCGGTTTGCCCTGCCACTCCGGAAAATCTTTCAACGCCGCATTCAAGCCGTTCACGTACGCCTGATGATGTTTCGTGTGATGAATCTCCATCGTCCGCGCGTCCAGATGCGGCTCCAGCGCGTCGTACGCGTACGGCAACCGCGGCAACGTCGCCAGCGGCTCCGGCGTAATCACATCAGCGCGCGCCCGCAGGATCGGTCCGGCCACCACCGCCGCGGCGCCGAGTCCGAGTTGCTTCAGCATGTCCCGACGAGAAATGGGCTGGTTCATGACGCGCACTCTAGCAAGCTGGCCGCACGGTACAAGCGTTCGTTGTAAAACAAGTATTGCTGCGCCCACCCGGCGCACGGACCGAAATGCGCGCGCGCAAACTCGCGCAACTGCCGGGCCGTCCGGCGGCGGCGCGGGAAATACAACCGCCGCAACGATCGCTCCACCCAGACATCCACCGGGAACGCCTGATCAAACCCGCAACCGAACAACAAGACACACGCGGCGATCTTCTCGCCCACCCCCGGCAACCGCTGCAACTCCTCCCGCGCCCGCTCGTATTCCATCCCCGGCAACTCCGCCAGCCGCAGCGCGCCCGAATCCACCGCGCGCGCCGCCGCCAACAAATACTTCGCCCGAAACCCCAGCTTGCAGGCCTGCAACTCGGCGAGCGACGCCCGCGCGATCACCGCCGGCGACGGAAACGCCACTCCGTCACCAAACCGCTCCGCCAGCGCCGCCACGATTTGCCGAATCTGAACAATTTGTTTCGTTGAGCTGGCGATAAACGACGCCAGCGTCTCCCACGGTTCCTGGCGCAACACGCGCAATCCCCAGTGCGCCCGCACCGCCGACTGCAACACCGCATCCTCGGGAAACGTCGCCACAATCTCCGGCAACGACCGGTCGAGCGAAAGGTACCGGATCACGCGGTCTTGCCCCTCACCCTGACCCTCTCCCCATTGGATGGGGAGAGGGAAACGAATTTCGGTTCCCCTCTCCCCGCTTGCGGGGAGAGGGTCAGGGTGAGGGGCCTCCCGAAAGCTTGCCGGCTCCCAAAAAATCTGCTCCCCCTCCTGCCGCAACCGCCACACCTCGCCCGCGACCACACCGGTAAACCAGCCGTCAGGGCCGCGCCTCCAGCGAAATGCCTGACCGCACAGCAAGGTGGCCGCGAGATCGAAATCTGGGGCGTTGATAATCTGCGGCATGTTTGATAGAGACGGCGCGGGGAACCCTAAAGATGCCGCGTCCGGAGGTCAACAGCATCCACTTCATCGGTATCTGCGGCACGGCGATGGCCGCCGTTGCCGCGCTCTGCCGCGAACGCGGCTACTCTGTCACCGGCAGCGACGAAAACGTCTATCCGCCGATGTCCACGTTTCTCGAAGCGCGCGGCATCGCCATCCACAACGGCTACCGCGAAGCTCATCTCGACCACCGGCCCGACCTGATCTGCATCGGCAACGCCATGAAACGCGGCAACCCCGAAGTGGAACGCGTCCTCGACGAACGCTTGCCCTACTGCTCATTGCCGGAGCTGGTCCGGGAGTTTTTCCTGCCCGGCAAACACTCGATCGTCATTGCCGGCACGCACGGCAAAACCACCACCACCTCGCTGCTGGCGTGGGTGCTTGAATCCGCCGGCCAGTCGCCCTCCTTCCTGATCGGCGGCCTGCCGGAGAATTTTCAAACCGGCGCCCGCCTCGGCCGCGGACCGCATTTCGTCCTCGAAGGCGACGAGTACGACACCGCGTTCTTCGACAAACGCAGCAAGTTCGTCCACTACCGGCCCGACCTCGTGATCCTGAACAACATCGAGTTCGATCACGCCGACATTTTTCCCGATCTGGCTGCCGTGAAGCGGGCGTTTCGCCAACTCGTCGCCGTCGTGCCGCGCCGCGGCCTGATCGTCGCCAACGGCAACGACCCCAACGTCCGCGACGTCGTGAGCGGCGCCCCGGCTCGGGTCCGGTATTTTGCGAAGGCCGACGCCGATGGTTTCACCATCCCGCTGGCCGGTGATCACAATCGCCGCAACGCCGCCGCTGTCGCCCTCGCCGCGGCGGAACTCGGCCTGACCCGCGAGCAGATTCAGACCGGTTTTCGGACGTTTGCCGGTATCAAACGTCGGATGGAAGTCCGCGGCGAAGCCGGTGGCGTTACCGTGCTGGATGATTTCGCCCATCATCCCACCGCCATCGTCGAAACGATCCGCGCCATCCGCCAGAAGTATCCGCGCCGCCGCGTCTGGGCATTGTTCGAACCGCGCAGCAACACCACCCGCCGCAACGTGTTTCAGCGCGAACTGGCCGAGTCGCTGGCGGAAGCCGACGGCGTGTTCATCGCGAACGTGGACCGGCTCCACGAGCTGGCCGAAGCCGACCGGCTCGACCCCGCCCGCGTCGTGGCGGAAATTGGTCAGCGCGGCAAACCCGCCCGGTACGCTCCCGACACGGACGGGATTGTGACCGAATTGCTCCCCCAACTGCGCACCGGGGATGTCGTCGCCGTCATGTCGAATGGAAAGTTCGACGGGATTCACGACAAATTGCTCGCGCGCCTGCGCGCCCAAGGAACCGATGCCAGCCACTGATGGAATGACCTACGCTCCGCAGAGCAAACCCCGACCGGTGGTCAAACCCGGTGAGTTTCGGTTCGCCGCCGCCTTTCTCGACCACGGCCACATCTACGGCCAGTGCAACGGCCTGATCGAAGCCGGTGCCGACCTGGGCGCCGTCTATGATCCCGACCCGAAACGACTCGCGGCGTTCTGCAAAACCTACCCGCAAGCGCGGCCGGTGGATTCGTTCGAGCGATTGCTCGACAATCCGTCGCTGCACCTGATCGCCGCCGCCGCCGTCCCGTGCGACCGCGGGCCGATCGGCTGCCGCGTGATGCGCGCCGGGAAAGATTATTTCACCGACAAAACACCGTTCACCACCCTGGAACAACTGGCCGAAGCCCGCCAAACCGCCGCCGCCACCGGCCGCAAATACATGGTCTATTACAGCGAACGCATCCACGTCGAATGCGCGGTGTTTGCCGGCGACTTGATCCGCCAGGGCGCCATCGGCCGCGTGATCGAAGTCGTCGGTTTCGGCCCCCACCGGTTGAACGCCGCCAGCCGACCGGCCTGGTTTTTCGAGCGCGCCAAATACGGCGGCATCCTCTGCGACATCGGCAGCCATCAGTTCGAACAATTCCTGTTCTACAGCGGCGCCACCGACGCGACGATTCTCTCCGCCACGGTCGGCAACGTCGCCAACCCGCAGTATCCGGAATTGGAGGATTTCGGCGAAGCGCACCTGCTCGGCAACAACGGCGCGACCAACTTCGTGCGAGTGGACTGGCTCACCCCGGCCGCCTCGCGCACGTGGGGCGACGGCCGGCTGCTGATTCTCGGCACGACCGGCTACATCGAGTTGCGCAAGTACATCGAAGTCGGCCGCGGCGAAGGCGGCGACCAGTTGTACCTCGTCAACGACAAGGTCGAGGAACACCACACCCTGACCGGCAAGGTTGGGTTCCCGTTTTTCGGCCAGTTGATTTTGGATTGCCTGAACCGCACGGAAACGGCGATGACGCAAGCGCACGCGTTCCAAGCGGCCGAACTGTGCCTGCGCGCTCAACAACAAGCCCGCCGCCTCACCCCGTGAGCCGCAGGCTTTGAGCCAGTTCGGAATTGTAGGGCGCGAATCCCCGTCGTGTGACACCACACGCGTCCAGTTTTGCGCTGGTCCCGAAATTGTAGGGCGCGCATCCCCGTTGTTTGGGGTGCGCGCCGCGAGCGCGGCTCCGGCGTCAGACCCAACGGCGGGCCGCCCGGACGAGCGGCGCGCCCGCCCTGCAAAACACGCGGTGCGGCCCTCACCGCGTGAGCAGCAACGACAGACTTGCTTTCAGAACATGGCCGGCTATCCTACCGGCCACTCGACCACGAGGCGGCCCTATCGTCTAGTGGCCCAGGACACCAGATTCTCAATCTGGGAACACGGGTTCGATTCCCGTTAGGGCTGCCA
>CAZHLM010000092.1:0-4620 GCA_964533295.1 uncultured Verrucomicrobiota bacterium
CCGCGAACAGCGCGAAGCCGGCGCCGTAAAGCGCCAGGGCGCGGGCCTTCAATCCCGCCTTCAGGACCAGCCGCACGACCGTCTCACCGGCCACGATCAGGGGCGAGATCAACGCCAGGATGAGCGCGTACTCAACCAAGCTCTGACCCGACTGCCCCTTGACCTTCCGCAACATTTTCTTGAGCGACTTCATGTAATCACCTCCCTTGTTGTTTGTGTGTGCCGCCATCCTAACCAGCTTTCATGCCATCCCAGCCCATCGCGGGGCCACAACCCCTAATTGGTTGTCAGGTCGGTCGTTCATCACATTTAATCCTCAATTCTTAGGCGCTGTCGAGCGATTTTTGGGCGCCACCTCGTACATGTGAGGCGCCGCACTGTCCAACTCTTGAACAATCAGCCGCCACAACACCCCGCCCGAACCCGGTACCTCGGCCGCCGTCTCCCAGGGCAGCCGACCCCGAAAAATCTCCCGTCCCATCCCCGCCGGCACCACCATCACCAACGGCTTGCCCACCGGCACCGGCACCTCCGCCACAAATTCCAACCGCCCCGCCCGCACTCCCCAATACTCCCGACCCGCCGGCGTCGGCACCGTCGGATCACGACCAAACTGGTATTGCTCATACTGCGGCGCGTGAACCTGAATATGTCGCAACCCCAGCGCAAACCAACCGGCCGCGTGATACACGACCGTCTCCCGCGGATCGCACTGCGCCCGCAACGCCCCCAACGTCCGCGCCATCATCGCATCGTGCTCGCGAATCTCCCGCCACGTCCGCCCCACGCCGAACAACGCCCCCTCCCAGCCCACCGGCCACGCCAAAAACACCAACACATTCACCGCCGCCACCAACCCCATCTGCCACACCCGCCCCAGCGCACTGGCCGCCAACAACAACATGCCCGGCAAATAACTCAGCACGTAGCCGGGCTGACTCGTAAATCCCACCACCGTCCCCGCCACCAAAAACGGCGTCACCCACCACGCCACCCACCGGCGGGCGACGGAATTCTCCCGCCGCACCATCGCCACCGCCAACGGCGCCACCGCCAACAACAACCCGTTCCAACCATACGCCCCCACCGCCACCACATTCTCCGCCAGCGCCGGCCACCCGCCGCCGCTGAATGTCACCGGTGCGTTGTTCCGCGCATGACGCTGCACAATGTCCCAGAAAGCCGCCCACCCGCCGGCCGAAGCAACCGTCGGCGCCAACCACACCATCGCCCCCGCCGCCGCCACCATCCCGGTCACCAACCATTTTCCAAACCGCTGCCGACCGGCCTGCCACGCCGCGTACGAAACCAAAATCGTCAACGGCGGCACCGTCTGCGGCCGAATCCCGCCCACCACCGCCAACCCCAACCCCAACCCCACCGCCGCCCGCCAACTTAAACCGCCTAACAATACTTCTTGTGGGAGCGGGCTTCCGCCCGCGACGTTCTCGGAAAATCCAGCCGGTCGCGCCCAGAAGGGCGCTCCCACAACAGACGCTTCGGCTTTGTTGGGCGTTCGTAACCCGCGTTGCGCCGCCCGCCACGCCAACCACACCAACGTCGTCACCGCCGCCGCATCCACCGCATATGACAACGCCACCCCGCTGTGGAACCACACCTGCGGACTCGTCAACGCCAACACCGCCGCCGCCACACCGGCCCGCTGCCCGAACATCTCCGTCCCCGCCAAAAACATCACCGCCACCAACCACGCCCCGGCCAACACACTCACCCACACCAACGCCGCGTGCGGCTCGCCGACCACCGCATTGACCAACTTCCCCAACCCCACATACAACGGATAACCGGGCGCGTGCGGCTGACTCAGCGCCACGTTGAACTCCCGCACCGCCATCGCAAACTCCCCGGCATCCCAATGATAAACATACCGGCTGCGCATCGGCGCGAACACCGCCACCGCCAGCGCCGCCCACCCCAACGCCGCGCGCCACGGCACCGCCTTCGTTGAAAACTCCCCGCTCACCGCCCGCCATCGTCCGTCCCCGCCCGCCCCACCGTCAAGCCCGAACCCACCCATTCGCCGATGATGTTCACATCTCTGAGACGATCGTCTCAAAGATCTTAACACGAAAAAATCCGCGGTTGTCAGTCGCGCGGTCGGCCGGTAATGATGCGGCGCATGACGGAATCAGCGCGGGCGCGTTGGCGGACCGGGGTGCAGATGGCGCTGGCGGTCGCGCTGGCCGTGGCCGCGGCGGATTTTTTGCGGCAGACGTTGCCGGGTCGCCAATGGCGCAGCGATTTCTCACACATCTACACCGCCGGCCAGATTCTCCAACGCGGCGGCGATGTCTATGCCACCAACCTGCGCGAGTTCAACGAAACCGCCGCGCTCGGCTTCCACGAAATCCTGCCCTTCGAAACCAATCCACCCCTGCTCGTCCGCGTCCTGCAACCGCTGGCGTGGTTCGATGTGCCGAGCGGGTTCGCGCTGTACACGGTCGTCCAACTGCTCGCGCTGGCGGTCGTGGTGGGGATCACGATTTCGCTGGTGGGCCGGCGGTTGTCGGCAGGAGCGTGGGCGCTGGCCACCGGGTTGTTCGTGTGCTCGGTGCCGGTGATTTTGCATTTGTGGTGTGCGCAGGTGCAGTTGCCGTTGCTGGCGCTGTTGATGACCGGCTACGCGTTGTGGCGGAGGCAACACGACCGGACCGCGAGCGCGGTGTGGACGTTGGCGGGCGTGTTGAAATTTTTCCCGCTGGTCGTGGCGGCCCTGCCGGTCTTGAATCGGCGCGACCGGCGGACGCTGGGTTGGTGGAGCGGTTGGCTGGCGGTCTGGTTGGTCCTGCCGGGACCGTCGCTGTGGAAATCGTACTTCACCCACGGCCTGCCGAACCTCGCCGCGTATTCCCGACCGGATCTCGACAATTATTCGTTGCCGACGTTTTTCACCGGCCTCGTCACCGTCTTGAACGCGCCGACCGCGCTGCGTCCGTGGGCCAGCCTGACCGGCTACGCCACGGCGGGCGCGTTGGTGTTGTGGGCGTGGTGGCGGGCGACCGGCCTGAATCGGGATGACGACCGCGCAGCCGACCGGGTTTTGGCGTTGTTGTTGACGGTCGCGGTGCTGGCCTCGCCGATTGCGTGGACGCATTATTTTGTTTTCCTGTTTTTCCCGCTGGTGCTGCTGGCGGCGGACGCGCGGGAAACCACCGGCGCGGCGCGCGGCTGGCGGTTGGCGTTGCTGGCGGGCGCGGTGTGGGCGTTGAACGCGGCGCGGACGGATTACGTGCCGGCCGACATCAGTCTCGGCGCTTGGTTGCTGCGGCGCGCGCCATTGTTCGTCATGCTGGCGCTGGCTTTTTACTTTGGGCGACGAGCAGCGCCGTCAGCAACACCAGCCCCGCGACCGGCAGGTAATTGAGCCAGCGCAACCCGACCGGCTCCCACGGTTCCAGCAGATTCAACAAGATCAGCGCCACGGCGAACGTGAGCGTCTCCCCGACGCGCCCGGTCCGTCCGCGCCAGACGGTCCACACGGGAAAAATCAACAGCACCAGGTAATGCGTCTGCACCGTGACCGATCCGGCCAGCATGGCGACGGTGAGCACGCTGAATTCCGTCGCCGCTCCCGGTCGGCGCCACGCGCACCAACCGTACGCCGCGCCGAGCAACAGCGCCGTCCACAACGCCACCGGCAGGCCGGTCGCCCTGGCGGCGAGGAGCGCGACGGAATAATTTGGCTGAAACGTTTCCGCCCACGCGACCACGGCCGGTAGTCCGTGTTCGACAAACCCGCGCCACATCCCCCACCCCGTCGCGGTCACGCCGACGGCGATCAGGCCGGTCGCCAGCAACCCGAGTCGCAGCGGTCGTTGCGCGACGAACCACGGCAGCAACGCCAGCGGGAAGAGCTTTAGCAAGCCGGCCGCGCAGACCAGCGCGACCGCCGCCGGGTCGCACCGGCCACGCAGCCGGTACGCGCCGACGAGCAGCGCCGCGACGAGCAGTTGGGTTTGGCCGGTGCCGAGATGATAGAACACCGGCGGCGAAGCGAGCACGAGCAGCCAGATCAACCACCGGCCGCGACCAATCGTCCACGCCAGCACCGCGGTCAGACTCGCCAGTTGCAGCAGCGTCCACAGCCAGAACGCCGGTCGCACCGGCAGGAGACTGAGCGGGGCGAACAGCCAGACCAGTGGCGGCGGGTTGGTCGGGACGCGGATGTCGTCGCTGACGGTGAATCCGTACCGGGCATATTCCGGTGCCAACGGCGTGCCGTAAACCGGTCGGCCTTCGAGGAGCAGGCGGCTGGTGACGTAGTAGTGAGAGAAATCCAGTTCCGTGGCGCGAGCCGGGAGGGTCACCGCCAGCCGCGCCAGCAACACCGCCACGCCGGCGAGTACGATGAGCCGGACCCACCGGCGCGGGAACGCGCTGTCCATGCGTTCCGTTGTACCGGACAGCAGCGGTGGCGCAAGAAGTTTCGCGGGTGTCATACAACCGCCGGTGGTGCGAGCGTCCTCGCGAGCGGGAGCAGAACGCGCACGGCCTCGCGGGGACGCTCGGCCCACCAGTGGTGCGAGCGTCCTCGCGAGCGGGGGAGAACGCGCACGGCCTCGCGGGGACGCTCGGCCCACCAGTGGTGCGAGCGTCCTC
>CAZHLM010000092.1:4720-6879 GCA_964533295.1 uncultured Verrucomicrobiota bacterium
GCGAGCGTCCTCGCGAGCGGGAGCAGAACGCGCACGGCCTCGCGGGGACGCTCGGCCCACCAGTGGTGCGAGCGTCCTCGCGAGCGGGGGGGGAGCACGCGCACGGCCTCGCGGGGACGCTCGGCCCACCGGTGGTGAGTTGCTTCCACGCGGTGCGGATTCGCGATTGCCGGGGTTGGGCGCGGCGGCCTATAGTGCGCGGCATGGAGGTGGCATGGCCGGGAGTCGGCGTTGGTGGCTGCCGTCGGTGACGGCGTGGTTGTGGCTGATGCTGGTGGCGGTGTTGCTGACGGAACCGTGGCGGACGGTGTTGATCAGCGCGGACGGCGATCCGTTGATGCACTGGGCGTGCGGCGAATGGATGCTGGCGCACCGGCAGTTGCTCGATCGCGACGTGTTTTCCCAGACGCACGCGGGCGCGCCGATCATCTCGAAGGAATGGCTGGCGCAACTGGTCTTTGCCGGCGGCGGCCGGGCCGGCGGGCTGTTGGGTGTGGCAGTGGTCGGGGCGTTGCTGGTGGCGACGACGTTTGCCTTGTTGCACCGGCAGCTTCTGCGGGAGGGTCAGGATTTGCTGGTGGCCACCGGCGTTACGGTGCTGGCGGCGTGGGCAGCGTCGGCGCACTGGATCGCGCGGCCGCATTTGTTCACGCTGCTGTTGCTGGTGGTGTGGAACGGGGAGTTGCGGCGGGAGGATTCCCGGCGTCTGCTCGTGACGTTGCCGGTGCTGACGGCGTTGTGGGTGAATTTGCACGGGGGATTTCTGGCGGGATTGATCACGCTGGGCTGTTACGGGCTGGGCGCGTTGTTCGGCCGCGACTGGCCGCGGCTGCGGACGTTGACGGTGAGCGGAGTGCTGTGCGCCGTGGCGTCGCTGGCCAATCCGTCGGGCTACCGGTTGCATGGGCATAATCTGGCGTTTGTGCGGAACGATTTTTTCACGGGCTGGTTGAAGGAATACGCCGCGCCGAATTTTCATCTGCCGGACTTTACCGGCTTTCTCGTGCTGTTGCTGGTGTTGTTACTGGTGTTGACGCGCCTGCGGCCGGTGTTGAGCGCGACGGAGATCGTGCTGCTGGCGGTCTGGGGCTATTTCGCGTTGTACTCGGGGCGGAACGTGCCGCTGTTCGCGATCGTGGCCGCGCCAGTTCTGGCGGCGCCGCTTTCGGCGGCGTTGCCGGCAGGCTGGCGGGCGCGGTCGCAACGGTGGGCGGAATGTCGCGGCGGCTGGCCGGTCGTGGTCGCGCTGGCGGCCGGGGTGGTGGCGTTGGTGCCGCGTCCGTTGCAGGTGCCGCCGGACAAATTTCCGGTCGAGGCGGTGCAATTCATCCGCGACAATCCCGCATCGTTTACCGGGCCGATGTTCAATCAGTATGTCTGGGGCGGGTATTTGCTGGTGGCGTTGCCGGAGCACAAGGTGTTCATTGATGGCCGGGCGGATTTTTATGGGGAGGAACACGTGCGGGACTTCGATGCGATCGCGGCGCTGGCGCCGGATTGGCGAAAACGGCTGGCGCGGCATGGGATTGCGTGGACGTTGTTTCCCCGCGAGCACCGGCTGAACAGCGCGCTGGCGTTGTTGCCGGCGGAGTGGGAGCGGGCGTACTCGGACGAGACCGCCACGATTTATCGGCGACGACGATGATCGCTCGGCGCTGGTTGGAAGTTGTTTTCTTCGCGTTCGTCGCGGCGCTGGCGAGTCATCAGATTTTCGATCCGGATTTCTGGCTGCATCTGGCCGCCGGTCAGCGGATGTGGGAGACGGGGGCGGTGTTGCGGACGAACACGTTTTCGTTCACGCACCCGGATCATCCGTGGACGAACGTGTACTGGTTGTACCAGCTCGCGCTGAGCGCGGCGTGGCAGGCGGCGGGGCCGACCGGGATCGTGGCATTGCGGCTGGTGTTGGCGCTGACGCTGGCGGCGTTGGTGGTGTACGGGTTTCGCGACGGGCGCGCGCCGTTGACGGCCGGTGAGCTGGCGGTGTTGTTGTTGACGTGGCCGTTGCTGGCGCCGCGACTGACGGAGCGACCGGAGTTGGTGTCGTTTGTTTTGCTGGCGGCCACGCTGGCATTGGCGCGGCGCGGGCGGTGGTGGTGGGCGGTGCCGCTGCAGTTGATTTGGGCGAACTCGCAGGGGTATTTCGTCTGGCAGCCGGT
>CAZHLM010000092.1:6979-10320 GCA_964533295.1 uncultured Verrucomicrobiota bacterium
GTGGGTGACGGTGCGCGGCGCGTCGCTTGCCAAGTGAGGCAATCTTGTTACACTGCGCGCCCGTGAAGAGGCGCACGTTGGGGGTGATACCGGCGCGGTACGGGGCGCAGCGGTTTCCGGGCAAGCCGTTGGCGTTGATTGCCGGCAAGCCGCTGGTGCAGCGGGTCTATGAGCAGGCGATTCAGGCAACGACGCTCGACGAGGTGATCGTGGCGACGGATGACACGCGGATTTTGGAGGCGGTCGAGGCGTTTGGCGGGACGGCGGTGTTGACGGCGGCGGATTGTCCGTCGGGGACGGATCGGGCGGCGGCGGTGGCCCGGGATCATCCGTGCGATTGGATCGTGAACATTCAGGGCGATGAACCGTTGTTGCGGCCGGCGATGATTGATCAGCTCGTCCGCGGCATGACGGAGTCGCCGGAGATTTCGATGGGGACGCTGGCGCGTCCGATTGTGGCGGCGGATGTCTGGGCGAATCCGAATGTGGTGAAAGTGGTGTGCGGAACGACGGGCAACGCGTTGTATTTTTCGCGGCGGCCGATTCCGTATGTGCGCGAGGCGGGCGGGGACTTTGTCAGCGGGCAGGCGCACAAGCACATCGGGATTTATGCGTACCGGCGGGATTTTTTGCTGCGATTCGTGACGCTGGCGCCGACGCCGTTGGAGCGGACGGAGAAGCTGGAGCAGTTGCGGGCGTTGGAGAACGGGTTTGCGATTCGGGTGTGGGTGACGCCGTTTGACTCGATCGGGGTGGACACGCCGGAGGATGTGAAGTTGGTGGAGGAAATTTTGGGGACGACATGAAATATATTTTTGTCACCGGTGGCGTGATCAGTTCGCTGGGCAAGGGCCTGACGGCGGCGTCGCTGGGCACGTTGCTGGAGAGCCGCGGATTGAAGGTCACGCTGGCGAAGTTCGACCCGTACCTGAACGTGGATCCGGGCACGATGAATCCGTTCCAGCACGGCGAGGTGTACGTGACCGATGACGGCGCGGAAACCGATCTCGACCTCGGCCACTACGAGCGGTTCACCCACGCCAAGCTCTCGAAGCTGAACAACCTGACCAGCGGCCAGGTGTATGCGCGGATCATCGAACGCGAGCGGCGCGGGGATTTTCTCGGCAAGACGGTGCAGGTGATTCCGCACGTGACCAACGAAATCAAGCAGCGCATCAAGGATGTCGGCGAACGCAGCGGGGCGGATGTGGTGTTGATTGAGATTGGCGGGACGATTGGCGACATCGAGGGGCTGCCGTTTCTGGAAGCGATCCGGCAGTTCGCGCTCGAAGCGGGGCCGCAGAACGCGCTGTTCATCCACGTCACGCTGGTGCCGTACATCCGGGTGGCCGGCGAGATCAAAACGAAGCCGACGCAGCAGAGCGTGGCGAAGCTGCGCGAGATCGGGATCATGCCGCACATCCTGATCTGCCGCAGCGAGAAACCGCTCGACGGCGAGGTGCGGCAGAAAATCTCGATGTTCTGCAACGTGCCGGTCGAGTGCGTGATCGAGGAACTGGACGTCGAGCACTCGATCTACGAAGTGCCGCTGGCGTTGCACGCGGAGAAGCTCGACGAACTGGCCTGCAAATACCTGAACATTTCCGTGCCGGCGGCGGACATGCGCGAATGGCAGGCGATGCTCTACCGGCTGATCAACCCGAAACACAAGGTCCGCATCGGCGTCGTCGGCAAATACATCCAGTTGCAGGACGCCTACAAAAGCCTCTACGAGGCGCTCAAACATGCCGGCGGGGCCAACGACAGCGCCGTCGAAATTGTCCGGGTGGATGCCGGCCAGATCGAGAAGAAAGGCGCGGCGGAATGTCTGAAGGGACTCGACGGCATTCTCGTGCCGGGCGGCTTCGGCAACCGCGGCATCGAGGGCAAGATTGCCGCCGCCCAGTACGCGCGCACCACCGGCATCCCCTACTTCGGCATCTGTCTGGGGATGCAGATCGCGGTGATTGAATTTGCGCGCAACGTCGCCCGGCTTGCCGGCGCCAACTCCACCGAGTTCGACCCGGCCACGCCGCACCCGGTCATCTGTCTGCTGGAGGAACAAAAAGGCGTGCAGACGAAAGGCGGCACAATGCGGCTCGGCGCGCAGACCTCGCGGTTGCTGCCCGGCACGAAAGCGCATGCGGCGTACGGGTCCGACGAGATCAGCGAGCGGCACCGGCATCGCTACGAATTCAACAATGCCTACCGCGAGACGTTGACGAAGGCCGGCCTGGTGCTGTCGGGCTTTTACACAAAGTACGATTTGGTGGAGCTGATCGAGCTGCCCGATCATCCGTGGTACGTCGCCTGCCAGTTCCATCCCGAATTCCAGAGCAAACCCCGCCGGCCCCACCCGCTGTTCCACGGCTTCATCGCCGCCGCATTGCAGAACAAAACATCATGAACACCGCTCGCGTTGGCAGACTGAAACTGGGCGGCAACGGCGCGCCGTTGTTTGTGATTGCCGGGCCGTGCGTCATCGAAAGCGAACCGCTCGTGATGAAAACCGCGGCGGAACTGCAGCGCATCTGCGCAGAGCTGGAGCTGCCGTTCATCTTCAAATCGAGCTTCGACAAGGCCAACCGGACCGCGGGTGATTCGTTTCGCGGACCGGGCTTGAAGAGAGGGCTGGCGATCCTCGCGAAGGTCAAACGCGCGCTTGGCGTGCCGATCCTGACCGATGTGCACGAGACCGCCCAGTGCCGACCGGCGGCCGAGGTGTGCGATGTCCTGCAAATCCCGGCCTTTCTCTGTCGGCAGACTGATTTGATTGAAGCCGCCGCGCGCACGGGTCGGTGTGTGAACGTGAAGAAGGGACAGTTCCTCGCCCCCGGCGACATCCGGCACGCCATCGAGAAAGTGACCCGTGCGGGCGGCAAGAGCATCCTCATCACCGAGCGCGGCAGTTCATTTGGCTACGGCAACCTCGTTACCGACATGCGCGCCATTCCGATCATGCGTGCGTTCGGCTGGCCGGTGGTCTTTGACGCCACGCACAGCGTCCAGATGCCCGGTCAGGGCCGGGTGACCGGCGGCGACCGGCGGATGGCGCCGGTGCTGGCGCGGGCGGCGGTGGCGGCCGGCTGCGACGGCGTGTTCATTGAGACGCATCCCGATCCCGACCGCGCCAAGAGCGATGCCGCCAATCAGATTCCGCTGGCGGAGATGGCCGGGTTGCTGGCGACGTTGCGCGCGATCCACCGCGTCACGGTGCGCTAGGGATGCCCGTAGGTTTTGTGGGGCGGGCACGCCGGCCGTCTCGGCTGCCCGCCGCCGGGTTGGCGCGTGAACCACGGTCGCGGCGCGCACCCCAAACAACGGGGATGCGCGCCCTACAA
>CAZHLM010000093.1:0-10203 GCA_964533295.1 uncultured Verrucomicrobiota bacterium
GTCCTCGCGAGGCGGGGCGTCACACTCCGCTCGCGTGGACGCTCGCGCCACCGGTTGTGGCACCGGTCGCGCGCAGTAGGGCGCTCCCACAACAGAAGCTGCGGCTTTGTCAGGCGCACCAAGCGGCATGCTTCACAAAGCGGCGCTCGTCGAGTTTCGCCAGGGTGGAGCGGGAGCGACGGCGGCGGTCGCAGACCGCCGCTCCAGAGTGGCCGGCGCGGTCAAAACCAGTTTGACAGGCCGGTGGGGCGTCGCTAGTCTGCGCGGCGTTGGTTGTACCGTTTCACCCGAAGGAGAAATCAAATGATTGTCACCACTGCCCAGTTGTTCAAGATCGCCTATGGCCGGTACGCCCTCGGCGCGTACAACATCAACAACCTCGAACAGACGGTCGGGTTGTTCAAAGGCAACGTCGCCAGCAAAGCCCCCTTCATCATCCAACTGAGCAAAGGCGCGCGGAAATACTCCGACAAGCGCTATCTCGAAGCGATGATCCGCACATCGGAACAGGTTTTCCCGGAAGCCATTTTCGCGGTGCATCTCGATCATGGCGACGAGCAGACCTGCTACGACTGCATTGACTCGGGCTTTTACAGCTCGGTCATGATCGATGCCTCGCACGAGCCGTTCGAGAAGAACATTGAAATCACCAAGCGCGTCGTCGAGCGCGCCCACGCGCGCGGCGTCAGCGTCGAGGCGGAATTGGGGATGCTTGGTGGCGTCGAAGAAGACATCGTTGGCCACGTCTGCCTGACCAATCCGGCGGAGGCCGAGGAATTCGTGAAACGCACCGGCTGCGACTGTCTCGCCGTCGCCATTGGCACCAGCCACGGGGCGTACAAGTTCAAGGCGGAACCCGGCAAGAAGATGGGGTTGCACTTTGACGTGATTGAAAACATCCAGAAACGCCTGCCGCGCTACCCGATGGTCATGCACGGCAGCAGCAGTGTTCCGCCCGAAGAAGTGCGGCGGATCAACGCCGCCGGCGGCAAGATGGCCGATACCAGCGGCGTGCCGGAAGAGGACTTCCTGCCGGCCGCCAAAATGGGCGTCTGCAAGGTGAACATTGACACGGATGGCCGGCTCGTCTGGACGCGCGTCCATCGCGAATTCTTCCGCGACCATCCCGACAAGTTTGACCTGCGCGATCCCGGCAAGATCTACATCGAGGAATACGCCAAAATGATCGCGCACAAGAACCAGGTGCTGGGTTCCGCCGGTCAGCTTGACGAAGTTCGCTCGAAGCTGAAGAAATAACATCGCTCCGCGCATCGCCATGAACGTGGCCGTCCTGTTCGCCGTCACCGCCGAGGCGCTCCGCCTCGCGCTGGGCCATGTCACGACCGGCTTGGATTATTACCAGGCCGGTCAGCCGGAGAAAGCGCTGCGCGAATTCGACATTGTCCTGCGCGACTTTGCCGACGGCCCGGCAGCCGAGGACGCGCTGTACTGGTCGGCGCAAGCCTGGGAAGCGGCCGGTCAGCCGGCAAAAGCCGAAGTCGCCCGGGCTGATCTGCTCCGGCGTTTTCCGCACAGCCCCTACCATGTTGCCGGGCCGACGCCGGTTGCGGCGACACCAGCCCCGGAGCGGCCTGCGCCGGCGGTTCCGGCTCCGCCGAAGGTGTCGCCGCCGGCGCCCGTCGCCACTGGTGCCACCCTCGCCATCCGCAACGACCATGGGCAGACGGTCGCGGTCTTGAACGGGAAAACCTTTCGCGCCGCCGCCGAGTTGGCCGCCGCATTGACGGAGTTGAAACGCCAGCAACCGGCCGCCGTGGTCACATTCCAGCGGGATGCCGACGTGGATTTGCAAATGGTCGTGGACGCCATCAACGCCCTCGACCAAGCCGGTCTCGCGTACAGGCTGCCGTAGCTCCGCCCGGATCAGATGGTGGGAGCGCCCTTCCGGGCGCGACGGGCGGGCCGGTTGCATTCAGGAGGGCGCTTCGCCAAAACGCTCGAAAGCAGGCAGGCTACGGCGGCGGCGCGACGACCACTTCGAAGTAGCCGCCGGGCACCCGTCGCAGTTCGTTGTGCAATGACGGGATGCGTTTGTCGGGCGCCACCGAAATCGCCCAGTCAATCCCGTTGTCGGCTACGAACATGCCGTACCGTTGCAGCGCGATGAGAATGGTGCGGGCCGGGCGCGAAAACCCGCGCAAATCAAAATCCGCCCGCAACCGGAGTCGTTCGCCCATGCGTGGCAGGTTCTCGTCCGTCCACTGGCTGGCGTGGTGGGTGGCGGGGGCGACGTGGTCGCGCCGCGTCCGGCTCACCGTCACGCGCAAGGCGTGCCGGATTTCGCCGCGGGCCAGTTCGTCGTAGCGCACGATGGCCGGGAAAATCGGCAGACCAGCCGCGTCGGCGGATGTCCAGCCGTCGGGGCGCAGCTTGTTGGTGGTCAGGTCGAAGAGGGACGCTTGCGCCGCTTCCCAACCCCGGTCGGTCCGGCGGATGGCGAAAAACTCATAGAGGCGGCGGTGGACCGGGTCCACCACGATTCCATGCCGGTCGCCGCCCTGGTTGCGACGGTCGCGCTGGACGTCGTCCAGCGACTGGCCGCGGTAGTGAATCGGCCAGCCTTCGATGGGCAGATTGTCCGGCACCGGATAGGGGCCGGGATCGGATTCGTCCGGGTACGCGGTGATGCGGACGGGCACCTTCGGTTGGTCGGGCGGGACGAGCACGTAGTTCATGTCGGCGTTGTACCGCAGCGGCTTGTCCGCGCCGATGCCGACAATGATGGCGCGGGAGCGGGGATGCCGCGGCCAGTTGGTCACGACCTGATTCCACGGATTGTCCGGCGGGAACACCTGCAATTGACTGACAATCCGGTCGGCCTCCGGCGTGTTGAACAGTACCGGCTTGGTCAGCGGCGAAGCCGCCAGCAGGCAGATCAGCCACAGGTTCATGTCAGATACGTCACCACCAACGCCACCAGTTCGCGGGCGACGCGCACGGAGCTGCCGGCATGGCTCCAGATCCCGTATCGCAACCACGCCCACCCGCCGATCTCGGCTTCGGCGTCAATCTCCTCGGCCGTGACGCCAGTCACGTTTCGAAATCCCGCTTGGCGGAAACACAACACCGCTCGTCGGGCGTGATAATGCGACGTGACAATCAGCACCGATTCCTCGCAAGCCGACTCGCCCAGCAGGTCGCGGATGTGTTCGGCTTGTTGGCGGGTGTTGACGCCGCGGGTCGCCAGGCGGATGGCTTCGGCTGGCACGCCGCGCAGCACCAGTTCATCGCGCATCCGCCCGACGCTGCTGGCGGCGGGGTTGCCATCGGCCGGCAGGGCGACGAGGACGGTGGTGTTGGTGAATTGGCGGGCGAGGGTGGCGGCGTAATAGCACCGCACAAGCGTGCTGCCGCTGGGCACACCACCGCCGCCGAGGACGACGAGGTACCGGGGCGAGGCCGGCAGCGGGGCGCGGGCGAGATTGAGCCAGTCCTCGAGAAAGCGAGGCGGCCCGAAGCAGATCAGCAGGATCTGCACGCCCAGAATGGCCAGCGCCCAGCGTGACAATCGTCGCACGCCGGCAGGTTACACCGGCGCGCCGTCACGTTCGAGAGCGAACTGGCGGGGGCGGCAGGAGAAAATCCCGGTACGCATGCGGCTCGCCGCCGTGACCGGCCTCGGCGGCTTTGACGAGGTTGAACATCTCGCGGGCGGTGACGTAATGCAGCTTGTACCGCAACCCGTCATTGTAGGCATGCTGCAGGTAGCTGTGCATCCGCTCCGCCGCGTCGCCGAAGACGGCGGGAAAATTGGCTTCCTGACAACCGTGCGTGTGCACTTTGACAAACACCCAGTCCGGTTGACCGCGCACCCCGATGCGCTGGCGCACCCACAAATCCATCCGCGCCGGTGTCGGCCGCGTGCTGCCGGAGACGTCGCCGGCCTCGATGCGCGGCAGCACGCCCCATTTCCGTTCGCGCCAGTTCAACGCCAGCGGTCCCTGAATCAGCAGCAGATCGCCGGTCGGCTGACCGCCGACGCGCGCCTCCACGCCGCGATCGTGCGATTTCGGGCGCAACGGATCATCGGTGGCGTAGTAAATGGAATTGATCTGCCGCGTCTGCGTGTCGCTCGGCGCGCTGGGCAACGTGAAATCGGCGTAGCAGCCCGTCTCGCGTAATATCTGCAATTCGTTGTTCACCCCGCACCACCGGCCATCGGCCCGGGAATTGTCGAGGCACCAATTCCCGTGGATGAACGCATACCGGCCCTGCGTAAGAAAGCCGTGGCTGGCCAGTTGGTCTTTGAATTCTTCCAGTGATTGCCGGAGATGTTCCGCCGTGTCGTTGTCGTGGTGAAGATGGATTTCCACCTCGCCAAGCCCGGCGGCACACAGCGCTTCGAGCGGCTGCAGCAAGACCGGCTGATATTCCTCGGCCGGATAGAAAAACGAATGTTGCGGCGGACGGCCATCCGCGTCGCGAAACTTCGCCGCCAATGTCGGGTACTGGTCTGTCCACGCTCTGACCCGCGCCCGCGCCACGTCCAGCGTCGGGCGGTTCCACAGTGGCTCGTAATGATCCACGAAGCAAAACAACACATGCGTCAGATTGCCGGTCGGCCGCGGTCGGCGCCGGGCCAGATACGCCGGCAGCCAGAGATGGAGGTTACGCAGCACGATGCGCTTTTTGTGACCAGGTGGCCTTTTGGCGCCCGGTGACGCATTTGTAGAAGCCGATCAGCAGCGCCGCGTTGCTGCCGATCAGGTAGTAGGGCACCCGGAGCAGCTTGGCGAGGATGTGTTTCTGTTTGGAGAACAAGATGCCGAGCGCCGCGGCGGCGTAAAAGGCGAGTTGGAGATAGAAAAGCCAGCGGTAGTCGGGGATGAGCGCGTTGGTGATCAAGACGATGATCATGAGGAAGGGCGCCAGCCAGCGCAGCACTTTGTGCGACCAGAACGAAAACGCGACCCAGCCGCGCCATGGCAACAACAACCGCCAGCAGGTCACCAGCGCCCGGTAATCCCCCGTCCCGATGCGGATTTTTCGGCGGAACTCCGCTTCGACGTGCGGCGAGGCTTCCTCATGCGCGATGGCAGCCGGCTCGTACACGCCGCAGCAGCCGCGCTCGTACACCCGGACCGGCCAGATGAAATCGTCAATCTGGATCACATCGGCCCGCAGCGGCTGGAACAAATCTTTGCGCAGCGCATAAATTCCGCCATTGGCGCCGAGCACCACGCCGAGGTCGTCCTCGCGTTGTTTGATCCACGTTTCGTATTTCCAGTAGGCGTCGTCGGTGTTGATGCCGGTGGAACTGCGCAGCAGCAATCGCCCGCAGACGGCGCCGACACGCGGGTCGGCAAAATGCCGCACCATCCGCCGCAGCGAGGCCGGTTCCCAAAACGTATTCGCATCGGTCAGCGCGATAATCTCGCCGCGAGCCTGTGGCACCAGCGCGTTGATGACGGCGGTTTTGCCCTGCTGCGTGTCGAACGGGAACAATCGGATCCGCGGATTGCGCGCCATGCGTTCGCGGATGATTTCCCGCGTGCGGTCGGTGGAACAATCGTCGCCCAGCATCAACTCCAGTTTGTCCGGCGGATAATCCAGCGCCTCGAAACTGTCTATCCGCTGCGCGATATGTTTTTCCTCGTTGTGGAGCGAGATGATCATCGAGACCATCGGCCGGTAATTCTCATCCACCCGGTGTCGCCGTCGCAGCCGCCGCACCACCGGCCCCAACACGAACAGCAGCGGCAGATAGCCCAAATACGTGTAGGCCAGCAGCCCCAGCGCCATCCAGAAGGTGAGTTTCATAAACCGCGGATCATGCTCTGCCGTGCGTCAGGCTGAACGCAGTCACGCATCGTGACGGCAGGCTAGGCGCGCAGAAACTCCGCGATCTTGCCGGCGACGTATTCGAGCTGATCGCCGGTCAGCTCGGGATAGATTGGCAGCGACAGCGATTCGGCGGCGGCGCGTTCCGCCTCGGGGAAATCACCGGCTTTGTAGCCCAGGTTGGCGAAACATTTCTGCAGATGCATCGGTACCGGATAGTAAATCTCCGTCCCGATACCGGCTTTGGTCAGATGTTCGCGCAACGCATCGCGACGCGAGGTGCGGATCGTGTACTGGTTGTAGATGTGAAACCGATCCGGGCCGGCCACGGGCCGGCGCAGATCCGGCAGGCCGTTCAACAACTCATCGTAGCGGGCCGCATTGCGGCGTCGGGCGGCATGCCACTCGTCGAGATGGTTCAGTTTTACCCGCAAAATCGCCGCCTGCAGCGTGTCGAGCCGGCTGTTGATGCCGAGCAGCGGATGATAGTACTTCGGTTTGGAACCGTGGACGCGGAGGATGCGCAGTTTCTCGGCCAGCGCGTCATCGTGGGTGCAAATGGCGCCGCCGTCGCCGGCGCCGCCGAGGTTTTTCGACGGGAAAAAGCTGAACGTCCCCATCGTACCCATCGTGCCGGCCTGCCGGCCCTTGTACTTCGCGCCAATCGCCTGAGCCGCATCCTCAATGACCGGAATCCCCAGCGCCAAAATCGGGTCGAGGTCGGCGCATTGTCCGAACAGATGAACCGGAATGATGGCCTTGGTGCGACGGGTGACCTTGGACTTCAGACCTTGGACTTGGATGTTGAACGTGGCCGGGTCAATGTCGGCAAACACCGTTTTCGCGCCGAGCCGGGTGATCGCGCTGACCGTGGCGAAGAAGGTGTGCGGGGTGGTGATCACTTCATCGCCCGGGCCGACATCAAGCGCCATCAACGCCAGCAACAAAGCGTCGGAGCCGGACGCGCAACCGATGACGTGTTTGGCGCCGGTATAGCCGGCCAGCGCGCATTCCAACTCGCCGACTTCCGGCCCGAGGATGTACTTGCCGTCGCGCAGCGCACGCAGCGCGGCGGCTTCCAGTTCGGTTTGGATGGTTTGGTACTGCGCCTTCAGATCAAGCAGGGGTACGTTCATAAAGGGTTCGAAAACAATTTGCGCAGCATCGTACCGCTCTTTACCTGCGGTTGCCAACCCAGTTCTGTGCGGGCTTTCTGGCAGTCGAACGTCAGGGGCGCGTAGGCCGATTGGAGCCGGTAGGGTGTCAGCGGCGCGTTGCGTTTGAGCAGGGAAAATCCAAATTCGACGACACGAGCCAGCGCACAGGCCAGACCGAGCGAGAGATGAATGACGCTGGCGCCGGGGTCGCGTCCGCGAATGTGTAGCGACAGCAGTTCGGCCCGCGTCAGCGGTTCCTCGCCGACCACCTGATAAATCCGGCCGTCGGCATAGGGCGACTGGGTGGCTTTCACGATCGCCTCCACCACGTCGTCCACGTGGATCAGCGGCAGGCGGATTTCGCCGTCGCCAATCAACAGATAACGTCGTCCAATGCGCAGCGCGACCGCCGCGTCCACCAACGATCCGCTCTCGCTCCAAATCTTGCCGGGCCGAATGATCACCACTGGTAGTCGGCGGGTGGCTGCTGCCTGCCGGACCAGTCGCTCGGCTTCGAGCTTGGCCTGCGTGTAAAAACCGCGGCGTGCCGGGGCCGGTTCCAGCGGCGAACTTTCCGTCACGGGTTGGTCACGCGGGTGGCCGGCCCAATCAATGACCGACAGCGAGCTGATGTAGATGACTTTGGGCACGCGGTGTTTCAAACACGATTCGATGACATTGCGCGTGCCGGTAATGGTGGCCGCTTCGTGCGCCTCCCACGGCCCGCCCATGGCGGCCCCGAGGTGAAACACAACGGACGCATGGGTCACGGCCTTTTCCACGGCGAGTGAATCACTCAACTGACCGAAGACGACCTCTACGTTGGGAAGGTTCTGCAGATCGGCAGGGGGCGGCCGGCGGACAAAGAGACGAATCTGATCAACTCCATTGGCCAAGCGTCGCACGAGGGCCTGGCCGAGTTGACCAGTGGCGCCGGTGACAGTCAGTATTTGCATGGGATGAAGGCGTGAGACCGGCTAACTCCGGTGAAAGGTGTTCATGGCCGAACCCAACAGTTTTTCGAGAAGGCGCATTCGGTAACTGTGCCGGTAGTCATGAGGATAATTGGCAACATCGGGCAACGGCGAGAGCGGACGAAAACTGGTTTGCGGCACCGTCGCGACGCCTTTGGGTCCCGCGCGCTGGACGAGGTACGTGATCTCGTTGAGATGCATCAGGAAGTCCGGCGGCAAAGGTTGCGGCCGTTGCTCACGGATGGCACGCGCCATTTCAGCGATGCCCAGAAACTTGTCTTGCGCGTTGACCTCCCGTCGTCGCAGCCAGCCGACAAACCTCTGTTTTAGTGTTCGGCTGGTGCCGCGCTCCGTTTCGACGGCAAAGGATTTCCAGCGATGAATCAGCGGGAGTTTTCGTCCGCCGATCCCAAACACGCTTCCCCAGCGCGGTCGGGTTCGGAGCGTCCGCAACTTTCGCGCCGTCAAACTCACCGATGAAAACCGCTCGAGATGGACGGGTGAGCGGTCATGGTCGTAGCTGTCGGCGCACAATTCGCCCTCTTCGCCCACAATTCGCAACCGGTGGTCGCGGGGAGCAATCATGCTGCAGGTAATTCGGGCCGAAACACCGGCCTCGAAATCGAGGCACGCGACCGAAAAGTCGGGTGTGTCAGGCGGCGAGAGCGGGGTTTTGGTCTTGTGGGGAACGAGCGACTTCGAGTAGGCGGTCACGGAAATCACCGGACCAAACATGGCGCAGATCCAAATCAGATGATAGCCGATATGCTCCGCCGTGCATCCCTCCTGAAATTCCTCCACGTACGGCCAGGGCGCGCCGGTGGGACTGCGGACATTCTCGACGTTCATCAGGTGGATGGGATTGTCGTCCACTTCGGCATAAACCAGAAGTGGCTTGCCGATGGCGCCGTCGCGGACGGCCTTCCACAGGGTGCTCACGGCATCGCAGAACAGGTTGCAAGGGGCGCCGGTAAAGACCACTCCCTGTCGCGCGGCGATCGCAAACAGCTCGCGCGTCTGTTCGAGTTCCGTGGTGAGTGGTTTTTCGGAGTAAACGTGCTTGTTCGCCAACAGCGCCCGTTTGCTGATGTCGTAGTGTGATCGGATGCTTGTCAGGTTGACGACAATCTCGACTCGTGGATCGCTCAGCAGCGCTTCCAGGCTCGGATAAACATGAAAGCCATAGTGCTCGCCCACGGTCTGGGACCGAGCGGTGTTGATGTCAAAGACGCCACAAACTTCCAGCTCGGGATGCGCCCATTTGGTGCGCATATAAATGTCGAACACAAACCCGCACCCAACGAATGCAATCCTCATGGTTTATTGCTTTCCCTTCTCTTGACCACGATTGCCATCAACCGAGAAAAGATGGGTCTTGCCGATGATCTGTTTGTTCGGCAGCCGCCGCACCTCTCCTGCTTGGGAGACGACGAAATCCGCTGCCGGGCCGGGCGGCGGAGCGGGCGTCACGTCGTGACCCCACGGTTCGCCGTCGAGAAACAGCCGGTGCCACAGCTCAAAATAAAACAGCAACAACAATTTCTCGGCGTGTTGGGCGACGCCAGTTTGATGTTCGGTCAGCAGGCGACGGATCGCATCCGGTTCGAAGCAACCGCGGTCGAGCGTACGCGGTTCGAGCAAGACCGACGCGATGGGCTGGTACAGCGGCCCGCGCAACCAGGCCGGTACATCCACATAGTGTCGGAAACGATCGTAGCCAAAGTGCCGTTTGGCCAGCGCCCGCCATTTGCGCGCGAGGCGTTGCCGCACGTCGCCGGCGCCCGCCGGCGCGCCGGTGTTGGCGTTGGTGATCCGCAGCAGGGCCGGCCGCGTGCGGGCGAGGATGTGGCGGTGAACGGTTGTGCCAAGGCGCAGCGACGGCGGCAGACGCAGCGCCAAGTCCAGATAGGCCGGATCGAGGAACGGCAAGCGCACTTCGACCCGACTGCGCAGCTCGGCCAACGAGGGGACCGATTGGCGACGCAGATACTCTGCCCCGTAGAGGCAACTGACCTGGTCAAGCGGATGCAGATGAGGTGGAACGGTTTTTAGTGCGGCTGGTAACGTCCTGGCCGTGGCTGCTGTAAGCGCCTGTGCCCAATCCGCGCGGAACAGTTCATGGAAATCTGCGGGGGTGAGGCCGCAGGTTAATTGCGATTCCAGTTGGTCGCCCAGTTCCGACTGGTTGCGGCATGCCAGGACGCGCCGGTTGCAGGTGAATTCATAGGCCCACTGCATGCGGGTGAACTCGCCGCCGTGGCCACGCAACA
>CAZHLM010000094.1:0-3166 GCA_964533295.1 uncultured Verrucomicrobiota bacterium
GTGCCATGACCGAAGCCTTCTTCATGACCTTTTGATGCTTATCACATCTGATTTTCCGATTCCGCTGAAAAATCTCCTCGGGGAATTCTGATCGTAAACATGGCCGCTGGCTTGGCGCAGGACGAACGATCTCGGGGCGGTCAGGTGGATCTCGATGATCGGGAAGTTTTCACGTTTTAATTCTCCGAGGGGTTTCCAGGGAATCCATTCTCCGCGCCCGCGCGCTTGTGTTACACTGCCGGCCGCCATGCCGGTTCAGAATCGCATCATCAAAGTCCAGAAACGCAACCGCGCACTCGTGACCTTTGACCAGGCGGCCATCGTCCGCGCCATCCTCCGCGCCGCCGAATCCATGGGCGGGTTCCGGCAGGATTACCTGCCGGACATCAACGGCCATATCTTCGAAACGTACGACACCGACGAGGAGATTGCCGGGTTCATCGCCGACATCGTCGTTGTCTGTCTCAACTCCGACCCGCATCATCTCATCGCGAATTTTCCCCCGACGATCGAGACCATCCAGGACGAAGTGCTCCATGCCTTGCGCAGCTACGGCTTCCAGAACGCGGCGGACTGCTACGAGTGTTACCGCTGGGGCCGGCACTGGCTGCGCGAGGGCGCGATCAACGAAACTCAATTTGCCGGCAACGGTTTCCCGCGCCACCGGATGGACAAGATCCTCGAGTGGAACCGCCAACGCGGCTGCCACACCGTAGCCGGACTCAATGACCTCGTCCGCGCCGGCAAACTCCAATCGCTGGTGGACGACGCGCTCGCCGCGTACGAAGCGGCACTCGACGAAGCGGCGCGCAAAGTCATGGCGCGATTCGATGCCGGGGACAACATCCGCCTGTTGTGGGTCAGCGGTCCCAGCTCCTCCGGCAAGACCACCACCACCGTCAAACTCACCGAACGGCTACGGCGCCACGGGCTGCGGTTTCACATGCTCAACCTCGACGACTATTTCTGGGCGCTCATTGAACATCCCACCGACTGGATCAACGACCGGAATTTCGAAACGCCCGAAGCCCTCGACATCCAACTCCTCAACCGCCACCTCCGCGATCTACTGGCCGGTAAAACCGTCGAAACGCCCGTGTACAGCTTCAAAGAAGGTCGCCGCATCGGCTCCAAGCCGGTCCGCCTGGAAAAGGATCAAGTGCTCCTGCTCGACTGTCTCCACGGCTTGTACCCGCCGATCACGGAGGGCATTGATCCCGCCCTCCAGTTCCGCCTCTACATCGAAACCCTCAACGTCCTCTACGAAGGCGACGGCACCACGCGCCGACTCACCAAGTTCACCGACATCCGCCTCATCCGCCGCATGCTCCGCGACGTCCAACACCGCAACCACAGCCCGCTCTCCACCCTCCTGCACTGGCACTACGTCCGCGCCGGCGAACTTTTCAGCATCATCCCGCTGATGGGCCTGGCCGACCACATCATCAACGGCGGCCTGCCCTTTGACCTGCCGGTGCTCAAACCCTTCTTCGAAGGCCCGACCGGCTATCTGCCCCAACCGGCCGACCTCGCGCAGTATCCCGGTTTTCTCGACGCCCGCATCCGCTACGACCGCATCCGCGCCCTGCTCGATTCCGTGACCGGCCTCGCCCGCGACCAACTCGCCACGCTGATTCCCGGCGACGCCGTGATCCGCGAATTCATCGGCGGCAGTACTGTCAAAATCCCCCACAACGACTGACCGGCTGTCCGTGATCACGTTGTGGGAGCGCCCTTCCGGGCGCGACATCGCAGCCCGGTCGCCCGGAAGGGCGCTCCCACCGAGTCATCTCAACAGAAACTTGTCGCTACCGCCCCGGCGCCAGCGCGACCGGCGGCGCGGCCAACGGCGGTCGCAGTTGCACGCACAAAATCCCCGCCGCGATCAATCCCACACCGACCCACTGCAGCGGACTCAGCGGAATCCGAAACAACCAAAACGCTGTCAGTTGCAACACGCAAAACCCGCCGCCCTGCGCCAGCGCGAAGATGATATTCGGATGCTGCGCCCGCAACGCCAGCGTCAGCATCAGCGTCGCGATAAAGCCCAGCGCGTTGCCGGCTGCGAACCACCCGAACCACGCCCAGCCAACCCGTTCGCTCGCGTAGCGCAAGCAGACATTGTCTCCCGTGTAAAACGCCACAAAACCCACCAGCAACAACACCGTGATCAGACTCATGGATTTTCTCCCAACGGTTCCGATTCGTACAAACTCCACCACCGGCGGCCCTGGCTGCGAAACACCACCGGCCACCGAAACCAGCACGCCATCCACGCCACCACGCGCAACACCGACCAGACCGGCAAGACCCAAACCCACCGTACCGGGCAACCGGCCCGCGCGCACAACACCGCCGCCAGCACGGATTCACCGACCACCACCGCGAGCGCACCGGCCCCGTTGCCGGCCAACACCCAGCCCAACACCGGCAGCGTGACCAACAAGCCCGCAAACCCGGCCGGCCGCAGCCAGCGAATCGTCTTCTTCCACCGCAGATAATGTTGCACCGCGCTCCGCCACGTCGTCGCCGCCGCCAGCGTTTCCAACGTGATGTCGCTGACTTTGACCGGGGTGAGCGTGTGGCCCAGCACGAAATCATCCGCGATGCGCGCCCCGATCTCCTCCCAACGGATGCGCTGGCGAAACGTCGCCGCCCGAAACAACATCCCCGCGCCCATCGCAAACCGCACCGACCCAAACCGCTGACAGACCAGAATCCCGGGCCGCATCTCCACGTTGGCGAACAACGCCTCCAACATCGCCGGGGCCGAATCCGTCCGCCGCACGACATACGAGAACGTCAGCATTTCGCACCCGGCCTCCGCCCACTCCGCCCGCGCCCGCTCCAACAGACCCGGTGGCGCCAGCATGTCGGCATCGCTCCAAAACCAGAGTTCTCCGCGCGCCTGTTCCGCCAGCGTGTGAAACCACGAGACTTTCGGACTCAGGAACTGCCGGGGCCGCGGCGCGATGATCGCCCGAACATTCGCCGTCGGATACTTCGCGCGCCAGCCGGTTAGGATCGGGCGCCACGCCGGTTCGTCCTCCGCTTCGATCCCCACCAAAACTTCCGCGCGCTCATCCGTCTGCGCCACGAACGTCTCCACCGCCGCCGCCTCCCGGACCGACCGCGGTGGAATCGGTTTGAACACCGTCACGGTGGC
>CAZHLM010000094.1:3266-10014 GCA_964533295.1 uncultured Verrucomicrobiota bacterium
CCGCCGCCTCCCGGACCGACCGCGGTGGAATCGGTTTGAACACCGTCACGGTGGCGGGTTCCGCCGATGTCCGCGCCGCGCGGGGGTTCGGCCGGCGCCGGGTGGTCACCCACCACGCCAGCAGCCACCAGCCGCTCGCCGCGACGGTCCACCCGATCGCGATGACGTCAAGCGGTCGCATCAGCTTCGACGAAGTCCGGTTGCGGCATCCGCGGGTCCTGGAACCAGGCGACGGCGGCGCGGGCGCTTTCCTCCAGCGGAATCCGCGGCTGCCAACCCAGTTCGGCCGCCGCTTTGCCGGCGTCGAAGGGCTGGCGTTTCAAGCAGTGCCACGCGGTCTCGCGACAAAGCCGGTCGCTGTTCGTCCATTCCCCGATCAGCCCTCCCACGGCCAGCACCGGCCACGGCACCGTCCAGCGCGGCGCGGGTCGGCCGGTAATCGTTCCGAGCAATCGCAAAAAATCGAGCAGCCACACGTCATGATGCGCCAGCAGATATCGCTCGCCCACGCGGCCGCGTTCCGCCGCGGCGACCAGACCCTCCGCCAACTCCCGTACGTTGACGAAATTCAGCCGGGTGTGCGCGGCGGCCGGGAACCGCCGCTGCAGGAAGTCCACCATCATCCGCCCCGTGGGCGTGGGCGCCTCGTCTTCCGGCCCCAACGGGCTGGTCGGGTTGGCGATGACCACCGGCAATCCGCGCGCGGCGAATTCCTGACACGCGCGCTCGGCGAGCCATTTCGAGCGCCGGTAGGCTTGCGCGACGGGAACGTGGTTGGGAAAATCCCGTTCGGTGATCGGCGCCTGCCGGTTCGCGAGGACGCTGGCGGAACTGACAAAGAGAAATCGCTCCACCCGCGCGCGCCGCGCCGCGTCGAGCAGGCGGACGGTGGCGGCCACGTTGACCTCCTCCATCTCGCGCCGGTAGCGCCGCCCGAAGGCGTACCGGGCGCCCACGTGGAAGACCCATTCCGCATCGCGAATGACCACCGGCTCGCGCAGGTCACCGCGGGTGATCGTGACCGCGTCGGCAAACAGCTCCCGCGCTTTGCGCGCGTCGCGACAAAGCAGATGAACCCGGGCGCCGGCGCGCAGAAGCGTCCGCACGAGATGCCGGCCGATGAATCCGGTGCCGCCGGTGACCCAACATTGCGTTCCCTTCCGCATCGCGGCACTATACCGGCCTTCGATGCGGTTGATAATCCCAAAAACCGGTTGGCTCGGGTTACTGGCGGCGGCGTGGCTGACCGGCTGCGCGACGGTTTCTCCGACCGCGCTCCCGCGCCCCGCGCGTCCGTTCGCCTATCCCGCCGATACATTCGCCTTTGCCAACGAGACGGTGTTTGCGTATCGCGACGGGATGCCGGTGGCCGATGACCGGGCGCCCGGCGAGCGCTACACCCATCATTGTTTCGTGATGGCCGCCGGCGCGGTGCAGTTCTGGAAATTTGCCCGGTTCGAGCCGGGCGCGCCGCCCGTGAGCGATCGGGAACTGGCGCGCCGCATCCGCCGGGTGGTGGGTCGGGCGACGTGGTGGCCGGAATTACCGGCGGCGAAGCGCGTCGTGATTCCCGGCTACGCCAACCTCCGGGAGTTCAGCGCCGCCAAAGGCGCGTTGCTGCGCGCCAACCTCGGTGTGGCGTGGACCACGTACTTCCAGCCGCGCCGCTACTGGATGACGCTCGGCCCGACGCCGCGGCATCAGGCGCGGTTGAACGCCGAGTTGCAGGCCTGGCTGGCGGCGGGCCAGCCGGTGGTGTTGTGGCTGTACAATTTTCCGCGCATCAACATCAACCACGGGGTGGTGGTGTATGCCACCGGTCGCGCGGGCCCACGATTCACCTACACGGTATATGACCCGAATTACACCGACCGGCCGTTCACGGTGGAGTATGATCCGGCGCGGCGACAGTTTTCGTTTGAGCCGACGTTTTATTTTCCGGGCGGACCGTGTCGGGCGCGGACGACGTTTCAAGGTCTCGTGCGGTGATCCGCTCCCATTCCCGCGCGGCCAGCGGGTTGGCGGGATCCCGTTCGCGGGCGCGGGCGAAGGCTTGTTCCGCCGCCTCCCGATCGCCCCAGCGCAGGTGGTGCAGCGCCAACTGGGCGTGGTACGCGCCGCAGGCCGGGTCGGCCTCGACCGCGCGCCGGTAGCGTTCCGCGGCTTGTTCGCGGCGACCCAGCAGGTCATGGAGCCGGCCCATTTTCACCAGGGTTTCCAACCGGTAGGGATTGCGCGTGTAGGCGCGGTCGTACCAGCGCAACGCTTCGCTGGCCAGCGCGGATCGTTCCGCCAGATCCCACGTGGCGCGGGCCGCGTAATAGTCGCCCAACGCCTGGGCGACCGCGTCGCTGCGACCGTCGAACTCCCACGCGCGATGGAAGTTCACCTCCGCGTCCGCCCAATTCAGGCTGGCTTGCGCGGCCTCGGCGCGCGCGAGAAACCAGGCGGCGGGAACGCTCTTGCGCAGCCGGGTGGCTTGCAGGCCCAGCAGGAACAGCAACCCAAAGATGAACCCCCATTTGAGCACGCCTTTCATCATCACCGTTTGCCGCCGACCCGGCAGCACCAGATCGTCATCCAGTTTTCCAGACGGATGAACCCCGCAGGTCAGGCTGGTGGCCGTCACAACCGCCAACAGACCGACGATGGCCGGGACTTGCAGCGGATTGCCCACCAGTCCATGCGCCGCCAGCCCCGTCACGGCCGCCAACGACCCGACGACAAAGGCGTACCGGTTGGAGAGGGTGTTGACGGAGTAGCGTTCCGCCCGCGCCCCGAGAATGCGGCTCCCGCTGACCAGGTACATCACCAGCAACCAACCGCACAACACCAACCCGACCACGCCAAATTCGGCCAACACCTGCAGGTACTCGTTTTGCGTCCGGTCGGGAAGCAACTGACTGATGCGCGCCGCGCTGGCGCGCCAGACAAACATTCCCGGACCGCAGCCCAACAACAACTCTTCACGGGCGATCCGCCACGCACTGCCCCAGAGCAGCCACAGCGGTGCGTCCGTGTCCGCCGTCGGGCGGCGCGGCGCGTAGGAAATGGCCGCGACGATCAGCGCGAACCACAATCCCCCGCCCAGCAACACCCACCGCAATCGCACGTTTCGCCGTCGCAGCAAGTACTGCCCCAGAACCACCGCGCTGGCCAGGACGCCGAGCCAGCCTTCCAGTGACCGTGACAACACCAGTCCCGTCGCCGTGACCAGCGTGGCGACCAGCAAAAACACCTTCGCCGGGTAGGACCAGCGCGAGAAAAAGAAAAACGCCGCCAGCATGGGAAGGACGAGCGTCAGGAATCCGGCGAAATCGCCCGGCCGCGCAAACGTGGCGCGGGCCAGGTCGAACCGGATCTGAAACGGCTGGCCCCACCCCAGCGGGCGGAGCGCCTGCCAGGCCGCCAGCGCCACCAACCCGCCGGCGACCAGCGCGAGCAATCCGACCACCCACCCCACCTGCGAGCGGTGGCCGGAGTTGTTGAGCGTCAGAAAAAACAACATCGCCGCCGTGATCGCCAGCATCATCGGCGCGCGGGCCACCGGCTCCACCTCCGCCAGACCGTAGCGGATGATGACGTAGCTGACGAGGACCAGGACCGGCGCGCTGACCGGGGAGACGATCAACTCCGCGCGCCGCAGCACCGCCAGCCGCGCCGCCCACAACACGCCCCCCCACCACACCAACACATGAACGGCTTGCAGAATCCATGGTTGGGCGCCGCCCCACGCGAGAGGAAGGACGACGACGGACGCGATGAGGATCCACGAGACGGCGTGTTGGAGAAGATACGCCAGTGTCGGCTGGGGTGTGACCACCACCGGCCGCACTCGGTGCGCCCCCGACCGCTCCGATACCTCGCTCACTGGGATGACAGGCCGCGTCCGGCCTTAAAAGATGCTGCGGGGCACCCAGATGGAATCCCCGGGCCGAATCGGCACATCCCGACTCGGGTCGCGCCGGATCTCCTCCGCGTCAATGCGCAATTTCTCCCTGCCGCGCACGATCTCGACGTTGCGCCGGTTGGCGTAATCCGTGAACGACGCCGCCGTGTTGATCGCTTTCAACAACGTCATGTCCTCCGACCAGGGGTACCGGCTGGGCGCGCGGACTTCGCCGCCCACATAAAAGTACCGGGCTTGCACCTGCACCGCGACGCTGCACCGCACATAAAATCGCGGCACGTAGTTGGCCTCGATCCGTTCCGCCAGTTCGCCGGGCGTCAGCCCTGCCGCCGGCACCCGACCAATCAGCGGCAACGCCACGTCGCCGTTCTCATCCACCGTGACCGGAATCTGCTCCGTCGGGGTCACATTCTGTTGCGAGCGCCCGCCGGTGCTCAGCCGCACGATTACCTCATCCCCGACCCGCAATCGGTTTTCCGTCGGCGCCAGCGCGGCGTCACTTACCGGCGCCGGTGCGGGACCGGAGCTGGCGCAGCCCGCGGTTCCCACCAGCGCGACCACCAGCCCCAGCAGGCTAAAACTTTTCCGAAAGCTCGATTTCATCGCTCTTGGCGGCGGTCCCCTTTCTCGCGCTAACCGGCACCGGTTCCTTGGCGCGCTGGTCCGGGGCCTTCAGGTAGTTGTCATACTCCTGGTGATAGTAGAAATAGGCGCCGGCTTGTTCGGCCCGGACGTTGTTGACGACAACGCCAAGGAGTTTGGCGCCCGAATGTTCCACCACCTGCAACGCCCGCCGCGCCATGTCGCGCGGGTAGCGACGGTGCTGGATCACCAAAAAGGCCGTGCCCACATCCCGCGCCAGCGCCGCGGCATCGCTGACGCCCAGCACCGGCGGCGTGTCGTAGATGACCACGTCAAAGCGGCGTTTGACGGATTCGATCAAATCCACCATCCGTTGCGAGGTCAACATCGCCAGCGCGCCCTTGGCGTTCGCACCCGAACCGGCGGTAATCACCGACACGTTGGGAACGGCAGTGGCAACAATGACCTCGTCCACCTGTTTGGCGGCGACGAGGTAATCGGCCAGCCCGAACTGGTTGGGCACATCGAGCAACTGATGCTGGGTGGGACGGCGCAAGTCGCAATCCACCACCAGCACCCGCGCGCCGTGCTGCGCGCCAACGCAGGCGAGATTGGCCACGGTAAACGATTTGCCCTCGCCGGGCGCGGCGCTGAGAGCGCAGTAGGAATTGACTTCGCTCTGGCCGCGGGCGAATTCCAGATTGGTGCGCAGCATCCGGTAGGCTTCCAGATGCGCGGCCGTGCCTTCGCCGCGCACCAGCAGGCCCGCCTCTTGCGGAATCACGCCCAGGACCGGGCAGCCGAGGTAGTGTTCGACGTCCTCGACCTTCTTGATGCTGGTATCGAGGAATTCCAGGAAGAACGCCATCACCACGCCCAGCACCAGCCCGGCCAGTGCGCCGAGGATCAGGTTTAACGTCATCTTGGGACTGACCGGCAGCAGGGGCGGCTCGGCGCGCTCGACGATCTCCACCGGACTGCGCGGCAGTTCGACGGTGACGGACTCTTGTTGGAGCCGTTGTTTGAGCATGTCGTAGAGTTTTGTTTCCTGTTCTTCGAGCAGTTGCGCGTTGCGGAAGGGCCGGTAGGACTCGCTTTCCATCAACATGCTCTGCTCTTTGGCGGCGTTGAGTTGTTTCTGCAATTCCTCCACGCGGCGCTGGGCGGATTGGTATTCGATTTCAAAACCGGCCAGCACGCCGGCCAGCCGCGCGTCCATCTGCTCGCGCAGTTTTTCCACGCTGGCTTGTTCGGTGCGCACGCTCGGATGTTCGGGGCCAAAATCCTGTTTGAGCACTTCCAGCCGCAATTCGGATTCGGTCAGCGCCTGCAACAATCCGCTGACATTCGGGTCGTTGATCATCGTGGCGATGGTGTTGCGCAGTTGCATCGGCGTCAGTTTCTTCAACTCCTGCAGCCGCGCCTCGCGGGAGGTGGCCTCCGACTTGGCAAGGGTCAGTTGCTGGTCAATCTGTTGCAGCGTCATGTCCGACAAGCGCAGCGTGCCAAAAACGGGGACCTTCAGTTCCTTGCGCAACCGCTCGACCTTGGCTTGCGCCTCCTGAACGCGCTGCCATTGCGCATCCAGCTCTTCGCGCAGTTTGGTCAGGCCGCGAATCGTTTGGTCCCGCTTGACCTCGAGCCGGTCGGATTGAAACACATCCGCCACGGAGTTCGCGATGGTAGCCGCCAGCCGCGGATCGGTGTCGGTCACGATGATTTCAATCAAGCTGGTGTCGCGAAACCGGCGGACGTTGAGCGCCTGTTTCAGTCGTTGAGCGGCGACGGCCAGCGGCAATTCCTGGTCGGTGGCCCAAACCCGCTGGAGGTTCAGCCGCGTGATGACCGGGTCGAGGATCTTGCGCGATTGGATGATTTCGTACTGGGTTTGCAGAAAGAACGGGTCGTACTGCGGATATTGCTCGCGCTCAAACACCGCCACGGTCGGCTTCTCGTGTTCCACCTTCATCCGCAGCGCGGCGCTGTAGCGTTTGGGCTGGAGGAATGTCACCACGGTCGTGACCAAGAGCACCGTCAAGAAGATAATGACCACGAACATCCAGCGCGATTTGATCACGCGCCAGTAGTCGAGGAAGTGCAGGCGGGCTTCTTGGGAAATGGTGTTGGGCTGCATGAGGTTGTTTCTGAGAGCTTAACACTAATGCGGTTGCTCGGTGGAGCAAGCACTATTTATTCCACGCCTAATACACCAGCCGACACCCAATGGATACCCGGTTGCGCACGAAGTCCCGCCCG
>CAZHLM010000095.1:0-7088 GCA_964533295.1 uncultured Verrucomicrobiota bacterium
CTAATACACCAGCCGACACCCAATGGATACCCGGTTGCGCACGAAGTCCCGCCCGGCAAAATCCGAAGTTACCTGGTCAAAATTGTACCGCACATCCCCGCTCAGCCAGCGCGTGAACTGGTAGCGCGCCGCCACGGCCAGCGAAAGGATTTCTTCCGTGAAACTGTCATCCCCCACCGGCCCGACCGGGTTGGAAAAACTGTCCAGCGACACCGTGGCCGTCCCGCTGACCAGAATCTTGGCGGTCACCCGATGCGTGATCTGCCCGTAGATGTCCGCCGAATCCGCGCTGCGGAATGTCCCCACTTCGGTGGTGGTGATCGAGTAGCGAAACCCCAGCGTTGCGGCGCTTTGCGGCCCGTAGTTGTACGTCAGCGACGCATCCACCCACGGCCCCAAGTCGTTCGCCCCATCGCCAAACTCCCGCAACTCCAAACCAACATTGGTCTGACCGGACAGTTGCGGATTGAACCGGCGCACGCCGGACAAGTACACGATGTGCGAATCCGAATTGCGCTGGTCGTTCGTGCCGGGCACATCGTACCCCACATGATAAAACTGGTAGCCCAGACCGGCGGCCGTGCGCCGGTCGAGTCCGTAATTGACCGCCACCGTCCCGCGATACACATCCCGGTCATTGATGCTGGAGTCCGCCCGGTCATAATCCCAGAGATCCCACCCCCCCCGCACGGAGGTCGTCCACCGCTGCGACAAGTTGTAACTCAGTCCGCCGTTGAGACTGCTGTAGAGGTAATCGCCCTGGCGCTGGCGGATGAACTGGTCGCCGGTGCGCTCTTCGATCAATTCCGGCTCCACGCCCCGCCGCAACTGCTCGCGCAGATCCAGTTGCAACCGCGGATTGACCGTGTGCGCCAGCGTCAGATCGGCCAGGTGCTCCTGATCGACCGGCTCGCTTTCGCGCCGCTCAAAATACACCGCGCGGTACTGGTACCGAAACCCCACAAACGTCTGGTCGAAGGGCGCGTTGACCTGCAACTGCGGCTCGACAATCCCCTTCCAACTGCTGCGCTCGTTGCTCGCCGAGGTGTCAATATTGTCATCAAACTCGCCCCGGGTCGTCAGCGTAACCGACCAGCGCCGCGACGAATCCGGCAGCTTCACCGGCTCGTACGCCGCCCACGTCGTCGCCACCGCTGCCAAACTCGCCAGTGCCGTCAACCGTCTCACGTTATTCCACAAACTCCAGATTGACCGGCCTCGGAATCAACGCCGCATGATACGCCCGCGCCAACAGCCGCGTGATCGCCTCGCGGCCCTTCTCGCCCATGTCCAGCGTCCACTGATTCACGTACATCCCGCAGAACGTGTCCGTCAACGGCCGTTCCATCCCGCGCGCGAACTGCTGCGCATACTCCACCGCTTCCGCCCGGTGATCCAGCGCGTACTGGATGCTCTGCGTCAACAACGTCGACAGTTTCCGCATCAACTGCTTGCCCAAATCCTTGCGAATCGCATTGACCCCCAGCGGCACCGGCAGGCCCGTATCGGCGTGCCACCACTCGCCCAAATCCACCACCTTGTGCAGGCCGTGGTCCCGGTAGGTCAACTGCCCTTCGTGAATCAACAACCCGGCCTCGCACTCGCCGCGCTTGACCGCGTCCATGATCTTGTCGAACGGCACCACCTCGAACTTGAAATTCATCAACAGCAACTTCAACAGCAAATACGCGCTCGTCATCGTCCCCGGCACCGCGATCCGGTCATCCGCCATCTCGCCCACCTCCATCGGATGCGCCGCCACCACAATCGGCCCGCACCGGTCCCCAAAACTGCCGCCGCTCGGCAACAACGCATACTTGTCCATCACGTACCCATACGCATGAACGCTCAACGCGGTGATCTCCAACTCCCCCTCCACCGCCTTGTGATTGAGCGATTCGATGTCGGCAATCACATGCCGAAACGTCAGCCCGTCCGTGTCCAGTTTCCCCTGCGTCAGCCCATAAAACATGAACGCGTCATCCGGATCGGGACTGTGACCAATCGTAATTTCTCGTGGCTCCATGCCGGTATCTCCTCAGGGTTGCCGAGTCAGTTTTGGCCGCCAGTTTTACCCCGACCCGCCAGCCGACGCCACGAAAAAAACTTCGCCAAGATATCGTTCCGATGGTAGCCGCGCCGCGCCCGCGCGGCTAGAATGTTGGCCATGACCGTCACCGAGGTCCGCCGGCTGCTCCATCAACTCGACCTGCGCCCCAGCAAGGCGTTGGGACAAAACTTTCTGGTGGATGGCAACATCCTGCGCATCGTCGTCGAGCACGCCGACGTTCGCGCCGATGAAGTCGTGCTGGAAGTCGGCCCCGGCCTGGGCGTCCTGACGGAGTGGCTGCTCGACCGGGCGCGCCGCCTGATCGCCGTCGAGAAAGACCGCCGGCTCTGCGCCTACCTGCGGGAACGATTTCCCGCCCTCGACCTGATCGAAGGCGACGCGGTGACGGTCGCCCTGCCGGCGTTCGACAAGCTCGTGGCCAACCTGCCCTACCGCATCTCCACGCCGTTATTGGAACGGGTCGTCGAATCCCCCCGCCCGCCGCGCGCGATCGTGGTGATGCTGCAACGCGAGGTGGCCGACCGGCTCTCGGCTCAACCCCGCTCAAAAGCCTACGGCGCGCTGACGGTGCTGACCCAACTCCGCTACGACGCGCACATCGCGCACGTCGTGGCGCCCGGCTGCTTTTATCCGGCACCGGAGGTCGAGAGCGCGCTGGTCGTCTTGCTGCGGCGGGATCCGCGAGTGCCTCTCGCGGCGGGCGCGCCGTTCCACGACGTGGTGCGCGCGGGTTTCGGGCACCGTCGCAAAATGCTCGGCAAGCTCCTGCGTTCGTTCGGCGCGATCCCCGACCGGCTGGCTCATCGGCGCGCCGAGGAACTCAGCGTCACCGACTGGATCGAGCTGGCCAACGCGCTGCGCGGCTGATTACGGAATCGTACCGGACAAGTGGGTGTTCTCAAACGCGTCGAGAATCACGAACGGATAGCCGGTCAGATCGGTGATGTACGCTTTCTGTTGCGGCAACGGATCCCCGTAGCGGGTGTCGCGCTGGAACCGGTAGGTGTTGCCCCGGACCGTCATGTCCCCGGCCTTGATGAAGACCGTGGCGTTGGTCGCATCGCCAATCCAGACGGAGTATTCCTGCCCGGCAATCAATCGCGTCGCGGTGATGTCGAGCACGTGCTGGCCCCGCGAATGAACCACCCGGGTCATCACTTTCCCGCGCGCGTCCGGACTCGGCGCCGGCGCAGGCGGCCGCACCAGATCGGCCCGCGCCGTCCGATTCGAAATCCCGGGGTTGCGCAGCAACTGCGGGATCGGCGCCCAGAGCACCGAAAAGACCGTGCCCGTCGAGCCGTCCACCCCGGTCGGCAGGCCCACGAGGATGTTGGTGGTGCAGTTCACATTCGTCACCGACCCGGTGATGTTCGTGACGCAACTCAGCAAATTGGTCACGCCGGTCAGCAACGACTCGCCCGGCCCGCTGATGGTGAACAACGACCCAGCCAGCTCATACAACTGGTTGAAGTACGGGACTTCGAGCGGCGCTTCGTTCGTGTTCTTCAGGCTCCGGCTCCACGTGCCCTGCCGGGCATTCTGCAAACCGAGCAACGCCACATAGCTGACCACGTCGTTGGTCACATACGTGTTGCCGTTGGTCCCGAGGAACAGGGCGAAAGACAGGTTGGCCAGTTTGTTGACCCGCACATCCAGCGTCTGCCGATTCCCGCTCTGCCGCAAACTGACCTCGCCGTAGGCGCTGCGCGTCGAATCCTCGACGGTGCGCCGCAACTGTGTCCGCGCCACCAGCGACGTGTTCTGCGCCGGCGCCTCCAAGGCCAACCCCAACCCCACCGTCACGATTCCCAGCCACCTCATCGTCTGTTTCATCACGCCATCTCCTTTGGTAGAAAACACCGGCACTGTATGCCCGCCGCCGCCCCCGCGGCAAGCCGGGAAATCCGCGCAGTTCAAGCCGCCGCGACCGCGGAGGTTTTCAGTTTGCTCTTGGCGGCTTTGCCCTCTTTCGAGGATGGCCAGCGCCGGGCAACGTGTTCGAGCACCGCGCGGCCAAACCGCTGCTCGTCGCCCACGCCCTCGGCAAAATGAAATCCCACGTAAAACAGGTCCGCTGCATCCAGCGCTTTTTCCTTCTTCAGCCGGTCGAGCAGTTTGAACGACTTGTTCGCCACCAGCGGCTGCAGGCCGCGCAACGCATGGTCCTCCGCTCGCAGCGGCGGCGCGATGTCCTTGGGCGACTGTTTCAAATCGCACACCGCCAGCTCGAACCGCAGCCCGTCGTCAAACCCCTCCGACCGCTGCAGTTGCTTGAGGCAGGCCACCGCCTTCGCCCACTTGCGCGATTTCTTCAGTCGCAGCCCCGCGTCGCGCAGCACGCCATCGGCCACGTGGTTGTTGCAGTTGCGCAACAGATAAAACAGCGCCTCGTGCCGGGGGTTCTCCGCCAGCAACTCCCGCCCGGCCAGCGCCCCAAATCTCCGCAACGTCGCCTTGTCCACCGCGTCGCTGTGCGGTTTGAGTATCTTCGCCAGCCGCCACGCCGCCTCGCTCCGTTTCTCGCCCGCCAACGCCGCCAGCAGCAGTTTCGTCGCGCCCCGATGCCGCGCCAACGCCCCGGCCGCAATCTCGCTCAGGGACACATCGTCGCTGCGGAGCAGCTTCATCAACCGCCGGTTCGTGGCCGCGTTGTCGGTGGCCGCCAGTTTGCGCGCCGCAAATTCGCGGACGCTTGGATGCGGGCTGGCCAGGTACTTCGGCCAGAGATTGTCGAACGATTTGCGCTGGGAAATCTTTTCGATGATGTCGAGCGCGTTCTGGACGATGTTCGGGTAATCCGGCTCGCCGAGAAACTTGAACATCTGCCCGGCCACCGCGGCCAGCGCGCGGCCGGTAAACTCCTGCGACTTCAATCCCAACAGCGCGTGCCGACGCACATAAATCGTGTTGCGCGGCAGCGCATGTTTCAGCAGCACCTTCGTCGCGTCGGGCGCCGCAATCGCCCCCACCAGCAACAAACACGACGTCAGCACGCGCTCGTCGTTGCGAACGCGCGCGCTGTTCATGAATTGGATCACCTGCCGGTGCAACGCCGCCCGATCCTTCGGCGAGGCGTCGGCGATGTGACGGCGAACAGCCTGACACGCTTCCTTGACCAACTCAAAATCCGGGTCAAACAACGTCTCCAGGATCAACGCCAGCGATTCGCGGGTGTGAATCCGGGCGAGAATATCCACCAACACCCGTTTCTGAAGCGGGTTGGCTTTCTGAAATTGCCTCCGCAACTCCCCGACCATCTCGCCACCGGCCCGCGCAATGATGCCCGCCGCCCGCAGCTTGACCTCCACCTCCGGCGCATCCAGCAACGGCAACACATACGGCACCACCGCCCGCGTGCCGATCGCTTCAAATGCCTCCAAAATGTACCGCGACTGCAATTGGTTCGCGTCTTTCAACGCCTCCCCCAACGCACGCACCACCGCCGCGTCTTTCGGCTTCAACTCCGCAAACACCATCGCCGCCGCGCACCGCCGCATCCCGTCCGGACTTTGCAGCATCCCGGCTATCTGCTGAATCGCCTTATCCATCTTGGCCGGGCAGGCTAACAGAATCGCATGGGGCTTGCAACGGAACAGGCCGTTCTGTTACAAATTTCCCCACCATGGTGCCCACCTCCACCATCGAAATGCCTCAACCTCCCTCACTCCAGCAGGTTAAAATTGATTTTCAACACCTCTCCGCCCTCTACCGGCAGCCCCTTTTCGACCTCGTCCAGCAAGCCCGGCAGGTTTATCTGACGCACTGGCAAAATAATGAAGTCCAGCTTTGCGAACTGCTCAGCATCAAAACCGGCGGCTGCAGCGAAGACTGCGCCTACTGTTCCCAAAGCGCCCGCTACACCACCGGCGTCGAAAACCAACGCCTCCTGTCCACCGCCGAAATCCTCCCCCGCGCCATCGAAGCCCGCGACCGCGGCGCCACCCGCTTCTGCATGGGCGCCGCCTGGCGGGGCGTTCGCGAAGGCACCGCCGCGTTTGAATCCGTACTCGAAACCTGCCGGGCCGTCCACCAACTCGGCCTCGAAGTCTGCGTCACCCTCGGCCAACTCACCGCCACCGCCGCCCAACAACTCAAAGCCGCCGGCGTCACCGCCTACAACCACAACCTCGACACCAGCCCGGAATTTTACCCCAACATCGTCACCACCCACACCTTCCAAGACCGCCTCAACACCATCCGCCACGCCCAACACGCCGGCCTCTCCCTCTGTTGCGGCGGCATCATCGGCATGGGCGAAACCGAAGACGACCGGCTGCGCCTGCTCGAAATCATCGCCAACTTCCATCCCCCGCCCGAAAGCGTCCCGATCAACTGCCTCATGCCCATCGCCGGCACCCCGCTCGCCGAACAAGCGCCCGTGGACGTTTTCGAACTGATCCGCCTCATCGCCACTACCCGCATCGCCCTGCCCCGCGCAAAAGTGCGCCTCTCGGCGGGACGCACACGCCTCTCGCGCGAAGCCCAAGCCTGGTGCTTCTTCGCCGGCGCCAACTCCATCTTCTACGGAAATAAATTGTTGACCGCGGCCAACCCCGAAAGCGATGCCGACCGCGCATTGTTGTCCGAACTCGGGCTTACGCCGCAGCCCTCCCGCTGCGATCCCGTCCGTCCAACGGTTTAACCAGGGCACTGGCAAAGGGTCTGCTCAGTAGCTGCCGCCCGCCCCGTCGCGAGCGCGAGGATTCGCATGACACTCGACGAACTACGCGTGCACCGGATGATCCAAGGCATCCTCGTCCGCAACTACGTCAACACCCAGAAACTCGAACTCCAAGTCATCGGCGGCTCCGTGTACATCGAGGGCGAACTCGAAATCTTCGAATACCATCCCGGCCAACGCAAAAAAGACCAGGTCGAACGCGACCTCGAAACCGCCCGCGCCCTCTGGCACATCGAAAAGCAAATCCGCGCCCTCCCCGAAATCAACCACATCGAATTCAAACTCCGCAACTGGGAAAAACGCGGCCTCCAATGGGGCCGCAAACACGTCGTCTAA
>CAZHLM010000095.1:7188-9797 GCA_964533295.1 uncultured Verrucomicrobiota bacterium
CATGCTGACCGACCAAATCACCGCCGATCTCAAACAGGCCATGCTCGCCAAAGACGCCGTCCGCCTCGGCACGTTGCGAATGCTCAAATCAGCCATCGAATACCACAAAATCGCCTCCAAACAGGAGCAGCTCACCGACGCCGACATCGTGGCCGTCATCAAAAAACAGATCAAACAACGCCAGGATTCCATCGAAGGATTCGAAAAAGGTGGCCGCGCCGACCTCGCCGAAAAAGAAAAAGCCGAACTGACCATTCTCAAGTCCTACCTGCCCGCCGAGCTGTCCCCTGCCCAAATCGAAGACATCGTCAAAGCCACCATCACCGAACTCGGCGCCGCCTCCAAGGCCGACATGGGCAAAGTCATGAAAGCCGTCCAAGCCAAACTCGCCGGCCGCGCCGACAACAAACTCGTCAGCCAAATCGTCTCCGCCACCCTTGCGTAAACCTCTCTGGGTCGCCGCGCTGCTCGTGCTGACCGGCCTCGCACACCTGCCGGGGTTGCAGAACGATTTCGTGCTGTGGGACGACGACACCCACATCACCCAAAACCCGCTCATCCGCGCCCTCTCCGCGGAAAATGTCGCCGCGATGTTCACCCAACCCATCGCCAAACTCTACTGCCCGCTGACCTGGCTCAGCTTCGCCGTGGACTACCGGCTTTGGGGTCGCGACCCGTTCGGCTACCACCTCACCAATCTCCTGCTCCACCTCGCCAACACCCTGCTCGTCTTCCTCCTTCTCGACCGTCTGCGCCCGTTATGGGAGCGCCCTTTCCTCCTCGTCGAACATCCGCTCTCAGTGTGGGAGCGCCCTTCCGGGCGCGACTCCAGCGTCGCCGGCAACTCCATCCCCTTCTTCACCGCCGCGCTGTTCGGCATCCACCCCCTCCGCGTCGAATCCGTCGCCTGGGCCACCGAACGCAAGGACGTGCTGTTCGTGTTCTTCTACCTGCTGGCCCTGCTCGTCTATCTCCAACGCGACCGGCTCTGGCTCTGCTTCCTGCTTTTCTGCGCCGCCACACTCTCCAAATCCGCCGCCGTCACGTTGCCGGTCGTCGCGCTGTTGCTCGACCGGTTTCTCGGCCAACCGCTCCGCTGGAAACCGCTCGTCCCGTTCTTCGCCGTCAGCCTGCTTATCGGCGGCGTCACGATTTGGGCGCAATCACAAGGTGTCGGCGAAACCGTCGCCGGCCCGGACGCCATCCCGCTCCTGACCCGCCCGGCACTGGTCGGCTACTGCGCGTTGTTTTACGTCGGAAAATTCCTATGGCCGTTCCATCTCTCCGCGATTTACCCGACCTTCGACGAACTGCGGTGGAGTCCGGCGCTGGCGCTCCTTGGTTTCGGCGCCGTGACGACCGGCGTCTGGCTTCTGCGCCGACGCGCACCCGCGTTGCTGGCCGGTTGGCTGTTCTACCTCGTCACGCTCGCGCCCACCATCGGGCTTGCCCCGGTCGGGATTCATGTGGTGGCCGACCGGTATGCCTACCTGCCGATGCTCGGTCTTGCCTTCGCGGCTGTCACCGCCCTCGGCCGGTTCCGTCCGTTCTTGTGGGCGGCGGTGATCGCGCTGGCCTATCTCAGTTTCCTGCGCACCAGCGTCTGGCGCGACACGGAACGGTTGTTTCTCAGCGTCCTCGACGACAACCCGCGCAGCCTGGCGGCTCACATCAATCTCACGAAGTGGTACACCGACATCGGCGAGTACGAGCGCGCCATCGAACATGGCCGGCAAGCCGTGGCCATCGCCCCCGCCGGCGCACCCGGTCGGCGCAACCTCGCCGCCGCCCTGAAAGCGGCCGGCCGCCTCGACGAGGCCGTCACGGTTTGGCCCGAAATTGCAACGCCACCGTCAGCGGTCGTCCCGGACTGAGTTTGACCTCCTGCGCCAGCACGCCGTGCTGCTCGTGCCAGACACAAACCCGGTACCGTCCCGGCGACAACGCGCCCAACACAAACCGCCCGTCCACCCCGGTCACGGTCGCCCACGGATGCGGCACCACCGCCAGATACGAGCGTTGCCGCTCCTCGCCATTTTCTCCGACCACCCGCAGCAACTGCGGTTCGCGACAATCCGGCAACGCCAACCGTTTCTCGAACCCCGCATACGGCATCGCCACCCGCGCCAGCGTCGTCACTCCGTTGGAGCGGCTCAACGACTCGACCCGCACCACGTGCAGCAACGGATCCGCGTTCTGCAAAATCAATTCCCCGCCGCAAAACCCCACCAACACCCGCGGCTGCAACCGCCGCTGCTGAAACTCCACCGTCGCCGGCAACGGCGCCGCCGTTCGCCGCGCCGCGACCGCATCCAAATACACAATCGCTTCCCCCACCGGTTGCCCCGCGCGCAGCACCACCCCGCTCAATTCCCCCGCCTGCGCCCCCACCGCCAGCCACCACAAGAAACCAACCGCGCAGGTGCCGACCGCACGAAAGAAGGTATCCGGCTCTCGAATCGGCAAACTCTTCGTGGTGCGCAAGACGTGTTCCCTCTCCCCATCCGATGGGGAGAGGGTCAGGGTGAGGGGTTTCCCGACCGCATGGTTCCGATTAAGAGCGCCTAACAAAACTCCTGGTGGGAGCGGGCTTCCGCCCGCGACTGTCT
>CAZHLM010000096.1:0-4354 GCA_964533295.1 uncultured Verrucomicrobiota bacterium
GGGCCGAGCGTCCCCGCGAGGCCGTGGACAACATCCCGCTCGCGAGGACGCTCGTACCACCGCCTGCCGGCGGCAGCAACGAGCGGTGTTCCGGGGCGTTGCCTTGCCCCGGTTACGTCCCCTCCCCTACAATCTCGCACCGTGAAACCGCGCCTGCTGATCATCTACGTGCTGCTGGTGCTGGCACCGCTGGCGTTGTTGATCTGGATTGGCGCGCGGGTCATCCGCGACGACCGCGCCCGCGTTCAGGAACAATACCGGGAACTGATCACGCGCCGCCTCCAGGAACTTCGCGCCACCATCGCCCGCGCCACCGAGGACCGCACCCGCGACCTGCTCCGGCTCACCGACGTCGCGCAACCCGATCCCGGTCTGCTCCGCGACCTGGCCCGCACCCAACCTCATGTCCGGCAGTTCTTCGTCATCCAACCCGACGGCAAAGTCGCCCATCCCCCACCGGCCGACGCCAGCGCCGCCGAACGCGATTTCCTGCAGCGCGCCGGGGCGCTGTGGCGCGACCGCCAGGCGTTTCTCAAAAGCGGCGAGGGCGATCCGCCGTCGGGCTGGTACACGTGGTACTGGGGCGATGGTTTGCGCGCGGCCTTCTGGCAACGTCACCCCGCCGGCCACGTCGTCGGCGCGGAACTGGATCGCGCCCGGCTGCTGGCCGATGTCATCGCGTTGCTGCCGGACACCCTGCCCGATGGCCGGCTGGCGTTGACCGACGCCACCGGCGCCGCTCTCCACCAAGCCGGTGACACCGCCGCCGACTTACCGGCCATCACCGTGCCACTGTCCCCGCCGCTGACCAGTTGGCGGCTGGAATTTCATCCCCGCACCCCCGTCGCCGAGCCGACCGGCGCGCTGGTGTGGGTGACGGTGCTGGCAGCGTTCGTCGCGCTGGTGGTGTTGGCAGCGTACTTCTACCGCGAACACTCCCGGGAACTCCGCGAAGCCGCCCAGCGCGTCTCGTTCGTGAACCAGGTCTCGCACGAACTCAAAACTCCGTTGACCAACATCCGCATGTACGCCGAGTTGCTCCAGCGCGCCCAGCCCTCCCGGCATCTCGACGTGATCGTCGCCGAAAGCCAGCGTCTCACCCGCCTCATCCACAACGTCCTCACCTTCGCCCGCCCGCCCAAACTCCATCCCGTGCCCGGCAAGATTGACGACACGGTCCGCGCCGTCCTGGAAGATTTCCGACCCGCGCTCGCGGCGAGAGGCGTGACCATCCAGTTCACCGGCAACGCCCCGGCCCCGGTCAGCTTTGATCCCGACGCCCTCGAACAAATCCTCGGCAACCTGCTCAGCAACGTCGAAAAATACGCGCCCGGCCGGCCCGTCACCATCACCACCCGCCAAACCAACACCGCCACGCACATCACCGTCGCCGACGGCGGCCCCGGCATCCCCGCGTCCGATCGCGAACGCATCTTCCGCCCTTTTTACCGGCGCAGCGACAAACTCACCGACGGCGTCGCCGGCACCGGCATCGGTCTGACCATCGCCCGCAACCTCGCCCGCCAACACGGCGGCGACCTCCGCCTCGTGCCCGGGGCTGGCGGCGCGCGGTTTGAACTCACTCTCAACTCCAACTCATGAACGTTCTCATCGCCGAAGATGATCTTCACACCCGGCAGGGACTGGCCGAAATTCTCGCGGCCGAAGGCTACCGGACCATCACCGCAAAAGATGGGCGGGAGGCGCTGGCGGCGTGCGAGCGCGAGGCACCGGATTTTGTCTGTCTCGACATCATGATGCCGGGCGTCAGCGGCTACGATGTTTGTCGGGAGCTTCGCCGCCGCCTGCCGTCCATTCCGATCATCTTCATCAGCGCCAAGTCGGAGGAGATTGACAAGGTGCTCGGTCTCGAACTCGGCGCGGACGATTTCATCGTGAAACCGTTTGGCGTGAAGGAAGTCGTCGCCCGCATCCGGGCCGTCACGCGGCGGTGTCTGGCGGCGCGATCAGCGGCCACGCGGTTTCGGATGGGCGATCTGGAAGTTTGCCCGGCCGAGCTGCGCGCGTACCGGGGTCGGGACGTGATGGATCTCAGCCTGCGCGACGTAAAAATTTTGCAACTGCTCCACGAGCGGGCCGGGCAGGCGGTCAGCCGCGACGCGCTGTTCAGCGCCTGTTGGGGTTTGGAGTATTTCCCCAACAGCCGCACGTTGGATCAGCACATCGCCCAACTGCGTAAACGCATCGAGCGCGACCCCAAACATCCCGTCATCATCCACACCGTCCACGGCGTCGGCTACCGGTATGAATAGCCCGGCGGGAGCACACCCTCGCGGGATGACCAGTGACGGCTCTTTTCTTCTCTACGGCACGACGCGAACGCGGATGTAGGCAGCGGGGTCGTTGGTCGCGCCGCCGATGATGAGGCGGTTGGTGATGGTTTCGCCGCTGCCGGTGATGATCAGGGCGGGCGGCAGGTCCAGGAAGTTGTTGCTGAAATTGCCCCCGCCACTGCCGAGGGTGAATTGCAGTATGTTGGTTCGGCCGCCCACCGTCTGCCAGGCGACGCGGAGGTTGTCGGCTTCGCGGGTGATGGCGGTCACGCGCAGGACGGAGTCGGCATTGTTGGGGTTGGTGCCGGCCAGCAACTCGCATGGGTCACCCTGCCCGTCCCCGTCGGTGTCCTCAATGACGGCCGGGACGCACGGCGAAAACTCCGAAGTGTTGCCGTTCGTGTCGGTGGCGGTGGCCGTGACAAACGCGCCACAGGGGAAGGCGACCGGCAGGGTGACGGTGAAGACATTGGAACAGGTGGCGTCGGTGGTGACGTTGGTGTGACCGAGGTAGTACTCCCCTTCCCCGTGCTGGCTGGGGTCGCAGGCGGTGTTGATGAAGAATTCGAGCCGGTAGCTCTGGCTGGGGGCGCTGGGCAGCACGCCGCTGATCGTGGCGCCGGCCAGTCCGCCGGTGGCGCTGTGGAGAATCGGGTGGTTTTGACCGAAGTTGGCCAGCGCGGCGTCCACGTCACAACTGTCATTGGAACTGACCCCGTTGGATGCCTCGATGCCGCCACCGAGGTTGATCCCCAGCTTGGTGTTGGAGTAGATGGCGTTGGCGGAGATGGTGTTGTTGGTGCTGCTGGCGCCGGTGTGGAAGACGCCGTGCTCGCCGTTGAAGGCGATGACATTGTGGCGGAGGATGTTGCCAAACCCGCCGCCGTTGCGAATGCCGAAGAGATTGTTGCTGATGTTGCGGGTTCCGGACATGTCGGTGCCGATGAAGTTGTCCACAATCGTGTTGCGGCTGCCGGAGCTGCCGGTGGTGATGATGCCGTCCTGGTTATTGCCGGAGATGACGTTGTTGGTGATCAGCGTATCGGGGACGTTGAGCAGGATTCCCCGTCCGGCATTGCCGAGGTCCATCAGCCCGGTGCTGTCGGTGCCGATGTAATTGCCGGCGACGAGATGGCGGGAGCCGCCGCCGAGGCTGATCCCATCGCCCGAGTTACCGGCGATCACGTTGCCGGGCGGCGCGCCGATGATGGCGGTGACGCCGCCGATCAGGTTGGTTTGGTTGCTGACGGAGACGCCGGTGGTGTTCGGGAGCGCCCGCGTCCCGGTACTATCGGTGCCGATGAGGTTGCCGGCGACGACGTTGTTGCCGCCCGCGCCACTGAGTTGGACGCCGGATCCGTTGCCGGAGATGAGATTGCGTTTTTCGACGGTGTCACCGCCGATGATGTTGAACGAGGCGGAGGTGACGGCGACGCCGAGGGCGTTGCCGACTCGATTCGTGCCGGCCCGGTCGGTGCCGATGTAGTTGCCTTGGACCACGTTGTTGCTGGCGCCGCCGCCGGAGAAGTGGATGCCTTGCGTGTTGCAGCCGCCGATCAGGTTGCGTTGCGCCGGCGTGGAGCCGCCAATGCGGTTGGCGGAGCTTTGGACGAGGACGCCCGTGGAGGTGACGGGCAGGCCGTTGGTGGTGCCGCTGGCGTCGGTGCCGATGAAGCACCCCTCAACAACATTGCTCGTGGAGGTGATGAACACCATGCTGCCTGCTCCATTGAGAATCAGGCCGCGCACCGTGCTGCCCCCGCCGGCCAGGGCCAGGCCCGGTTGGGTGTGGTTGATCTGGATGAGGATCACGGCGTTGTGGCCGATGGCAAGGGAGTTGGGGCTGCTGCCGGGCTGCGAGTAACCGTCAATCAGAACCGGGCCGGTGATGTCGGTCAGATTATTGGTCTGGGCGATGGTCTTGACCGTGCCATCGAAGGGCGGGATGGCGAATTCGATGACGTCCGGTCCCGGATTGGCGTTGGCCGCCTGAATCGCGGCATCCAGCGATCCCGGCCCGATGCCGGTGGTGTTGACCACCGTGAACGTCGCCGCCGGTG
>CAZHLM010000096.1:4454-9485 GCA_964533295.1 uncultured Verrucomicrobiota bacterium
GCGCCGCCGATGTCGAGTTGGTTGGTGATGGTGTCGCCGCTGCCCGGATTGGGCAGAATGGTCGGCGCGCCGAGGTTGGTGAAGTTGTTGGTGAACGCACCTCCCGCGCCGCCGTTGGTGACTTGGAGTTGATTGGTGCGGCCACCGGCAGTTTGCCAGGTGACGCGGGTGTTGGTGCCTTCGTTGGTGATCGCGGTGATGCGGAGACCGGAGTTGGCGGAGACCGGGCTGGTGCCGGCCTCGTATTCCTGCCGATTGGTGAAGCCGTCGCCATCGGCATCGTCATCCGGCCCCGAGAGGTCACCAGCCAGCGCGGTGAGGTGGCCGAAGTGTTGGTCCATCCACCAATTCGCGATGCCGTCGCTGTCGTCGTCAAGGATCGTCAGGCCGGAGAGCACGAGGTTTTGGCTGCCGGCATGGGTGACGGTGAAGTTGGCATAGCCGTCCTGACTCCGGAGCGTGGCACCGTGGGCGACGTTGGCGAAGGCGCCGAGGAGGGTGTTGGAAGAAGTGAGGATGGTGAAGCTGGCACCGTTGGTGACGGTGCCGACGAACTGGTAGTTGTTGATGAAGCGCGCCACCAGCGTCCCGGCAAACGTGACGCGGCCGGTTACGATCGTGAAGTCGTAGTTGATCCCCTGCAGATAGCCGCCGAGTTCGGCGAAATACGAGGCCGCGGCGAGATTGGTGACGTTGCCGTTGATGGTGAGGGAGCCGGCGGAAAAGCCGGGCGTGATCTGGCCGTTGTTGATGAGCGAGCCGTTGATGACGCCGGTGCCCATGACTTTGCCGCCGTTGATGGTCAACGTGCCGGTGGTCGAGGTCAGCGTGCCGCCGTTGACGCGGGTCGCGCCACCGCTCTGGACGTAGTCGGCAGTGAACCGCAAGTTGCCGGACTGGGCGGTGACGGTGCCGCTGTTGGTCAGGATTTGGCGAACCTCGCTGATGCCCGCGCCGAGGCTGCTGATGTTGTTACCGGAGCCGCTTTTCAGCAGGTGCCCGGCATTGTGCAGCCAGCGCGGCCCGGCGGTGCCGCTGTTGATGATGCTGGAATCGTCGCGCAGATCGTACACGCCGGTCGGGCTGTTGGTGATGACGGTGCCGGGCTCCAGCGTGACGATGCCGTTGCTTTGGATACCGGATCCGTTGACCACCAGCGTGCGCGGACCGAGGAAGACGGAGCCGCCGATGACAAACGTTCCATCGAACGAGTTCGTGCCTGCGCCGGTGGCAGAGCCGCCGTTCCAGATGAAGTGGCCGCTGTGCGTGAGCCGACCGGGGCCACTGTACACGCCTCGCGTGTGGAGAAACGTGGCGATGCGGGACGTGACCGTATTGGTGAGGATGATCGTGCCGGTATTGAAGTTGTCGAACTGAAACGTGCCGCCGCCGCTGATCGTGCCGCCGTTGAGCGTGTAGGCGCTGTTAATCAGGATCCGGGCGTTGGGCGCGGTCGTCAGGATGCCGGTGTTGACGCCGGGGTTGGAGATTTGGAAGGTGCCGCTTTGCACCCGCACTTCGCCGCTGTTGTTGAGGTCGAAACTCATGATGCTGACATTCGTGCCGCCGGTTTTTTGGAGCAGACCGACATTGTCGAAGATCGGATGCACCGCCGAGCCGTTCTCGGTGACATCCGAATCATCCACAATGGTGAACGTCCGGCCCGCGGCATTGCTCAGCACGGAACCGTTGCCGCCTACCAGCGAGCCATTGGTCAGCGTCGTCGAGCCGAGCGGCACGAGGCGACGGCCCCCGAGGAGCGAAGCGCTGCCGTTGGAAATGATCAGCGGTCCGGTGAATGTGTTGGTGCCCGTACCGGTTTGGATGCCGGTCGACCAGACAAACAAGCCGCTGTGATTGAGGTTGCCGGGTCCGCCCACGCTGCCGCCCGTTTGGGTGAGCAGCGCGACGCTGGAGTTAATGGTGTTCGTCAGCACGAGAGAGCCGACTCCGCCGGTATCCCACACGATCGTGCCGCCGCCGCTCAACGTGCAGCCGTTCAGGGTGTGATTTCCGAGGAACTGAATGCGGCCGGCAGGCGCGGTCGTAAACACGCCGCTGCTGGCGCCGGCGAAGGTGAGATTGATCGAGCCGATCTCTCCGCGGACCGTGCCGGAGTTGTTGAAGATGTAGCTGATGGTGGTGACGTTCGTGCCACCGGACTTGATGAACGTCCCGTCGTTGACGAACGTGGGATCCACCGCCGAGCCGGTCTGCAAGAGGTCGGAGTCATCCTGAACCGTATAAGTTGCGCCGGCGGCGTTGATGAGGAACCCGCCAAATCCGCCGGTGACATTGCCGTTGCTCTGGATCGCCGACACCGTCGAACGCAGGTTGCCGGGCGCCATGGTGACGTTGCCCCGGATCTCCAGCCCGCCATTGGCCACATTCGTGCCGCTGCGGTTCGAACTGCCGCCCAGCCACCGGTAGAGTTCGTTCGCGGTCAACGTGAAGTTCCCGCCGATGGTGCCGGCGGTTTGCGTGAACTTCAGAATCACAATGTCCTTGTCCACCGTCACCGTCCCGCCGCCGACCGTGGCGTCGTAGGTGAACCCGCCGTTGCCGTTGTCGGGGAAATTGACCGTGAGCGGGAAGTTGGTCCAGTTGGCCGCGTTGGTCCATGTCCCGGAGACGTTGCGCCAGACTGACGAGATGTTGGCCGCGTGGGTGGGAAAGGTGAACGCGATCAATGCCACCACCAACGAGAACTTCTTCATAACCGACACTCCCCTGCGCGGAGAAGTTGGAGGAGGTTTTAGTGGAGCAACACCATGCTGCTCCAATCCCAACGTCACCGTCACTCATGAAACCACAGCAACGGCGCCCTGTCGAGCGCAATCTCGGTTGACGGCGCCACCGCTGAACGGCAGACTGCCCGGATGGCAACGACGCCCGGCCCGGCTCCGGTAATGTTGGTGTGCACCAGCGGCCCGGACAACGGCAAACGGCTGGCGGTGACCGGTCAGCCGGCCGTGATTGGCCGTGACAGCGCTTGCGAGGTCGCCAGTGACGACCCGGACGTGACCGACCGGCACGTGACCGTCTCGCTTCAGGCCGGCCAAGTCTCGTTTGCGGCCGTCACGGACAGCGCGGTTTTCGTGGATGGCCAGCGGCACGAGACCGGCATCCTGCAACCGCGGCAGCAGTTGCGAATTGGCCGGTCGCTGTGGCAACTGGAGTCCGACACCGGCCAAAATCTTTCGGCGCTCCTGGAAAACGTCGGCAGTCGCATCACCGCCGCGGCCGGGGTGGAGAAAATCGAGGGGTTCAACTTGTCGGAGATGTTTTCCGAGGTCTTCCAAAAACGCAGCGACGCGGAGATGGAGGATTATTTTGCCACCGGCACGGCGACCACCACGCCGCCGCTGGCGCAGGTGAACACGGGCTGGCCGAAGCCGTGGCTGTTTCTGAAAATCTTCCTGCTGGCCGCGCTGGTGTACTACGGGTTTGTGTTTGCCTATGACCGGTTCGACAACCCCTTGATGCTTCCCGGGCTGATTACGATCGGATCGTTCGTCATTCCGTTCTCGTTGTTGATCCTGTTTTTTGAACTGAACGTCCCGCGCAACGTCCCGCTGTACCAGTTGATCAAGCTGTTGTTTCTGGGCGGCATCCTGGCGCTAATCCTGTCGCTGTTTCTGTTTGAGTGGACGCGCCTCAGCTCGTGGTTGGGCGCGATGAGCGCCGGCATCGTCGAGGAGGCCGGCAAAGCGGCGGCGCTGTTGCTGGTCATTTACAAGCCCAAGTACCGCTGGACGCTGAACGGGATGCTCTTTGGCGCGGCGGTCGGCGCGGGTTTTGCGGCGTTTGAGTCGGCTGGCTACGCCTACCTCATCGGCGGCCACTACGGCAGCGACGCGATGTTGAGCAACATCACCACCCGCGCCGTGCTCAGCGTCTGCGGCGGCCACGTGCTCTGGACGGCGATCGTCGGCGCGGCGCTGTGGCGGGTGCGCGGCAACCAGCCGTTCACGTGGGCGCTGTTGCAGGACCTGCGGTTTTGGCGCGTGTTCGGCATCGTGGCCGTCCTGCACATGCTCTGGAATTCGCCGTTGCCAGCCACGTTGAACCTGAAGTACCTCGCGCTCGGCTTCGCCGCCTGGGTCCTGTTGCTCAGCCACATTCAAGCGGGCCTGCGCGAAATCCGCCAGGCGCAATCCGCGTGATCCGACCGCTCTCCGAATCCGAACAGCGCGCCCCGTTCCTGGTGGACACGGTTCGCGAACTCTTCTCCCCCACCGGCCGCCTCTCCCATTTCCGCGCCTTTGAATATCGCGTACAACAGCAACGCATGGCCACCGCCATCGCCACCGCCTTCCGCCAATCCGACCACCTCGCCGTGGAGGCCGGCACGGGCGTCGGCAAAAGTTACGCCTACCTCGTGCCGGCGATTCTGCACGCGACCACGCACCAGAAACGCGTCATCGTCTCCACCCACACCATCCATCTGCAGGAACAACTGCTCGACAAGGACATCCCATCTCTCCGCGAGGTTCTGGCCGACACTCCGTTTACCGCCGTCCTCGTCAAGGGTCGCGCCAACTACCTCTGCCCCCACCGGCTGCAACGCGCGCTGCGCGACGCCGCCTCCCTCTTCGTGTCCGCTGAAACCGCCGAGTTGCACCGGATCGCCGATTGGGCGCGCCGCACCACCGACGGCAGTCTCACGGATCTGGATCCGCAACCCGACCCGAAGGTCTGGGCGGAAGTCTGCTCGGAGCGGGGCGTCTGTTCGCCGAAACGGTGCGAGCGCGACGGCTCGAAGTGTTTCTACCAAACCGCGCGCCGCCAGATGCACACCGCCAATCTCCTCATCGTCAATCATCACCTCCTGTTCTCCGAACTGGCGCTGCGCCAGGCGCTCAACGACGACGAGACGGACGGGATTCTGCTGCCGCCGTTCGATGACGTCGTGCTCGATGAAGCCCACACGGTCGAAGCCGTCGCCGCCGAGCACATCGGCGTGGCCGTCACCCGTGCCGGTGTTCGCTGGTGGCTGCACAAGTTGTGGAACCCGAAAACCGAGCGCGG
>CAZHLM010000097.1:0-8999 GCA_964533295.1 uncultured Verrucomicrobiota bacterium
GGAGGTGGCTCCTGAAACGGTTTCTTCCCCAGCGTCGGGCGGCGCGGGTTCTCGTCGGCGCCGTCACGGCTTATTTCCTCCTGTTCTTCTGGCTGGCGAGTCGGAAGTTTGATGTCTGCACGTATAATCAGGGTGACACGGCGGCGATTGACTACATGTATTGGTCGTCGTTGAACGGAAAGTTCTTCTGGCACTTCGATCTGCAAGGTTCGACCTTCGAGATGCATCAAGAGCCGCTTATTTTGCTTTTTTGGCCCATTTACTATCTGGTTCCCGGCGTGAAAACGCTGTTCTTCATCACGTCGTTGTGCATCACGCTAGCCGGAGTGGCGACGTTTCTGGTGGCGCGGAAGGTTTTGCAGGACGATCTGGCGGCGGCATTGGCGGGGGCAGCCTACTTGTTTTACCCGAGTATTGTATCGCAACACATCAACCAACTGCACACCAGCGTGTTTCCCTTACCGTTTCTGATGTTTGCGTTCTATTTCTATTATGTCGAGCGGTTCCGGTGGTTTGTGGTGTTTCTGGTGCTGGCATGCCTGGGCAAGGAAAACGTGGCGCTGACCGCGTTCATGTTTTTTCCCCTGGCGCTGGTGCAGCGGCGCCATTGGAAATGGATCGTGACGCCGGCCATCACAGCGATCGGTTCGCTGATTCTGTCCTTCGGAGTGATCCGTCCCATCTTTTCTGCCGGCCGTGGCTACATCGCGATGGAAAACTTCGCCAACCTCGGCAACTCGATGGGCGAGGTGGTCAAGACGGCGTTAACGGAACCCGGCAAAGTGGTGTCGGCGATGATGACGGCACAGAATCTCCAGTACGTGCTCCTCGCCGTGCAAGCGGCGGGATGGGTCCTCCCGTGGTTTGCGGTGGAAGGGATGCTGATTCTGCCGGATTTGCTGACGAACACGATTTCCGACAATACCGGCCTCAAGGTGCTGGCGTGGCATTACAACCTGCACGTGGGTTCATTCCTTGTCGTCGCCGCCATCATTTCGATTCCTCGCATTGAGCTCTGGCTCGGACGGAGAATTGGCGGGGGTCGTTACCGCGTGGTGCTTGCGGCAACGTTGCTTGCGTTCTCGCTGTCGAGTTGGTGGATGTGGTTCCACCCCGGGGAATATCGTGTTCGTCCGGCACACGACGCGTTGCACCGCGCCTTCAAGCTCGTGCCACGAGACGCCTCGCTGTTGATGGGGCCGAGCCAAATCATGGCCCATCTCTCGGCCCGCGACGTCTTCAGCACACCCGACCGCCTCGTTCGGGTGCCGGAAGAAATGCACAAGTACAACTGGGCGTTGTTCGACATGAACTTTCCACAATACCTCCCGCCCGATCAACACGTTGACCGTGATGTCTTCTACTCGTTTGCCACGAATCAACTGTATCAGGTGGAGTTCGCCGAACAGAATGTTTTTGTGTTTCGGCGTCGCGAGCACTTCCCGCCCGATCAGGTGCGCCGCGTCCGCATCCGCGGCAAAACGACGGAGAAATGGTAGGGACATGAAACGGTGGCCCCATCTGGAAGCAGAGCGCGTCCTCGACGACCAGATCCGTAGCTGGTGGTTTGCCGGCAAAAGGACGATTTTCGACGCGCTCTTTCGAGGCCGGATACCGGCTTCGGCGCGGATTCTGGACGTGGGTGCCGGACAGGGATTGTTCGTCAATCATCTGGCCGGCCCGCGGCGGGTCGTGGCCGTGGATGAATGGTGGCAATGCTTGGAACGCAACCGCCAGCGCGGGGGACTTCCCGTGGGGGGCGACGCGACCCAACTGCCGGTGCGCGGCGATTCCTGCGATTACCTTTTCGCCCTGGACGTGCTGGAACATCTTCCCGATGACGACGCCGCCATCAAAGAGTGGGCACGTGTTTTGAAGCCGGACGGACGAATGGTGATCAACGTCCCGGCGCTGGACTGCCTTTGGAGCCCGCACGACGAACGGATGGGGCACTATCGTCGGTACGATCGCAAGAAACTTGCGGGTGTATTGGAACGAAACGGCATGGTGTGCGAGCGCTTGGCGTACTCCAATTTTTGTCTGTTTCCGTTCGCTTGGCTGAGCTTCAAACTGAATCTTTACCACGGGAGCAACGCGAATCCAGAGGCTCACGTGCCGGTCGCCAAGCCGATTTTGTGGATCATCCAATTCTGCTATCGCATGGAAGCAGCTTGGATTCGAAACTTTTCATTCCCATTTGGCGGATCCCTCATCGCCATCGCGCGCAAGACTCAGTCGAGCCGGTAGGCAAACAGCGTGTAGGCGATGCGCGCGTCGGGCGTCGGGCGGGCCTGCCGCAACCAGTCCCATTCCGGGCGCATCAACTGCGAGACCGAGACCACCAGCCAGCCGGCGCGCAGTTGCCGGGCCTGCTCCGCGTTGATGCGCGTGTTCGGAATCTGGTGCCATTCGATCGAGGCTTGCGTGCCGAAATAGTCGAGGTACACGTGCGGCACGTTGTTCTGCTGCATCCACGCTTGGAGTCGTTTGCCGTCCTGGCCCCAGTCGTAGTTCGAATCAATCACCACCCGGTAGCCATTCTTCGTCCCGCCGGCAAACTCGTTGCAGTAGGAGATGAAATGCGGATAGCTGAAAACCGCAATCACCGCAACAAGCCCGGTGCCGGCCCAGCCGGCAATCTGCCAGCGCTTGCCGGCTCGAAAGAGTTGATCGGCGATGCCGACGGCCAGCAGCGGGTAAATCGGATACATGTGCCGAACGCCGATGGAAACCTTGTTCGGCAACGCCGCCAGCACATACACCGCCGCCGCCAGCCACGGCACCAACGCGGCAAACGGAAGCTGCCGGACACGACGCAGCGCCAGCGCCGCCCCCACCAACATCAGCGCCAGCATCGGCACCGGTGTTTTGAACAGAATCACCGCCGGGAAATAATACCACCAGCCGGTCTCCGACCACTGCCCCAGCAGGTACGCGTTGTGGCCGGCTTGCGAATGCAGCACCTTCAACGTGACCGCCTTGAAAAAGTCCCGCGGAATCAACAACGGACGGAACGTCTGAAACCAGGCCGGCACGTTCAAGGCCTTGGCCGCCGCCGGCTCCAACGGTGGCGGCGCGCTCCAATTTGGGATGAACATCAACAGCGTGATCACCCAGAAACCCAGCGCCAGCATCCCAATTCGTTGGGCGGCGCAAGCGGGGGCCGGCAGGGATCGCTCGCGCCACCACCACACCGCCAACGCCACGACAAAAATCGGGCCGAACATGATCGCAAGATGTTTCATTCCCATCGCCACCGCCGTCAGCCCGCCCAGCACAAACCAGTTTCGCCGCGACGGCGCGGCCAGCGTCCTGGTCAACCACCACAAGACGACCGGGAACAGCAACGTCACGCTCGGCTCCGCGATGGCCAGATGCCCGTAGCCCAGCGTGACCGGACTCAGCCCCCACAAACCAGCCGCCAGCACCCCGGCCCCGTCGCGGCCAGTCAACTGCCGCGCCCAGAAAAAAACAAACACCGCCGTCCCCAGCGTCAGCAACAGTTGGGTTGCCCGCGACCAAAACATGATCCTGTCGGCCGGATTTTTTGGGTCGTACACCAGCACCTGGCCAAAGTACTGCGCCTCGGCCAGTCCGTAGTGATACCAGTTGGCGCCGGTCGGAAAGAGTTCCTCGAACCGCCGCGGCGGACCGAACCACGGCCAGGCCACCGGCGCAAAGGCTCGTCCTTCCATCACCGCCCGCGCCGGCTCGCTGATCTGCACATCAAACGCCAGCATCGGCGCCGCCATGATCAGGCAGCCCAGCAACGGATTCTCCTCCGCCATCTTGGCCGACCCGGTCCGCCAATACCCGTAGCCGCCACCGATGAAGGTCGTCTCGTCCACGGTGGCGGTTTCCTCCCGCATCGGTCCGAGCATCAAGCCGGTCATGACGAGCAGCAACACACCCAACGCCAGCCGCGGGAGGTGGGGATTCATGCGCGGCACCATGCCAGATTTGTCGTGATTTTTGCAAGGCGCGCGCGTACAAACCCGCGCTATGAAAATTGTCGTCGCTTATTCGGGCGGGTTGGATACGTCGGTCATTTTGAAATGGCTCAAGGAGACGTATCAGTGCCCGATCATCGCGTTTTGCGCCGACATCGGGCAGGAGGAGGAACTGACCGGCTTGGACAAAAAAGCCTACGCCACCGGCGCCTCCAAATACTACAGCCTCGATTTGGTGGAGGAGTTCGCGCGGGATTTCATTTTCCCGATGGTGCAGGCCGGGGCGATTTACGAAAACCAGTACTTCCTCGGCACCAGCATCGCCCGACCGTTGATCGCCAAGGCGCAGGTGGACATCGCGCGCAAAGAAAAAGCCGACACGGTGGCCCACGGCGCCACCGGCAAGGGCAATGACCAGTGCCGCTTTGAGCTGACCTACGCCGCGTTGGCGCCCGACCTGAACATCATTGCCCCGTGGCGATTACCGGAGTTCAACACGCGATTCAAAGGCCGCTCCGAGATGCTGGCCTACTGCGCCGAGCACGGCATCAAAATCGAGGCTTCCGCCAAAAAACCCTACTCAATGGACCGCAACCTCCTGCACATCTCCTTCGAGTCCGGTATCCTCGAAGACCCGTGGGCCGAGCCGCCGCGCGACATGTTCAAACTCAGCGTCGCGCCCGAGGACGCCCCCAACAAACCGGAATACGTCGAACTGGATTTCGAAGCCGGCAACTGCGTGGCGGTCAACGGCCAGCGACTTTCGCCCGGCAACGTGATGCGGACGTTGAACAAACTCGGCGGCAAACACGGCATCGGCCGGGTGGACCTGGTGGAGAACCGGTTTGTCGGCATGAAATCGCGCGGCGTCTATGAAACGCCCGGCGGCGCGATTCTGCATTTTGCCCACCGCCAGATCGAGACGCTGACGATGGATCGCGAGGTGATGCACCTGCGCGATTCGCTGATCCCGAAATACAGCGAATTGGTTTACTACGGATTCTGGTTCGCCCCCGAACGCGAGGCGTTGCAGGCGCTGGTGACCGAATCGCAGCGGAACGTGACCGGCACCGTCCGCCTGAAACTATACAAGGGCAACATCATCACCGCCGGCCGCAAATCCCCGGTCAGCCTCTACAACCCCTACGTCGCCACGATGGAAGCCGACCAAGGCGCGTACAATCAGACCGACGCCACCGGGTTCATTCGGCTGAATGCCCTGCGCCTGCGCACCCGGGCCGGCGTGTTGCGCCGCAAGAAGCGCGCGTGAGTCCGGTGGTTGGGGGAGCGCCCTTCCGAACGCGACTGGTGCGATCGCGCCCGGAAGGGCGCTCCCACAAAAAACACAAACAAATCGGTCAAACCTCGATCCGTTTCAACACCGCGTCGGTCGTCGCTTCGCACGACAACGGAGCCGGGGCGTTTGTGATCGCCGTGTCGGGGTCTTTCAATCCGTGGCCGGTCAACGTCGCCACCACCACGGAGCCGGGCGGGAAATAATTCCGCTTCGCCAGCCGCACCACACCGGCAATTGCCGCGCCGCAGGCCGGCTCGACGAACACGCCTTCGCTGGCCGCCACCAGCCGGTGGCATTCCAAAATCTCGGTGTCGCTGACCATGTCAATCAGCCCACCGGACTCGTCGCGCGCCGCGACGGCCGACTGCCAACTGGCCGGATTGCCGATGCGGATGGCCGTGGCAACGGTTTCGGGATGCTCGACAACATGACCGCGGACAATCGGCGCGGCGCCTGCCGCCTGAAACCCGCACATCTTCGGCAGGCCGCGCCCATATTCCCGGTAGCCTTTCCAGTAGGCGGTGATGTTGCCGGCGTTGCCGACCGGTAGCACGTGGAAATCCGGCGCGCGACCCAGCGCGTCGCAGACCTCGAACGCGGCGGTTTTCTGGCCTTCGATCCGGTCGGGGTTGATCGAGTTGACGATCGCGATCGGGGTGCGCTCGCCGATTTCGCGGACGATCCGCAGCGCGTCGTCGAAGTTGCCGGCGATGGACACGACTTTCGCCCCGTACATCAACGCCTGCGCCAGTTTCCCTTTCGCGATCTTGCCGGCGGGCAGCAGCACGACGCATTGGATACCGGCCCGGGCCGCGTAGGCCGCCGCGCTGCTGGAGGTGTTGCCGGTGCTGGCGCAAATGACCGCGTGCGCGCCGCGCGCCACGGCCAGCGTCACCGCCATCGTCATCCCGCGATCCTTGAACGACGCCGTCGGGTTCAGCCCCTCGTACTTCAGCCACAGCTCGAATCCGCCGCCGAGTGTTCGTTCGAGGTTGTGCGCCCGGATCAACGGCGTGCCGCCCTCGTTCAGCGAAATGACCCGCGTCTGCGGCGTGACGGGCAGATGCGGCCGGTACTGTTCAATCACGCCCCGCCACGCGCTCATCAGTCGAAACTCTCCACGCGGATGACGACGGTTCTGTTTTGCACCACCGGCAGACGATCAATTTTCTCAACCGCCGAACGAACGGCAGCGTCGCGGGCGGTGTGCAACATGAAAATCAGCGGCACGCTGCCGGGCGCCTTCGGTTCCGGCGCTTCCCGTTGCAGCACCGAGGCGATGCTGATGCCGGCCGCGGCCAGCACCGCGGCGACTTGCGCGATCACCCCGGTTTCGTCCGCCACGGTCAGCCGCAGGTAGTACCGCGATTCGACCTCGTCAATCGTGCGCAGCCGGGCATTGAGCCGGTGCGAGACAAAGGCCGGTACCCGTTGCGGGCTGCCAAATTTGTAATTCAACGCCGCGTCGGCCAGATCGGAAATCACCGCGCTGCTGGTGGCATCGGCCCCCGCGCCGCGTCCGTAAAACATCGTGTCGCCGACTACATCGCCGCGGACGACAACGGCGTTGAAGACGCCGTTGACGCCGGCCAGCACGTGGTGGCTGGGGATCAGGGTGGGATGAACGCGGACTTCGACCGGCTCGGCATCGCCGCCTTTGATGATCGCCAGCAGTTTGATCGTGTAGCCCAGTTCGCGCGCAATCTGGATGTCCAACGGCGTGATGTGGCGGATGCCCTCGACGTAGGTGTTCTCGTAGCCGGTCCAAAACCCGTGCGCCAGCGAGGCGAGGATGGTGGCTTTGTGGGCGCTGTCGCCGCCCTCGATGTCCAGCGTCGGATCGGCTTCGGCGTACCCGAGCCGCTGGGCTTCGGCCAGCACCTCATCAAATGCTTTCCCCTCGGCGGTCATGCGGCTGAGGATGTAATTGCAGGTGCCGTTGACGATCCCGTAGATCAGCGGGAAATGATTCGCGACGAATCCCTCGCGCAACGCTTTGATGATCGGAATGCCGCCGCAGACGCTGGCTTCGTAGAAAATGTTGGTCTGATGCCGCGCCGCCGCCGCAAAAATCTCCTCGCCGTGATGCGCCAGCAACGCTTTGTTGGCCGTGACAACAACCTTGCCGCGACCGAGCGCGTCGAGGATGACCGTTTTGGCAAACCCCGTGCCGCCCACCAGCTCGATGACCACCGGCGTGTCCGGGTCGCCCAGCACCCGCGCGGCGTCCGGGGTGATGACCGACGCCGGCACCGGAAGGTCTCTGGTTTTCGACTCATCCTTGTCGCAGACCCATTTCAAATTCAGCCGAATGCCGAGCCGCTCGGCGATCAGATCGGCGTTGCGGGTCAGGTTGCGCACCACCCCGCCGCCGACAACACCGGCGCCAATCAGGCCGAGGTTGATTTGTTTCGGTTGGCTCACAAGGGCGCGCATACTAGCGGCAGGCTTGTGAATTGTCGAGCGCCCCGCTACGATGCGCGCCAAACGGAGGTAACCCATGAAACGTCTCGGTCTGCTCGTCGGTGTTGTCGCGCTCGTCGGCTGTTCCACCCACGTCGGGGTCGTCTCGACCCGGCGCGAAGACATGAACGCCCAAGTCAAAGTCCTCGCCATCGCCGCCCGCAACCTCGAGGACTCCGTCCATCGCAATCCGCAAACCGCCGCGCAGGAAAAGGCCGCCCAAACCGTCGCGGAGTTTCACACCGAAGCCACCCGCTTCGCCAGCATCGTCGGCGCGTGGCGGGACGACCATCAGGTCAACACCCAGTACGAAGCGCTCATCCGCGCCTGGGTTCGGCTCGCGTATCACTTCCCGGAATTGCAGGCCGACAAACTGACCCAGACCGCCTACGAACGCGCGATGTATGAATGGGATCGTATGCACCGCGCCAGCGGTTACCACGGGCGCAAGTACGAGAAAGAATACGCCGACAAGTACCGCCAGGATCACGCGCAACCGCCGCAGTCGCCCCAGCCGTGACCCGCGATCTTAAGGCGCTGGCGAATCAGACGTTTGACCTGCTCGTCATCGGCGGCGGCATCCTCGGCGCGGGCATCGCGCGCGACGCCGTCCTGCGCGGCCTGACCGTCGCGCTGGTGGATCGGGCGGATTTCGCCAGCGGCACGTCGAGTCGTTCCACCAAACTCATCCACGGCGGTTTTCGCTATCTCGAACAGGGCGCGTTCGGGTTGGTCGCCGAGTCCTGCCGCGAACGCGCCATTCTCCAACGGCTCGCGCCGCATCGGGTCAGGCCGGTACCCTTTCTGTTCGTCGTCTACGACGGCGATACCCGCCCGTTGTGGAAACTGCGGATCGGGATGACGCTCTACGATCTGCTCGCGCTCTACCGCAACACCGCCCCGCATCGCGCGTTGACGCCCGCCGCAACGCTGGCCCGGGAGCCGCGCTTGCGGCGCACCGGACTGCGCGGCGCGGTGCGGTTCCACGATTGTCAGGAAGATGACGCCCGGTTCTGCCTCGACAACATTTTCCACGCCGCCGCGCTCGGCGCCGTCTGCGCCAACTACTGCGGCGTCACCGGCTTCGTCCAGCAGACCGACCGGGTCCTCGCCGCCCGCACCGCCGACTTTGACATTCGCGCCCGCTGGTTCATCAACGCCACCGGCCCGTGGGTGGACCGGCTCACGCCGCAGGTGCAACTCAGCCCGACCAAAGGCGTTCACCTGCTGCTGGCCGAGCGGCTCGACCACGGCGTGTTCTGGCAGGCGCGGGATGGCCGGTTGGTGTT
>CAZHLM010000098.1:0-8815 GCA_964533295.1 uncultured Verrucomicrobiota bacterium
CCGCCGGCAGGTCCCAGAGTTCCTGGCTGAACATCTCGATGCTGAAGAAGCCGCGGTAGCCGTGTTTCTCGATGGCGCCGAAAATCTTCTTCAGGTCGAGATGACCCCGACCGGGCAGTTCGCGGTCGGCGTTGCAGTCGCTGAGTTCGCCCGGCTTGTCCCGCATATCGTCCACATGGACGTGCTTGATATACCGGACCGCCTCGGCGGTGATCATCTCAAACTTGCTCGGCGTGCAATGGTAATGCGCCGGGTCGAACAGCACCCCGACATTGCCGACGCGCGACCGACGCGCGATCTCGACGGCGGTCCGCAGCGATTTGACGATCGGCGACCAGTTGAACTCGATGCAGATCGAGACCCCGGTATCTTTCACCCGTTTGCCGAGATCGCCGAACACCTTCGCCATCGTGCCGAGCGGATCCTTCTCGGCGCGAATGTCCGCCGGGCCGTCGGTCCCGACGACGAGCGCAGTCGCGCCAAACTCGGCGAGCAACCGGCAGTTCTCGATGACGGCGTCGTTCGCTTTCGGATCGCCGAAACAGGTGACTCCACCCTCGAAGCCGCCAATGCACTGGAGCCGGTATTGATCATGCAGCCGTTGCGCCGCGGCGATGCCGTGCGCTTTGACGAAGTCCTTCAGATGCGGCAGACAATACTCGACGTTGGTGAAGCCCGCCGCATGGTAAGCGGCGAGACGTTCCTCCAGCGAATTGCCGGCGGTGGAGACGGAATTGATGGCCAGTTGGGATTTCTTCACAGTCAGGTTCCTTTCCAAGCTTTCAGATATTGTTCGGCCACGCGCAGGTCTTCCATGGCCTCTGCCGCGTCGCACGGAGGTTTGATCTCGCCCCGAATGGCGCGGACGAAGTTGATGGCTTGCTGCCGCATCGCGTGGACCGGCGGCAGTTGGGGGCGGAACACCCCTTTTTCCGTGTACACCTCCACCGAACCCGGTTGGTTGCAGGCCAACGGCGCCGGTAGTTCCAGTTTGACGTAGCCATTCTCGAACGCGACCAGCGCCGATTCCTGCCAACTGAGTTTCGTCGTGTATGGCGACAACTCAATCGTGCCCGTCACGCCGCTGACGCTCTCGGCGACGAGCAACACCCCGGCCTTGTCGGCAAACGTGACCCGGTAGGGTTCACCGAGCAGATGCCGCAGCAAGTTCACTTGATGAATGTAGTAATTCACAAATCCGAAAAACGGGTCGCCCCAGTTCGCCTCGCAATCGCGCGGCGTCTCCGGCACCTTTTCATCCGTCGTCAGCAAATCGTTAAACCCGCCCGCCACCCAGTCGCCCGACGGCATGACCAGCCGCACGTAGTTCAGTTTTCCGAGTTCGCGGCTGGCTTTCAGCCGGTCAATCTCTGCTTTCGCCCACATCGTCGCCGGGTCGCTGCGCTTGTGATACCCGACCATCTGCCACGTGCCCGACGCCCGCAGCGCCGCGAGGAGTTTCTCGCCGACTTCCACCGTGGCGGCGAGCGGTTTTTCCGTGAACACCGGCACGCGCGCCCGGTACAGCGGCGCGACGATGCCGAGATGCCGGTCAAACATCTGCGACGCGACAATCCCGTCGAGTTTCTCCCGCTCGATCATCTCCAACCCGGTCGCGTACGTCCGCGGCACGCCGTACTTGCGCGCCACGGCCTCCCGGAGTTTGGGCCGCGGCTCGCTCAACGCCACCACCTCGCACTCCGGCACCGTCACGTAATTCTTCAAATGCGCGCACTGCCCCATCGCGCCGACCCCGACAAATCCAATCCGAACTTTCTGGCTCATGCTTTCACCAACGGATGCAACACCTGCCAGCCGCGCACCAACCCTTCATCAAACCGCTCGCCGCCGTACACCGGGTCCTCGTGCTCGATCGCCACGCCGCCCCGGTAGCCGATCTCGTCGAGCGCGCTGATGAACTCCGCCCAGTTGATCCCGCCATAGCCGGGAATGCGGAAGCGGAAGTTGTCCTGATTCACACCCCACTCGTACCGCGCCTCGGGCAACATCTCCGTGTCCTTCGCGTGGACGTGATGCACCCGCGGGCCGAACTCCTTCACCGCCCGCACGTGATCAATCCCCTGCCAGTACAAGTGCGACGGATCAAACTCCAACCCCAACGCCGGCGACGGCACCCGCCGAAACCACTCCCGCCACAACCCGGGACAGCCGCCGAAGTTGCACGGTTTGTGCGGCAACCGCCCGTGCACGCTCATCCAGTTTTCAAACGCGATCTTCAGCCCCCGCCGCTCCGCCGCCGCCGCGACCGGTCCGAACCGGTCCGTCCACAACTTCAAGTTTCCGTCCCAATCCAGCTTCGGATCAAACCCGCTCATGCTGGCGATCACGCCCACGTCGAGCGCCTCGGCCGCGTCGAACACCCGCTCGAACGTCTTCACGAAGTCCGCCGGCGCCGGCGGCGCCCACGCCACGTCGTAAAACGCCAGCGCGCTGATCGTCACGCCGGTCTGCTGCAGCAACGTCTTCGTTTCCCTGATTTTCTTTTTGTCCAGCGCGCCCGCTTTCGCGTCCCCCAGCGCCCCCGTGTTCAGTTCAATGGCCGCAAAGCCAAGCTTCTTCGCCTTCGTGATGTCCCGGTATTGGCCGGTCAAAAATCCAAGTTTCATGCCGACCGGCTTACTCCAATTCACCCTTGTCCACAATGGCCGCGATTGCTTACATTTGCCCCGGATTGCTCCATGAACTACGCCGCCATCCGGCTCGTCACCATCGGCCGTCACACCAGCCAGCCGGACTGGAAACTCGGCCCGCAACGCCACGATCAACACGAAATCATCGTCATCGTTTCCGGCAGGCAATCCGCTGAAATCGAGGGCGTTACGCACAACGTCGGCGTGGGCGATGTGCTCTGGTTCCCGCAAAATGTACCCCACGCCGAACAGGCCGATCCGGCCGACCCGGTGCGGTCACTGTTTCTGGGAGTGGCTTGGCCGGAATTGCCGCGCCCACCGGCATTGCGAGTCACCGACTCCGACGGCCGCATCGGTCAACTGGCCCAGTGGTTGTACGCGGAACGCGAACGCGACCCCGCCCCCGACCGCCCCATCGCCACCGCCCTCACTCAGGCCATCGTCGCCGAATACCTCCGGCTCGCGACGCAACCCGCCGACCCGCTCATCGCCCAAGCGCGCAAGTTCATGCGCCAACATTACCGGCGCCCCCTCGCGCTCGATGACCTGGCCAAGACGACCGGCCTGAGCAAGTTCCATTTTCTGCGCCGCTACCGGCGCCTGACCGGCCGCACCCCGATGGAAGACCTCCGGCTGATCCGCCTCGAAGCCGCCCGCGACCTCCTGCTCACCACCAACCTCCCGCTCAAAGAGATCGCCCCCCGCTGCGGACTCGGCGACGAATTTCATCTCTCCCGCCTGTTTCGCCGGCAACTTCGCACCACGCCGGGCCAACTCCGCCACCGTACTCCGCCACCCCACCCCGGCTGAACGCGGCCAGTCGGAGCAGGACGCGCGCGCCGGCCATCGTCAATCTGCCGGCTGGGACGGTGGCGACGCCACGGGATAGAGCGCCGTGGCGGGTATCGTCTGGCGATCCTGCGTGCGCGTTTCCCAGTGCAGGTGAAACAACGGGCCGTGGTAGCCGCTGTCCTTCGTGCGCACCTTCTCCAGCGCGCGCCATTCGATCTTGACCGGCACGCGACGACCCGCCGTCAACGTCACCGGCGCGCTGTCCAACGTCTTCGCCGGGCCGAGCAGGTCGCCGCAGAACGGACGCGACCACGGTTTCGCGCCCTCCGCACTGTTGAGCACCAGTTGCCCGGCCACCCACAGCTTGCACAGGCCGGTAAAATACACGCTGAACAGGTGCGGCTCGGTCAGCACCGGCTCCAACTCGCCCTCCCACACGACGCGCAAGTCGTCGAACTCCGCCGGCGCGCCGGCGCCGCTGTCGTTGTCGTTGAGCGCGCCGAACCGCAGCCGGGAATCCACCCGCGTGAACGCCACGGCATCGCCCCGGTAATACGTGCCGCGCAAACCGGTCCCCTGCCGCGCCGCGCCCGTCACCGCGCCGACCTCGACCGTGCCGCGCTGATGCGTGATCTCATCCCACCCGGTAATCCGAAACACCGGCATCTCGCCCGGCCCCGGCGCGAACCAGTACACCTCCCCGTTGGCCAGCGTCACCAGTTCGCCGACGAGCGCGTCGTCTTTCCACCAATGCCAGTCGTAAATGTGCGCCGGCAACCCGTCGTTCGCGCGCCGGTCGAGAAACGTCCCGACATACAACCCGTCCTTCGTCCACGCCACCGCCGATGGCTGGCCGCCCCGGTCGCGCAGCACGAGGCAGTCGTGCGTCTCGCCGAGAATGCCGCTCGGTTGGAACAACTCGCCGCGCGCTCCCGTCACCACGCCGTGCCGGCTCGTCGCGAACAGCAACTCGCCGATCGGCGACCACTTGAAAAACCGCGCGATGCCCAGTTCACACGCCGGCCAGAAATACCCGTGTCGTTCCTCGCCCGGATAGCGGTTGCCGATGGCCACCACATACAGATTGCCGTCCGCGTCGCGGTAGTGCCCGCGATTTTCCGTCAGCGGCACGGGCAATGTCTCCGCCGGCAACTCCCCCGCCACCACCCATTTTCCCGACGCTTCATCCACGCGGAACACCACCGGCTTCGCGGTCGCCCGCAGTTGGCCGTCCACAAACTGAAACTGGTTGTACGGCGACCCGCCGAAGTCCGGTTCGTGCGTATAGACCGCGTGGACGCGCCACGTCCGCCGCGCATAATCCACTTTGGCGTGCGTGTACGTGCCCCGGTAATTCTCGAAGAACACATCCTCCGGATGCTTCGGGTCAACGACCGCATCCATGTAAAACGCCTGCCCGCCGTAATACTCCGCCACGATCCGGCCGTCCTGTCCGTTGACGATGGCCGTCCGCCGCGGGGCGACCGGTTCGGCGATGATCAAGTGTCCCCGACCGTCGGCAACCAGGTCGGCGATGTCGCGAAAATTCTCCGCCACATACCGGCCAAACTCCCGTCCACCCGCGCGCCCGAACGTCGCTTGCAACCTCCCATCGCCCCCAAACCGCTTGATTTGCTGGCTCGCCGCGCCTTCGGCGACGTAGAGCGTCTCGCCGTCGAGCGCCAGCCGTTGCGGGTTGGTCAGCCCGGTCACCACGACCCGTCCGGCACGATCCACCACGTTGTCGCCGGTGATGATCAAGAGATTGCCGGCCGTCGCCACCGGCGCCGGCACGCTGATCGTCTCCGTCACCGACAACGTCCGCGCGTCCACCAACCGCACCGCGTTCTTCTCGCGAAACGCCAGCGCCAACATCGCCCCGTGCGCGCTGAGATGATTCGCTTTCACGCCGTCCCACGTAAAATCTTTCGTCAACTCAATTTTCCCGGTCACCCGGTCGTAGCGACGGAGGCCGCCCGCCACCGTCAGCGCGAACAACTTCCCGTCCGCCACCGCCAAGCACAACGGATGATGCCCGTCGAAGGTCTGCCCGATTGCCCAGTGTTGCTGTTTCCAGTCGCGCGACTGTTTGACGATCTCCGTGCGCGCCTCCGCGTGGTTCGCGCCGAGATAAAAGCCGGTCTCATCCACGGCGAGGCACGACACCGACGAATGATTACCGGGCCATTCCCCGATGGGCGAGTGCGGCGGATTTTTTCCGAGCAAAAACTGAAACTCCGCGCGCAGTCCCGGCGACGCCACCAACCGCCACTCATACGTCCCCGGTGCGACCGGCTGCCCGTCCCGGTCGAGACCATCCCACGCCACCGCGTGCTCGCCCGCCGGCAACGTTTCCCCGCGCAACAACTCCCGATACTGCCGGCCCGAGGACCGATCATAAACCGCCAGCGACACCCGCCCGGGTATCGTCAGCGAAAACGCAATGCGCCCCGGCTCGCCCGGCGCGTGCGTGACTTCCCGCGACGGCACGCAACCCGCCACCGCCAACGCCATCCCGCCCAACAAAAACAACGCCCCGCCCAACGGCATCGCCCGACCCAGCCCGGTAATCGCCGCGAACTTCGCCGTCTTGACCGGCGCCCGGCTCGCCACGCTGCCGGCCAACATCAACAACGCCGCCTTCGCCAGACTGTGATTCACCGCATCGACAATCGCCGCCGCGATTGCCAACGGCGTTCCCCAACCGATCCCCACCAGAATGAACCCGATCTGGCCCATCGTCGAATACGCCAACATCCGTTTCGCGTCGTACGTGCCGGTCGCGCCCCATCCGCCAAAGAAAATCCCCACCACGCCCAGCGCGACCAACAACCCGCTCACCGGCTCCATCGCCACCGGAAACAACACCGTCGTCATCCGCAACAACCACACCACGCCGAGCTTCACCACCACGCTCGACAACACCGCGTGCACCGGCGTCGGCGCGGCGGTGTGAAAATCCGGCTGCCAGAAATGAAACGGCACGACCGCGCTTTTCACGAAGCAATACGCCAGCAGACACACCAGCGCCACGCCCGCCAACGGCGCGTCCGGCGTCGCCGCGATCCGCCCCGCCAGATCCGCCACGTTCAGCGTTCCGTACGCCGCGTACAAACAGCCCGCCGCCAACAACAAAAACACGCCCGCCAGAATGCTGATGTAAAAATACTTGTACGCCGCCTCCACGCCGTATTCGTCGTCCGACAGCGCCGTCAACGCCGCCCCCGAAATCACCACCAGCTCCGTGAACACGAACAGATTGAAAATGTCGCCCGTCAAAATCCCGCCGTTCAACCCGGCCGCCAACGCCAGAAACAACGGGAAAAACGTCGGCGCGTTCACGCATTGATCTTTGCATCCCAGCCCGTAGCCCATGCCGGCCGTCATCACCGCCAGACTCATCACCGTCATCGTCGCGCCGAGCAGATCGCCGACGAACACGATCCCGAACGGCGCGCGCCAACCGCCGCCCGCAAACACCACCGGCGCGCCGCTCGTCATCACCTCGCGCAGCAACACGCCCGACGAGACCAATGCCGCCACCATCGCCGCGAAACACCACCACCGCTGCCCGCGCGGCCAGCCGGCCAAACACAACCCCACCGCCGCCCCCGCCAACGGAATGATCACCGGTAATATGACCAGCAGCTCGTTCATTCTGGCATCAGGTCCACACGGACAGCCAATCCGTCTGAGCGCCTGTTTGAAACATGCGCCCCCCGCGCGCGCCGACGTTTGTTGTTCCGCTTTCAGGCGGGATTCGGCCAGCGCCGACCATCCCGCATCCTTCACACTCGGCATGGAAGGCTGACAGGTTCTGTTGTTGTGGGAGCGGCATTCCTGCCGCGAGCTGGGCGTGCCGGTCGCGACAGAGCCGAGTCCGACGAGACGCGATCCCTCGCAAATGTCGCTCGCACGAACCAGGTTGGAATAGGCAGGTTTTAGGCACGGGGATTCGTCAACTCCTTCGCCAGGGCGGGAATCTCACTCGCCGGCACGACCGTGATCCGCTCGTCCAATCCATACCGGTCCGCGCCGGGGTACACCACCCAAAGATGCTCCAACCCCAAATCCTCAAGCGCCACCCGCATCGAGCGCGTGACACCGGGAGCGTCGGCGTATTTGCATTCAAAACCGTGGCGACGCCCCTGCAGCGTGACCCACAGATCCAACTCCGCGCCGTTGTGGGTGGCCCAAAAATACGCATCCCGCGCGGCCAAACAGGTCACGATCTGTTCAATGACAAATCCTTCCCAGGACGCGCCCAGCTTGGGATGGCCGGCCAGTTCGTCCGCGCCGGCAATCTTGTGCAACGCATGCAGCAGACCCGAGTCGCGGACGTAAATCTTCGGGGCTTTGACCTGCCGCTTCTTCAGATTTTCAAACCACGGTGGCAACACCCGCACCAGATACATGCCGGCCAAAATATCCAGATACCGGCGGGCCGTCTTCTCGTCCGCGCCCAGCGAGCGGGCAAATTCCGCCGCGTTCCAAACCTGACCATGATAATGCGCCACCATCATCCAGAACCGGCGCAACGTGTCCGCCGCGATCGAGATGCCCAGTTGCGGCAGGTCGCGTTCCAGAAACGTCCGCACAAAACTCTCCCGCCAGATCATCGAGCCCGCTTCGTCCGACGCCAGATACGACCGTGGAAATCCGCCGCGCAACCACAGGTCGCGCCACGTCGCCCCACCCGTCTCCGCCAGACTGAACCCGCTCAGGTCCACGATTCCAATCCGCCCCGCCAACGTCTCCGACAACCCCCGCACCAGCCGCGGCGACGCGCTGCCCGTCAACAGAAACCGCGCCGGCATCTCCGGCCGATCCAGCAACACGCGCAACGGCGGGAAAATCTCCGGCAGCCGCTGCGCCTCATCAATCACCACCAACCCGCGCGCCCCCGCCAACGTCTGCTCCGGCGTGGCCAACTTCTGCCGATCCACCGCGCTCTCCAAGTCGTAATAGGTGACCGCTGACTCGTTCGCCGCGAACACCCTCGCCAACGTCGTCTTCCCACATTGACGCGGCCCTTCAATGGCAACCGCCGGATGCACCCGAAACGAATCGCGCACCCTTCGCAGAACCTCTTGCCTCTCGATCATAGCCAACGATAGTTCCATGAAAATACGGAAGTCAACTCCTGATTTTCATGGAAACACCGTATTTGTCAATTCTACCGCTGATTACCAACAGCTTACAACTTTACGCTTCCATGAAGCCAAACTGAATTTCAACCAGAATCAGCCTGTCATTGGTTGTAACGAGCAGAACCACATGGTGAATGAACTCCTTGTTGGCGTGTGGAATCGCCGGTGGCATCGGCGGGGATGTTGGCGAAAGTGCGGAGCAGTTGTTTCGGGAGCGCCTTG
>CAZHLM010000099.1:0-1620 GCA_964533295.1 uncultured Verrucomicrobiota bacterium
TGTTTGTCCTGCTGATGCTCGATGCGCTCGGCGAGATGGTCGGTTACCTCACCGGCGCCGGCGACGCGATGGCCAAACTCACCGACATGGAATTCCATCGCGACCGGCATCTGACCGCCGCCGACCGGCAATGTTTCGCCCAACCCGCATGAGCCAGGCGCCCGCCCAACCCGAACTGTCGGTGTTGCTCTTCACGCCCGATGATTTCCAAACGATTCGCAAAACCGTGCGCCATCTCCAGGCCCAAACCGCCCGCGAGCAGATCGAACTGGTCATTCTCTGCCCGTCGCGCGACCAGTTGCAGGCCGACCCGGCCGCGCTGACCGGCTTCGGCGCGGTGCGACTGGTGGAAGTCGGCCCGGGCTGCTCCACCGCCACCGCCAAGGCGCGCGCCATCCGGGAATTGACCACACCGTTCGTCGCGCTGGCCGAAGATCATTGTTACCCCGGTCCGACCTGGGCGGCGACGCTGCTGGCGGCGCACCATGCCGGCCACCCGATCGTCGGACCGCTCATCGAAAATGCCAACCCGGCCAGCGGATTGAGCTGGGCCAATCTCATCGCTTGTTTCGGTCGCTGGACCGGCCAGGTCCCGACCGGCCCGGTCGAACAAACGCCCTATCACAACACCTCCTACCGCCGCGACCTGCTGCTCCGTTACGGCGACGCCCTGACCGGGTTGCTGGCGGTCGAGTATTTCCTTCAAGAAGACCTGCGCGCCCGCGGACACCAACCCTATTTGTGTCCCAACCTGCGCGTGCGCCACGTCAATTTCTCCCGCCTCCGACCCTGGGCCGTCCATGCCTACCTCGGCGGTCGGCTCTTTGGTGGAACGCGCTGGACCTGGGAACGGTGGCCGGTCGGCAAACGCGCCCTCTACATCGTCGCCGCGCCGTTGATCCCGCTGGTGCGACTGCGCCGCACGTTGCGCCAGATGCGCGCCGACCCGCGGCAGTGGGAACGCTGGCCGCGCATCCTGCCGTGGCTGGTGCTCGGTCTCGGGTTGCACGCGCTTGGCGAACTGGTCGGCTATCTCGCCGGCTTGGGCGACACCGAGCCGCGTTATTCCCGGTTGGAAACGCGCCGCCTCGACCACGTCACCGTCGCCGACCGCCGCCAGCTCGAAGAGGAACCTTGATCCGCCATCATCCCGTCGGAGAGGCCACCGCGTTTCACAACATGAAAATCTCCGGCCCTCCCTGGACTGCCCGGCTGCGTCATTACCTCCACCGCGGCCCCGGCAAGCTCGCGTTCCTGCAGGCCGCCGCCGACCGCCACCGCCCGCTTGTCGAACTCTCCCTCGTCCCGCCCCGGCAACGTTCCTTTCTGCTGACCGAACCCGACGACATCGGTCACGTCCTGCAAACCCACCACGCCCGCTACCGCAAATCCAACGTCCTGACCGGCCCCCGCGGCCGGCAACGGTCGGGCACCGGCCTGCTCACCGGCGTCGGCCAACCGGCCATCACCCAGAAACGTCTCCTCCAACCCGTCCTCGCCCAGGCCGTCGGCCCGGTCTTTGACGACATCATCCGCGCCACCACCGCCGAATGGCTGGACGCGCAACCGCCCGGCGCGTGGCTCGATGTGTTGCCGGCCATGACCGCGCTGACCCGCCGC
>CAZHLM010000099.1:1720-3902 GCA_964533295.1 uncultured Verrucomicrobiota bacterium
CTGGCGTGGACGCTCTACCTCACCGCCCGCCACCCGGCCGCCCAACGCCGGCTGGCCGACCCGGTCGGCGCCGAGCTGGTCTTTGCCGAAGCGTTGCGGTTGTGCCCGCCAACGTGGATTTTTGTCCGCGTCCCCGAAACCGACGACTCGCTGCCCAGCGGCGCGCCCGTGCCGGCCGGCGCGACGTTGTACCTCTCGCCCTACGTCACCCAGCGCGACCCCCGCTTCTTCCCGCGCCCCGACGAATTTGATCCCGACCGCTTCACCGACGAGGCGAAATCCTCCCGACCGCGCTTTGCTTATTTCCCGTTCTCCGCCGGCCCGCGCGTGTGTCTCGGCCAGACCTTCGCCCAACGCGAAGCGGTGGGCGTGCTGACGGCGCTGGCGCGGCGGTTCGCGTGGGAACCGGGTCCGCCCGTCGAACCGTACCCCGGTCGGTTTCTGTTCCCGACTCAACCCATTCGCATCCGGTGGCGTGCCCTGTGAAAATCCTCCTCGTCACCGACTACGCCCACCCCGTCGGCGGAGCGGAACTGAAATTCCTCCGTCTCCGCGACGGCCTGCGCCAGCGCGGCCACGACGCGCGGGTCTTTTCCACCACCGCCGTCAACGAGCCGGGAGCGAGTTTTGCCGACTACACCTGTCACGGCACCACCGCGCCGTACCGCACCCTGCTGCAATCGGCCAACCCGTTTGCCGCCCGGCAACTGCGCCGCGTCCTCAGCTCGTTTCAACCCGACGTGGTGCATGTGGGAGTTTTTCTGACCCAACTCTCGCCGTTGATCCTGCCGGCGCTGCGCACCGTCCCCAGTCTCTATCACGCCGCGTGGTACCGTCCTGTCTGCCCCACCGCCACCAAAACGCTGCCCAACGGCGCGACCTGCACCGACCACTGGGGCGGCGCCTGTTACCGGCAGGGTTGCCTGCCGCTGCGCGACTGGGTGCCGTTGATGATCCAGATGAACCTGTGGCATCGCTGGCGCGGCGTGTTTCGCCGCATCATCGCCAACAGCCGCGCGATTGCCGATCTGTTACGCGCACACGGCTTCGGCCCGGTCGAGATTGTCTGGAACGGCTTGCCGGTCGTGCCCGCCCGCCCGCCGCTGGCCGACCCGCCAACCGCCGCCTTCGTCGGCCGCCTCGTGCCGCAGAAAGGATGCGACGTGTTGTTGCGCGCCTTCGCTCTCGTGATCCGCGACCTGCCGCACGCCCTCCTGCTTATCGTCGGCGACGGACCGCAACGCGGCGAACTGGAACACCTCGCCGCCGAGCTGCGCCTGCCGGCCCGGTTCACCGGCCACGTCGCGACGGAACAAATGGAACCACTACTGGCCGGCGCGTGGGTGCAGGTCGTGCCGTCGCGTTACGCGGAAGGGTTTGGCAACGTCGCCGTCGAAGCCGCCATGCGCGGCACGGCCGTCATCGCCAGCGATGCCGGTGGGCTGCGCGATGTCATCGAGCCGAACCAAACCGGCCTGCTCGTCGCCCCCGGCGACCCGGCAGCCCTGGCGTCCGCGCTCACCGCGCTGCTCCGCCACCGCGACCGCGCCGAACAACTCGGCGCCGCCGCGCGCCAGCGGGCGTTGCGACACTTTATCGCCGACCGCATGGTCGAAGATTTTCTCGGACACTACCGCGCCATCGTCTCCGCGCCCGCGGTGTGGCAGAATCCAACCCCATGAACCCGCCCCCGATCCGCCTCGCCATGGTCGGCTGCGGCCAGATCGCGCGCCACGTCCATCTGCCCGTATTGCGTCACTTACCGGGCGTGCGCGTGACCGTTGTCGCCGACCCCGATCCGGTACGTCGCGCCGACGCGGCCCGACTCGCGCCCGGCGCGATGCCGGTCGCCAGCGTGGAAGAAGCGGTCGCGCGCGACGTGGACGCCGTGGCGGTGGCGGTGCCGACCGGCCAGCACGCCGCGGCGGCGCTGACGGTGTTGCGGGCCGGCAAACATCTCTATTTGGAAAAACCGCTCGCGACGCATCCCGCCGAAGCCGAGCCGGTCCTGGCGGCGTGGCGACGGGCCGGTGTCGTCGGGATGATCGGGTTCAATTACCGGTTCAATCCGCTCTTTGTGAAACTGCGCCGACTCATCCAGTCCGGTCGGCTCGGCGATATCCGCGAGGTCCGCTCGCGGTTCACCACGCCGACCCGACCGTTGCCGGCGTGGAAACAATCA
>CAZHLM010000099.1:4002-8763 GCA_964533295.1 uncultured Verrucomicrobiota bacterium
TTCCTCGCCGCCATCCGCGCCACGCGGCCGGTCAGCCCCGATTTGGCGGATGGCTACCGGAGTCTGGAACTGGCGACCCGCGCGGCAGGCGGTTGAGCAGGCTCATGTTGCCCAACCTCATCATCATCGGCGGACAAAAATGCGGCACCACCAGCCTGCACGATTATCTCAGCCGCCACCCGGCGATTTTCATGTCGCGAACGAAAGAGCTGAATTTCTTCTGCGCGGCCCGCAACGCATCGCGTGGCCGGACATGGTACGAGGCGCAATTTCCGACGGATCGCCCGGTACGCGGCGAGGCGTCGCCCCACTACACGAATTACCCGTTCGAGCCGGGCGTGCCGGCGCGGATGCACGCGCTGTTGCCGCAGGCGCGCCTGATGTATCTGGTGCGCGAGCCGGTCGCCCGCATCCTCTCGCATTATGTCCACTGGGTCGGCGAGGGACAGGAAACCCGATCGCTGGAGGAAGCGCTGGCCGATTTTGAGTCCAGTCCCTACCTCACCCGCAGCCGGTACGCCTGGCAACTGGAACAGTACCTCGCCGTTTACCCGCCCGAACAGGTGCTGGTCATCACCACCGAGGAATTACGCGACCAGCGCGCGGCGACCTTGCGACGCGTGTTTCGGTTTCTGGGCGTGGACGAATCGTTCACCTGCGCGGCGTTCGCCCGGCAGTTGTACCGCGCCCGCGATCAACGTCGGTTGACCCCGCTCGGCCGCGCCGTGGCGACGGTGACGCGCCGACTGGCGTCGCCGCAGTGGCCGCCCGGCCTGGTCTGGCGACTGAAGCATCTGCCCTACCCGGCGCTGTCGCGTCCCGTGCCGGTGCCGGTCATGCCGCCGAAGCTGGCGACGGCCGTGCGCGAGTTTCTGCGACCCGATCGCGAACGACTGCGCGCGTTGACGGGCCGCGACTTTCCCGAATGGGAGGCGGCATGATCCCCGGGCGCGGATGGTGGTGGGCGGCGCTGGCGGCGCTGGTCATCGCCGTGGGCGGTGGCCTGCGGTTGGCGGAGCTGGACCGAAAAGTTTTCTGGCTGGATGAAGTCAGCACCTTGCGGGTGCTGGCCGGCTACCGGCGCGCGGATGTGACGGCGGAGCTTGTCCGCCGCGGCGAAGTGGCGGCGACAGAGCTGGCGCGGTACCGGCAGGTCAACGCGGAGCGGGACGTGGGAGACGCGGTGCGCGTGTTGTGGCACGAAAGCCCGGAAGCAGCGCCGTTGTATTTCGTCATCGCGCGCGCGTGGACGCGCGTGGTGGGTGATTCACCGCAGCGGCTGCGGTTGTTGTCGGCCCTGCTGGGTCTGTTGGCGTTGCCGGCGATGTTCTGGCTGGCGCGCGCGTGGTTCGGCTCGGCGCGCGCGGGCTGGCTGGCGACGCTGCTGCTGGCCGTCTCGCCGATCCAGATGCTCTACGCGCAGGAGGCGCGGATGTACAGCTTGTGGACGGTGTGGATTCTGGTTTCCAGCGCGGTGTTGGCGCGGGCGTGGCGGACCAACGCACCGGGCGCGTGGTGGTGGTACGCCGCGACCGTGGCGGCGGGCTGGTACACGCACGTGTTTTTCGGTTTCGCCGTGGCGGGTCATTTGTGTTTCGGCGTGGAGGGCGACCGGCAGCGCCGCCGGCGGTTGTGGGTCGCCGTGTTGGGCGGGACGGCCTTGTTCGCGCCGTGGCTGGGCCGGTTGCTGTTTCAGGGGGTCCATGTTTCGGCGAGCGCCGGGCTGAACGAACCGCCTCCGTGGTGGTTTGCCGCGTTACGCGCAGTAGCGCAGTTCAGTCTGCCGTTTTGGGATGCCAACTTCGAGCCAACCGGGTTGGTGACGTGGGAGGCCGGCTGGCGGCTGGTGGTGTTGTCCGTCGCGGCAACGGCGGTGTGGGCGATGCGACAAGAGCCGCGGCCGGTGCGGCTTTTGGTGTGGTGCTGGATTGCGGTGGGGCCGCTGTTTCTCGGGGCGGTGGATCTGTGGCGCGGTAGCCAACTGCTGCTGGTTCATCGCTACCTGTTCGTCTCGTTTCTCGGCACGCAGTTGGCCGTGGCCGGGTGGCTGGCGCGACGTTGGGCGTGGAGTGCGACGTGGCTGGTGACGGTGGCGCTGTTGGTCAGCGGTTTGATTTCGTGCGGCCTGGTGGCGCGCGCGCCGACGTGGTGGACGAAAGGTCACAACGCCACCGACCCGCTCATCGGCCGTGTGATCAACGCCGCCGACCGCCCGTTGCTGGTCGTCAACGCCCGCACCGGCGGCATTAACCATCTGCTGACGTTGCAGCCCTGGTTGGAGCCGCATGTTCGCGTGCGCGTGCTCGACTCCGCGTCGTGGCCGGCCTGGAAAGCGACAGAAGCCGGGCGGGACGTGTTTGTCTACCGGCCGCGTCGCGCCGATGTGGCCGGGTTGCGCGCGGCCGGGTTTGCGCCCGTACCGCAGGTGCCGGCAGGCCGACTCTGGTACCGACGCGACGTTGCCGGGGAGCCGCCGCGATGACGACCACCGAGCGGGGACGACATTTGTTGGATGGGACGGCGCGGTCGTTCTTGGCGGAGGCGCTGTTCCCGCTGACCGGACTGGTGACGGCGTCGTATCTGACGCGCCAGTTGTTGCCGGAAGGCTACGGCTGGTTCACGCTGGTGGCCTCGCTCGTCGCCTGGGTCGAATGGACCGTAACAACGGTGTTCTCGCGCACGGCGATCAAGCTGGTGGGGGAAGCGGCGGATTGGCGGCCGGTGGGGGCGACGCTGGTGCGCTGGCAGTTGCTGATCGGGTTGACGGCGATGGCGGCCGTGCAGGCGACGGCGGGGCCGGTGGCCGCGCTGTTGGGCGCGCCGACCGTGGCGCCGTATCTGCGGCTGATGGCGCTGGAAATCCCGGTCTTTGCCGTGGCGCAGGCGCACCGCAACATCACGATCGGCCTCGGCGGCTACCGGCATCGCGCCATCACCAGCGTCTGGCGCTGGCTGAGCCGGTTGGTGTTCATCATCGCGCTGGTCGAACTCGGTTTTTCGATTCCCGGCGCGATCCTTGGCAACGTGGCGGCCGCGGTGGTGGAGTTGATCGTCGCCCGCTACTACTGCCGGGTGCCGTGGTGCAGCCCGACGCTCGTGCCGCTGCGCCGATTGCTCGATTACGCCGTGCCGTTGTTCCTGGCGACGCTGTGTCTGCGGTTGTTCGATGTGCAGGGGTTGTTGTTGCTGAAAGCGTGCGGCGGCACGGCGGCCGACGTCGGGTTGGTCGGCGCGGCCATCAATCTCGCCATCGTACCGCGACTGTTCACGCTGTCGTTCGCGCCGTTGCTGACGGCCACGCTGACGCATCTGTTGCGCGACCAACACCACGCCAAAGCGCGCGACATCGGCCGCGATTCGTTGCGGCTGGCCTGGTTTCTGTTGCCGCTGACCGGGCTGACAGCCGGCGCGGGGGATGAGGTGACCCGGTTGATTTTCGGGCCGGGCTTCGAGACGGCCGGCGGGTTGCTGGGCTGGTTGATGTTCGGCGCGGTGGCGTTGGTCGCGCTGAACATCGTCAGCGCGATACTCACGGCGTGGGGTCGGCCGGGCCAGATTTTGTGGTTCGCCGTGCCCGTCCTGGTGTTGAGTGTGGCCGGCAGTCTTTGGTTGATTCCCCGGTATCGCGCGGAAGGCGCCGTCATCGCGATGGCCGGCAGCGCCACCGTGGGAGTTGTCATCGCGCTGGTGACGGTTTGGCGCGTGACGCACATCGGCCCGGCGCTCGGTTCGCTGGCGCGCAGCGCGGCGTTGACAGCCGCCGGGTTGGCCGCCGCCGCATGCTGGCCGACGCCCGGCGCGTGGGTGCTGGGAAAACTGGGCGCGCTCGGCGCGCTGGTCATCGCCGGATTTTTTGTGCTACGTGAGTTTACCGGGCGCGAAGTGGCGCTCGTGCGGTCGTTGCTGCCATGGAACCGTTCCTCTCGATCATAGTCCCGACACGGAACCGGCCCCGGCTGGTCGCCGCCTGCGCGGAGGCGCTGGCTCGCTTGGATTATCCGCGCGACCGCTACGAGGTGATTTTTGTGGACGACGGTAGCGAGCCGCCCGTCGAGGTTCCCGGCGCGCGCGTGATTCGCCAGCCCGGACGCGGGCCGGCTGCCGCGCGCAACACCGGCGCCCGCGAAGCGCGCGGGGAGTTCCTGGCATTCACCGACGATGATTGCGCGCCGGCGTCCGACTGGCTGCGGCAAATCGCCCACCATCTCACCGCCCAACCCGACCGGCTGCTGGGCGGACGGGTGATCAATGCGCTACCGGATAATCTGTTCGCCGAGGCGAGCCAGCAACTCGTCAGTTATCTCTACGAATACTTCAACAGCGGCACGGCCGGTCCGCAATTTTTCACGTCGAACAACCTCGCCGTGCGGCGGGAATTGTTCCAGCACGTCGGCGGGTTCGACGAGTCGCTGCCGCTGGCGGCGGCCGAGGACCGGGAATTGTGCGACCGCTGGTTGCATCTCGGTCACCGGCTTGCGTACGCACCCGAGATGATTGTCCACCACGCGCACGATCTGACCTTGCGACGTTTTTGGCGGCAGCATTTCCACTACGGCCGCGGCGCTTACCTCTATCACGTGATACGCGCCGAGCGGCGGGGGGGGAAATTACGCGTCGAGCCCGGACGGTTCTACGAGAACCTGCTGCGGTATCCGTTCACCCAAACCCGCGGCCAGCGGGCGTGGCGGCTGTCGGCGCTGCTGTTGCTGGCCCAGATGGCGAATGCACTGGGTTTCTTTCGAGAACGGTGGAGCGCCCCGC
>CAZHLM010000100.1:0-8634 GCA_964533295.1 uncultured Verrucomicrobiota bacterium
ACGGCGGAGGAGTTGGATTTCGTGGTGAACGACGACATCCAGTACCGCCTCGGCCGCGCCGCCGGGGAGGAGGAGTGAAGAGTGAACCAACTGGAAGTTCGCTTTGCCCGATGTGACGATGACCGGTAAAGTAGCGCCATGAGCAAGACCACCGCGGAAATCATTCAAGTCTGCGAATCGTTGCCCCCCGACAAACAGGCGGAATTGGCGGATTTCGCTCGTTTCCTGCTCGCCCGTCACGAGGACGAGGCCTGGGAGCAACGGATTGCCGACCCGAAAGCCCGGCCACGACTGGACGAGTTTCTACGGGACTCCGCCGCCGAAGCCGACGAGCCGCTCGACCCCAGCCGCCTGTGAATTCGCGCACCCGGCCAAGATTCTGGCGGGCGTACGCGCGGTTGAGCGAATCCAACCGCAAAGCCGCGCGCCGCGCCTTTGCCTTGTTCGTCCAAAATCCTGACCATTCTTCCTTGCGATTCAAGAAGCTCGCGGGACATGACACGGTTTGATCGGTTCGGATCAACGAACAATATCGCGCCATCGGTGAACGCCACGGCAACACGATCATTTGGGTCTGGATCGGCACGCACAACGAGTTCGACAATCTTTTCGGCTGAGCGGTCTTGGTGGAGCATTCCATCGTGCCGGCCGCGGAATTGGATTTTGTGGTGAACGACGACACCCGCCTTCGCTGCGCTTCGGCGCGGCAGGTCAAGTACCGCCTCGGCCGCGCCGCCGGGGAGGAGGAGTGAGGGATTTTCCCATTTTGTTTCAGGCCTCACTGCTATAGGCTCACGGCCAAACGATGAGCACTCGTTCGCAAAACGAGAAGAAGTTCGGCCAGTGGGAGCAGTTGACGGACGGCGGCCGCCGCTACCGGCGGGATGTGCCGGGCCGTCAAGGCTGGCTGGCCCGATACTTCAAGGAGGTGGACGCCGACGAAACAACCGTGCGTTTCTGGCAGGAGATCTATGACGATACGGGTAAACTCGTCGAGACACACGAGAAATTCCCGGTGGATAAAGGCCACCAGAAAGTGTAGAATTCCGCCATGACGATCACGAAGCAAACCATCGCCGACAAAATCGCCGCGTATCTTCACCACGAAATCACGCTGGCGCAGTTGGTGGATTGGGCGGAGACCGCCATGATGGACGGGGAATTTGCCGAACACGATGCCGAAGCGCTTTCCGCCGTGGTGTCCCGTCTCGGCGTTGCGGATGTGCGCGCCTTTGGGTTGGCGTGGGAGGATTGCGAGGAATTGCTCCGTCAACTCGGCTTCTCCACGCGCGTGGATGTGGTGGCCGCGTAATTCCAAACCCCTCCGCAACGAATTCGATACGATCTTGGCGTGTGATTACGGGCTGACGGCGGAGGAGCTGGATTTTGTGGTGAACGACGACATCCAGTACCGCCTCGGCCGCGCCGCCGGGGAGCAGGAGTAACGGGCGGGTTTACGGGTTGGGCGGGGGCTTGGTTTCGGTTGGCGTTGGTCGCTGGAACACGCTGCGCAAGCCGTCAATGTGCTCGTGCAAATCGTCCCGAATACTGGCCCACATCGGGTCGAGGATGAAATCAATGCCCTCACGCCGGGCAAGTTTGGCAGCGGGGACGAAATCGCTGTCGCCGGCCACGAGGATGATCTGGTCCACCTGCCGTTTGAATGCCATCGAAGCGATGTCGAGACCGATCCGCATGTCCACGCCCTGTTGCGTGACCGAATAAAAGACATCGGTTTCCGCGAGGTCTTTGACGGCAATCTCGCCGGCCAGAAGTTTCTTCAACTTCTCCGGTCGAACGGTCCAGTGCCCCATCCGGTCCGCAAGATAGCCGAGTCGCAACGCGACTTTGCGCAGTTTCCTCAACTCGTGGTGCAGCGCTGTCCACCAGACGGCAGTGAGAGTCTTCGAGAAGTCCACGGACTGTTTCGTGACGGGGTTGTGGGCTTTTTTGGTCAACGGTGGACAGTCATAGAAGAAGATGCGGTAGAGTTGCCTTGTGCCATCCGTCTGACGCAGATGTTCGAGACACATTTTGTGCAAATCTTTGGCGACCCGTTCGGCAAGTTGGTTGCCGAATAGGTACCGGTAGCGGCGGATGAAGAAATCGCCATCAATCAAAATTGCGGTCGCCATGTGTATAAACGGTTAGCCCCCCGGGCTCAGCCGCCCCGCCATTGAAGGGGGCGCTTACTACCGGGGGGCTTTTAAGTTCGCAGTAATTCATACATCCAATCGGATGCCTCGGCAAGGCCGATTTCTGAGAGGGCTTATAGCCATCGCATCCGCTCGCATGAACAACGTTCTTGCGATATGAGTCGCAGCGGTCTTGGTGTGTCATTCCGTGCTGCCGGCGGAGGATCGATGGGGGAATTGCGAATGGCGATTGGCGAATTTCGAATGGGAAAACGACGGCGGGGCGATGGAGGTGAATGCGGAATTCGGAAGTCGTCCTTCGTCATTTTCCACCCGCCGCCTCGGCCGCGCCGCCGGGGAGCAGGACGGACATGCCCGCCGCCATTGCCGCGCTCCGCCGCATCCCCGCCCGCCCCACGCCGATACCTAGCAGTGCCAGGTATCATGATCGTCGCTTGCCGTGATGCACGACGTTTACCATGACGAGTCGAAGGAGGCGGGCTACTGGCACGGCATCCTGCTTGTTCCACGCGCCACCCGCCCGGTCATTCTCCAACATCTCGCCATCATTCGCCGCGAAGCCGGCTGTAACTTGCCGTTGTCGTTGAAGGACGTGAAAAGCCGCGGCAATCGATTTCAGTGCAGCCGGGCGGCGGTGCAACTGGCCGTTGCCGCCATGATGCAGGACGCCAAAGGCCAGGCGGTAAGTGTTGTTGTCAGCGCCAGAAGCTACGACCAGCAGGAGCGGCGCACGGCTACCAACTACCGGGAGATTGTCCGGATTACCGAACCACTGAAAATGCGATTCATTGTGTTTCGGGAACGTGATTGCCTGAAGTTCCTCGATCCGGAGGGGCATTTTCTCGATTACGGCGCGAAGGTCGAAACGACGTTTCGCATGGGCTTCAAAGGCGGGCTGCACTTGTTGTTTGATGAGGATGACCCCGTCATGATTGCGTCGTTTCACTTCGACGGCCATGAACATCATCAGCGTCACGCCGATGCCGACCGGATTGTCGGGCGGTTGGCGGACGGACTGCGGCCCTATTGCCGGATTGTTGAGCCACCTGTCATGGATGATCGGTCCAGCGACCACCGGCAACCCGGCGCGCAGAGCTATGACGATTGCCAATTCCTGCAACTGACCGACCTGTTGATCGGCAGCTTCCGGGCGGTTCTCGGCGAGTGCAAGAACGACGTGCAGGCCGACGTTGCGTATCCGGTGGCTGGGCTGGTGGACAAGTGGAAGGCGGGCCGTAAACGGATGGAAAACTGCCGGTGGTACCGGGGTTTCTGCAGCAGCCAGTGCCACTTGGAGAACGGCAAGTGGCAATTCACCCCATTACCGGCCAAAGAAAACCCCGATCAAACGTGCTTCCAATTTTGAGCCGATCATTGATGAGATCGGCGGGGTCTTGGCGTGTCATTCCGAGTTGCCAGCGGAGGACCGAGGGGAAATGCGAATGCCAGGTGGCGAATGGGTAAACGACGGCGGGGTGATGGAGGTGAATGCGGAATTCGTCCTTCGTCATTTCCACCCGCCGCCTCGGCCGCGCCGCCGGGGAGGAGGCCTGACATGGCCACCGCCGCCACCGCACCCGAACCGTTGTTTGCGGCGTGGGAATAAACCGAGCAAACATCGCGTCCGCGCCAGAGTCCAGTCTTTGCGTTGGATCAGCCGGGCGAAGTCGCGTCCGGTGACTTGGTTCACACCGCGACCTCGCTCCATTCGCTCGCGGGGGCGGGGGGGGCCACGGCCAACCAGCCGGCGATGGCCTCGCGGAGGTTGGCCATCAATTCGTCGCGCATCTCGCCCTGGGAAACGCAGCCGGGTAGCGCCGGGACTTCCGCCCAGAATCCGCCTTCCTCCGCCCGCTGGCCGATCACCTTCAGATTTTTTGCCGGGAAGCATGACGCGCAACACCCACGTGTCTCAACCGCGAACTTTTCCCATGATCACCTTGACCCCCAAACAATATCAGGCCGCCATGCTCGCCAGCGTGGGCAGTATTTCCGGGCGTGCCGACGATCACCACAACGTGGAGTTGGTGGCGGAGCGGGACGAGAATAAGAGTACCTAACAAATTCCCTTGTGGGAGGGGGCTTCTGCCCGCGGCGTTCCCGGAACACCCAGCCGGTCGCGCCCAGAAGGGCGCTCCCACAACAGAAGCTTGTGTTTTGTCAGGCACACCAAAGCGGGTTGGCGCTTGGGCGAGCCAGCCCGCTGCCCTCGGGCCGACTTGGTGAGCGCTGCGGCGACGGTGAAAAATCCTGCCGGCACCGGTTGCGCGCGGGGGGTAATTGAGGAAAAGTGGGCCACCTGCACGCATGAATTTCCGCGTCATTTTATTGGCACTCACCGCCTGGACCCTCGCCGCACGCGGGCAGGATTTGTCGGACCCGGCCCTTCGGGCCGCGCGGGTGGAGCAGTTGCGTGAGCAGGCCCGGCAACGCCAGGAAGCGGCGTGGGCGCGCGCCCGGCAACTCGGTCTGCCGGTTCGCGGCGTGACGCCCGGCGGTCGGGTGTTCGAGTTGCAGGATTTCGTCGGGAACGAGCCGAAGTACTACATCACGCACAATCTCAACGCCGCCATCTCCACCGGCGCCAACCTCATCCGCAACACCTCCCCCTTCAACGTCAACGGCACCGGTCTCACGGCCGGGGTGTGGGACGGCGGCGCGGTGCGGGCGTCGCATCAGGAATTTGGCGCGCGCGTGACGGTCAAGGATGGCGCAAGCGCGATTGATCACGCCACGCACGTCGGGGGGACAATCGGCGCCGCCGGCGTCAATGCCAACGCGCTGGGGTTTGCCCCGGGCGTGGCGATGGACTCGTACAACTACACTTCCGACATCTCGGAGATGACCGGACGCGCGGCCAGTTATCCCGGTGAACCCGGTAAACTCTACGTCTCGAATCATTCCTACGGTTTCCGCGCCGGTTGGGAAACCGACACGAAAACCTGGTGGGGCTCCTGCACGCTCGGTGTCGAGGATGATTTCGGCAAATACAGCAGCTACACCCGCGACATGGACAACCTCGCCTACAACGCGCCCTACTATCTCGCCGTCTGGGTGGCCGGTAACGATCGCAACGACAATCCCGTCGGCGGGGACACCTATTCATATTGCAGCGCGACGATCAGTTACAACGCCGCCACCCATCCGCCCGGCGACGGCCTCTACAAAAACGGCTACGACACCATCGAGGGTTACGGCCTCGCCAAAAACGTTCTCACCGTCGGCTCCGTCCACGACGCCGTCACCAGCGGCACGCGCGATCTGAGCAAGGCAACGATGAGCAACTTCAGCGGTTGGGGACCGACCGACGATGGCCGGGTCAAACCGGACCTCGTCGCCAACGGCGAATCTCTCTGGTCGAGCACCGCCGCCAGTGTCAGTTCGTACGGAACCTTTACCGGCACCAGCATGGCCGCGCCAAACGTTACCGGCACCGCCATCCTGCTGGCCGATTACTTCGACAATCTCTTCCCCGGCCACGCCCTACGCGCCAGCACCCTCAAGGCGTTGCTCCTCCACACCGCCGACGATCTGGGGCCGACTGGCCCGGACTATCAGTTTGGCTGGGGACTGCTCAACGCAAAAGCTGCGGCGGATTTGTTGCAAAGCTACGCCGCCAGCCCCGGTAACCGCCGGATTCTCGAAGGCCGCCTGACCACCGCCAAACCCCACGACACCTTCACCCTCACCGCCAGCGGCGGCGAACCACTCCGCGTTACCCTTGGCTGGACCGATCCGCCCGGCACCGCCACCACCTCCCACGACAGCCGCACGCTGCGGCTGGTCAACCACCTGGATCTGTTCGTTGTTTCACCGGCCGGCACGACCAATTTCCCCTACGTCCTCGATGTGCTCAACCCGGCCAACCCGGCCACCTTTGGGAAAAACAACTACGACAACACCGAGCAGGTGTTCCTCGCCGCCCCGGTCGGCGGCGTGTACACGATCGTGGTCGAATCCACCGGCGCCCTCCAGAACAACGAGCAATACTACTCGCTGCTGATCTCGGGTGGCCAACCCGTCGTCGCCGCGCCGCCGCCGGTCGTCACGTCCATCAGCCCCGCCAGCGGCAGCAGCGGCGATCTCCTTGTCCAGATCGGCGGCAGCCACTTCCTCCTCGGAGCGTCGCTCAAACTCATCAAAACCGGCGAACCCGACCGCGCCCTGACCGGCCTGCAAATCACCCCCGACTTCATTCGCGCCCGTCTCAACCTGACCGGCCTCGCCGCGGGCTCCTGGCACGTCCAGCTTACCAACCCCGACGGCCAAACCGGTATCCTTTCCAACGGGTTCACCGTCATCGGCCCCCTCTGGCAGGACCACTTCGAAGGCGACACCACCGGCTGGAGCACCGCCGCCGCGCAGGGCAGCACGCTCTGGACGTTGTCCACCGCACAAAGCCAATCGCCAACCCACTCGTTCTTCAGCAGCGGCGCCCAAACCCTCCTCCTCACCGACCTCATCTCACCGCCCATCACCGTCCCCGCCGGCGGCACCCAACTCCAATTCAGCTTCTGGCACCGCCACGACACCCAAACCTCGCGCGATGGCGGCGTCCTCGAATTCTCTCTCGACGGCGGACCGTGGTTCGACGTGGCCGGCAGCGGTTCGGGCGCCAGCTTCGCCAGCGGCGGCTACAACTCCACCATCAGCAGCAGCGGCCCGCCCGGCCAACGCAGCCCGCTGGCCGGCCGCCCGGCCTGGAGCGGCAACAACGGCGGCTTTACGCAGGTCATCGTCAATCTCAACTCCGCGACCTACGCCGGCCACTCCCTGCGCGCCCGCTGGCGATTCGCCACCGACGGTTCCACGAGCAGCACCGGCTGGTACGTGGACGACATCGCCCTCAGTGGACTGGCCGCCAACGGCCAACCGGATGCCGACGGCGACGGCGTTTCTGACGATCTCGACAACTGCCCGAACGTTCCCAACCCCGATCAAGCGGACCTCGACAACGACGACCTCGGCGACGCCTGCGACCCGTGCGTGGACGCCGACGGCGACGGTTATCACCGGCCCGGCGCGCTCCAGCAGACCTGCCCCGAAGATTGCGACGACAACAACCCCCATGTCTTCCCCGGCGCCGTCGAAATCTGCAACGGAGCAGACGACAATTGCGACGGCCTGATTGACGAAGGCGTCACGCAAACCTACTACGAAGATGCCGACCGCGATGGTTACGGCAACCCGCTCATCAGCGTCGCCGCCTGCGCGGCGCCCACCGGCTACGTCGCCGACCACACCGATTGCAACGACACCAATCCGCTGATCCACCCGGGCCGAGCGGACGTCTGCAACGGCACGGACGACAACTGCGATGGCGTGACCGACCCCGGTTGTGAGAATGACGACGATGGGGATGGCCAGACCAACGCCCAGGAATTCCTCGCCGGCACCAATCCGGCTGATCCCGAATCCGTCCTGCGAATCGTCGCCGTCACCCTCACCAACAACACCCTCACCGTCACGTGGACCAGCGTCTCGAACAAAACCTACGACGTCTGGGCCACCACCAACCTCATCGGCGCCGCCTACGGCAAAATCAACGTCGCCCCCGTCCCCGCCACCGGCACCCTCACCAGCTTCCCCGACCCCGCCGCCACCGCCACCAACAACTTCTACCGAATCCAAGTCCGTCCCTGAGCGTACCGGATGCGCGGCCACGCAGGCGCGCCGCCAGTTGTGAACTCGTCCGGAATTGTAGGGCGCGCATCCCCGTCGTTTGGGGTGCGCGCCGCGAGTGTGGCTCCGGCGTCAAACCCAACGACGGGCCGCCGAGACGACCGGCGCGCCCGCCCTACAAAACTTGCGGTGCACCGCCACCGCACGGCGGGCGGTTTCGCCGCTTGCTTTGACTCCCTCCCGGCCTTATCCTCGACGCGCGAGGTGAGCCGATGCAACTGGAAGAAATTCTGGAGCATTACCCGAAACAGTCCACGTTGAAAAACGGGCGCACCGTCACGATTCGCCCGCTGCACACGGCGGACGAAAAAGAGTTTCACGCCTTCTTCAGCGCCATCCCGGAAACGGAACGCCTGCTGTTCAAACACCGCGTCACCGACCCGGCCGTCATCCACGAATGGTGCCACCGGATTGACTACGGTCGCATTCTTCCGCTGCTGGCTCTCGAAGGTCGCCAAATCCTCGCCGACGCCTCGCTGCACCAAACCCTCGGCGGCTGGAAACGCCACATCGGCCGACTCAGCGTCGTCGTCCATCCGCAAGCGCGCGGTCAGGGGCTAGCCAAACTCCTCGTCCACGAACTGATCGAAATCGCCCAACACATCGGCCTCGAACGGCTCGAAGCCGAGTTCATGGGCGAACAAAAATCCGCCCGCCACGTTTTCGGCTCGCTGGGCTTTTCCGAATTGCTCGTGCTGCCCGAGTACGTCAAGGACATGCAGGCGCTGCCGCACGACTACGTGCTGATGGGTCGGCGCCTGATCACCGACGAAGAATTCGCCGGCGCAAACTAAGC
>CAZHLM010000101.1:0-8582 GCA_964533295.1 uncultured Verrucomicrobiota bacterium
CGGAGGGAGGGGCGGGGCAACTCAATGCCCCGTCCCTACCCCTATCAAGGCGCGCCCTCGCCGCCGTAAAAGTGCGTGGGACGAAGGGAGGCCCACAAGGCGGCCAGCGGCCGGGCCGGACTGGATTCTTCCGGCCTCTGGCGCGAACGTCAGAGCGGACAGACTTCGGGCGGGGCGAAGAGGCCGGAGGGAAGGAACCGGTAACGCCCGCCGGGCGGGAGCGCGGAGGGGCATTGGTCCCAGGACCAGGACCCGGGCAGGCCGTCGCAGAAATGGGGGCCCATCATGTTCTTGAAATTGCCGAAGATGTCCACGGCCAGTTCGTGGCCACCGGCGGGGACGGGGCCCGGGAGGCGGCAGGCGAAAGGGGGATGGACAAGGGGAACGGGGCCCTGGCCGTCGAGGGCGGCGCGGGCGGCGGCGCCGCGCCATTGCGTCAATGCAAGTGTCAGACCCAGGGCCGGCACCCCGAGATGGACACGGAAGCGGTAGCGGACGGCGCCGGGATAGAAGGGGAGGCCCTGCGTGGTCCAGTCGCCGGGGGTGAGGGCGGCGGGTGCGTCGAGGGCGAAGCCGGCGTCGCGGGCGCGGAGGCTGAAGGCGCCGGTGATATAGACGGGCATGATTTCGTGGAGGGGATGGAAGCGTTCGGCTTCGAGCGTGAGCTCGTTGGCGCCGCCGCGGACCAGCCCGCCGATGGGGAGGGCGCGGGTTTCCTCGTCGAACCATGGTTGGCCGGCGTGGGCGGGGAGGGGGCGGCCATTGCAAAGGATGCGGTAGAGATGGGGGCGTTCGACGGCGGCGGCGAGGGTGGGCGCGACGGATTCGAGGGCGGCGGGTTCGAGAAAGAAACGGTACTTGACCCGGAATCCGGAGCCGGTGCGTTCGGGCAGGTCGAGGAAGGCGCGGCGGAACTGGATGGTGTGATTCCAGAGGTTGCCGGAGAAGCCCTGTGCCCGCCAGTTGGCGCGGTCGGCGTGGATGGTGTTGACACTTTCGCGGCGGACGCCATCGGCCTCGAAATCGACGTAGTCGAGCATGAGCAGGTTGTCGGAGAGGCGCTCGATGCCCGCGGGTTCGAGGGGTACCGGCGCGGGCGCTGGCGCCGGGGCCGCCGGGGCCGGCTGGGTCGGGGCGGTTGCGGCGGGGCGGGAGGATGAGGCGAGCCAGAGGGCGTGGGTGCGGGGCGGGAGGGTGAGGCGGGTGGTTTGGGTTTTGCCGTTGGATTGCGTGGAAACGGCGGTGGCGGCGCCGGTGGCAGTGTCCAGGGCGTCAAGGGAGCCGCCTTCGAGGGTGATGTCCGTTTCCAGGGGCGAGTCCCATGGATTGCAGAGGAAGAGCAGGACGGCGCCGTCGGGGAGGATGCCGCGGCGCCAGACGAGGCCGCCGGGGAGGGGCGCGCCGTCGGGGCCTGTGATCCGGGGTGGGACGAGCTTGCGGAGGCGGGCGGCGAGCGCTTCGGCATCGGCGCAGGGGGTCCATTGATTTGGGAACTCGGCGGCGAGCGCGGCGGGGGCGGGGGAGGGGCGGCCATTGACGAGTGCCGGGGGCTGGCCTTCGGCGAGGATGGCGCCGCCGGCGGCGGCGAATTCGCGGAGGAGGCGGAGGGTGGATTCGTGGAACGTCTCCATGCAGGCGGGGACGACGACGGCGGCGTAGCGGCGGTTGGCGATGGCGAGGGAGGCGCGCGCGGCGGCTGGCGGGAGCGGTTCCGAGGTGGGCGGCGGGTTGGGTTGGACGGCGCCGTCGGAGGCGAGGAGCGTTTCGGCGCCGAGATCGAAGTCGATTTGATTTTCGTGGAGGACGGCGAAGAGATGGCTGAAGCGGGAGCGGAGCGCGTGGAGCGGGTTGTCGTTGGGTTCGCCTGGGAAGCGGAAGCCTTCGGGGCGCGCCAGAATCCAGCCAGTGGCGGTGGGGTGGAGCACGAGGACGCGGTTCTGTTCGGGGGCTTGGGCGAGGGCGAAGGCGGCGCGGGCGACGTGATCGGCGTGGGGTTTGTAGAGGGGCCACCAGGGGGCGTGGTCGGAGAGCGTCTGGGGCCAGTCATATTTGCGGGCGCCGGCGAGGGTTTGGTGGCTGAGGTGAGGGTTCATCAGGTTCACGCCAAACGCGAGAAGCACGTCTTCGAGCGGTTTGAAATCGGCGGGGGCCATTTCGTAGCCGCCGCCGCCGCAGGACTCGGTGAGCACGCGGTGGCGGTTGAACTGCGAGGCGACGGAGGCGAGTTCCTTGAGGTTGATGAAATAGAGGAGATTGTCGTGAAGGCGGGTGGGGGTGAACTGGAAGCCGAGGAGATCGTTGCCGGGCGCCTGCATCCAGCGCAGGGCGGCCATGGCGTCGGGGATGCCGAACGGGCGCGGCCAGAGATGCTCCATGTAATGGCCGGTGAAGGCGAGGTTATGGCGTTCGCACCAGTCGTGGACGCGCCGGGCGAAGTTTTCGGTGAACAGGCGGTTGAGCGTGGCGCAGTAGTCGAAGCGGACGCGGGGCGAACCGGGCGTGTCGAAGCAAAGGGCGGCGAGTTCGGCGGCGAGATCGTAGCCGTGTTCGCGCCGGAACTCGCGCAGGAGGAAGCGCGAAAACGGCAGGCCGCCGGATTGGGAGGCGGGTTCGGGTTCGTCGGCGAAGGCGAAGCGGATGGCCCCGCCGAAGTCGGCGCCGAACCTTGCCGCGTAGGCGGCGTGGGTGGTCTCAAGGAAAAGATCGGTGACCTCGGGACGGCAGAGATCGACGTAAGTGAAGCCGGCCTGCCAGAGCTTGGGCGTGAGCGGGCGCAGCTCGCACGCGGCGACCGGGTGGCCGGGGGCGGCCTTGGCGAGGGCCGCGCGGTCCGCCGGGATGGCATGGCCTGTGGCCGGGTCGCGGGTGACGAAGCCGAGCGTTTCGCCGTCGGGGGCGGCGCCGGCGGGCGGGGGCGCGAGGTGGACGGTGGCGCTGAGGGTGGTGGCGATGGAGAGGGGGTTGCGTGCGGGGACATGGCCGCCTGCGAAACCGGAAGGGTAGGAGTTTTCGTCGTAGATGTTGCATTCGAGGCCGAGGCGTTTGCATTCGGCGAGGGCGAAGGCCCAGAGATCGAACCATTGGCTGGAGAGATACTCGGTGATCAGGCCGGGGCGGGGGTGGAGGAAGGCGCCGCCGCAGCCGTTGGCGGCGAATTGCTCCAGCACTTCCGTGATGCGGGCGCGCGTGATTTCGCCGTTCCAGACAAAGAACGGCTGGGGGCGGTAGGTGGCGGGGGGGGTGGAGAAAGCGGCGAGGGAATCGGGGAGCGGGCGGGTATTCATGAACGAGAGGCGGGGCGGATGGGGGTTGGGTTGAGTGGGCTGGTGGATTATCGCAAAAGGGGCGCGGGAACAATAGCGAACCATAGCGAACGCGGCATGGGGGGCGTGGCGCGAATGGGTGGCGGTGGGGGCCGGGGTCCGGGCGCCGGGGCGGGTTTCGGCGCCGCGCGGGAAGGGCGCATCCACAATTGCCAAGGCGGATGGTTGGAGGCATAATGAATGGCGATGCCTCAAAGGAACATCCAGCTTTACGACACGACCCTGCGGGATGGGGCGCAAGGGGAAGGCATCCAATTTTCCGCGTCGGACAAGCTGCGGATTGCGGAGCGGCTGGACGAGTTTGGGATGCATTACATTGAGGGGGGCTGGCCGGGGTCGAACCCGAAGGACATGGAATTTTTCAAGGCGGCGGCGGGGCGGAAGTGGGCGGCGCGGCTGGCGGCGTTTGGGAGCACGCGCCGGGTGGGGGTCCAGCCCGGGGAGGACCCGCAGGTGCTGCAGTTGTTGGAGGCGGAGACGCCGGTGGTGACGCTGGTGGGGAAATCGTCGCTGCTGCATGTGGCGGAGATTCTGAAGACGTCGGCGGAGGAAAACCTGGCGATGATCCGGGACACGGTGGCTTTCCTGAAGGAAAAGGGGCGGGAAGTGTTGTTCGACGCGGAGCATTTTTTCGACGGGTTCAAGGACAACCCGGAGTACGCGCTGGCCTGCGCGCGGGCGGCGCGGGAGGGGGGCGCAGCGATGGCGGTGTTGTGCGACACCAACGGCGGGTCGCTGCCGTCGGAGGTGGGCCGGATCACCGGGACGCTGGCGGCGGCGTTGGAGGGGTGGCCCGTGGGGATTCACACCCACGACGACTCGGGGTTGGGGGCGGCGAACGCGCTGGCGGCGGTGGAGGCGGGGGCGTCGCAGGTGCAGGGGACAATCAACGGCTACGGCGAGCGGACCGGCAATTGCAACCTGGTGACGGTGATTCCGAATCTGCAGTTGAAGCTGGGGTTGCGCGTGGTGAGCGACGAGGATCTGGCGCAGCTCCGGCAGTTGTCGTTGTTTGTGGACGACATCGCCAACCAGCACCACGATCCGCGCGCGCCGTTTGTCGGGTTGAAGGCGTTCGCGCACAAGGGGGGCCTGCACACCAACGCGGTGCGGAAACTGGCGCGCAGTTACGAGCACATCCGCCCCGAACAGGTGGGCAACCGCCAGCGGGTTCTCGTCGGCGAGCTTTCGGGCCGGGCCAGCGTTTTTTTGAAGGCGCAGTCCATGGGCGTGATCCTGGACGAAAAGGCGCCGGAGACCCGCGCGATCCTGGACCGGATCAAGGAGTTGGAGCAAAAGGGGTACGAGTTCGAGGCGGCGGACGCGTCCTTCGAACTGCTGGTGCGCAAGGAGCTTGGCCATCATCGCCCGTTTTTCGAGCTGGACGAGTATCATGTCTCCATCCGCCGGAGCGCCCGGCACGGGTTTGACGCGGTGGAGGCGACGGTGAAGCTGCTGGTGAACGGGGAGCGCTCCTACACGGTGGCGGAGGGGGACGGCCCGGTGAACGCGCTGGACCTGGCGATGCGGGCGGCGTTGCGGCGGTTTTATCCCGAGCTGGACCGGGTGCGGCTGATTGATTACAAAGTGCGGATTCTGGACGCGGGCGAGGGAACGGACGCGCGGACGCGGGTGCTGGTGACCAGCACGGATGGATTGGCGGAATGGACGACGGTGGGGGTGTCCGGGAACGTGGTGCAGGCGTCGTGGCAGGCTTTGGCGGACGGGTTTGCGTATTTTCTGCTCAAGTCCGGGCGGTAAGCGGGTGGCCTTTGGGGAGCGGCGGCGCCCTCGCCGCCGTAAACGTGCGTCGGGCGAGGGGAGGAGCCCAAGAGGCGGCCGGGGCGCTTTGCCCGTTGCACCCCCCGCTCTCGAAGCACACCCTTGAAACGGCGGCGAGGGCGGCGCCGCGCGTTCGGCCCGGCGTTCCAGCCGCCCCAGGGGAAGGATGAGCGGCTTCGGACCGCGGCTTGCTTTCGAGGGCGGCGCCCCGAGCTCTTGAAGGACGCACCCTTGGCGCTGGAAGAAACATGTCCCGCATCCAGCGGCGGCGTCTTTGATTCGCGGGAGTTGACAGGGTGGGGGGTGGCGCTTAGAGAGGAAGGCTTTACCAAAAGGAGCCAGCATGCCGCGAGAGAGGATCACATTGGAATGCACGGAAGCCGTGAAGGAGGGGAGACCCCCGTCACGCTACATGAGCACGCGCAACAAGAAGACGAGCACGGAGCGCGTGGAGAAGAAGAAGTTCAACCCGTTTCTGCGCCGCCGGACGGTGCATCGCGAGATCAAATGATCCGGCGGGGCTGGTCCGGGCGGCGGGTGTCCGGGCCGGGGCGGGTTTGGCGGGATGCCGCACAAACTCGTTGATGGCCGGAAAAACTCTGGTACAAAAGCGCTGCGATGGTCGTTCCGAGACCCAACCTTGCGTGGCACGAGAAGCTCTATCTGCCGGCGATCGCCGGGGGCTTGGGGATCACGGCGCGGTATTTTCTGCGCACGCTCAAGGCGATGGTTTCGGGGCGGCGGGAGGAGCGGGTGACCATGTATTACCCGGAGGAGAAGTGGGAGGTGCCGGCGGGGTATCGTGGGGCGCCGACACTGGTGAAGGACGAGGAGGGGCGGGAGAAATGCGTCTCGTGCCAGCTTTGCGAGTTTATCTGCCCGCCGCGGGCGATCCGGATTGTGCCGGGGGAGATTCCGGAGGGGGACACGCACGGGAAGGTGGAGAAGGCGCCGAAAGCGTTCGACATCGACATGATCCGGTGCATTTACTGCGGGATGTGCGAGGAGGTTTGCCCGGAGGAGGCGATCTGGCTGCGGAAAGAGTACGCGATCACGGGCCTGACGCGGGCGGAGATGGTGCACGACAAGGACAAGCTGTATGAGCTTGGCGGAGTCATGCCGCGCCCGATCAAGAAATGGGCGGCGAAATGAGGCGCGGCATCCAGCGGCCAGGGGCGCGGCGGGCCGCGGGGGCGTGACCATGGGCGGGGCGGTGGCGAGTCTGGCGGCGCGGGCGGATGCGTGGTCGGCGGCGGGATCGGCGCTGGCGTTTTACGCGTTTGCTGCGGGGCTGCTGGCGTCGGCGGCGGCGGTGGTGGCGAACCGGAACCCTGTGGCGTCGGCGATGGCGCTGGTGGTGGCGATGATTTGCGCGGCGGCGCTGATGATCCACGCGGGCGCGTTTTTCCTGGGGACGATCCAGATTCTGGTGTACGCCGGGGCGGTGATGGTGTTGTTTTTGTTCATCATCATGCTGCTGGATTTGAAGGCGGAGGAACGGCGGCGGTTCCACGCGCTGGCGATTGGGGCGGGGGCGGTGGTTACGGCGATGCTGGGAGCGGCGATTTTCCGGGTGGTGCTGGGGATGCGGGACCGGGCGGCGCCGGCGGCGGCGGGTTTTGGGGACGACGTGCGGCCTTTGGGGGAGGCGTTGTTCACGCGGTACCTTCTGCCTTTTGAGGCGACGTCGTTTTTGTTGTTGGTGGCGATGGTGGGGGTGGTGCTGCTGTCGCGGCGGGCGGGGGCGGAGGGGCGGCCATGAGCGTGGGGCTGGGGCATTACTTGGCGGCGAGCGGGGCGTTGTTCGTGATCGGGCTGGGCGGGGTGATCCTGCGGCGCAACCTGATCACGGCGTACATGTGCCTGGAGCTGATGTTGACGGCGGGGACGCTGGCGCTGGCGGCGTTTTCGCGGTCGCACGGCGGGTTGGACGGGCAGGTGATGGTGTTTTTCGTGATCACCGTGGCGGCGGCGGAGGTGGCGGTTGGGCTGGCGATCATCGTGGCGTTGTTCCGGTTGAAGCGGACGACCCACGTTGAGGACCTAACGCAGCTGAGGTTTTGAGCGATGCCGGTGATGCCTTCCGCGTTGTGGTGGGGATTGCTGCTGTTCCCGTTGGGGGCGGCGGCGGGGGTGGCGGTGTTGTTGCGGCCCTACCGGGCGGCGAGCGCGGCCGTTTCGCTGGTGTCGGCGGGGTTGTGTTTTGCGGTGGCGGTGTGGGGGGTCACGAGCGGGGCCGAGGCGCCGGCGGACTGGGCGTGGCTGCGGGCGGGGAGCCTGGAGATTGCGCTGGGGGTGACGCTGGACGGGCTGGCGCGGGTGATGCTGTTGATGGTGACGGGGGTGGGGCTGGCGATCCACGTGTTTTCCCTGGGGTACATGGCGGAGGACCCTGGGCGGAGCCGGTTTTTCGGGTGCATGTCGTTGTTCATGTTTTCGATGACGGGGATTGTGTTGTCGGACAACCTGGTGATGACGTTTATTTTCTGGGAGCTGGTGGGGTTGTCGTCGTCCCTGTTGATTGGGTTCTGGTTTGAGCGCCCGGCGGCGGCGGACGCGGCGAACAAGGCGTTTCTGGTGAACCGGATCGGGGATTTCGGGTTCATGCTGGGGATTTTGGGCGCGTGGGGCTTGCTGGGGACTTTTGACTTTGCGGGGATGGAAGTGAACGCGACGGAGGGGTGGGCGGAGCAGGTTGGGGCGGGCGCGACGCTGGTGGCGCTGGGATTGTTTTGCGGGGCGGTGGGCAAGTCGGCGCAGGTTCCGCTGCATGTGTGGCTGCCGGACGCGATGGAGGGCCCGACGCCGGTATCGGCGCTGATCCATGCGGCGACGATGGTGGCGGCGGGCGTCTATTTTCTGTGCCGCGTCTTTTTTCTGGTGTCTTTGTCGCCGGTGGCGATGGAGGTGATCGCGTGGGTGGGGGGCGGGACGGCGCTGTTTGCGGCGGTGATCGCGGCCCAGCAGAACGACATCAAACGGGTGCTGGCCTATTCGACGTTGTCGCAGCTTGGGTTCATGGTGATGGCGGTGGGCCTAGCGGCGCCTGGGGAGGGCATGTTCCATCTGACGACCCACGCGTTTTTCAAGGCGCTGCTGTTTTTGGGCGCCGGCAGCGTGATCCACGCGTTGCACCACGAGCAGGACATCTGGCGGATGGGGGGATTGGCGAGGCGGCTGCCGTGGACCCACGGAACGTTTTTGATTGGGGCGCTTGCGTTGTCGGGGGCGCCGGGGCTGGCGGGGTTTTTCAGCAAGGACGCCATTCTGGCGGCGGCGGAGCGCGCGAACGGGGCGTTGTTTGGGGTGGGTTTGGCGGCGGCGTTTCTGACGGCTTTTTACATGGCGCGGCTGGTGGTGGTGGCGTTTTGGGGCGGGGCGCGCGGGGAAAGCGCGGGGCGTGCGCATGAATCGCCGTGGGTGATGACGATGCCGCTGGTGGTGTTGGCGGGCTTGTCGGTGTGCGGCGGCTGGGGG
>CAZHLM010000102.1:0-8140 GCA_964533295.1 uncultured Verrucomicrobiota bacterium
GGTCGCCCCAATACCTCCTCTCGCTCCTCACTTTCTAAATGCGTTCACCGTGGCGACCGCGGCCGGCCTTGACGTTCACACTTTGCCATGCAAAGTGTTCTCCATGAGCGCTACCTGGGCGGAAGAGAATCTGCAAACGATCCGGACGTTGATGGAGAACGCGGCCGTGTACCGGCGGGCGCTGGCGCCGATTCTGTTGGCGCTCGGCGCAGTGGGACTCGCGGCGGCGGTTGCCGGCATGTGGCTCCCCATCGGGCTGACGGCGTTTTGGTGGTACTGGCTGGCCGTCGCGGGTCTGGCCGTGGCGGTGGCGTTCGGCTTGGCGCGCCGGCAGGCGTGGCGGGATCACGAACCGTTTTGGTCGCCGCCGACGCGGCGGGTCGCGCAGGCGGCGCTGACGCCGCTGGTGGCCGGGGTGATGTTGACGCTGGCGTTGCGCTACGACGCCACGTTTCTGGTCGGAATGTGGTTGTTGTTGTACGGGTGTGCGCTGCGGGCGACCGGCTTCTTCACGGTGCGCGGCGTGGGCCGACTGGGTTGGTTGTTTGTGCTGGCCGGTGGGCTTTTTCTCGCGGTGACGTGGCGGTCGGAATATGTGTTCACCACGCCCCTGGCGCATGCGGCGATGGGGGTTTGCTTCGGCGGGTTTCAACTCTCATACGGTTTGTATCTTTCCCTCACGAAACGATCGTGAATGCCGAACATTTCCAGAAGCTTGACCGGCTGATTCACGAGAAGGCGCGGATGGGAATCATGTCGCTGCTGGCGGCGACACCGGAATTGTCGTTCACGGAAATCCGCGACCAACTGCGGTTGACCGACGGCAACCTGAGCATCCAGATCAAGACGCTGCAGGAAGCCGGTTATATCGCAGTGACAAAAAGTTTTCACCAGAAACGCCCCCGCACCACCTGCGCGCTGACCGCGGCTGGTCGGCGCGCCTTTCAGGGGTACCTCGACACGCTGGAAAAAATCATTGAACAGTCCCGCTAGTCCGGTGGTCTCTGGTTTTGAAGACAAACTTTATGTGATAAAGTATATGAGGATTATTCGGGCGGAACATTTGGGTTGGTGCTTTGGAGTGCGCGACGCGGTGCAACTGGTCACCGAACAGGCGCGACAGGGCGCGGTCACGGTGTTGGGCGATCTCGTTCACAACGAGTCGGTCAACGCCGCGCTCCGCGCCCAAGGCGTCCGGCTCACCCGCGACCTCGATCAAGTGCGAACCGGCACCGTGATCATCACGGCCCACGGCGTTTCCGCCGCCGCGCTCGCCCAAGCCCGGCAAGCGGTCCCCCGCGTGCTCGAAGCCACCTGTCCGCTCGTGCATTTTGCCCACCGGGCCGTCAAGGAACTGGTCGCCGACGGTTATCACCCGGTCGTCGTCGGCCAGCGCGACCATGTGGAGGTGCGCGGGCTGACCGGTGACCTGCGCGAGTTCGATGTGGTGCTTACGCGTGACGATGTGTGGCAGCTCGCGCCGCGCGACCGGTTTGGCGTGGTGGCGCAAACGACACAGCCGATTGACCGGGTGCGCTGGCTGGTGGCGTTGATGCGGCAGGCCTTTCCCGCCGCGGAGATTCGGTTCAGTGACACGGTGTGTCTGCCGACGAAACAACGGCAGGCGGCTGCCGTCGCTCTGGCGCGGCAGTGCGACGTGGTGGTGGTAATTGGCGGCCGGCACAGCAACAACACCAACGAACTTGCCCAAACCTGCGCCCAACATTGCCGGCGTGTCGTCCGCATCGAAACCGCCTCCGACCTGCGCGCTGAGTGGTTTACGAGATCCGACACCGTCGGCCTCACCGCCGGCACGTCCACGCCGGATGAACTCATTGACGAGGTCGAAGACCAGTTGAACACCGTTTTTAACCAAGGAGAGTTATGAACGAGACCGCAACACCGCCCGTCGTGCCGAAACCGTCGCTCCTGAAACGCGGCGGCACCGTCCTCAAAATGGCCGGGGTCGCATTGCTCATTCTGCTGCTGCTGCTCCCGCTGGGGATGATTGCGTCCATTTTGCGGGAGCGGTTGGAACGGCGCAACGCGGCGGTGGAAGAGATCACCGGCACGTGGGGCCGTTCCCAATCCGTGGTGGGGCCGGTTTTGATCGTCCCGTACCGGTACTCGTTCAAGGCGCGGCGGGAACAACCGGCCGCCAATGGCAAGATCGAGCGCGTGGAAGTACTGGAGACCGCGGTGGCCAACGCGTGTTTCCTGCCGGCAACACTGGCGATTGACGGCGCGATCTCGCCGCAACGGCTCCAACGCGGCATTTATCAGGCCGTGGTCTACCGGGGTGATTTGGAGATTGTCGCCGAGTTCGCCCGACCGGATTTCACCAGCCTGAGAATTGCCGAGACGGACGTGGTGTGGGAGGACGCGGTGGTGACGTTTGCCATCTCGGATTTGCGCGGGGTGAAGGAACGTCTCGTGCTGGAATGGGGCGCCGCGAAACTGGCGCTGCTGCCGGGGAGCAAACTGCGGGAATTCCCCGGGGGACTGTTCGCGCCGGTCGCGAACCTGCGCGAGCTGGAACAGCCGGTGGCCGCGAAGCTGAAACTTTCGCTGAACGGCAGCCGGGGCGTGCGATTCACCCCGGTCGGCGCGACGACAACGGTACATCTCCGGTCGCCTTGGCCCGACCCCAGTTTTCAGGGCGCGTTTCTCCCCGCCGAGCGCACCGTGACCGAGACCGGCTTTCATGCCCGGTGGGATGTATCGTTTTACGGACGCGATTACGGCCAGCAATGGACTGATCGCAACGGCGCCGCGAGCCTGACGCCGTCGACGGTGGAGGCTTCGCAGTTCGGCGCGGATTTCCTGAGCGGGATTGATTCGTACCGGAACGTCGAGCGCGCCATCAAGTACGGCGCGTTGTTCTTCGTGTTGATCTTCGCGGCGTTTTTCCTGTTTGAAGTGTTGGCCGCGCTGCGGATTCATCCGTTCCAATACACGCTGGTCGGAGCGGCGCTGTGTCTGTTCTACCTGGGAGTGCTTTCGCTGTCGGAGTTCACGGCGTTCCGCTACGCCTACCTGACGAGCGCCGCAGTGACCACGGCGCTTATCTGGTTTTACTGCGCCAAGGTCCTGCGGAGCGGTTTGCGAACGCTGATCGTCGTCGCGCTGCTGACCGGCATTTACGGTTTCCTGTACGTTGCGTTGCAGTTGCAGGATTACGCGCTGCTGTTCGGCACGGGCGGCTTGTTTGTGGTGCTCGCCATCGTCATCGCCATCACCCGCCACATTGACTGGTACGCCCGCGATCAGGCAAGCCGGTAAGGAGAACAAATGAACCACCAAAAATGGATCGCGGCGCCATCTGCCGGACTCCACACGGCACCATGAACACCACGCTTACACGCGGGGAAGCGGCTTGGTGGTGTACGCGATCAGAGTCTGGAGCAATTCGGCGGGTCGTTTCCTGCTCAGGTGATGTAAGCCATCCAGTAACGAAGTGCGCGGCTGCGGCACTTGGGGCAAAACAAAATCTCATCACGACTGAGCTTGCCACCACAGTCACACGGTGGAATGGAGTCCCTGCGAGGATTTTCAAGGTGGCAAAACCGGCCACAGGCCTGGCATTGGTAAGCCGCGAGACACCACCGATCAAGGTTGTGGACGAAACTCTCAATATCCTCACTCCAGCCACAGTCGTCACAATGCAACCGGCCCGCACCACCCATCCGGCTAAAACGAAGTCCTCGTCGCATGTCATCACGCAACGCCGCATAATCGGCCGATGGCTGGGCTTTTTTCACCCTCGACCGGAACCAATCAATGAGAAGCATCGCGCAGAGGAACGGCCAGCCGATAATGGCGAGGAACCGCACGACAGCCATGAAAAGCCAAACCCGGTGTGACTGCTCGTCTTTTGCCCGCAATAAAAATTCTTCCCAGGCGAGTTTTCGCGATAAAACTCCACGGAATGCGGCGAACATCCCCGCCACCAAATAGCAACCGAGCGCCAGCAGCCAAAATTTCAAGCCCACCTCCAAGCTTCACGTTCGTCAACTGCTTGTCTCTCATCCCCAAGGGACGGACAGACCAGCAGCAAGTCGGTCCCGACGCTCCGTCCGTCAAATCGTCTGGGCATTGCCAACCTCATGTGCTCTTGTTGGCTGGCCAACGTCGAAGCTGTGCCAGAGCTCATGACGGTGAGCGTTGGGCGAAAATTCGCGCTCACAATTCTCTCGATCCTTTCGGGACAACCGCGAAAAGACAACCTGTTTAGCAGGGTCGGCACTGACATCGAACCCATTTGTGAGCGCGAGTCCCATGAGGTCCGTGATGAGGAATCGGTCGTGGAAAGAATCCCAGATAAAGACGCGCGCCCGAAGCCCGGCCGCACGCAGGCGAGCATCCCACGCAGTGCGGAACCGCCTTTCCCATTCCCTGTTTGCAGGAAACTGCCCGTCATGCGCGGCAGCCGCACCTTTGCCGCCACGGAACCGCCTTTCCCATTTCGCAGGAAACTGGCCTTTGTTTTTTGAGCTCTCATAACAAACGCGATGGATCTCAATGTGCGGTTGAGGAGGGTTAGTTCGGCGCGCGGCTAACAGCAGCTGGACGAATTCCGAGTAGCGTTTTTCTGAAGGGTTCAGATGCGGGTCAATAAAAACGAGGGAGCGAGCACACTGGAGCAAACATTTCAAAGTCTGCAAGTAAGCGACGGTGGTTCGGCTAACCTGCTGGGATTGTCCTGCGATCCTCCACCAATTCGCCTGTGACAGTCGCTCAACCGAACAAACCTGACTTTGGGCTGAAAACCGATCCGCCATGGTTTCGGAAACGATAACCCCGTTGGCTGGCTTAGCCGTGACCGATTGGATTGCCTCTTCACACCACTGGCGATCATCCGCAGGGACGTGATCGAGCTGGGCCGAGGCAGGTCGCAACCGATTCTGAGTCACCAGTTTTTTTACAAGTTCTTTGGCGCGCAAATCGAATCGCCCCTTTTGAATTTCCCCGAGGACGAACTCCCTCCATTCTCCCATTCGAAGGTCGCGCACCACAGCCTCTTGCAGCAGCGGTTCCTTCAAAACCTGGAGGTAAACGGTGCACAGATTGGGGGCGCTGTAGCAGGAAGGGTCAAAGACATCGGGAGTCAGCGCATACTCATCAAGCATGGCCGCCCTCCTCAGCGCTGCCAAATACCTCGCGCAAGCCTTCTTCAAAAAACCCATTGGGCCACGCCTTCACCAGTTCACCCCGTTCGTTTAGCGGCATTTCGCGCACAATGCTGCGCGAGCCATCTGGTTCAACGTATAAAATGCAAACATCTTGGGGGCGGACAGCCGGTCGGCCACTTGGCAGCTTGCCCTCGAAAGTCTCTCGCATCCGCCGCATGATTCGCAGGATGAGGTGTTCGCTGTGGGTTTCGAGCAGGAACGTGTTCTTGTTCTCGCCCAGCGCCGACTCGATGAACACATCGCCAAGTTCGGCTTGGAGCGCGGGATGCACCTGCGATTCCGGTTGTTCGATGGCATGGAAGGTTTTCTTCGTGCCATGGGCTGCCACCAAGATGGGCAGGATTTGACTGATGCCCACACCAATATCTCGATGGGTGACGCGAGCATCGTTGCGCTTGTCGGCCAAATATAGTTCGGAAATGCAATACAAATCGCCTTCATGGCTCTTGAGTTTGCCCAGGACCCCTTCAATCTCAGCGTACAAGCAACCCTTCTCCACGATTTCGTCGTGATTCTTCTCTATCTGGGCAATGGCTTCCAAGTAAGGCCCTTCGAGATCTGCAATCGTGGTCAGATGACGAACGCGCAGCTCGTAGGGTGTGCTGAGTTTGGATGGGTCTCCCAACCACCGATTCACCTTTTCCCGAACAGCGGCATCTTTGCATAACACATCCCAAGCATGACTGCCGCTGGCCTGACGGATCGGAGTGTCCTGCTTGTTAAAGAAGAAATGCCTCGGCGGATACGAACGTAAAGGGCTGAGGTATTCGAAACAACGCAGTTCGACTTCTGCATAGCGCTGTAAATCAAAGACGAGTTTACCAAGTTCCTTCTGCAAACTCTCCGTCACGGCGTCCACGGCTGACTCGCGAGGGGGTAGATCCATTGGTCCATCTCCAGCCCGCTGGAACGATATTTTATCTATGAACACAGCCAAGTACCCACGACCGGACGGAGTCAAATTCCAGAAATTGGTTAGTCCGAATGGGTTTGGATAACCCTCGTCAAACCATCCCTCGATGTGTGAAGGGTAAGCCTCCTCCAAAACCTTCTCGTCTTCGGGGAAAAACCGCCCACGGCGGAACCGAGATTCGGCCGACAGCCTTTCACAAACCGCTTTGCGAAACTCCGCAAACTGCTCTCGGGCTACGGGCATCCTCTTGGAAAGCCCAGCCAGTGCCTCGTCGAACAATGTGTCAAGAAACGGATGTTGCCGATCCAAGAAATCCACTACGAGTTTGTTGTCCGCCTTGGATTTCATAAGTTTCCGATAGCTGGAAGCGAAGTCCTCTTGCGCGGCCTTCAGGAATTCAAGCAAAGCCGAATCTGTAAAGCCGCCTTGACGGAGTCGCAACAAGGGTCGGCCATCCACCGTAAGCTCGAAGCCTTGCACAAATGGTCGTCCCACCCCGATCTGATCATCGGTAACATCGCTTACCGGCTTCAGTTTTCCCGTTTCAGAGTCGAAAGCGTCGTACTCGAAGGGTTTCTTCACTGCTAAAAGGCCAAACTCCATCGTGGCGCTGATTCGCACTCGCTGCCGGTTTGCGAACAGTGCTTCCGCTTCGACCCCCCACTTGACGCGGTCCAACGCCCGCTGCCGATGCACGAATTGCCGGAAGCCACCGAGATCAACTGCTTCACCAGCAACCTTGGTTTGGTGGACGTCCAAATTGCCGGTCTCCATTGCGTGCTGGGCGAGCAGCAGGCTGTGGATGATGCTCGACTTGCCGGAACTGTTCGGCCCGAAGATGAGCGTCAGTGGTTTAATCGGGATGCGCTGGGTATCCGCGAACGCCTTGAAATTTCCAAGATACAGGGCTGTGATCATAGGCTGGCGACCTCGTGATGTTCCGACGCCCGCACCATCGTTCGGGCGGCAAATTGCTCGTCTCGGCGAATCAGCCTGGATGATATCAAAGACGTTCCCGGGCCGCCAGCGTGTGCCGGATCGTGGTCGCGGGTCGGTGTGATTGGGCGCTTCCTTGTTTTCATCATGGGCGCACTGTACGCGATGGCTGAGATCGGTCATAGACACGAAATCGCAGGCAGGATAACTTTTCCGTCATGAGTGAACCATTGCTGGCGCGCCGCGGCTTGTCGCTGGATCGGCTGGAAACGTTTTGTCGCGTGGCCGAATCCGGCAGCATCGTGAAGGCCGCCAACCAAGACCCCGTCCGGCAAAGCCTCTACAGCCGGCAAATTCGGGAGTTGGAGGAATTCTTCGGCACGGCGCTGATTGAACGCGATGGGCGCGGCATCAAACTCACCACGGCCGGCAAGCGTCTGGCGCAACTGGCCCGCGAGCAATTCGCCGCGCTGCGAGATTTTCAGCAGGAAGCGGCACGACAACCGGTCACCCTGTCCATCGGGTCCGGAAATTGTGTTCTGGAGTGGGTGGTCACACCGCAGTTGCCGCAGTTGTGCCAACGGCTGGGGAACGTTGTAATCTCGCTTTTGAATCTGCGAACCCGGCAGATTGTGCGCGACCTGCAGGACCTGAAACTCGACGTGGGGATCATCCGAAAAGACGCAGTGACAAAAGGCCTGAAAACGGTGTCATTCACCAAGCTCACGTACGCATTTTTTATCCCGGCAAGCTGGGCGAAAAAGGGTGTTCAGCAACAGTTGCAGTCTTTGCCATTGGCGTTAGCCGCGGGTGAATCATTTCAACCGCAGTTCCTGACCGCAGCGGCGAACGCGGGTTTCAAGTTCCGCGTGGTCGTGCAATGTTCGTCGTTTTCGCAGGCGGCGGAACTGGCGGTGAGCGGGAAGTTCATCGCAGTCCTGCCGGTGGTGGCGAATGACCGACTTCGGAAGCTCGGTTGCGTGTCGGTGCAGATACCATTCCTGGAGAAATGCGCGCGCGAATTGGTTTTGGCATGGCATCCGCGCTTGTCCGCCATGCGTCCCATTATCCCAACTGCAATAGATACCCTCTCGGCCTT
>CAZHLM010000103.1:0-1232 GCA_964533295.1 uncultured Verrucomicrobiota bacterium
TTGATGCGAAGATGAGCGCGGCGGATACAGCAAGTCTCTCCGCGAGGATTGATGCGAAGATGAGCGCGGCGGATACAGCAAGTCTCTCCGCGAGGATTGATGCCAAGATGAGCGCGGCGGATACCGCATCGCTTTCAACGCGCATCAACACGAAGCTTGCAGCCGCAGATACCGCGTCGCTTTCTTCAAGGATTGACGCAAAGATGACAGCGGCAGACACGGCAAGTTTGTCGGCGCGGATAAATACGAAAGCCCCAACTGCTTCACCGACCTTCACCGGCACGGCGGCATTCAGTGCCACACAAAGAGGCTCCGCATCGTTCAGCGGAACGGAAACTCGGCTTGCTATTTATGTGCCAGGAGCAACAGCGAGTTCGTACTTTTTCGTTTCCGTCAGAGCCGCCGGTGCGCCAACTGCGGTTGATATGAGACTTGGCCTCACGGCGAAAACTGACAGTCTGATTGTGGTCCGGCCTGCACTCGGGACATCGGGCGAATCTATCAACTGGTGGCACGTAAAATGAGACGCTATTTCTGGATATTGTTGGTTCCCGCTATGGCCTGGGCACAACTTTCCAAGCCGACATCGAATCTGGTCGACACTACGGGGATGGTCAAGCGCATCGACACGACCTGGATTGCCACTAAATACTGGGTTTCCCAGACAAGTGTGGATACGACCGCTCTCCACAATCAGATTGTACTGCGAATGCTGTACTCTGACACATCCGCGGCATGGTTCGTAACGCGGACGGTCCTGAGTGCGCTTGGGTATCTCCCGGCGGTGGACACGGTTTCACTCTCTACACGCATCGATACGAAGCTTGCAGCCGCGGACACGGCTTCACTCTCTACGCGTATCAACACGAAGCTCGCCGCAACAGACACGGCTTCTTTGTCTGCGCGGGTGAATCTTCGGGTGTTGTATTCTGATACGTCGTCTGATGTTGCAACTCGCTATTGGGTGCAATCTCAAGGCTACGGCCTGACGGGGGGGGACATCACGGCGGTAACTTCCGGCTACGGGCTAGATGGCGGAGGCATAGCTGACAGCCTTCATATCTCGGTTGATACTACTGAGGTTTCAACTCCGTATGATCTCTCATTGAAACTTGCAGCGGCGGACACTGCGAGCCTTTCCGCCCGAATCAATCTGAAACTCGCGGCGACGGACACGGCTTCACTCTCTACGCGCATCGATACGAAACTCGCAGCTGCGGACACGGCTTCAC
>CAZHLM010000103.1:1332-8044 GCA_964533295.1 uncultured Verrucomicrobiota bacterium
TCTCTACACGCATCGATACGAAGCTTGCAGCTGCGGACACGGCTTCACTCTCTACACGCATCGATACGAAGCTTGCAGCTGCGGACACGGCTTCACTCTCTACGCGTATCAACACGAAGCTCGCCGCAACAGACACGGCCTCTCTTTCAGCGCGCATCAATACGAAACTCGCAGCGGCGGACACGGCTTCTCTTTCAGCCCGAATCAACACGAAGCTCACAGCGGCGGATACGGCTTCACTCTCTGCACGCATCGACACAAAGCTCGCGGCTACGGATACCGCAAGTCTCTCTACACGGATTGACAGCAAGCAGGCAGCGGGGACGTATCTTGTGCCGAACGATTCGACAACAAGCCGGGCGTACAGCGAAAGTCTCTATCTGAAGAAAAGCGGTGGGATAATGAGTGGGCAACTCACGAACACCGCTGGGATAGTGGTAACAAAGGATGATGCGAACATTTCGCTACAGACTCCATTGACTGGGCAGACTGCGACCATATCCTTCAAGGATTCGCTGGCAACAAAGTGGAGCATATTCAAGAACAGTGGCAACGACCTGTTTTTCTATGGAACGAACTCTGCTTTGATTCTGGATTATGAGACTGGTAATTCAACCACTGGTAATATTCTCCCCAATACTACGAACACCTACGACATCGGCTCAACTGTGGCGCAATTCGATACGATCTTTGGTAAGGTTTTCCGGCAGAACGGAGCGGCAATCAGCGGGGACCTCTCGACCGTGAGAGACACCGTGGTTGCTGTGCTGGCAGACTCAACACCGACAGTCCAAGTGGGAGCGAAACAATGGCTGCGCTGGAACGCGGCGGGTGATTCAATCTTCGCAGAGTGGGATTCGTGCCTGGTAGGAGCAATCACCATCGGCTCCGGTGCTGCAGGGGATACCGCGCACTTTTCAACGGCGGAAATCTACCCGCTATACTGGAACCAGACGGACAGCATCTATATTACCAACATGCGCTGCGTCCTCCAGGGTTCCAGTCCATCCCTGACAGTTGACGTGATGTGGGATGATACGCTAAACGGTTCTAGTGGAGTAATACATCTTAACAGCTCGCCACCGACAATCACAAGCACGACGGTGGGAACTGCGGATGCGTCATTCGATGCGAACGTGATACCTCCTTTGCGGTGGATTTACATCAAAACGCCGACGGTGACAACCAAGCCGACAATGCTGCACGTGACACTCTGGGGATACCGTAAGTGAGGATTGCGGCCTTCATATTACTCGTGCTCGTTCTTGTGGCCTTTGCCTATACCTGCGCGGCACAACAGACTATATTCGTGAAGCGCCGGATTACCGTTTCCCCGCCGGCAGAATTGGCGTTACATGATACGGCCTTGGCGCGGGGCAATTCCGTTTCCTCCCTGAAATCGGGAATGATTGCCTCCGGAGGTTCGAACAAGCTCGCCGTCGCGTTCGTGTTCTCGCATAAATACTCGAATCACACGCACGACTCGGTAAAGACTGTCAGCGGGGAATCATTTAGCAAACTGACCGAGCGGATCCAGGGTGATACCTATATGCGGGTGAGTCTCTGGGAGTTGAAATCTCCGGCGTTCACTAGCGATACCGTCCAGGCTTGGTTCTCTACGACATGCGACGCGGGTGTCTTTGTGCTGACATTCTCGGGGGCTGATTCTGTGGCCTACGAAACCTCAGCCGGAGCCTATAGCTCTACCGCGTCGGTCAACGTCACGTCGCAGAATGGCTGGCTTGTTCTGGATGGTTGCGTAGCATTTGACGTGGCAGATTTTGCGACCGGGGCCGGGCAGACTGCATACTTTGAAGAGTACAAAATCGATAACGTGACGGGGCTTGCGTTCACCTCTTCGCGGGAGAACGGACTGACAAGCGTTACCATGTCTCACGGCCTGGGTTCATCAACAGACTGGGCGAGTGTCGGGTGTTCTATCGTTCCAAAATGAAAACGCTATTGCTCATATTGCTCCTTCCTTCTTTTGCCTTGTCGCAGATCGACGCCGTGTGGGCGGTCGATGAGGGCGTGCGGGTGAAGAAAACAAAGCTCGGCCATCCAATGAAGACCTCCGAAAACAACCCGGTCTGGGATGGGGATACAATCTACATCTTCGGCGGCAGGAATGAGATCGTCGGCTTTCAGGTCATCATCGAAGCCGGTGCTTCGGGGGTTGACTCTGTCCGTGTTACACTTGACACCCTGGCCTCGGGCGAGAATCTAATCACTAACGCCGGTTGGTCCGGCGACCCGATGGACTACGTCGGGCGGAGGATTGAGTTTTTCGTCGCGCATTACGACTCGGTCTACTCAAGGAGCGATGTCTGGAACAGTCCTAATGCCGGTTTTGAGGATGCGGTCGCAAAGCCGGATTCGAACTACCTCGGATGGATACCCGACTTTCTCGTACCCGCAGAAGCAGACTCGATTGTTGACACCGGGCAGGGCGGGTATCCTTTCACTATCGCCGGGAGCCGGTCGCAGTCCGTGTGGTGTGACGTCTACATTCCTTCGGGACAAACCGCAGGGACCTACACCGGGACGCTTCGCGTGACTGAGGGCGGGAGAATTGACACTGAGGTTCCAGTCCAGTTAAAAGTCTACGGGTTCACGCTGTCCGACACAACGCATTGTCGGGTGTTTATGTATGATGACGGAGCGTTCGAGCGACACGTCGAGGGTGTGACCGAGGGGGATGACAACTACTGGGCAATCACACAAAATTACATGAACACGTTTCACCGGCACAGAATGACGCTCCAGTACAAGTCGGTGACGATTGACACGTTTAAAGTTCGGGTTGGAGGATACTATACCGGGGCGTGGTACGATACTTCGAGAAACTACGAGGGCCCGGGGCGGTTGACAGGTGAGCAAACCTACGCCGTGGGCATCTACGACCAGGGTAATATGTACGGTGGGAACGCCGGGTATCGATCCGGATTTTGGCCCGACAATGAGTCCTCATGGCGAGCGGCGATGAGGGAGTGGGTCAAGTGGTTCTCTGACTCAGCGGCGAATGTTTTGTATTTCAAGTATATGCTGGATGAACCTCCAAGGTCCGAGGATGTCTACGAGCCGGGGAAGTTCTGGAATGATTCGCTTAACTCCATCATCAGAGAAAAGGGCGGGTGGATAAAAGACTCCATGCACACGTTCTGCACCTCGCGTGTAGATACGATGTTAACTGATGGGGTAACAATCTTCTGTCTGCCTGAGGTGAACTGGACCCCGATTGACTACCGGCCCGAGCCTGACATCCCCGCGCAGCAGATGGGACCGAGTGACGCGGCAAAGGCACTGAAGGACAGCGGCGATATTGTCTCCTGGTATGGTGGTTCAAGGCCACATTCCGGGTCGGTCGAATGGCTGGACAACGAATTGATCGACAACCGAATCAACCCGTGGCTGATGTACAAGTACGACCTGGAACCGTTCTTCATCTGGAACATAGGCTATCTCTCAGGCGAGAACTTCAACGTGTGGTCATTGTGTAAGCCACCGAGCCTCAACTACTGGGGACTGGGGGAAATGGTACACGCCGGGAAAGACGTGAAGTTCCCGGGCGAGGACAGGGACGTTGACGGGCCGATCATGTCGATGAGGTTGAAGAATCTCCGCCGGGGGATTCAGGATTTCGAGTATTTCTATCTTGCTTCACAGCTTGGCGTTCCGGAGGATTCGATTAATACGATCATCAATGAGATCATCGGCTATGCGTGGTGGTTCAGGGACTACGACCAGACGACGGACTTCTCGCAGCTCTCGTATGAATACGAAGCGAACCGCGAGCGCATGGCGGTTCTCCTGGAAAGCTACACCGAGGGAGGAACTCCTCCCGCAGCAGAAACAATATACAGAAAATTCCGTGGACGCAAAAGGTAAATCTGTGGCCTCTAGTGTTTCGCGTTTGGAGACTAAGGTTGACGCAATGATTGCGGCCATTAACAATCTTACGACAACCGTCGCGGTCATGGATGAGCGCCAGCGGAAATTCACCGAAGACATAGAAGACATGACCGAGCAGCTCGCCAAACAAAACGGGCGCGTGTCCTGGGCCGTGGGAAAGATTTGGTGGATTATAGGGATAGGCACGGTGCTGATTGGGGGGTTCGCCATCAGCCTAGGAGTGTTGATAAATCATATTACGGGTACAAGCAACTAGTCGGATATGAAAGACAAAGCGCTGACGCTCTGGAAGCGGTTGGACAACTACAAAACCATCATCGGGACGTATGCGTTTCTCGGTGAGGAGTTCTGCACGAAGTTTCTCGTCGGTGTCTGGGGTGTCAACGTTGACCCCAGAATACCGGAGACGCTGTCGTGGATTGCTATCATCTTCGGTGGCGTTGGTGTATCACATAAACTCTACAAAAAACGAAAGGAAGCACAATGAAGGAAGACCTGATTGACCTGGCAAAATTCGGCGGGGCCGTTGGTTCCGCAGCCGGGGCGGTGCTGGAGGACGGCAAACTAACGTTCTCCGATCTCGGAGTGCTGGTCGGTTCAGCTCCGGGGTTGATTTCAAAAGGCATGGCCGCGTGGGAGAGCCGGGAGAATATCAAGCTCTCGGACTTGAAAGACCCACAGGTGAGGGCTGAAGTCGTGCAGGCGTTCTGCGAGGAGTTCAACATCTCGGCGGATGAAGCCGAAGAGAAAATCGAAGCCCTACTTCAGACGGCTGCCGACCTGATTAGCAACGTGAGCAAGCTCATCAGCATAGCGAGATCGTTCAGAGAATGACCAACTGGCTCAGGGAGATAGGCTGGCTCCTTGTCGGCTTGGTTCTCGGAGCCTTGACGTTGCTTGTGTGGCGGGGGTGCCAAACACCCTCGCCCCAAGCTTTACCTACAGCCGAAGTCAGATTCGACACCGTTACCGTGACCCAGACTGTGCGCGAAGTCGTCCCTGACGCGGGCCTTGCGCGGCTGTTGGCCGTCGTAGAGGCCGAGCGGGACAGTGCGCTTGTGCGTTACGCAGAACTGCTAACTCAGACGGTCCATGTGCACGACACGCTCGAGGTCGGCCTTCAGGTCGTCTGGAGTGACGGACAGATTGACACCACGTCGGTCGATGCTGAAGTCTGTGTCGAATACAACTCACCTCTCGGGAAAATGGCGTACTCGTTCGGCCTGGGCCCGGTCAAGGTCCAGGTCCGCGACTCGTTGGTCTACGTCGAAACGCCTGTCCTTGGTGGAATCCTCACACCTTGGGAGGCGTTCAAGCTCACAATCTGGGCGGTAGTCCTTGGTTTCTGCTTCGGCGCGATGTTCGGATAGGTCGCATTCCTTGGGCACATCCGGACTATTGGCACGCCTTTTACTGTTGTAATCTTTACAATGTGACGAACTCTGGCACGTTTCATGTGTGGAACAATCGGGAACTTTCGAGTAGATGTATTGTCAGTTTGACTTTTTGATTCCTCCGGTGTAGGTTCCAGCAGGTAATGCTCAGATGACAATTCTACTGATTACTTTGAATCCCTTCTCGTGCCACGGACAACCGTGGAACCGCATTTGCGGTCTGAGCCACGAGACAGGGATTTTTTTTCTCCCCTGGCACGGCTAGGGGAGGGTTGTATAGGTAAAAAACTGTTTTCGATCTGCCGGGGATAGGTTGCCGACTCCGACCCCGTCCGTGGAGAGTGCCCGCAGGCCGGCGTGTGGTCCTGCGCAACGCTACCGGAACCCACGGAATGAAAATGCCCGATGACGTGAAGCGGGCGAAGTGAAAAGAAAAGCAGATCGTTAACAACATACCGGACGCAATCCACCCGACGCCGTCAAAAGTCGGACTATGTGCAGAAGAAGAGGCGGTGACCCTCGGGAGCTGTGGGCTCTCTGCGAACTCTCCTGCGAACTCTCCTACGATCCGATGTATCAGGCTGGGATGGATATGGCCTACCACAACTGGTTGTAACCCAAACATATTATGACCTGGAAAAGATATTGCAACCAGCATCCACTGCGGTGATGCCGGGACAATTACGATTGTTTGAATCTGGGAAGGTGAAAAAACAGTCTCCTGATTTAACAGCAGGAGAATTTTAGAAGGGACGAACGATGAATATGGAAAGCGAAATAGTAGAGCGTGATGGAAAGTTGTTTGTCCTCGGTCCATGGGAGAGTGATTTTTCCAAACCGATACAATACAGAATGTGTTGGCCTACCGGACTTTTAGCATCGCAATATAAACATCTGGTTGGGCAAAAGTGCACGATAAACGGAACGGGCGTGGCGATTTTTGAAGATAAATCGTGGATAAGACTTGAACGCGGTCCCGACACGACACCTGATCCAGAGCAATGTGAAGAACGTCAAATTGTCAAGCCGCCGTGGGCCCACAAATACATAAATGGTAGATGGGTGAGGTGATGTTCAATAGTTGGGGAATAACCAACATTTTAGACGTTGGACAGTGCGAACTTAACACGGTTGACGGGCCTTACAACAAGACCGGATACCGGCTTGAACGGCGAGAGGACGGCTTTGCAATCACGGTCGGAATGATGGAACACATATCGGGGTGGTCAGCCTGGGAGGTCCTCGGCTGACTGAACGAAAAACAAGCAATACGGAGATACGAATATGACAAACGAAGACAATAAGCCTCATCTGTGCGTGCCGACGTTGGGCGGAAATGCCCAGTTTCAATACCAACGGGAGGCCCAGGAGCACAATCTCCAGGTGATTGGGATTGATAATACCAT
>CAZHLM010000104.1:0-1876 GCA_964533295.1 uncultured Verrucomicrobiota bacterium
GCTTGCTGGCCGACGGCTATCCGGGTTGTGGCAAAGGCTACGACCAGATGGTCCTCGATGCGCTCGGGCTGGACCGCGCCAAAACGCTCGCGTTCATCAAAGACAAACGCCCGACCTATCCCGAATTCGAAGCCTGGATCAAATCCCAGCCCGGCGTGAAGCTCGACCGCGCCACCATCATCAAACTCAACGCCGCCATCACCGGCTACATCCACGATGATGCCACCCGCAAAAACATCCTCACGGCGAACGGTCTCAAGGACGACGGGTCCATACCGGATGCCGTCAACCTGAACAACCTCGACGACTGGAAGGAATTCCACACCGCCCTTTTGAAATAGCGCGGCCCGGACTTGGGGCGCCCAACACAACCGAGGCTTCTGTTGGGGAAGCACCCTTCCGGGCGCGACCGACTGAGTTTTCCGAGAACGTCGCGGGCGGAAGCCCGCTCCCACAAGGAGTTTTGTTAGGCGCTCTTAGCCGGCAGTTGAAATGCGGGGCCCCTCACCCTGACCCTCTCCCCGCACGCGGGGAGAGGGGAACCAATGTGAGTATCCAACGCGCCGGTCGGAGATCTCCCTTGGTTGCACAAAGTAAGTTCCCTCTCCCCATCCGATGGGGAGAGGGTCAGGGTGAGGGGTTTCCCGACTGCGTTCTTGCGGCTTCGAAGCGGGACGCGGGCCGTCGCGCCCCGTTTCGTTTCACAACTGCCCGATGTCTTCCTGCCACAACCGGGGATGGCGCGCGATGAACTCGCGCATCAACTCGACGCACTCCGGCAGGTTCCAATCCACCACCTCCACGCCGTGCGATCGCATAAAATCCGGCGCTCCCGGAAACGTCTGCGCCTCGCCGGCCACCACCTTCGGAATGCCGAACTGCACCACCGCTCCCGCGCACAGGTAACACGGCATCAACGTCGAATACAGCACCGTCCCCCGGTAACCTCCGACCCGCCCGGCTTTCCGCAAACAATCTATCTCCGCGTGCATGACCGGATCCCCGTCCTGCACCCGCCGGTTGTGCCCGCGTCCGACAATCTTCCCGTCCTTGACCAACACGGAACCGATCGGAATTCCGCCTTCGCGCAACCCCGCCCGCGCCTCTGCCAGCGCCGCTTGCATGAAGTCATCCATCACATCAACCCCAATTCCCGCAGGCTCACATAATCGTGCGGCCGGCTCGCCGTCCGCTGGCCGAGGATGAGGTGGTCGTGAACTTCGATTCCCAGCAACTCACCGGCTTTGACGAGGCGTTTGGTGATCGCGATGTCCTCGCTGCTGGGCGTGGGGTCGCCGCTGGGGTGGTTGTGCGCCAGAATCACGAATGTGGCGGAATGAGCAATGGCTTCTTTGAACACCTCGCGCGGTTCGACGAGACTGGCGTTGATGGTCCCCACGGAAACCTCCCGGATCTGGATCAACCGGTGTTTCGTGTCCAGCAGCACCACGCGAAACACCTCGCGGTCGGCGCTGCGGAATTCCTCGCGCAAACAGGCCGCCGCCTTCGCCGGCGTATCCACCACCTGCCGGTGCTGTTGTTCGGCCGCGATCCGCCGCGCCAGCTCAAACGCGGCCTTGAGCTGAATCGCTTTCGTCCGCCCCAGCCCTTTGCGTTTGGCCAGCAACGCCCGGTCGGTCTGCGAGAGACGGTTCAGCGAGTGTCCGTGATCGCGCAACAATTCCGCCGCCAGTTGCACGGCCGACTTGCCGGCCACGCCCGTCCGCAGCAGAATCGCGATCAGCTCTTCCGGCTTCAACGCTTCCGGCCCCAGCGTCCACAACCGCTCCCGCGGCCGGTCGCCTTCGGGCATCTCGCGAATGAGGGTACTCACCGCGTCACCGGCCTCTCCCCTTCGTGGGCGCGCCCTTCCGGG
>CAZHLM010000104.1:1886-4986 GCA_964533295.1 uncultured Verrucomicrobiota bacterium
CACGATTCAGAGTCAGCCGGTCGCGCCCAGAAGGGCGCTCCCACAACCTCCAGTTGCCGGCGTAATTCCGCCCAGGGAAACGCCCGCCCCGGACATTCGCTGTACTCGCCGACAACATCACCGTGCCCCAGCACCCGGTCGGCGGGGATATTGAACTGCTCCTGCAATCCGCGGATCAGCACCACGAGCGCGTCCATTTGCCTGGCGGTCGGCTGGCGCTCGGTGAAATCGCCGACCAGACAGATGCCGATTCCTTTTTCGTTGACGTCCGCTTGCCGGCAATGGCCGCCGTGGAGTTGCTTCAGCCAGCGCGGGCCGGTCTCGATGTGACCATCCGCGGTGCCCGCGCTGCCGTTATCAATCACGAAATGATAGGCCAGCCCGTTGACCATGCCCCGCGCGCGGTGATTGGCGGCAAACATCTCCGCCGAGCCGGTCGAGGTCGCGCTGTGATGAATGATGACGTATTCCCAGGCGCGCGGCGGCGCCGGGACTTCTTGCGCGAAGATCACCGGCGCCAGTCCCAGCCACACCAGCCACCAACCGCGCCCGTTCATGGAGCGGAAACTATAAACGGCGCGAGTTCGCCCGCCAACACTTTTGGAATCTGCGCCCGCAACAACACGTCACCGTTCTCCTGCGACCGGGCGTGGACATGGCCGCTCTGGTACACCAGTGCGATCGTCTTGGCGCGATCCTGCGGAATGCGCAGCGCCACCTCCACCCGCCACTCCCGCAACCGCGTGACCATTTCATCGAGCAACCCGTCCAGATTTTCACCCGATTTCGCCGCGATCGGCACCGCCTGCGGAAACTCGCGCTGAAACCGCGCCCGCACCGGCGCATCGCCCGCCAGCAAATCCATCTTGTTCAACGCCACCACCGTTGGCTTGCCCCACGCGCCGATTTCCTGCAACACCACCTCCACGGCCTTGATCTGCTCCGCCGCCTGCGGATGACTCGCATCCACCACGTGCAACAACAAATCCGCCTCCGCCACCTCTTCCAGCGTGGCCTGGAACGATTCGACCAGATGATGCGGCAACTTGCGGAGAAACCCGACCGTGTCGGTCAGCAAAATGTTCTGATTGTTCGGCAACCGCAGCTTCCGCGTCGTCGGATCGAGCGTGGCGAACAGCTTGTCCTCGGCCAGCACATTGGCCCCGGTCAGCGCGTTCATCAGCGTGCTCTTGCCGGAGTTCGTGTACCCGACCAGCGACACCACCGGCCAATGCAACCGTTGCCGGCCGCTGCGCTCGACGCGCCGGTTCTTGCGCACCTCGCCCAGTTCGCGTTGCAGGCGCGTGATCTTCTCCTGCACCCGCCGGCGGTCCACTTCCAACTGCGTTTCGCCCGGTCCCCGGCAGCCCACGCCGCCGCGTTGCCGGGACAAGTGCGTCCACAACCCGGTCAGCCGCGGCAGCATGTATTGCATCTGCGCCAGCTCGACCTGGATTTTGCCTTCGCGCGTCCGCGCGCGCTGGGCGAAGATGTCGAGAATCAACTCCGTCCGGTCGAGCACCTTCACGGTCGGACCGATGATCTCGCCGAGATTCCGTCCCTGCGCTGGCGAAAGATCGTCGTCGAAGATCACCATGTTGGCGGCCGTCGTCCGGCACAGCGCCGCCAACTCCGCCGCCTTGCCGCTGCCGATGAACGTGGGGGCCGACGGCACGTCGCGTTTTTGGATGAGCGTTTCGAGCACCTCCGCGCCGGCCGACTCCGCCAATTCCCGAAGCTCCACCAACGAATCGCGGACCGCCCACTTGTCTTGACCGTTGCGTTCCAACCCGACGAGCAACGCGCGCTCCGCCAACGCCGCCTGCGTGTCATGCATCTTCAAGCAGACTCAACATCCTCCCGGCGACATCGCCCGCTGATTCATCCCGTTTCACGTCCACCCAAATTAGCCCCGGTTCGCGCCGAAACCAAGTCATTTGCCGCTTCGCCAACTGCCGCGTGCGCGCCTTGATCAACGCCACCGCGTCCGACAACGTCAGTTCCCCCCGCAAATGCGCCGCCAATTCCCGGTAGCCCGCCGCCTGCCGCGCCGTCCCGGCCACCGGCCCCAACCGCCGCACCTCCGCCAACCACCCCGCTGCCATCTGCTCATCAATTCTCCGCTCAATCCGCGCCACCAAATCCGCCCGCTCACGCCGCAATCCGAACAACGGCGCGCCGGGCGGCGCCCGACCGGCCCACTCAGCCTGCCACGCTTTCAACGATTTGCCGGTAAGTTGGTACACCTCCAGCGCCCGCACCAACCGCCGCGGGTTGAACCGGTCAATCGTCGCCGCCGTCACCGGATCCACCCGCTGCAACATCGTGAACAACTCCCCGGCACTCAACGCTTCCAACCGCGCCCGCAACCGCTCATCCCGTCCCGGCCCCGCAAACAATCCCTGCCGCAACGCCCGCACGTACATCCCCGTCCCGCCCACCACCAACGCCGTCCGCCCCCGCGCGTAAATCTCGGCCACCGTCGCCGTCGCCAGTTTGACGTAGCGCTTCACGTCGAACGCCTCGGTCACATCGCAAATGTCCACCAGATGCGCCGACTTGTCTTTGGCCGTGCCGATATCCATCCCCCGGTACACCTGCATCGAATCGGCCGACACAATCTCGGCGTCCAGCCGCCGCGCCAGTTCATGGGCCACCGCTGACTTGCCGACGGCGGTCGGGCCGACGAGAAAAATCGTCCGATTCATCCCGCGTACCTCCGCCAGTCCGCGCCGGTATCAATATCGAACGTTACCGGCAACTCCGCGCACCGCACCCGCCGCCGCGTCGCCGCCATCAACCGGTCGGTGCTCCACGGCATCCCCGAGAACACATCCACCCATTCCGCCAAGCCAATCAACGCATACCCGCCATCCGTCGTCGGCTGAAACACCGCGCGGTGACGCCGCAACAACCGGAACGCCTGCCGCACCGTCCGCTGCGACATTGCCGGCGCGTCCGTGCCGATCATCACCACCCGCCGGCAACCGCGCGCGAAACTCTCCGCGAAAATCTTCCGCATCCGCTCGCCCAAATCCCCGGTCGGCTGCGGTACGCACCGGTTGTTGTCGTGGGAGCGCCCGTCCGTGCGCGACTGCCC
>CAZHLM010000104.1:4996-7745 GCA_964533295.1 uncultured Verrucomicrobiota bacterium
GAATTCCATGAAGTGGTAGCGCCGGTCGGGGCGCGACTGCCCCATTGCGCCCGGCAGGCTGCTCCCACAAAGAAATTTCCGGAACGGCGCGCGGGCCGGGGTGTACCGCCATTCCACCGCAAACGGCGTCTCTCGAAACTCCCGCCGGTGATGCTCAAGCAGTTGTCGGTAAATCCGCAGCGCCGCCGCTTTCCCCACATCAGCGGCGAGCCGCGTCTTCACTTTCCCGTACGTCGGGTACCGGGCCATGATGACGAGCAGGTCGGCGTTCACGGAGACGGAGTGTGGCGATGGTGGCGAGGATTTTCCAGCCTGCTCTGACGGTGCCAAGCAGGCTGCCGGAGATTTTCGATGTCCCGGCAATCCGATGTCCGTACGGAATGTCCACCTGCCGGATCCGCAATCCCGCCGTGACGGCTTTGATCTGCATCTCGACCGTCCAACCCCACGTCCGGTCGCGCATTTGCAGCCGGTCGAGCGCGGCACGGCGAATGACCCGCAGCGGACCGAGGTCGGTGTACCGGTAGCCCCACAACGCCCGAATCAACACACACGCCAGCCAGTTGCCGAATTTTTGTTGGGGCGACAGATTTTCCCGCGCCAGGCCCAGGGTGCGGGCGCTGACAACAAAGTCCGCCGCCCCGGCGAGGATCGGCGCGACCAGGTCGCGCAGCAGCCGCGGATCATCGCTGCCATCCGCGTCGAGAAACCCAACCACATCCATCTCGTCCCGCAGATGCGCCAGACCGGTCAGGCACGCCTGACCGTAGCCGCGACGGGGTTCGCGGTGAACCTCGGCGCCCGCTTGAAGCGCCACCGCCGCGGTGGCGTCCTGGCTGTCGTTGTCCACCACGATGATCTGCGCGGCCAACCCGGCGGGGATGCGTTGGAGAACATGGCCGATGCACGCGGCTTCGTTGCGGGCGGGAATGATCAGGGCGAGGGGCATGGGTTCTTGACGATCGCGCCGCCGCAACTGCTGCCGGCTCCGGCGGTGCAACCGAAACAATGATCGCCCGTGACGATCTCCCTTCCCGCCACCGCCGCCGGGTCAACGTCCCACAGGAACAATGGTTTCCCGTTGCGCCAGGGCAGTTCGAGCATCTGGTTGAAATCGCAGTCGTACACCTCGCCGCGCCAGCCCACGCTGATCGTGCTGCGACACATCAGACCGTCCACGGCGGCGGGGTTGAAGTTGGCCATCAGCAGCTCCAGATACCGGTCGTACTCGCCGTTGCGTTGGAGAAACGCGGCAAACCGGGCGATCGGCATGTTCGTGATCGTGTACAAGCCGGTAAAGACGATGCCAAACTCGCGTTTCAACTCCCGCCGGTAGTCCGCTTCCAACTCCGCCTGCGGCCCCGGCAACTTCGCGCCCACCGGGTTGTACACCAAATACAACGGCAACGTCGTCCCGTACCCGAGCCGGTTCAGCCACTGCAACGCGCGGATGCTCTTGTCGAACACCCCCTGCCCGCGCTGCGCGTCCACATTGTCGGCCGTGTAACACGGCAACGACGCGATCACCTCCACCGCGTGGCCCGCGAGAAACTCCGGCAGGTCGGCGTAGCCCGGCTCGAAGAAAATCGTCAGATTGCACCGATCCACCACCTGCCGGCCCAGCGCCTTGATCCGCCCGACGAGATACCGGAAATCCGGCACGATCTCCGGCGCGCCCCCGGTAATGTCCACCTTCCCAATCTCCGTCCGCGCCAGCCAGTCCACGATCCGATCCATCGTCGCCCGCGTCATCACCTCTTTGCGGCCCGGACCGGCGTTGACGTGGCAATGCCCGCACGTCTGGTTGCAAAGCTTGCCGACGTTGATTTGCAGAATCTCCGTCCGTCCCCGCCGCAACGGCCGACCGAGCCGGTCGGCAAACCGATTAGCAGCAGCCGGTGCCGTGTCCATGAGCGGTTACCGGGCCGACGCTGAATTTCGGCGCGCGCGCAAGGCGCCGCAAAAGGTTGATTCCTCCAATCGCCACGGCGCGCACCTTAAACAACAGACTTGCCGGAATCAAACGCAAACCGGAAACTCCCGCACCGGCCATGAACCCATACCCGCACATCGGCAAACCGCGCGGCCCGCTCGACGCCGCCGCCTGGGACGCGCGGTATCGCAGCGGCGACACCCCGTGGGACCACGGCGAACCCGCACCCGGTCTGGTGGATTTCCTGACCCACGAATCCTACACCCCCGGCACCGTCCTCGTGCCCGGTTGCGGCCGCGGCCACGATTGCCGGGAACTGGCCCGCCACGGATTCACCGTTACCGGACTGGACGTGACCGCGGCCGCCTTCGACGGCGTACCGGCCGCGCCGGGCGTGCGCTACGTCGTCGGCGATTTCCTCACCCACACCGGCCAGTACGACTGGATCTTCGAACACACCTGTTTCTGCGCCATCCACCCCGACCTGCGCGACCAGTACGTCGCTGCCGCCGCGCGCTGCCTGAAACCCGGTGGCCATCTGCTCGGCATCTTCTTCACCTTCCACGCCACCGAAGGCCCCCCGTTCGGCGCCACCCGCGACGAACTTCTCACCCGCTTCGCCCCCCACTTCGAACTGCTGCGCGACGAAGTGCCCCGCTCCTGGCCGAACCGCCACGGCGAAGAACACCTCTTCCTCTGGCGCCGCGCCCCCACCTTCGCGCTTGTTGACGCTGACGCTCACCGTTATAACTTTCGCCAAACTCAGGAGAAAGAGGCACACCCGAGCATGTTTTCCAACATCCGCGATTCCCTAAC
>CAZHLM010000105.1:0-7668 GCA_964533295.1 uncultured Verrucomicrobiota bacterium
GCCGTTCCCGAACCGAGCACGGTGTTCCTGATGCTGATTGGCGGCGCCGCGCTGTGGCACAGCCGGCGGCGGAAATAATCCGATGCGCAAATCGCACGCATTCACGCTGATCGAGTTGCTGGTGGTGGTTGCGATCATTGCCCTGCTGGCGGCGATGTTGTTGCCGGCGCTCAAGAATGCCCGCGAGAAAGCCAAGCAGGCCAGTTGCCTCAGCAATCAACGACAGATGGCGCTCGCCACGGCCCAGTTCGCCACCGACTACGAGGGCTGGTTGCCCCACGCCTGGAGCGGGGATCCGTGGGGATTTCAGATCAGCATTATCGTCCACGGAATGCACCTGCCGGCGATCCTGGGTGACTGGGACACGGTGTACCAGGGCGACACTCCCCACGCCCAGCGCAAGGGAACCGATCGCGGCGGCGCCTTGTCGCCGTACTTGGGCAAGGACAACAAGGTGCGTTCAGGCAACGTCATTGATGCCTACAACGACTACGCGGCCGGGTGGGGCGTTCCGCTCGCCCGTCGCATCATGACCTGTCCCGCCGCGGAAGTCATCGCCATGGGCAACAAATCGTTGCGGGAGTTCTTTCCCAGCTACGGCATCAACCAGTGCAACTCCGCCACGCGCGTCAACCCCGGCGTGACGCTCGACCAGCGGCGGATCTCCGACGTTCGCGTGCCAGACCGCGTGTTCCTGACCGGCGACATCCCGTATCACGGCAGCGACTGGCTGTGGAGTTATGGTTATGTCGGCACTCTGTGGCGGGCGGATCACAACCGCTTTCTCTCCGCTCCGCATCGGAAACGTCATCTGGATCCCGTCTATTCGTACGTGGACGGCCATGCCGCCACGATTCCCTACGGCTCTCCGCCCGTGGCGGCCGACAACGGCAATTTTCTTCCCTGGCACGCGGACGCCACGAACTAGCAGAACCCAGTGAACCGCGTTCTGGCCTACGCCGTCGGGGCGTCCTGCCCCGCCGAACATCTGCTGATCAGCACCCTGCAGGGGCTGCTGAACCGCTCGCAACCGCGTTTGTTCCTGCGTCTGGACGAGCACGACGATCGCTGGCGCGATTATCTGACCCGCCGGTACGGATTGGCGTTCACGACGGTGGACAACCTGCCGGACCTGCTGGCGTCGGCCCGGGAAGTCGCCCGCGGCTACGTGCTCGCCGACCCGGCAGTCCCGGCCACGATCAACGCCGCCACTGTGCTGGCCGCCCAGCGCGATCTGCTGGTGGCCCTACCGGAATTCGAGCCGCTCCTCGAACGCGCCGGTCTCCGCTGCGTCGAGAGTTTGGTCGGACGATTCCACAACCACCCGACCTGGCGCGTGGATGAGTGGGCGTTCGAACAGTTCATGGACCGGTGCGATCCGCGGTACGTGGCGTGTCTGACCGTCAGTCCGCACGAGTGGTTTGGGAAGTTCGCCCATCACATCCGCGACTTGGCCGTTGCCCGCCGCCTGTTCTGTTTCGAGCTGTCGGCCAATCCTCATCACGCCGACGAGTTCGCCCTGCGCGACCGGCTTATGAAACGGATCGCGCCCGGCGGAGTGGTGCTCGGCTGGCACACGCCGCGCGATTCGGAGGCGGATCATCTGGTCCACGCCAGCCGCCACGGCAACGTGGTGGTCTGTTGCGCGTACGCGCAGAACCTGTCGTTCCTCCAACATCTGCGCCCCGACCGGGTGCGCATTCCCGACATGCCGCCCGTACCGGCCTTGGACCGGACGAAGGTGTATGTGTCGTTCATCCTTTCCGACGGCGATGCGTTGTGGTGTTGCCGGGATTTTCAGGCCGGGCTGTATCTCGACCCGGCGCGCGGACAGGTGCCGGTGGGCTGGGCCGTGCAACCGTTGTTGCTCGAACTTGCGCCGGCCATGCTCGGCTATTACATCGAAACGGCCACGGCGAACGATTGTCTCGTGGCGTCCGCATCGGGCGTGGGTTATTCCTACGCCGACTTGATGTCAGCCGAACAACTGGAAGCGCACCTGACGCGGACGCGGGAAAACTTTCTCCAAACCGGCTACCGGGTTCTGCAGTTTTACGAACACCCGCGCCATCTCCACAATCCCGGCATGCACGCCGCCGGCAAACGCCGGTATGCGGCGCGCCTCGGCGACTTGCTCCTCGGCGTACAGGAAGGCTACTGGGCGTACGATCCTCCGGCGGATGAATTCTGCGATGGCTTGGTCTGGGCGCAAACACGGTTCCCCGATAACACCCGCAGCAATCACGTGAAATTTGAGCACCTCGCCGCCGATATCCGGGAATTTGCGGCGACCCATCCGCAGCGTCCCTTGTTCATCCCCGTCCATCCCTACGAACCGGAAAAAATCGGGCCGACGCGCGTGCGGGAGATCATGACCGCGCTGGGCGGGGAATTTGTCGCCGTCCGACCGGATCACTTGTTTGCGTTGATGAAGGAAAACCACCGGCTATGAAAATTGGCATGACATTCATTGGCTGGCTCGGCCTTGCGTCCCTGGCGTTGGCGGGCCGACCGGTACCACTTGTCGAAATGAAACCGGTTGCCACCGAGTACGGCATGGTCAAAGACCCGGTCGGTCTCAGCACCGTCGAAGGACCGGGCCAGATGGACATGGGTTCGTGGGGCCAGCACAACGCCTTTTTCTGGCCGGACAACATCAAGATTGTGAAATTCGCCGACCGCGCGCGGAAGCTCCCCGAGGGCGAACGCTACAATTCGCGGATGCCCGACGCATTTGCCGTCCACGGGGAATGGATGACCGGGGTCGGTTTGTGGGTCAAAACCCGCAACATGTATCACTGGCTCGAATACGACGTGCCGACCGGCGCGACTCGGTTCACGGCGAAACTCTACGTCACCGACGATCCGCGCGGCTACGTTTTCTACGACCGCCCGATCCATCAACAGTTCGCCTTCACCGTGACGGTTGACGGTCGCGAACTGACCCGCGTGGAAAAGATCCGCCTCGACCTGTCGCCCGGTTCCGGCGAGAAACTCGCCGACCTCGATGTGGCAGTCCCGGCAGGTGCCAGGCGGATTCGATTTCGATTGGAAGCGTCCTCGTGGGGCGATGGGAATAACAACACGGAATTGGTGCTTCACGACGGCCAATTTCTTCCCTAACGTCCGCCCTCGATGAATCTCTCGCCCGCGAAATGGATCTGGCTGCCCTCGGAACGGTGTCTGCCGAACACGTTCGTCCTGTTCCGCCGAGAACTCGATCTGACCGCGCCCCCGCGCAAGGCCACCGGCTGGCTGACCGCCGACAGCCGCTACAAACTCACCGTCAACGGCCAGCGCGTCCAATGGGGACCGGCCCCCAGCGATCCGCGCTGGCCGGAAGTTGACCCGTGCGACCTCGCCGGCCTGTTGCGCCCGGGCCGCAATGTCATCGGCGTCGAAGTCTGCTACTTCGGCGCCGGCGACGGCACGTGGGCGATGGGCGCACCGGGTTTCATCTTCAAACTGGAACTGGACAATCAGGTGATCGTCTCCGACCGTTCGTGGCAGACGTACCTCGATCGGGCGCATCGGCCGGGAATGTACCGCCGCTGGTTTCTGCGCGCATTGCAGGAGGAGTTCGATGCGCGGTTGCATCCGGTCGGCTGGGACACGCCCGAATATCAACCCGGTGCCCAGTGGGTACCGGCGATGGAACTGCGCGGCAGCGCGACCACCCCGGCCATCTTCGCCGGCGGCCCCGAGTATTTGCTCGGCGCCGATGATGCCTCCCAGCAAACCGCCACCGGCCAAATCACCCCGCCCATCGCGCCCGCGCTGCGGCCGCGTTCCATCCCGCTGTTGCGCGAAACGATCGTGGCGGCCGAACGGGTCGAGACCGGGCGCGTGACGTGGCACCGTGATCCAAATGACTGGTTCGAATCGCGCATGCCCGGCTGTTTCACCATCGCGCCGGATCCGACCGTGGCGGGCGCCGTGCCGGCGCCGAACGAGGGATTTTATTTCACCTACCGGCTGCCGGAACAAATGGTCGGTTTCCCGCGCCTGTGCCTCGAAGCACCGGCCAGCACCATCGTCGAACTGATCGTGCGCGAGTCACACGATCCGCTCAACGGCCCGCGCTGGCTGGACACGTATATTTTTCATTGGACCCGTTTCATTTGCCGGGAGGGCGTGAATGAGTTCGAGACATTCGACTTCGAATCGTTCCGCTGGTTACAACTCCACGTCCGCAATGCCGCGCGCCCGGTGACGATCCGCGAGGTCGGTTGCCGGCGGCGGCAGTACCCGTGGCCGCACACCCCTGAAATCAAGTGCGCTGAGCCCGCGTTGCAGCGGTTGTTCGAGGCCAGCATCAACACGCTGCACAACAGTTGCCAGGAAACCGTCGTGGACGGCATGGGCCGCGAACGACAGCAGTACAGCGGCGATTGCGGCCATCAGTTGCACGCCGTCCGCGCCGCGTTTGGCGACACGAAACTCTCGGCGCGCTACCTGACCACCTACAGCCAGGGCCTGACGCTCGACGGTTTCTTTCTCGATTGCTGGCCGGGCTACGACCGGCTCGCGCGGCTGATGCAACGCCAGATGGGCGCGACGATCTGGGGACCGATCCTCGACCACGGAATCGGGTTTGTCTTCGACTGCTGGAATTACAGGATGGAAACCGGCGACCGCGCCGCGCTGGAGGAACCGTACCCTCGCCTGCAACGCTTCGCGCGTTATCTGGCCGGGTTGCGGCAGGCCGACGGCTTGTTGCCGGTCGAGAACGTGGGCATCCCCAGCGTCTGGATTGACCACCATGCCTACCGGCACCAACGCCACAAACAGTGCGCCTTCAATCTCTACGCCGCCGCCATGCTCCAGCACGCGCTGGCGCCACTGGCCGAGTTGTTCGGCGACGACCCGGCGCCGGCCCGGCAACTGGGCCGGGAACTGCAAACCGCGACCGTGGCGCGGTTCTGGGACCGTCGGCAACGCCTGTTTGTGGTGGGCGACGACCGGCTCTGCGACCGGTCGCTGGCCACCGCGATCCTCTTCGATCAATGTCCCGGTGGCGACACGGCTGCCGCCGCCCGCGCGCTGGTGGACTGCCCGCCGACAATGGGGCTGTCCTACCCGGCCAACGCCGTGTGGCGGTACTGGGCACTGGCCAAGGTCGGGCGGACCGACGTGATCGTCGGCGACCTGCGGAGCAAGTGGGCGACGATGAACTCCGTGATCCACAACAACACGCTCCAGGAAAACTGGGAAACGACCCTCGATGGCGGCGACCAGTTCAGTCATTGTCCGCTGGCGCCGTTGATTGTCCTGTACCACTGTCTGGCCGGTATCCGACCTACTACTGCCGGCTACGCGACCTGCGAAATCGCGCCGCGGCTGGCCGACCTCGGCGACTTGGAACTGGTGGCACACACACCGCGCGGCCCCATCCGGCTTCGCGCCGCGGGCGACACCGTCCACATCACCGTCCCGCCCGATTGCGCCGCCGTGCTGGTGCGTCCCGACGGCACGCGCCACCCGATCAGCGGCGCGACGACCGTTCGCCGCCGGGGCGATTTCTGACCTGACCGCGAGCGGCCCCACCGACGGACGGTGCACGGAAAGAGAGCGGCGTCACGGCTCAGGTTTCCATGTCCTTCAAGTACGCCTGGAATTTTCCGAGGCGGTCATTGAGGTTGCGGGGTGGATCGTGGCGATGCTTTTCCATCACGCCGATGCGGATCTTGAGATGCTCGGTGAAGCCGGGACCGAACTCGTAGGTCATGGAATCGTAGGGCATGGTGCGGATGAACTGGTGCTGCCGTCCTTCCAACAGCGTGATCATCTCGCGGGTGTTGGCGATCTCGTCGTCCACGATCTCCGCGATGCTCCGGCCCGATCCGGGCTGGTTACCGGGCACGATGTAGCGGCCCGCTTCGTACCAGTTGTAGTGCGATCGTTGGATCAGATGGGCGAATCAGATGTGGTCGCGTTGGCGCAGCAGAACCGTCGCGCTGGCGGCATCCGCACCCGCCGCTTCTTTCTCCAGCAAGGTGGCCGCCCGGGCCAGGCCCGGCAGGGTCTGCTTCTCGTACAGCTCGCCGACCACGTAATCACGGATGCGCTCGTCGGGTTCGTGGCGGACGAACGCGCCGAGACCCTGGATGCGTTCCCAGTCGTCGAGCGCCATGGTCCGGTAGTAGGCGGTCTCCTCCGACCGCAGGGCGGTGAGGTCCGGCACCAGCGGTCCGAGTCATTGGTGCGTCATTGGGGTCATACGTCATTGGGGTCAGTCCATAGTATTGCACTTTTCCTATTGCGAGGCTTGCTGTTCACGACGATGCCAGTAAAGCAAGTGAGTCAGATGGCTTCGCGTTCCCATGTGCAACCGCTCCGCAAGCCAAACCAGCGTCACTGTCGTTTCCTCGCGTAACCGCGCCGCCAAGGCCACCTTCTCCGGATCGCCCTTCCGTTTCTTCGCCAGATCATCCGACTTCCAGCCCAACCGCTTCAGTTCCGCCGCCAACAGCCGTTCCGCCTTCGCCTCCGCTGATTCCCGCAACTCCTCTCCATAATGATGCGCCCCGGCCTTCGCCTCAACCCGTTCCAGCAGTTCCTTCTGAAACTGCTCACCTCCGAAACACCACCCCCGCCGAATCCGCGCAAACTCCGGCTCCGCCTGCTCCCCGCGCCGCCGTTCCATCAACCGCTCAAACTCCCGCCGTCCCGCCGCGCTGTCCTTTGCAATCCCGCTCTCCCCCAACACCCGGTCCACCCGCAACCACGCCGGCCGCTGCTTGGGCGCTTGCAGGTACGCCGGGAAACTGCTCCACCGATAATTCCGCAACGCCGTCTTCGCCGCCACCAGCTTCGCCCGCACCGGATTCAGATGCACATATTCGCACACCGTCCGCAGATAATCACCCTCGCCGTCCACCACCAACGCCTTGTACCGCCCGCTGAACAAATGCCCGAACACCCGGTGCCGCCGGTTGAACCGGCTCGTGTACGTGCCCAGCAACCATTTCATCCCCGCCACGAGATTCGCCTGCGGCGTCTCCACCACCAAGTGAAAATGATTCCCCATCAAACAATACGCATGCACCTGCCACCCCGTCTTCAAACACGTCTCCGCCAAGGTCGCCAAAAACCGTTCCCGGTCCCGTTCATCGCGGAAGATGGCTTCCTGCCGGTCCCCGCGATTGATGACGTGATAGATTGCGCCCGCAAACTCAACTCGTACCTTCCGTGCCATGCGCGCGAGAATGCCAACCGGGAAAAGATTTGTCAATACTATGGACTGACCCCTTTATGAGCACGCGAGAATGCCAACCGGGAAAAGATTTGTCAATACTATGGACTGACCCCTTTAGGGAAAAGATTTGTCAATACTATGGACTGACCCCTTTAGCGCGACTGGAGATTTTCACCGTCCCCGAACCGACGACGGGGTTGCTTGTGGGACTGAGCCTGCTCGGCGCGGCGGCGTTACGGCGTCGGACCTGAGCCGGGTCGACAGTTGGATGGAGCGACAAGCTCCCGCGAGTCCTTACCGGAGCGGACTCGTAGAAGCTCGGTTCACCAATCGGGGTGTGTTCGGGCTGGACCGCCCGGCGAGCCAAAGCCGTTAAAGAAAGCGGCGCGCCCGGCGGTCGCGCCCTACCAGCGGCGACCCCTCTCTCCATTACTTCATTACTCCAACACTCCAATCCTCACAGCCCCGGC
>CAZHLM010000106.1:0-3518 GCA_964533295.1 uncultured Verrucomicrobiota bacterium
GCGGAGTGTCACGCCCCGCCTCGCGCGGACGCTCGGCCCACCGGCGTTTCCGAGACAGTCGCGGGCGGAAGCCCGCTCCCCCAAGGAGGTTTGTTAGGCGCTCTTAGTTCACCCCCGCCATCTGCGCGCCGGGCACGCCGACACGCGGCGGCTGACCGGGCTGGTTCAGTTGCGCGGTCACATCGCGCCAGCGATGGCTGGGCGGCCGGCAGGGACTGGCCAGAAACGACCGCCACAGCCGGTAAACCTCCGCCACGGTCAGCCGTTCCGGCGCGAACAAGTCCAGTCCCTGAGCGACCGTGCCCAGCCGGCAACGGCGGCGGCCCGGGGCGCGTCGGCCGGCAATCCAGATGCGATGTCGCTGCGGGTCGTGGTCCGCGACCACCTGCCACTCCACAGCGAACTGCCGATCATGCGCCCAGACCTGAAACATGTTTCCGTCGCGGTCATAGCAGGCCAACGCCGCCAGGCCGGGCTGGCCGGCCAGTTCATGCAATAATCCCGGCAGATCGCCGACCTCCACATCCAGAAACTGCCGGCGGCCGGGCATCTCCACAACATTCTGCTTCGGCAACCCCACCAGCCGGTCGGCCGTGGCGTCGTACACCGTCAACCCGGTCGGGCCGACCGCGCCGAGCAGATGGTGGGCGAGTCGCGGCACCACCCCGGTCAGCCGAATCCACCACGCCCCGCCGTCCACGGCCGGCGCGCGTTCGATCTGCACCTCGCGCCACGCGCCGCGGTGCGCCTCCAACAACCGCACCAGTCGGGCGTGAACGTGGCGAATTCGAAACGGTTCGAGCGCCGGCGCGGTTCGGCGGCCGGCCAGCGCCGCGAGCACCTCGGCCGGCCGGCCTGGTTGGTCGTTGTCAGCCCATTTCCAGAGATAACAGGTGTGAATCATGATTTGGTCACTGGAGTGGCGGCGCGCCGCCAGCGGTTGCGGCGAACGCGTCGGTCGGGCCGGGGGTCAAACCAGACCGCGGGGGCCGGTTGGGTGGCGAACAGGTCGCGCCAGCGCTGCCAGAGGGTCGGCGGGTTGTGACGAGGTTGATGGCGATGCATGGGAATCCTTTCGTTTTTGCGCCAGCCTAGCGGAGGGGGTCGGACAAAATCGGTCTGAGGTTCGAAAAAAATCCGGGAGGGTGGGACTGTTTTTGTCCGACCCCTCGTGTATGCTGCTGCCCATGAAGACCACCGCCCCCACTGTCGCCGACCGGCGGTCGCGTCCGCCGCTGGCGCGGATGATCCGCATTCACGAACGGTTGCGCGACGAACAGTTTCCGAATTGCACGCAACTGGCGCTGGACCTGGAGGTCGCGCCCAAGACGGTCCAGCGCGACATCGAGTTCATGCGCGACCGGCTCGATCTGCCGATCGAGTTTGATTTTCGGCGCAACGGATTCCGCTACACGGCGGCGGTCGAAAACTTTCCCACGGTGCAGGTCACGGAACAGGAGTTGATCGCGCTGTTCGTCGCCGAGAAGGCGCTGGCGCAGTACAAGGGCACACCGTTTGAGAAACCGCTGCACGCCGCGTTTCAGAAACTGACCGAGGGGCTGGAGGACACCGTGTCGTTTCGCTGGGGCGACCTCGACGCGGCGATTTCCTTTCGGTCGGCCGGCCACCCGATGGCCGATTTGGAATTGTTTGAAACCCTCAGCCGCGCGGTGCTGCGGTCGCAGGAACTCGAATTTCAATATTACAAACTGCACGCTCGCGGCCACGAACCGCGCCGCGTCCAGCCCTACCACCTCGCCTGCATCGAGAACCAGTGGTACCTCTTCGCCTTCGATCTCGCCCGCCAGCAACTCCGCACCTTCGTGCTGGCGCGAATGAAAGAGGTCCGGCTCACCGGCAAACGGTTCGCCAAACCCGCCCCGTTTTCCCTCGCTCAACATCTCGGCGACAGCTTTGGCGTGTACTCCCCGGCGGGCGAGTCGCAGGAAATCCGCGTGCGCTTCGACGCGTTCGCCGCGCGGCTGGTGCGCGAGCGGCGCTGGCACGCGTCGCAGCGGATCCGGGAACTGCCGGACGGCGAAATCGAGCTGACGCTGCGGTTGGCCAACTTCACCGAGGTGGAGCGCTGGCTGCTCAGTTGGGGCGCGCACGTCCGGGTCCTGGCCCCCGCCGCGTTGCGAGACTCGCTCCGTCGCACCGCCGAACAGCTCGCCGCCAATCACCGCGACTAGTGCGCCTGACAAAACCGGAGTGTTTGTTGTGGGAGCGCCCTTCCGGGCGCGATCGGTGGAGCGAGCGTCCCCGCGAGCGGAGTGTCACACCCCGCCACGCGAGGACGCTCGGCCCACCGGCTTTTCTGAGAACGTCGCGGGCGGAAGCCCGCTCCCACACGGAGTCTTGTCAGGCGCTCTCACACCGCCGCTTCGCATTGCGCGACCAAAGGGGGAATGCTACAACCGCGGCGCGTGAAACGACCCGTGCCCACTCTCGGCATCCTCGGCGGCGGCCAGCTCGCCAAGATGACCGCGGCTGCCGCCGCGCCGCTCGGCTGCGAAATTGTCGTGCTGGAACGACAGGACGAGTTCCCGGCCCAGAGCCTCGACACGCTCGCCTTGATCGGCGATTGGAACGACCCGGCCTGGACCCGGCAACTGGCCGCGCGGGCTGATGTGGTGACGCTGGAAAACGAGTTCGTCAATCTCGACGCCCTCGCCGCGATCGAGGAGGCCGGGCATCCGCTGTTTCCGACGGTGGCGACGATGCGGCTGGTGCAGGACAAACTGCTGCAGAAACAAACCTTTGCCGCCGCCGGCCTGCCGGTGCCGCGATTTGCCGATGCGCCGACGCCGGAGGCCGTGCGCGCCTTCGGTTTTCCCTGCGTGTTGAAAAAGCGCCGCAACGGTTACGACGGCAAGGGCAACGCCACGGTCCGCACCGCGGCGGACCTGCCGGCGGCGTGGGCGCGGCTCGAAGGCGACCGGCTGGCGTTGTACGTCGAGGAGTTCTGCGAGTTCGCTCGCGAACTGGCGGTGATCATCACGCGCGGCCGGCGCGGCGACATCGTCCGCTACCCGGTCGTCGAGACCATCAACCGCGACCACATCTGTCACATCGTCAAAGCGCCCGTGGCGACGCCGGGCGCGGCGGCGGAGCTGGCGCAGCGCGCGGTCGAGGCGGTGGGCGGCGTCGGCAGTTTCGGCATGGAATTTTTTCAGTGCGCTGACGGCACAGTGTTGATCAACGAAATCGCGCCGCGCGTCCACAATACCGGCCACTACACCATCGAAGCCTGTGTGTGTTCGCAATTCGAGAACCATGTCCGCGCCGTGCTCGGCTGGCCGCTCGGCTCAGCGGCGTTGCGCGCGCCGGCGGCGGTGATGATCAACCTGCTTGGCGCGGGCGACGGCGATGGCACGCCGGTCGGCTTGGAACGGGCGTTGGCGGTGCCGGGCGCGCACATTCACATCTACGGCAAACGCTGCAGCGCGCGCGGCCGCAAAATGGGTCACGTCACGGCGCTCGGGGCGACGGTGGAGGAGGCGCTGGCCACGGCCCGG
>CAZHLM010000106.1:3618-7469 GCA_964533295.1 uncultured Verrucomicrobiota bacterium
GGCTGCCGGTCGCCCGAACCACCGGCGACGCGGCCGGGGCCGGTCGCGCGCGCGCCGTTGCCGGAGCCGCTGCGGGAGTTTCGTGGCGTCTGGGTGGCGACGGTGGGCAACATTGACTGGCCGAGCGCGCCGGCTTTGCCGGCGGCGGAGCAGCAACGCGAGTTGCGGGCGATTCTGGACCGCGCGGTGCAACTGCAGCTCAACGCGGTCATCCTGCAGGTGCGGCCGGCCGGGGATGTGCTCTACGAGTCGCCGCACGAGCCGTGGTCGGAATTTCTCACCGGCCAGATGGGCCGCGCGCCGCAACCCCGCTACGACCCGCTCGCCTTTGCCATCCGCGAGGCGCACCGGCGCGGTCTGGAATTGCACGCCTGGATCAATCCCTACCGGGCCAGTCATCCAAAAGCGACCGGACCGGTCGCCGGCAATCACGTGACCCGGACGCGACCGCAGTGGGTGCGCCGTTACGGGAAATACCAATGGCTCGATCCCGGCGAGCCGGCGGTGACGGAGTACGTGCTGAACATCGTCCGCGACATCGTCCGCCGCTACGACGTGGATGGGATTCATCTCGATGATTATTTTTATCCGTACCCGGAAGCGAATCTGGACTTCCCGGACGACGCGACCTACCGGCGATACGGCGGCGGGCGGGCGCGGGCGGACTGGCGACGCGAGAACGTCAACGGTCTGATTCGGCAGCTTTACAGCGCGGTGAAACAGACCAAACCGTGGGTGCGCGTCGGGATCAGTCCGTTCGGCATCTGGCGCAGCGGCACGCCACCGGGCATTCGCGGCACGGGGGCGTTCGACAATCTGTACGCCGACTCGCGGCTCTGGCTGGCCAGCGGCTGGCTGGATTATCTGGCGCCGCAACTGTACTGGCGCATCGCCGAGCCGGAGCAGAGCTTCCCGGTCTTGTTGAACTGGTGGGACGCGCAGAACCAGGCCGGGCGGCATGTCTGGCCGGGATTATTCACCAGCCGCGTGCAGGACGGCACGGCGCGCGCGTGGTCGGCGACCGAGATTCTCGACCAACTCGCGTTGGTGCGCGGCCGGGGAGCGATTCATTTCAGCATGAAACCGCTGCTCGAAAATCGCGACGGCATCGCTTCGCGGCTGGCGGCAGGACCGTACGCGGAACCCGCGCTGGTGCCAGCCGCGCCGTGGCTCGGCCGCCGGCAACCCGCGCGCCCGGTCCTCGCGTTTGCTGCCGACCACCAACGCGTGGCGTGGACCATCGCTGACACCGAGCCGGTGCGGCGGTGGGTGGTGCAGACGTTGACCCCGACCGGCTGGACCACGCGGTTGCTGCCCGGAGAGCAACGAGTGCTGGCGCTCGACGCGGCCACGACGGTGGCGGTGCGAGCGGTGGACCGCTACGGCAACGTCGGCGAGACGGGGATTGCTTCCCCGGTCGCGGTTCGTTAACCTGTCGGCGACCATTCAAAGGAGACCCATGTCAGCGTTACCTCGGCAGCATTCTTCGATTGTTCTCGATGGACCCGACCGCGCGCCCGCCCGGGCGATGTTGTACCCGGTCGGCTTCAAGGAGGAGGATTTTCAAAAGCCGATCATCGGGATTGCCTCCACCTGGAGCATGGTCACGCCGTGCAACATGCACATTGATAAACTCGCGTTGGAAGCCGAGCGCGGCGCCAACGAAGCCGGTGGCAAAGCGATCATTTTCAATACGATCACCGTCTCCGACGGCATTTCGATGGGCACGGAAGGCATGAAATACTCGCTAGTGTCGCGCGAGGTGATTGCCGATTCGATCGAAGTGGTGGCCGGCGCGGAGGGGTTTGACGGGTTGGTGGCGATTGGCGGGTGCGACAAGAACATGCCGGGCTCGCTGATCGCGATGGCGCGGTTGAATCGGCCGGCGGTGTTTGTCTATGGCGGCACGATCCTGCCGGGTTGCCTGACCGGCTCGCCGCGCAAACTCGACATTGTTTCCGTCTTCGAAGCCGTCGGCGCGCACGCCACCGGCAAGCTGGACGATCGGCAGTTGCAGCAGATCGAATCCTGCTCGATTCCCGGCCCCGGCAGTTGCGGCGGGATGTACACCGCCAACACCATGGCCAGCGCCATCGAGGCGCTCGGCATGAGCCTGCCGAACAGCTCGGCGCAGAACGCCGTTTCGCCGGAGAAAGCGGAGGATTGCCGGCGCGCCGGGGCAGCGGTGGTGGAGTTGTTGCGGCTCGGGTTGCGTCCGCGCGACATCATGACCAAAAAGGCGTTTGAGAACGCCATTGCCGTGGTGATCGCGCTGGGCGGTTCGACCAACGCGGTGTTGCATCTGCTGGCCATCGCCCACGCGACCGGGGTGAAGTTGTCGCTCGACGATTTCACGCGGATCGGCAAACGGGTGCCGGTGCTGGCGGATTTGAAACCGAGCGGCCGGTTTCTGATGTCGGAACTGGTGGCCATCGGCGGGATCCGACCGTTGATGAAAACGCTGCTCGAGGCCGGTCTGCTGCACGGCGATTGCCGGACCGTGACCGGCAAGACGCTGGCCGAGGATTTGGCCGGCACGACACCGTATCCGACCGGGCAGGAAATCATCCGTCCGTTGAACAACCCGATCAAACCGACCAGTCACCTGGTCATCCTGCGCGGCAACCTCGCGCCCGAGGGCGCGGTGGCGAAGATTACCGGCAAGGAAGGCACGGTGTTTACCGGTCGCGCGCGGGTGTTTGATTCCGAGGAAAAAGCGATGCAAGCGATCCTCGCGCGGAAAATCGTCAAGGGCGACGTGGTGGTGATCCGCTACGAAGGTCCGCGCGGCGGTCCCGGTATGCGCGAGATGCTCGGCCCGACCTCGGCGATCATGGGGCAGGGTCTCGGCAAGGATGTCGCGCTGATCACCGATGGCCGGTTCTCGGGCGGCACGCACGGGTTTGTGGTCGGCCACATCACGCCGGAAGCGTACAACGGCGGTCCGTTGGCGCTGGTGAAAAACGGCGACCGGATCACGATTGACGCCGAGCGCCGGCAACTCAGCTTGGAAATTCCGGCGAAGGAACTGGCGGCGCGCCGCAAGAAATGGCGTCGCCCCAAACCGCGTTACCGGCAGGGTGTGCTGGCGAAGTACGCCCACACCGTCCAATCGGCATCGCTCGGCGCCGTGACCGACCGGGAGTTGGAACCATGACGCGCCCGCTGGTCGGCGTGATCATGGGCAGCGATTCGGACTGGCCGACAATGAAGGCAGCGGCGGAGGTGTTGACGGAGTTTGGTGTGCCGCACGAGGTGCGGGTCGTTAGCGCGCATCGGACGCCGTTGGACATGGCGCGGTACGGGCGGACGGCGGCGGGGCGCGGGTTGAAGGTGATCATTGCCGGGGCCGGCGGGGCGGCGCACTTGCCGGGGATGGTGGCCAGTCACACGACGTTGCCGGTGATTGGTGTGCCCGTGGAAAGCCGGGCGTTGAAGGGGCTGGATTCGTTGTTGTCCATCGCCCAGATGCCGCCGGGGGTGCCGGTGGCGACGGTGGCCATCGGCAACGGGAAGAATGCCGGCCTGCTGGCGGTGAGCATTCTGGCGACGCAACAGCCGGTGTTGCAGCGGAAACTGGCGGCGTTCAAGCGGCGGCTGGCGCGGGAATCGCGGTTGAAGACGAAGAAATTGAACCGGGAAAAAAGTTTTTGAACACTTTTTGGCGGCCGCGCATCTTAATCGGTGGATGGGTCGCTGGATCGTTGACAACCCACCGATGGTGACCTCGCTTCTCCTAGCCTCACCAAGAGCACCATTGAGTCGGCGACCAGCGACCCTCCTCTCTCCTCGGATGGTTGTTTGCGGGAGCGGGAGCAAGCCACGCCGCTTGCTCCCGCGTTTTTTTGGCG
>CAZHLM010000107.1:0-4338 GCA_964533295.1 uncultured Verrucomicrobiota bacterium
CCGGCTAAGACACCGCCTCACTGCCGGCCACAACTCCCCCGGCCGCTCCACCCACACCGCCCGCAGCCCGGCAGCCTCCGCCCCCCGCACGTCCTCCGCCACCGAATCGCCAATGTGAACCGCTTCCGCCCCGGACACCCCGGCCGTCCGCAACGCCGTTAAAAAAATCTCCCGCGCCGGCTTCTCCACCCCGACCTCGCACGAGATCGTCACCGAATCCCAGTCACTCAGTCCGAGGTTGCGGAGCAGCGGCCGCAATCGCTCGTCCCAGTTGGAAATGAGCCCCACATGCAGACCGTGCTGCCGGACCTCCGCCACCGCCTCGCGGGCCCCCGGCATCACCTCCCACACCTCCGCCCTGGTGAACTCGTCAAACAACGCCGCGAACAATTCCTCCGTCGCCCCCGGCACCACCACGCTCACCAGTCGCCGCCACCATTCCCGGCTCGACGACCGCAACCCGTTGACCGGCTCCACCCGACCCCACGCCGAACGGAACGCGGTCTCCACCCCACCGGGCTGCACCGCCAACCCGTGCCGCGCCGCCACCCGCGCATAAATCTCGCCCACCGACGGCCACGGCCGCACCAGCGTCCCGCCCACATCAAAAAATACCGCCCGCAAACGCCGCATCGCTTAATCCAGCATGGACGGCGGCAGAAACTCGAAGTAACCCACTTTCAGCGTCCCGCTCTCCTCGACCAGCACGATCTTGCAGTTGAAGTACGGCTCAAGCCCGCCCGTCTGCTGCAAGTCCGCCACGCTCATTCCCATCTCCTTCGCGACAGCCGCCAACTGCCCGGTACTCAGTTCCGTCCGGATCTGCCCCCGGACGCTTGCCCGGCGGATCTCGGCCGGGATCGAATCCGGCATCGCTCCAATCGCCAACAGGGAGTCGAGCTGGCCGAACTCCTCTTGGGACCGCCGATTGAGCACCGCCGCATCCGTTGAGAACACACCCAACTCCGCCAGCGACTTCGGCTGGCCATACGTGCTCGCGACTTTTTGCATCCCCTCCGCAAACTGGGCCACCGTCACATCCGTCCACGGGTGATCCTCATTTCGTTGGAACGCTGCCTCATCGTCCTCCGGCAAAAACTGATTCTGCGACACTCGGGCGCGCGCATGACTGGAGAGGAATTCATACGCCCGCGCATATTGCCGCGCCGCGATCGCCTCCGCAAACGGCCGCGCCGCGTCGAGAAACACCCGCTCCGCGGCCGACACCTCCTCCCCGTCCGCCCCGACGTCACCCTCCGCGGTCGTTGATCTCTTTCCGCAACCCGCCCCCAGCGCCCCCAACAACACCACCACCAAGCCGCACATAATCCATTTCATTTTCCATCTCCTCCCCCTGTGTAACATGTCACGCTCGCAAAGGCGACTCCGACTCCACAGTTGACGGCCGGCGCGGGGGCTGCTATTTATCTGACCGATGAACCGAGACCAAAACCTGCTGGCGTTGCTGGCGCTGCGGCTGACGCGGCGGACGGTGGGTTGAGGTCTGCGACCAATCCGAAACACAACACCCACTGTCGCCGCCCGACAGTGGGTTTTTGCCTTTGGAGATCCACGGTCGGCGGTGACGCCGAAAGGAAAACATGAGCCATCAGATCTTGATCTTCGACACCACGCTCCGCGACGGCGAGCAATGTCCGGGCGCTTCCATGAACACCCGCGAAAAATTGGAGGTCGCCCGCCAACTTGCCCGACTCAACGTGGACATCATCGAAGCCGGTTTCCCCATCGCCAGCGACGGCGATTTCGAAGCCGTCCACGCCATCGCCAGCGAGATTCAAGGCCCGCGGATCGCCGGACTGGCCCGGTGTGTGGACAAGGACATTGACCGCGCCGCCGCCGCCGTGAAACCCGCCGGCGACCGCGCCCGCATCCATGTCTTCCTCGCCACCAGCGCGATCCATCGCGAGTTCAAACTCAAAATGGCGCAGGACGAAATCATCAAGCGCACCATCGAAGGCGTCCAACGCGCCAAGAGCCACGTCCGCGATGTCGAGTTCTCCCCCGAGGACGCCAGCCGCACCGAACCGGAATTCCTCGCCCAGGTCGTCGCCGCCGCCATTGGCGCGGGCGCCACCACCATCAACATCCCGGACACCGTCGGCTACGCCGTGCCGCACCAGTTCGGCGCGTTGATCCAATATCTCTTCGACCATGTCCCGAACATCCGCGACGCCATCATCAGCGTCCACTGCCACAACGATCTCGGTCTGGCCGTCGCCAACTCGCTCGTCGCCGTCCAGCACGGCGCCCGCCAGATCGAATGCACCATCAACGGCATCGGCGAACGCGCCGGCAACGCCTCGCTCGAAGAAATCGTCATGGCGCTCAAAACCCGCCACGATGCGTTTGCGGGCTTCACCACCGGCATTGATACCCGGCAACTCTTTCCCGCCAGCCGTTTGGTCTCGCACATGACCGGCATGTTGGTCCAGCGCAACAAAGCCATCGTCGGCGACAACGCCTTCGCCCACGAGGCCGGTATCCATCAGCACGGCGTCATCGCCCACCGCGAAACCTACGAAATCATGCGCGCCGAAGACGTCGGCCGCTCCAGCGAACTGACCTGGGGCAAACACATGGGCCACCACGCCGTCGGCAAAAAGCTCGCCGAGATGGGGTACAAACTCAGCCCCGACGAAATCCGCAACGTCACCGACCAGATCAAGGCGTTGGCCGACAAAAAGAAAAGCGTGTACGACGAAGATGTCCGCGCCATCGTCGAAGGCCAGTTCACCGAAGTCCCCCAGGTCTGGAAACTCGATTACCTCAGCGTCATGACCGGCGCCATCCCCACCGCCAGCGTCCGCCTCATCCACGCCGCCAAACAAGAACCCATCAGCGACGCCGGCACCGGCGACGGCCCGATTGACGCCCTGCTCAAAACCGTGGACCGCATCACCGGCATGAAGGGCAACCTCGTGGACTACAGCGTCGCCAGCGTCACCCGAGGCAAAGACGCCATCGGCGAAGTCAGCGTCCGCGCCCAATTCGAAAAGGGCAAAATCGTCACCGGCAAAGCCGCCGGCACCGACATCATCGAAGCCAGCGCCCGCGCCTACTTGAACGCCCTGAACCGCCACCTCGAAGACCAACGCCGCACCGCCGAAGCCGAAAAGCCGGGCCTGTAGCGGCCGGCTCTGACCGCCGCCTTCGTTCCCACCTGGTCAATCATGCGCGCTCGGCGCCGCGCTCCGCCAGAAACGCGACGTCCACCGCGGCGCGAACCTGCTGGCCGTTCGCGGCGCGCAACGTCACGCCCTTCTCCGTCCGCTCGATCGCAACGACCCGGTCGAAGCCTCGCGGAATCGCCGCGACGGCCATGATGTAATTGACCACCGTCGGCGGCTGCGAACGCAGCGTCAGACAGGTCGGGAATCCCCGTTGGAGAAACGGATTGGGCCGCGCCGATTCCGCCAACCCGCCGTGAAAATAACTCGTCACCTCTTCCAACCCCATCACGTCCACATGCCGGCCATTCCACGGCGCGTAATACCGGCCACCGTTGGAAATCCACAACACCGTCTCCCGCAACACTCGCGGATCTTTCAACGCAAACCACACAAACCGCTCCTGTGGAAACGTCACCGCCGTCCACGCCCACGCCAACCTCTCATCCGCCACCAACGTCACCAGATCCTCGAAACCCCGCCGCGCCGGATACCGGCTCAAATCGGCCCACTCCCCGGTCACAGTCGGCACCCGCGCCAGCGTGCTGAACTGCGCGCCCGGCTTCAACAACGAATACCCGCCCTGCGCCGGTTGCTCGAACCGCTCCGGAAACACCTGCCCAAACACAAACCGACTCGTCGAAATCACTCCCGGCGACCGGAATTTCAACATCGCGTGATGCCCCAGATTCATCCGCCCGGTCATCCCGCTGATGACGTGCCGCTGATACACGGCCGTCTGACCGGGGCGCAGCTCGATGTACTTGTCCACCCGCCCGCGACGGACCTTTGTGCGCAAGCTCACGTGCAATCTACCGGACGCGGCGGCTTCCCACTTCCACTTCGCGTTCGCCACCTCACCGTGAATCGGATGCCGCTCACCGCGATACGGCGTTGCGTTTCCCCCAAACGGCATGCAAAAAAAATCGCCCCGCAACACCCGCAAAATCGGCGGCGACGACGACTCCAACTTCTCCCCCCACCACGGCGCCACCGAAAACGGCGAAATCCGCCGCCCGCCCAGCCGAAACGTAATCGGCCCCAAATGCCCGCCGGTCACCGTCAGGAACGCCTCCACCTCCCGCGTCGCCACCCGCCACGAAGCCTGCCCCATCACCATCCGCGTCTTCATCGCCTCTCCTCCACCGCG
>CAZHLM010000107.1:4438-7411 GCA_964533295.1 uncultured Verrucomicrobiota bacterium
CGCAACGACCCGTCGCGCAAATCCGTCTGCTCCAAATACACGCGCTGCCGCCGCGCAATCTCCTTCCAATCCCACGCCGTCGTCACCACCTCCGCCACCGTGCACAAAAACAACCGTTTCGCCTCGAACCCCACAAAACACTCCGGTACTCCCGTGCTCTCCAACACCGACTCCAAAACCGGCTCCACCGGATGCGGCCAAATCCAAACGCTGCGTTGCAGCAACCCCAGCTTCCGCGCCCGCAACGCGCGCCACAACAACTGCCGCTCCCGCCGCCGCGACTCCGGCAGGTCATAACTCACAATCCGCCACTTCCCGTCCCACGCCCGCCCCCACGACTCTTCCGGCCGCAACACGGGCAACCGCCGCACCGTCGCCGCCGTGATTCGATACCGGCCATCCGGCTCTGGACCCACCGGCTCAATCCACTTCTGCCGTTCCAACCGTCGCGCGAACTGATACCGCGCCCGTTCGCTGGGCAGCGGCCGGAATCCGGCCAGGATCAAGCCGCAATCCCGCCGCGAAAACACCTCCCCCATCTCGAACAAAAACGACAGCACCTCGGCGTAGTCCACTTTCATGCGCCGAGCGTACACCGTCGCCGCATCCCCGCTCAAGCCTCATGTTCACATCCTTGAGACGATCGTCTCAGAGATGTGAACAGCGGTTTGACGGCGACAGGAATGCGGCGCTGTGGTATGAACTTGCGGCATGAGCGACTGCGCGACCCTTCCAACCGCAACGCCCCGCCCGCGCATCCCGCCGTGGATTCGGATGCAACGGGGCGGCGGGGAGCGGTACACGTACCTCAAAAACGTCTCGCGCGAATTCAATCTCCACACCGTCTGCGAGGAAGCGCGCTGTCCGAACATGGGCGAGTGCTGGAGCCACGGCGCGGCGACATTCATGTTGATGGGCGACACGTGCACGCGGCGCTGTCATTTCTGTTCCGTCAGTCAGGGACGGCCGGGCGCGCTCGACCCCGCGGAGCCGCAGCATATCGCCGCCGTCGTGGCGGCGATGAAACTCGATTACTGCGTGCTCACGTCCGTCGCGCGCGACGACCTGCCGGATCAGGGCGCCGGCCACATTGCCCGCACCATCGAAGCGATCCACGCCCGATCACCGGCCTGCAAGCTCGAAATGCTCATCCCGGATTTTCGCGGCGTCCGCGAATGTGTCGCGCGCGTCGTGAACACACCGCTTGCCGTCCTCGCGCACAATCTCGAAACCGTTCCGCGTCTCCACAAACCCGTTCGCAATGGCGCCCTCTATGAACGCTCGCTGGCGGTGCTGGCACTGGCCAGGGAAATCCGACCGGACATCCTGACCAAGTCCGGGCTGATGCTCGGTCTCGGCGAAACCCGGGAGGAACTCGTCGAGGTGTTTCGCGATCTGCGCCGGCACGGCTGCGACATCCTCACGCTCGGCCAGTATTTGCAGCCGACGCCCGCGCAATTGCCGGTGGCCGCCTTCATCACGCCCCGGGAATTCGCCGAGTTGCGCGAGACCGCGCTCGCGCTCGGATTTCGGCATGTTGAGGCGGGGCCGTTGGTCCGCAGTTCCTACCACGCGTGGGAGCACGTCACGTAACTCACCGCTGCTGCCCGAAGTAGTCAATCTGCTGGCAAATCCGGTGCAGCACATTCACGTCGCGTTTTTCCAACGGCGCGCGGCTCAACACGCGCCGTAACGACCGCAGAAACGATTCCGGATCGCCCTGGTGCGGTCGAAACCCAATCGTGCCGAGCGACTGGCCGAGATGTTTCAGCACCTGCTCGACTTCCTGCACCGTCGCGAGTTGATGCCGCCGCGGTGGCAACCCGGTCAGGCCCGCCTGAAAGATCTCGTAGGCATAAATCATCACCGCCTGCGACAAGTTCAACGACGGATGCGCGGCGCCGCTGGGCACGCTGCTCAGTTCGTTGCAGCGCCGCAGTTCCACATCCGTCAGCCCCGACTCCTCCCGGCCAAAGACCAGCCCGACCCGGTGTTCCCGCGCCAAATCCGCCACGCGCTGCCCGGCCTCGCGCGACGTCAGCGGATGCGCGAACTGCGCCCGTCGTTTGCGATGGGTGGTCCCGATTGTCCAATGCAATCCCGCCGTCGCCTCCTCCCACGTTGCGACTTCCCGGGCCTGCTCCAAAATATCCGCCGCTCCGTGCCCCATCATGACCGCCTGCGCGTCGCCCTTGAACCTGCAGCCGTTCAACACCACCAGATCGCGCAATCCCATCGTCTTGATCGCTCGCGCCGCGGACCCGACATTCCCCGGCACAGCCGGCTCGACTAGGATCACGGAGATGTTCTGGAACCAGACCGGAGCCGGCACCGTCAATGCCGGCTCGGGAAATTTTTCGTTTGGTTTTCTCATCGCTCCAGCAGGATCGTCACCGGCCCGTCATTGACCAACTCGACCTGCATCTGCGCGCCAAACCGCCCCTCGGCAACCGGCAAGCTCGTGGTGGCGCGCAGTTGTTCCATGAACCGCCGGTAAAACTCCCGCGCTTCCGCCGGCGGCATCGCGGCGGAAAAACTCGGCCGCGTCCCCTTCTCCAGTTCGCCGTACAACGTGAACTGCGAGACGACGAGGATTGCGCCGCCGACATCCGTGACGGAGCGATTGAGCTTGCCGGCCTGGTCGGGAAAAATTCGCAGCGAGAGAAGTTTGGCGATCATCCACTCGCTGACGGCCGGCGTGTCCGCTTTGCCGAGGCCGAGCAACACCAACAGACCGCTTCCGATCTGGCCGACGACAGCGCCCTCCACCCGCACGACCGCCCGCGTCACCCGTTGGATCACGGCTCGCATGGCAAGGTGGATACGCAAAGCCATCCGCCTTGTCGAGCCTCTTGCGTTGCGGGAGGCGCTTTGGTACGTTGCCGCCCGCGACAGGGGCGTCCGTAGCTCAATTGGCAGAGCAGCTGACTCTTAATCAGCGGGTTCTCGGTTCAAGTCCGAGCGGGCGCACCA
>CAZHLM010000108.1:0-7297 GCA_964533295.1 uncultured Verrucomicrobiota bacterium
GGGGTTTGGGGGGGCGGTGGCGGTCGCGGGCGCGACGGGCGCTAAGCCATATTTCACGGGTCAGGGGCGGACGCGCGCCCGCCCCTGCTCGTTTTCCAGCCACGCAAGCAGGTCGCCGGGCTGCGCCAGGAGGCGCTGCGCGCCACTGGCTTCCAATTCCGCCCGATCGCGGAACCCCCACAGCACGCCCACTGCGTGCATCCCGGCCGCGCGGGCGGTGCGCATGTCCGTGTTGGTGTCGCCCAAATAAAGCCACCGATCCGGCGGGATGCCCAACTCCTGCGCCATCCGCAGCGCGGCGGCCGGGTCGGGCTTGAGCGGGATGCCGGGAAGCTGACCGCGGACGACGGCGAACGGTGCGGCCGGGAAGTAGTGGGCGACCAGCTCTTGGGTGAAACGATCGGGCTTGTTGGAAAGCACCGCCAGCCGGTAATCCCGCTCGGCGAGGGCTGCGACCAACTCGGGCACGCCCGGGTACGGTCGCGTTTCATCGTAACGATGCGCGTCGTAGTGCGCCCGCATCAACGCCAGCGCCGGTTCGAGCAGATCCTGTTTGTCCGCCGGCAGGGCGCGCTGGCAGAGCGTGCGGGCGCCATCGCCGACGAAATAGCGATAGGCTTCGCGCGGGTGGGTCGGACAACCGAGGGTGGCGAGAGCGTGGTTGGTGGCGTTGGCCAGATCGGCCAGCGAATCCACCAGCGTTCCGTCCAGATCAAACAGCACGGCCTGAAACTGTCGTTGCATGAATCCATCCTACACAGACCGGTGGGCTTCTGCTACTCTGCGCGTCATGAAAACTTCCTGGATGACGGTGACGATGGCGCTGGCGCTGGCGTGGAACGCGTCGGCGGGTTGGTTTGGCGGTGATGAAAAAACGGACAGCAACGAACAGCTCGCGAAACTGTTCGGTGCCCACAAGGCCTTTACCGGCACCGCCGAAGTCACGGTGCAGAACAAGAAGGGAAAAATCGAGCATGCCGCGGAGCTCGAGTACGCGTTCCTCGACGGCAACATGCGCACCGAGCTGAACATGGCCAAGACCAAGGCCGGGCAAAAGCATGCTGCCGGCATGGAAGAAATGGCGGCGCTGGGGATGGATCGAATGGTGACACTGTCGCGAGCGGATCAGAAGCGCGTGTACCTGATTTACCCTGGCTTGCAGGCCTATTGTGAAATGCCGGCCACCGACGGCGGCGACAACAGCCAGCCGCCCAAGATCGAAAAACAGGAATTGGGAAAGGAAACCGTCGAGGGTCATCCCTGCGTCAAATCGCGGGTGACCATCACCGATGCGCAGGGTCGCCAATCCAAACTGACCGTCTGGCAGGCCACCGACCTGAAAGAGTTCCCGATCAAGTCCGAAGCGACAGAGGAGGGCCGGACCATCGTGACCCTCTTCAAAAACGTCCAGTTCACCAAACCCGCCGCCGCCCTGTTCGACCCGCCGACCAACTTCAAAAAATACGCCAGCGTCCAGGAAATGATGATGGGCGCGATGCAAAAAATGATGGGCGAGCAGTTCGGTCGCTAGACCGCCTCTTTTGCCGTTGGCCTGCAGCGGCGCGCCATCAGCGCCGCCGGTGGGTGACCGCAACGGCATGGGCGGTCATAGCCCGCCGCTACAGGTGAAAGATGCGGCCTGTGCCTGAGCGGGAACTTGTTCGACCCGGTGGTGTCCGAAAAACTGTTGTGCGGAGACGGTTCGCCATCTTGCTTGTTGCGCTTGCAGCCGCCGTCGCGTCAGCGGCGGATGATGCGGCGGACCGGCGGGCGCGATACGAACAGGCCAGCCGGTGGTACCAGCAGCGGCAGTATGCGGCGGCGATCGAGGAAGCGAAAAAGTTGTTGGGGGACGTTCCCGAACCGGCCCGCGGCCTGCCACGAGCACCGTTCGCCGCCGAAGCCGCGTGGTTGATCAGCCGCTGCCATTTTGAAGCGGGCGAGTATGAGCAAGCCCTCGCGGCGACCCGTCTCGCGGCGACGCGGTGGCGACGCCAGAGTTGGTGTGGCACATGCGCGATGAGCATCCAATTAGGGTACTGGCGGCAGGAGGCATTGTGCTTGGATCACTTGGGCCGGTACGCGGAGGCCGTTCCCATCTACTTCGCCGGTAGCTTGGGGCAGATGTTCGGCGGTGATCCCGACTTTGCGGTCCGGTTGGTGGATTTGTACGAGGCCGCCGGCCAAATGCACGATTTGGTGCGGATGCTTGATGCGGAGGATCGCCGATGTGAAGCTACGCTGGCCGGCGAGATACCGGCCGTGCAGCGGGAGCAATTCGAAAAGCGTCGTCCGACCAGACTGGTTCGGCGCGTGATCCAGATCCGGCAATGGGGCGCGACCAAACGCTGGAATAAACTCCTGCCGTTGCTGCGCATTACCGGTGCGGTCAGCGGACCAGACGAAGCTCACGCTCGTCGCGTGCATTGGGAAGCGGTCGAGGCGGCGCGGGTTTTGGCAACATCACCGGCCGAGACGACGCCGCTGTTGCTGCCCATCCGCGATCAGCCCGGTCGCGGGCATTGGGTCTATTACGCGCTGGGCTTGTGCGGCACGGAGGATGCCGTGGCGGCGCTCGTCGCCCGGGCCAGGGCAGACGATAATTGGTACAACGCGATCGCCACGGTTTATTGTCTGCATCTTGCCGGTGATGGCGGCCGGCAGGCGCTGGAAGGTTTGGCGCACGGTGCGGGTGCCAACCTCGCCGCGGCGCTGCGGCAGGGTCGTGAGAACAAGTTCGACAACGACCCGGCGCATGGACTCACCTTCCCACCCATCCGGGGCCGACCGCGCCTGCCGCGAACCTTGCCAACGGCGGCGGCGGGGGAATGACTTGGCTTCCCGCGGCGGATCCGGCAGTATGCCAATTCATGAAACACGCGACGCAACGCATCTGGGGCGGCCGGTTTGCCGGCGAACCGGCCGAGGCGGTTCGCCAATTTACCGAGAGCGTCAGTTTTGACTGGCGGTTGTACCGGCACGACATCGCCGGTTCGATCGCCCACGCGCGCGGCCTGGCCAAAATCGGCGTGCTGACGAACGCGGAGGCCAATCAGATCATCCGCGGGTTGCGGGCGATCGAGAAAAAGATCGAGGCCGGCAAATTCGCCTGGGATCCCGCGCTCGAAGACGTCCACATGAACATCGAGGCGGCGCTTGGGCCGGTCGGCCGCAAGTTGCACACCGCCCGCAGTCGCAACGATCAGGTCGCCACCGATCTGCGGTTGTGGGTCCGCGATGCCCGGATTCACACGGTGCATGCCTGCCGGGATTTGATGCGTGCGTTGGTGGCGTTGGCGGAGAAACACCGGGACATCGTAATTCCCGGCTACACGCACCTGCAACGGGCGCAGCCGGTCCTGCTGGCGCATCATCTCCTGGCCTACGTCGAGATGTTGCATCGCGACGTGCAACGCTTCATCGTCAACGTCGAGCTGGAATCGCCGCTGGGATCGGGCGCGCTGGCCGGTAGCACGCTGCCGCTGGACCGCGAGTTTGTCGCGCGGCAGTTGCAACTGGCGGCGCCGACCCGCAACTCGATGGACGCCGTGGCCAATCGCGATTTCGTCCTCAGCTACCTGTTCGCCGCGGCGGTCTGCGGGATGCACCTGTCGCGGTTGGCGGAGGATTTCATTCTCTGGTCGAGCGCCGAGTTTGGCTTCATCCGCATCGGCGATGCCTACACGACTGGTTCGTCGTTGATGCCGCAGAAGAAAAACCCGGACGTCTGCGAGCTGGTGCGCGGCAAAACTGGTCGGCTCTACGGCAATCTGATCGCGGTGCTGACCGTGTTGAAAGGGCTGCCGCTGACGTACAACCGCGACCTGCAGGAGGACAAGGAACCGTTGTTTGATTCCGCCGACACGTTGCTGGCGTCGCTGCGCGTGCTGACCGGCATGATGCCGGCGGTTCAGGTCAACCGCGACCGCTGCGAAGCGGCGGCCAACGATCCGTTGTTGCTGGCCACCGATCTGGTGGATTTTCTGGTGCGGCGCGGAACGCCGTTTCGGCAGGCGCATCACCGCGTCGGCGCGCTCGTGGCCGAGGCCGAGCGCAGCGGCCGGCCGTTGCCGCAACTCGCGGCGCAAAAATATGGCCCGGCCGCCGCCAAAGTTTTTGACGTGCGGCGCGCGCTGGCGGCGCGGCGGTCGGTCGGCGCGCCCTCGCCGCGCAACGTCCGCGCCCAACTGGCCCGCTGGAAGCAGTTGCTTTCGTGAATGATCCTCGGCGTTGAGATTGGCGGCACGAAATTGCAGGCGGGAGACGGCGACCGGTTCGTGCGCTGGACCGTGCAACGCCGCGCGGGCCGGGTCGGTATCTTGCGGCAGTTGGAGCAGGGACTGCCACCGTTGCTGACCGGGGTGACGCGGATTGGCGTGGGGTTCGGCGGGCCGGTCGAGGGTGGGCGGGTGGTGACGTCGCATCAGGTTGCCGGCTGGCGGAGGTTTCCGTTGCAACGCTGGTTCGAGCGGCGGTTCGGTCTGCCGACCGTGGTGGAGAACGATTCGAACTGTGCCGGGCTGGCCGAGGCGCGGCAGGGAGCCGGTCGGGGAAAAGCGCGGGTGTTTTATTGCAACGTGGGTACCGGCATCGGCGGCGCGTTCGTGTGGAATGGCCAATTGTACAACGGCCGTTTTGGCGCGATGGAGTTTGGTCATCTGCGATTGGCGGACGGGCGGACGCTGGAATCCGTGGCGTCGGGGCTGGCCATCGAGCGCGGTGTGAGCACGCTGGCCGAAGCCGGGCGTCACGTCGGCGCGATGCTGGCCAACGTGATCACGCTGCTGAACCCGGACTTGGTCGTGGTCGGCGGCGGGGTGGTATTGGCGGGCGAAAAGTTTTTGCGGCCGGTGCGGGAGGTTTGTCGGCGGCTGGTGTTTGCCCCGTTTCGAGGGAATTACCGGATTGTGCCGGCGCGGTTGGGCGAGGCGGTGGTGGTGGTGGGAGCGATTTTGGTAGCGGAAGAGTCACGATGAGATACCTCGTGTTTGGCGATGTTCATGCGAATTTGGTGGCACTCGACGCGGTGCTGGCGGCGGCTGACCGGCATCGGGTGGATGCGTTTTTGTGTGTCGGGGATTTGGTTGGCTACGGTCCCGAGCCGCTGGAGTGTCTGGAACGGTTGCTGCCGTTGCAGCGCGACGAACGGCTGGCTCTGGTGGCCGGTAATCATGATGTCGTGGCTCGCGGCGATCACACCCCGGACGGTTTCGGGCCGGAAGCGGTCGAGACGTTGCGTTGGACGATCGAGGTGGTGCGCGCCCAGCAGTGGGCGGTGAAGTTTTTGGCCAGCGGCCAGCCCGTGGTGAAAGTGGCGGGTGGCATCTGGCTGACGCATGATTCGCTGAGCGCACCCGGCAGCGGGTACTATCATCGCGCGACGCAAAACGCCGCGCGCGAGCTGGACGCGCTGGCGCAGCGCGGAGGCCGCATCGCGTTTTACGGTCACACCCACGCGATGCGCGCCGAGGTGCAGACGGGCGCGGCGGTGATGTTGACGCCGATGAATGCCTGCGATGCCATGGGACGCGACCCGGAGCCGGTGCGGCTGGCGGAGGGCGAGCGGGCGTGGATCGGGACCGGGTCGGTGGGCTTTCCGACGAAGACGAAAGGGGCGGCGGAGTTTTTGATATTGAACGATGCCGACTGGACGGTGGAGAAGTACACGGTCGGCTTTTCCCGGGAGCAGGCGAAGGCCCGGACGCGAGCGGTGTTTGGTTCCGTGTGCCGGCCGGAGACGGTGGAGCGAATCGTGAGATGGTTGTGAGTGGGCGATGGGAAACTGCTTTCTGGTGTAGCCGCGCCAATATCAGGCGCGGATGCCGGGGTTTTCGCGCGCAGGCTGTAGGAAGAGAGCTTTTATGAAGAACGCATTTTCATACCGGCAGGGCGAGTTGCATTGTGACGGCGTTCCGCTGCGAAAACTCGCGGCGGAATTCGGGACGCCGCTGTACGTGTACAGCGAGGCCCACATCGTCGGGCAGTATCGGGCGCTGGATCGGGCGTTTCGCGGACTCGATCACCTGATCTGCTACGCCATGAAAGCCAACAGCACGCTGGCCGTGCTGCGGGCGCTGGCGGCGGAAGGCGCCGGGTTTGACATCGTCAGCGGCGGCGAGTTGTACCGCGTGCTGCAGGCCGGTGGCGACCCCGGGCGGTGCGTGTTTTCCAGCGTCGGCAAAACCCGCGACGAAATCGAGTACGCCCTGCGGCAGGGCATCCATTGTTTCAACGTCGAAAGCGAAGCGGAACTCAAGTTCTTGTCGGACGTGGCCTACCGGCTGGGTCGGCGCGCGCCCATCGCCGTGCGGGTCAACCCGCATGTGGATCCCGACACGCATCGCTACATCTCGACCGGCAAGGAGGAGAGCAAGTTCGGCATCAGCATCGAGCGCGCGCTGAAGGTGTATCGGGACGCGACGCGGTTGCGCGGCGTGGAAGTGCGCGGGGTGCAGATGCACATCGGTTCCCAGATCACGAAGACTGAGCCGTACGTGCTGGCGATTCGCAAAATGCTGCCGCTCGTCGCGCAGGTGCAGGCGCTGGCGCCGCAGACGCTCCGCTCGTTTGACATCGGCGGCGGGCTGGGCATCCGCTACAAGGATCAAACGCCGCCCACGGCGGCCGAGTTTGCCGCCGCGGTCAAGCCGCTCTTGAAGCCGGTCGGGAAACGCGGCCTGAAAATCCTCATGGAACCCGGCCGGTTTATCGTCGGCAACGGCGGTGTGCTGGTCACGCGCGTGCTGTTCGTGAAACAAACACCGGTGAAGAAGTTTGTCATCATTGACGGCGCGATGAACGACCTGATTCGTCCGGCGTTGTACGAGAGCTACCATGAGATCGTGCCGGTGCGGAAGTCGCCGCGCGCGAAGGTCAAGGTGGACATCGTCGGTCCCGTCTGCGAATCCGGTGATTTCTTCGCCCAGGGCCGTACCATCGCCGCCACGGAAGCCGGTGAGCTGCTGGCCGTGCTCAGTGCCGGTGCCTACGGGATGGCGATGGCGTCCAATTACAACTCGCGCGGCCGCCCCGCGGAAGTCCTCGTCAAGGGCCGCCGCTACGCGGTTGTCCGCCGGCGGGAAACCCGCAAAGACTTGATCAACGGCGAAACGCTGGCCGGCTGGCAGGGCTGAGCCGGAATGATGCAATCGGGAAAACCCCTCACCCTGACCCTCTCCCCATCAAATGGGGAGAGGGAATTTGCCTTATGCATCCAAGGGAAGTCACAGATTGGTGAGTTGGATTCTCACACCGGTTCCCCTCTCCCCGCGTGCGGGGAGAGGGACAGGGTGAGGGG
>CAZHLM010000109.1:0-7114 GCA_964533295.1 uncultured Verrucomicrobiota bacterium
CCGTCGAGGACAAATGGTATGCCGACTGGCTGGCGAAGGGTTGGTTCACCGCCAACCCGCAGTCGGCCAAACCGCCCTACTCCATCGTGATCCCGCCGCCCAACGTGACCGGCGTGCTGACGATGGGCCACGTGCTGAACAACACGCTGCAGGACATTCTCGCGCGACGAAAACGGATGCAGGGCTACGAAGTGCTCTGGTTGCCGGGCACCGACCATGCCGGTATTGCCACGCAGACGGTGGTGGAGAAAACGCTGCGCAAACAGGGCCTGATCAAACACCGCGACGACCTTGGTCGCGAGAAGTTTCTCGCAAAAGTCTGGGAGTGGAAAGAGAAACACGGCGGCATCATCATCCAGCAGTTGAAAAGACTCGGCTGCTCCTGCGACTGGAGCCGGGAACGCTTTACGATGGACGAGGGCTACTCGCGCGCCGTACTGGAAACGTTCGTGGCGCTGTACCGCAAGGGATTGATTTACCGGGGTAAACGGATGGTCAACTGGGACCCGGTCGGCCGCACCGCGCTCTCCGACGAGGAAGTGATCATGACGCCGACGAAGGGGCATCTCTGGCATTTCCGCTACAGTCCCGACATCGTCGTGGCCACCACCCGGCCTGAAACGATGCTCGGCGACGAAGCCGTGGCCGTTCATCCCGACGACCCGCGCTACCGGCATTTGGTGGGTACGACGATCACGCTGCCGCTGCGCAACAAACCGATCCCGGTCATCGCCGACGCTGCCGTGGACCCGACGTTCGGCACCGGCTGCGTCAAAGTCACCCCCGCCCACGATGTCGCCGACTACGAAATGGCGCGGCGCCATCACCTGCCCTTCACCGTGGTCATCGCCCCGGACGGCACGATGACCGCCGCGGCGGGCGAAGACTTCGCAGGACTCGACCGGTTCGAATGTCGCGAGGCTGTCGTCGAAGCGATGCAAGAGGCCGGCTTGCTGGTGAAGGTGGAAGACTACGAGCACAACGTCGGGTACAGCGAACGCACCAACGTCCCGATCGAACCGTACTTGAGCGAACAATGGTTCCTGAAATATCCGCAGGTCGCCCGCTCCACCGCCGCCGTCGAAACCGGCGAAATCCGGTTCTACCCCGAACGCTGGCAGAAAACCTACACCCACTGGATGCAGAACATCCGCGACTGGTGCATCAGCCGCCAACTCTGGTGGGGCCACCGCATCCCCGTCTGGTACCGCGGCGACGAAATCTACTGCGGCGTCGAGCCGCCCGCCGGCGACGGCTGGACGCAGGACCCGGACGTGCTCGACACGTGGTTCAGCTCGTGGCTCTGGCCGTTTGCCACGATGGATGAGCCGACCCGGAAAAAATTCTATCCGACCACCGACCTCGTGACGGCCCCGGACATCATTTTCTTCTGGGTCGCCCGCATGATCATGGCCGGCTACGAATTCACCGGCCAGAAACCGTTCGCCAACGTGTACTTTACCGGCATCATCCGCGACGCCCAGGGCCGCAAGATGAGCAAATCGCTCGGCAACTCCCCGAACCCGCTCGACCTCATCGCCAAATACGGCGCCGACGGTCTGCGCTTCGGCCTGATGCTGATCGCGCCGCAGGGCCAGGACATTCTGTTCGACGAAAAACGCTGCGAAATCGGCCGCAACTTCATGAACAAGCTCTGGAACGCCGCCCGCTTCATCCAGATGCAACGCCCCGGCCGCACCGACCTGAACACCCACGACCGCCGCATCCTCTGCGAAATGAATGACGCCATCACCGCCGTCAGCGCGGCGCTCGACGCCTACCGCTTCAACGAAGCGGCCAAAGAACTCTACGACTTCGTCTGGGGCGATTTCTGCGACTGGTACATCGAGGCGAGCAAAATCTCCCCCAACCTCACCGTCCTGCGCGACGTCTTCACCGTCATTCTGCGGCTGCTGCACCCGTTCGCGCCGTTCATCACCGAAGAACTCTGGCACAGCCTGACCGGCGGGGAGACCATCCAGTTCGCTCCCTGGCCGGGCGCCCGACCTGCGGACACCAGCATCGTGGCGCCGACCAACGCCCTCTACGCTGTCGTCACCGCCGGCCGCCAACTGCGCAACGACCACGGTCTCGACCCGAAAAAGAAAGCGCGCTTCGTCATCGCCCCGAGTGCGTTTGCGGACTTTTTCTGCGCCGAAATTCCGTTCCTGACCGGCATCCTCAACGCGGAAGCGGTCACGATTGATCCCGCCTACACCCCCACCGGCCTGACGCCCAGCCTCGTGACGCCGGCCGCCACGGTCTTTCTGGTCGGAGCGGTGGATCCGGTCGCCGAGAAAGCCAGGCTGACGAAACAACGGGCGGCGTTGGACGCGCAGATGGCCGGGGTCGAAGCGAAACTGGCCAACGAAAACTTCCTCGCCAAAGCCGCCCCGGTCGCCATCCAGCGCGAACGCGACAAACTGGCCGCTCTGCGCGACCAGCGGGCGAAGGTCGAGGCGTTACTGGTCAAACTGGTCTAGGTAGTCGCTGATCGGCGTGCGCCGCTGTCGCTCGATTTGTTCCAACTCGCCCAAGAGCTGGATCGTCGCCGAAAAATCCGGCGCCCAATCCCCCGGCGCGTGCTGCAACTCCACGGCGTCCAGGTAGGATCGAATCCCGCGCGCGGTCTCGGCCGCATCGTCACGCAACTTCTCCGCGCGGACCAGTGTGCGGCGGAAGCGCACGCGACTACCCTGAGCCAACCATTGAAACGCCTCTTGATAGGCGGCGATGGTCGGCCAGTACAGTGGCGACGCGACGGCATGGAGGTTGGCCAGTCGCAATCGTTTCTCGGTCACGACATCCCGCCACCACGGCGCGTCGGTGTGCGTCGCGAGATCCGCGACCGGCAATTCCTGTGGTGCCGCAGGATCCGGCCCGCTGACGGTCGTGCGGAGAATACCGGCCAGTCGGCGCGCGGTGTCGTCCGGGGTCAAATTTTCCGCGACCACCGTGGTTGTTCGGTTGGCGAATTGCACCGCCCACCAGCGCTCGAACTCCGGTTCGCCGGCGAAATCGGTTCGGTACGTTTCCCAGAACGACGTGCTGACGGTCTTGGTGGCGCCTAGCGTCGTCAAGAAGTTCCGCAGTTTCGCCGCGCCGTCCGGCAAGGACAGCAGGCCTTGCACAAACAGCCATGCGTGGGCTTCCAGCAAGTCCCGTTCGGCGGCCGTGGCGGGCGCCGTTGCGGTGGCGAGCAGCAACGTTCCGCGGGGAGCCTGGCCGTCGAGCCGCGTGCGGCGGGCGAGTTGGAGGAGTCGCTCATCCCGTCCCTGGATGGCGCGCGCCAGGCCGAGCGTCAGCCACAGCGGTTGGGGCGGGGCCACATACGGCGTGGTTCGCGAGAGCGGTTCCTCACGATTGGCCAACTCCGCGTTCAGGGCTTCGACGAGCGCGGCGACCAGCGTGGACGGATCCACCCCGGGCGGGCTGGTCCAGGAGATTTGGTATTTGAGATGCAGATCGGTCTGGAAGACGCGCAGGCGCGGTCCCGTGGGCGTCGCCGGGGAAGTTGCCGACTCGACCACAAGCAGGATGGGGTCGCGCCATTGGTCGCGCAGGTCCAGCGTGCGCAGCCACTCGCGCTTGACCTGTTCCGCGAGATAGCCCAGCGCGGTCGGAACGAGCGGCTGGGCGGCGTAACAGATGAATTGCCGCGAGACGCTGACGCTGCGGTGGAGTGAGTTTGTTTGTGCCGACGCAACCAGCCCACCGGCCCCCCACCACGTCACCGCGACGGCCAGCCAGGTAAGCCGCATGACCCCGCCTCCTACGGTTTGGGCGGGGGCGCGTGCGAAATCAGCAACGCCTGCGTGTCGCTCTGCACCTTGGAGGAGGCGTCGAGGAGACGCTTTTCCTCGAGCTGGCCGAACAACTGGCGGAACCAACCCTGCACCAGCCCGGTGCGTTCCAGCACGAAGCGCGGGATTTTCAATGCCCCGATCCGAGCCGTAACCGGGGTGAAAACGAACTGGCCGTCGGCCACGCCGGGGGTGCCGGTGTAGCTGATGTAAAGTTGCTTTTCCCACGACGCGCCGAGGCTGACTTTGCCCACGATGATCGCGGTGGCCGCGTCGCGCTCAAATTCCAACTGCAAATCCGTCGCGGCCAGTACCAGCCCCCTGCCTTCCGGTTTTTCGAGCTTGAGGGTGTCAATGAACCGGTTCACCTCGGCTTGCGTGAAGGTCAACTCCACCGGCCGTTTCAGGGCGATCGCATTTTCCAGCGCGTCACGCTTTTTGTAGAAGGCAACCAGGTCGGCATCCGTGGTGGCCAACTCTTTAACCGCCGGCACCTGCGCGATGGAGTACACCAACCAAACCAGCGCGCCCAACAGGATCAACCGCAGCGTCCAGCCGACGATCTTTCCCACATCCAGCGTCCCCTTCTTGCGGAGCGATTTCCCGCCGCGACTGGGCGGCTTGATTTGGTTGATGTCGAGTTTCTGGCCGCATTGATGACAGAAAATCCGACCCAGTTCGTTGTCGTAACCGCATTTGGGGCAGGCGAGCATGGCTAATCCTTTTTCGTGGTGCCGGCAGGTTTATCGGTTTTGGCCGGAGTCGCCGCGGGCGCGGCCGAATCCTTCTTGGCGGCTTCCTTGTAGCCCGGCTTGCGGTAATCCGTGATGTAAAAGCCGGAGCCTTTGAAAATCATTCCCGCGCCCGTCCCCAGCAACCGTTTCACCCGGCCCCGGCATTTCGGCTTGGCGCACGCGCGTTTCGGGGCATCCTTGATGGATTGGAACACTTCAAACCGGTGACCACACTTTTGGCATTCGTATTCGTACGTAGGCATGTCCGATGTCTTATTGTATTCAGAGTTTCGCCACCGAAGTCAACATTTCCAATGCCAGATGACCGTCCGCCGGCAATGGCTCCCACAATCACCAACGGTTCCTTCCCGGACTGAACCTCCACCGGCAATTCCGTTTCCGCCGGCATGTGGGACCAGTCTTCCCGGCCAACATAGTACCGCAGAAACGGCCGCCGCCGCAGCGTGTCGTGTTCGCGGATCGTGCCGCGCAGCACGGGGTACCGGGCTTCCACCGCGTCGAGCACTCCGCCGATGGTCATCGGCGGCGGCACGTCAATGAGAACCTCCCGGCCTTCCACGCACGCCAGCCTGCGCAAGTGGAACGGTAATTCAACGCGGATCATTTCAGCGTCTGAACTTCCACGGAGAGCACCTTCGGCAAATCCCGCGCGAGGATTGTCCACGTATCGCCGCCATCGGGCGAGCCATAAACCTGACCGCCGGTCGTGCCGAAGTAAATGCCGCACTCATCCAACGTGTCCACCGCCATCGCGTCGCGGAGCACATTGACGTAGCAATCCTGTTGCGGCAGTCCCTTCGTCAACGGCTCCCATTCATCCCCACCGGCCCGACTCCGGTACACCCGCAGCCTGCCTTCCGGCGGATAATGTTCGGAATCGCTCTTGATCGGGACGACGTAGATGGTGTTCGGCTCGTGGGCGTGAACCTCAATCGGAAACCCAAAATCGCTCGGCAGATTGCCGGACACCTCGCGCCAACTGGCCCCGCCGTCGTCGCTGCGGTTCACGTCCCAATGCTTCTGCATGAACAACACCTCCGGCCGCGTCGGATGCATCGCGATGCGGTGGACACAGTGACCGACCTCCGCGCTCTTGTCCGGCAACTCATACTGCATGTTCAATCCCTTCGTGGCCGGTCGCCATGACCGACCGGCATCATTGGTGCGAAATACCCCCGCCGCCGAAATCGCCACGAACATCCGCGCCGGATTCGTCGGATCGAGCAGGATCGTATGCAACCCCATCCCGCCCGCGCCCGGCTGCCACAGCTCGCCCTTGCACCGCCGCAAGGCCGGCAGTTCGAACCAGGACTGGCCGCCGTTGGTCGTTTTGAACAACGCCGCGTCTTCCACGCCGGCATAGCAGGTGTCCGGGTCCGTCAGCGACGGCTCAAGATGCCAGACTCGCTTGAATTCCCAGGGTCGCGCCGTGCCGTCGTACCACAGATGCGTCCCGATGTCGCCCTCGTAGGCGAACTTGTTGCTCACCCCGCCCGGCGAATCGTACGGTCCCGGTATCTTCTCGCCACCGGGAATCGTCCACGTCTTCCCGCCATCATCCGACCGCTGGATGATCTGCCCGAACCATCCGCTCGATTGCGACACGAAAATCCGGTTCGGATCCACCGCCGACCCTTTCAGGTGATAAATCTCCCAACCCGCAAAATGCGGCCCGGTCATCCGCCAGTTCCTCCGCGCGCCATCCGCTTCCAGGATGAACGCGCCCTTTTTCGTCCCGACCAACACGCGTACCGTGCTCATTGTCCGCTCCTATTGTTTTGCCACCACGGCTTTCAAGTTCGCAACCCCCCGCTCAAATTGGCCGCCGACCTGCGGTTGCCGGCCCAATGGACACTCGCGCCCGCGCCGACGCCCGGCCCGGCGACTGTCTGTTTGGCATTCGGATCGAGCTTGGCCCACGGCGACCACGCCTCCCATTTGTGCAAATCGTTCACCTGCTCGAAGACGACCGCGGGCGGCGCCGGTATCGTGGCCGACCGGCTCACGCAAATCACCGGTCGCGTCGCGACGAGGAACATGACGAGCAGAACCCCGACCGTGAGAAGGATTTTAACGAGCATGGGAAATCAGTTCTCCAAATGCTTTGCGTTCGACCCACAGCAAGTAGAGCGCGAACACGACAATTGCACCCAACATCGGATTAATCAGGTCTTTGGCCGACGTGATGCACAGGTGAAACACCATAATGTTGACGATGATCGGCCCAAGCACGAGCAAGCCGAGATTCCGGGTGCGCGGGATGGCCACGAGAATACCGCCGGCCAGTTCGCACATTTTTACGAAGGTCATGTACCCGGTCGGCGCGAATGCCGCCATGAAATGCGCGATCGGCGTCCCTTCCGGCATTTGCGGGATGGGCACGAGATGAAACAACACCGGTACGCTCGCCGCCAGGAAACACAGCCCCAGCAAAACCCCGGCAAATGTTGGCAGATGTTTCTTCATGATTTTCCTTGGTGCGCCGACCAAATCCCAAGCTTCTGTTGTGGGAGCGCCCTTCCGGGCGCGACCGGTGGCGCGAGCGTCCCCGCGAGC
>CAZHLM010000110.1:0-5255 GCA_964533295.1 uncultured Verrucomicrobiota bacterium
CCGCGCCGCGGCGTCTTTGCCGGCTTTCGAGTCGGGGGCGAGGGCCACGGCGGTTTGCCAGACCTGCCGGGCGGATTCGTGGTCGCGGTGCCGGGCGCGGGTCAGGCCGTCATAGTACAACGCCGCCGCCGCCAGAGCCGGTTCCAGTTGGGTCGTGCCGAGCCGGTCGACCACCCAGCGAAAATCGGCTTCGGCAGCGGCGCGTTTGTTGAAGAAGGCCGGCAGGTGATAGAGCGACGCGCCCCGCAGAAACCGAATTTCCAGATTCTCAGGCGCGGCGGCGACCGCGTCATCGAGCAACGCCGCGCCTTGTTTGGTCAGCTCCAGTTTCCGCAGCGGTTGCCACGCGCGCGCCGCGGCCAGCATCCGCGCGCTGCCGAGATACGCCATCACCACCGGGTCGGCGGGTGTGGCGGCCGCCAGGCTGGTCAGCATCTGCTCTGCGCGGATGGCGGCCGGGCGGTCGCCTTCGCAGCCGCGGTAATGCAGCCGTTTGGCATCGGCAAGGTCCGCCGCGTGACCGGTGGATGCCAGCGGCAGGAGAATCAGCAAATTTCTGAAACGACGGAAAAGAATGTTCATCCAATCCTTCGATGCGGTTGCAGACGGTGAGGTTTTCATCATGGCGAAACAAAAACACATCATCATTGTGGGAGCGGGGCCGGGCGGGTTGGCGGCGGCGATGCTGCTGGCGCACCGGGGGTTCCAAGTCACCATTCTCGAACGCCAGCCGCAGATCGGCGGGCGGACCTCGACCATCGAGGCCGACGGGTTCAAGTTCGATGTCGGCCCGACGTTCTTCCTGTATCCGCAGGTGCTGGAAGAGATTTTCGCCGCCGTCGGACGCCGGCTGCGCGACGAGGTCAGGCTGGTCAAACTCGACCCGCAGTACCGGCTGACCTTTGGCGCGGGCGGCGAACTGAACTGCACGCCGAACGTCGAGCAGATGGAAGCCGAGATGGCGCGGCTGTCGCCCGCCGACGCGCTGAATTTCCGGCGATTCCTCGACGACAACCGCCGCAAACTCCAGCAGTTCATGCCCTGTTTGCAGATGCCGTTTCACAGTTGGCGCGACGTGGCGAATCTGCGGATGTTGAAACTGCTGCCGACGCTGAAACCGTGGGAATCGCTGGCCGACAATCTCGCCACGTACTTCCGCGACCCCCGGCTGCAACTGGCGTTCACGTTCCAATCCAAATACCTCGGCATGTCGCCGTTCGTCTGCCCGAGCCTGTTTTCCATTCTCTCGTTCCTCGAATACGACAGCGGTGTCTGGCACCCGATCGGCGGCTGCGGCGCGGTGACGGCGGCGATGGCGCGCGTTGCGTTCGATCTCGGCGTGGAAATTCACCTCAACGAGCCGGTCGAGGAAATCCTCTTCACCGGCCGCCGCGCCACCGGGGTGCGCACCGCGCGGCGGACGTTGCGCGGCGACGCGCTGGTGATCAATGCCGATTTCGCGCGCGCGATGGAACGGCTCGTGCCCGACCGGCTGCGTCGCCGCTGGTCGAACCGGCAACTGGCGAAAAAGAAATACTCCTGCTCGACGTTCATGATGTACCTCGGCATCGAAGGCCGGTACGACCCGCTTGCGCATCACAACATTTACATCGCCGAGAACTACCGGCAAAACCTCCGCGAGATCGAACAGGAACACATCCTGTCGGCCGACCCGTCGTTCTACGTCCAAAACGCCAGCGCCACCGACCCGACGCTGGCGCCGCCGGGCATGAGCACTTTGTATGTGCTGGTGCCGGTCACCCATCAGCATCCGAACGTGGACTGGACCCGCGAGAAGGTCGCGTTCCGCGCCCGCACGTTGAAGCAACTCGAAAAGATCGGCCTGACCGGCCTGGAAAATCGCATCCGCTACGAGCGCGTGGTCACGCCGGCGGATTGGGATCGGCAACACGAAATTTACCGGGGCGCCACGTTCAACCTCGCCCACAACTTCGGCCAGATGTTGCACCTGCGTCCGCACAACCGGTTCGAGGATGTCGCCGGCATCTATCTGGTCGGCGGCGGCACGCATCCGGGCAGCGGGCTGCCGGTGATTTTCGAATCGGCGCGGATCACCAGCCGGTTGGTGGCCGAAGATTTGGGCGCGACGTCGGTCCCCGCTCCGCAACTGGCCGAGGTACCGGCGTGAACACGCTGACGAAGACGACCCCGGTCGTGGCGACGCGCGAGCCGCGTTCGCCGCCACGGCTGCCACTACGCCGCATCCGCGCCCGCATCGCCGAACGAGCAGAGCAACTGGCCCGGCTGACCGGGCTACCTGTCGCCGAGGCCCTCGTCTCGCAGGTGTTGCCCCTGGCGGATGCCTGCCGGTTTTTGGAGCGGGAAGCCGACCGCGTTCTCGCGCCGCAACGGCTACCGGCCTCGGGCCGGCCGTTCTGGCTGCGGGACGTGGAAATTGAATTGCGCCGGGACCCGTTCGGCACCGTGCTGGTGATCGCGCCCGGCAACAATCATCTGTTCCTGCCGGCCGTCCACACGTTGCAGGCGATCGTGGCCGGCAACGACGTGCTGTGGAAACCGGCGCCCGGTGGTCAGCCGGCGGCGGAGGCGTTTGCGCGCATCGTGGAAACCGACCGGCTGCGCGTGCTGGACGAAACGATCGCCACCGCCGATCTCGGCGCGGATCTGGTGGTCTTTACCGGCTCGGCCGAGACCGGCGAAAACGTGCTCGCCCAGTTGGCCCCGACGATTACCCCGGCAATTCTCGAGCTGTCCGGCGACGACGCCGTGTTCGTCCGCGCCGATGCGGATTTGGATCTGGTGGTGAAGGCAATTCGGTTCGGGACGCAGTTGGGCAAGGGCGCGGTCTGCATGCGACCGCGCCGGGTGTTTGCGCATGAGAGCCTGGCCGGTGAGTTGCGGCGACGGCTGTTCGCCCCTCACCCTGACGCTCTCCCCATCGAATGGGGAGAGGAAATTTCCCATGCGATTCCCGCTCCCCGCTTGCGGGGAGAGGGCCAGGGTGAGGGGCTGTCCGTCATCCCGGTGCGCGACGACGACGAAGCGCTCCGACTGGCCGCCCAATCACCGTTCGCGTTGGGCGCAAGCGTGTTTGGTCGCGAGCCGGGGGCGACGGAACTGGCGCGACGCGTCCGCGCCGGCGCGGTGACGGTCAACGACATGATCGTGCCGACGGCTGATCCGCGGTTTCCGTTCGGCGGCCGCGGGCGCAGCGGGTTTGGCGTGACGCGCGGCGCGGCCGGCTTGCTGGCGATGACGCAACTGAAAGCGATTGCGGTGCGACGCGGGAAAGCCCGGCCGCATCTGAACCCTGCCGGCGCGAATGACGCGGAGTTGTTTGCCGCGTATCTGCGGGCGGCGCACGGCAAGGGCTGGCGCGCGCGGGGCCGGGCGGTTTGGAATTTCATGCAGGCAGCAACGAGGAGAAGTCGAACATGATCATGGCGAAGAAATATCCGGTGGCAGTGGTCGGCGGCGGGCTGGGCGGGCTGGCGGCGGCGTGTACGTTGGCGGCGCGCGGACACGCGGTGACGTTGTTCGAGCGCAACGACTGGCTCGGCGGAAAGGCGGCCACGCTGGACGGCGATGGGTTTCATTTCGACATGGGTCCGACGATTTTGACGCTGCCGTCGGTGCTGCGGCGGATTTTTGCCGAGGCCGACCGCGACATGACCGACTATCTGGAGTTGATTCCGCTCGACCCGCAATGGCGCTGTTTTTTTGAGGATGGTTCGACGCTGGACCTGGAGAGCGACGTGGAGCGGATGGTGGCGAAGGTCGGCGCGGGCTACCGGGATTTCATCGAATGGTCGGAGCGGCTGCACGCGATTTCCGAGCGATACTTTTTCTGGCGGTCGCTGGGATCGCTCTGGGACATGTTCGATTCCCGCAACACGTTCAAGGCCGGTACGCTGCGCGACGTGCTGTCCATGAAAATGGGGCGGACCGTGGCCGGCAGCATTCGCTCGTTCGTGCCGGACAAGAACGTCTCGCAGATGCTCGATCATTTCACGCAGTACGTCGGCTCGGCGCCGGACGCGGCACCGGCGGTGCTGTGCGGCATCGCCCACATGCAAACCAGCGAAGGCATCTGGTACCCGCGCGGCGGCACGGGCGCGGTGCCGCGGGCGTTGCGGCGTTTGGCGGAAGAACTGGGCGTGACGTTCCGCACCAGCGTCGAGGTGAAGAAGATTCGCACGGTGGCGGGCAAGGTGACCGGCATTGATCTGGCGGACGGCGAACATTTCGAGTGCGCCGCCGTGGTCTCGAACATGGACGCCGTGCGGACGCAGCGCGAACTGCTCGGCGCGGAACCGGCGCGGGACTACGAGCCAGCCTGTTCCGGTGTGGTGCTCTATCTCGGTTTAAGCAAGCGTTACGATCACCTGCTCCACCACGATTTTGTTTTCTCGCGCGACGCGCACGAGGAGTTTGAATGGATTTACCGGCGGGGCGAGCCGGCGCCGGACCCGACCTGTTACTTGTGCGCGCCAGCGCAGACCGAGCCGGCGGTGGCGCCGCCGGGGGGGGAAGCGTTGTATGTGCTGGTGCACACGCCGTACCTGCGACCGCATCACGATTGGAACAACATGTTCCCCGCCTACCGGCGCGTCATTCTGGAAAAATTAAAACGCACCGCCGGGTTGCGCGACATCGAGGAGCGAATCGTGTTCGAGCGGGCCTTGACGCCGCAGGACATTCACGACCGGTACCACGTCCTGAACGGCGCCATCTACGGACTGGCCAGCCACGGCCGGTTCACGGGCGCGTTCAAGCCGGCGAACCGGACCACGACGAAAGGCTTGTACCTCGCCGGCGGGGCCGCGCATCCCGGGCCGGGAATGCCGATGGTGTTGATGAGTGGTTGGATTGCGGCGGATACCCTGGATCATGATGAAGCCTGCGTCAGTTGCCATTGCGCCCATCATCGGGTCGCGCAGCGCGAGCCGGTCGGCGCCGCCTGAAGCGCCGCCGATTTCGCGCTGGCGGCTGTGGTGGTTTACCGGCTACGCCCGGCGGTACGTGGCGCGGCATTTTCATGCCGTGCGCGTGGCCGGCCAACCGCCGCTGACGACCGGCCCGCTGGTGGTGTATCTGAATCACCCGGGTTGGTGGGATCCCTTGATTTGCTTGATCCTCGCCCGGCATTTCTTCCCGCACCGCCGGCACTACGCGCCGATGGAAGCGGCGCAGTTGGAACGCTACCGGATTTTTCGCAAGCTGGGTTTCTTCCCCGTCGAAAAAAACACGCGGCGCGGCGCGGCGCAGTTTCT
>CAZHLM010000110.1:5355-7087 GCA_964533295.1 uncultured Verrucomicrobiota bacterium
GCGCGGAGTTGGAAGCGGCGCTGGAAAGGACCCAAGATGCGCTGGCAGGGGCGTCGTTGCGGCGGGCCGCCGGTGAGTTTCAAATCGTGCTGCACGGCAGTGCCGGTGTGGGCGGGTTCTACGATCAATGGCGCCGGTTGCAAGCGCGCTGGCGCGGCGAAGCATTTAAGCGGGAGCATGAAGGGTGAACTGTAGCCGGGAAACCCCTCACCCTGACCCTCTCCCCATCGAGTGGGGAGAGGGAATTTCCAATGCGATTCCCTCTGCCCGTTTGCAGGGAGAGGGCCAGCGTGAGGGGCCGTCGTTATGATCGAAACCATCGCCATTATCAGCTTCGTCCTCGCGGCCATCCCGGCGGCGATGTTTCTGTGGAACGTGTGGCTGTATCGGCGGCCGCCGCGAGCCGGCAGGGCGGCGGTGTCGGTGTTGATCCCGGCACGCAATGAGGAAGCGGCGATTCGCGGCGCGGTGGAATCGGCCCTGGCCAGTGAAGGCGTCGCGGTGGAGGTGATTGTCGGCGATGATCATTCGACCGACCGCACGGCGGAGATCGCGCGGGCGGCCGGGGCGCGCGTCGTTTCGATCCCGGCCCTGCCGGACGGTTGGTGCGGGAAACAACACGCTTGCTGGGTGCTGAGCCGGGAGGCCCGGCATGATTTGTTGTTGTTCCTCGATGCCGATGTGCGGCTCGAACGCGACGGGCTGGCGCGGTTGGTTGGGTTTTTGCAATCGAGCGGGGCGGATTTGGTCAGCGGTATTCCGCGGCAGGTCACCGGCACGTGGCTGGAGAAGTTGCTCATCCCGCTGATTCATTTCATCCTGCTGGGATTCCTGCCGATGGCCGCGATGAGAAAATGGCGCTGGCCGGCGTTGGCGGCAGGGTGCGGGCAGTTGTTTCTGGCGCGGCGGTCGGCGTACGATCGGGCCGGGGGGCATGCGGCAATTCGGGCTTCCCGGCATGACGGGGTGACGCTGCCGCGGTCGTTTCGGCGGGCGGGGTTGCGGACGGATTTGTGCGATGCGACCGACGTGGCGAGTTGCCGGATGTATCGGAATGCCGGTGAGGTCTGGCGGGGGCTGGCAAAGAACGCGACGGAAGGATTGGGCGCGCCGGCCGCGATTGGGTTGTGGACGGTGTTGTTGGTCGGCGGGCAGACGTTGCCGGTGCTGATGTGTTTGAGTGGCGGGGCGCCGACGTGGCTCTGGGCGGCGGTGGGTTTGGGATATTTGCCGCGACTGGTGGCAGCGGTGCGCTACCGGCAGTCATGGTGGGGCGCGGTGTGGCATCCGCTGGGCGTGTTGGTGCTGATGGCGATTCAGTGGCGGGCGTTGCTGGGCGGCGATGTGGGCTGGAAAGGACGGACGCGGTCGCCGTCGGCGGCGCCGGTGAAACCGTCGCTTGACGTGTTGCATCCGATTCAGTAGTTTCAGTCACGACAGAAATGAAGCTGACGCCGCTGACCAAGAAGTTCGTATTGCACTGGGGCGAGATGGGAACCCGCTGGGGGATCAATCGCACGGTGGCGCAGATTCACGCGTTGTTGTTCATCGCGCCGAAACCGCTGACGGCCGAGGAGATTGCCGAGACGCTGGCGGTGGCGCGATCGAACGTCAGCACCAGTTTGAAGGAGTTGCAGAACTGGGGTCTCGTAAAAAATGTCCACGTGCTCGGCGACCGGCGGGATCATTTCGAGACGCAGAAGGACGTCTGGGCGTTGTTCCAGGTGATCCT
>CAZHLM010000111.1:0-7068 GCA_964533295.1 uncultured Verrucomicrobiota bacterium
CGGGGACGCTCGCGCCACCGAGCGCGCCACCGGCCGCGCCCAAAAGAGCGCTCCCACAAACCCCGCATGACGCCGGTTCGTTCCTACAAGCCCCCACCGCGACGTTCTCGGAAACGCCGGTGGGCCGAGCGTCCCCGCGAGGCGGGGCGATTGCGTGGCTGAAAACCAATGGCGACCGGCGGCGCGACCGGAGCGGTTGCGCTAAAAAGCCGGTCGGCCCAAAAACGTTCCTGTCAGCCAGTCGGTCAGCTCGCGGACCGAATCGCCGCTGCGCGCGGACCGACCGGGTTCGACATCGCACCCCGCCGGACCGCTGCTGCCGCGGACGGTGAAATCCCGCACCCGCCACCGCGTCGCCGCATCGCGGCTGCTCAGTTCCAACGCGACCGGCACCGACGGCCGGTGAACGCCGCCGAGTTCGTGCGTCCGACCATTCAACTCGAACCGCAGAAGATCACCCCGCACCTCCCACCGCACCCGATGCCACGCGCCGGGCGCGAGAACAAACGGAGGCTCACCGGGCCGGCGCGTTGTGTTCTGCGCGGTGTTCATCTGCCGCAACACCACACCATCCTGCATCCCTTCTTTCGACAGCGCTCCATACAACAGTCGGACGCTGACCGGCCGTTCGGGTGTCCCGCGTTGTTTCGCTTCCGCCACCAACGCCATCTCGAACCAGCCGGACCCATCCGGGACCCGGCTGGTCAGCATCACCTCACCTTCCACCACCAACGGCGCCCGAAACCTCTGCCGGGTCCACGTCCGACCACCGCTCAGGACCATCTCACCGCCGCGCGCCTGCTGGACGCCGGGCGCGCCCGCCGCCGTCAACCACGTCACATCCCCGGTCGGCGTTTCCACCTGCAATTCCTCCACCACCGCCCACGCCAGCTCCACCGGCCCGAGGGCGGTATCCAGCGCCACGACCGGGGCCTGCACTCGCCCCCGCAGCGCGGCACCGTGACCGAGTTCAAACAACAGCGCCCCGTCCTCCGCCATCCGCGTCACCGATCGGATCTGCTCCAGCGGCAGGTTGGTCACGACCTGCGCGCCGAGATGAACCGGCACCACGACCGGCGCGGCGCGCCCAATCAACCGCGTGCCGTCACGCAATGTCACTGTCACCGGCAGCGGCGCTGCCAGGCCCGACGTAACGACCACGGCGATCAGCAGGCTGGTGCGAATCTTCATGGCGTGCGCACCACAGCATCCGTGACCTCCCACCGGTCTCCCGTCCCACCGGCGGCCAAATCGAGATGAAACCGTTCATACCATGCCACCACGGCGCGCGTGACAAAGACCCGCTCGTTGAGCGCGACCTCGATCCGATCCTCATCCCACCTGACCCGCAGCAGGTACGGCGCGCCGACCTCCCACGCGCCCAACTCGTCATACAGCGTGACCGGCGGCGCGTCGTTGCGTGCGACATTGATAAAATGCCGTCCCGTCTGCGACTGCCCGACCGTCACCACGACCGCGCGCCGGGGCACGACATCGCGCGGCTCACCCGTGGGCACAAACCGCAACGCCAGCGCCGCGTTGCGCGTGGAGGCGCGGGTCAACGTCGCCACGCATTCGAACGTCACCGGCCGGGTGAAGGTTCGCCCCGACCGCACCTGCCAGCCATCCAACACCGCAGCTCCATCCTCCATAATCGCCGGGGTTGGCGGCCGGCTGTCGAAATCACGCGGCGCGATGGGCAGGACTTCCCACTCCACGTCGCGACCACCGGCAGGACGAAACTGCGCCTGCCGAATCAGCTCCACCGGCACCGAGCGCACGCCAAACAACGTTTGCACCGTGACGCGCCGGTCGGCCGCGCGGCCCGCCAGTTTGTCATGATTGAGGAATTGGACAGTAACGTTCTGGTTGGTCTCAAACTGCAGGCGTCGGATCCGCTCCCACGGCACCGCCACCGTCCCCACTCCGGGCGCCTGCACGGTCAGCACCGGCTCGGTCGGCACACCAATCAGCCGGGAGCCATCACGCAGACGGAGCGCGGCCTGCCATTCGGCGCGCCCTGTGGCCGTGGCCAATACCAGCAACAAAATGGGCCAGCGAACGTTCATTCGCTGGCCCAAACTAGCCGCCCCCGTGCCACTGCGCACGGGCGGGCTGGTTACTGCATCTGCAACAGCTTCGCGATGGCCGGGGAGAACTTCACCACCACACCGGCGACGACAATGCTGACGATGCTCATCAACTTGATCAGGATGTTCAACGACGGCCCGGAGGTGTCCTTGAACGGATCGCCGACCGTGTCACCGACGACCGCGGCCTTGTGCGCATCGCTGCGTTTGCCGCCGAGCTGACCGCTTTCGATCCACTTTTTGGCGTTGTCCCACGCGCCGCCGGCGTTGGCCATCATCACCGCCACGAGGAAGCCGGTACTCAAACCGCCGACCAGCAAGCCCATCACGCCCGGCACGCCAAAGATCAGGCCGGTAATGACCGGCACCACCACGGCCAGAATGCTCGGCAACACCATCTCGCGTTGCGCGCCCTGGGTGCTGATCGCCACGCACGACGCATAGTCGGGATCGGCCTTGCCCTCCATGATCCCCTTGATTTCGCGGAACTGGCGGCGGACTTCCTCAACCATCTTGCCCGCCGCTCGACCCACCGCCAGCATCGTCAGCGCGCTGAACAAGCAGACCAGCATCGCGCCGATGAAAATCCCCGCCAACACCTTCGGATCCAGCAGGGTGATCTCCCAGCCCATCCGTTCGGGCAGGTAGTCGTTGATCAAATCTTTCAACGGCATCCGCGCCACCGCTTGCTGTTCGATGACCGACAGGCTGCGACCCAGCGCCACCCGCACTTCTTCCATGAACGCCGCCAGCAACGCCAGCGCCGTCAGCGCCGCCGAGCCGATCGCAAACCCTTTGCCCGTCGCCGCCGTGGTGTTGCCGAGCGAATCCAGCGCGTCGGTCCGCTCGCGCACAAAGGGCGGTTGATGGCTCATCTCGGCGTTGCCGCCGGCGTTGTCCGCAATCGGGCCGTAGGCATCCGTCGCCAGCGTGATTCCCAGCGTCGAGAGCATCCCGACCGCCGCCACGCCGACGCCGTACAAGCCGTATTCCAGATTCCCAAACCCACCGGCCGTGCCAAACGCAAACATGATCCCCACCACCACCGCCAGCACCGGAATCCACGTCGAGAGGAAGCCCACCGAAATACCGGCAATGATCACCGTCGCGGGGCCGGTCTTGGCCTGTTGGGCGATGTACTGGGTCGGCTTGAAATCCGCCGCCGTGTAGTACTCGGTGGCCTTCGCGATCACCAGCCCGGCCACCAACCCGCTGACGATGGACCAGAACACGCCGAAGTGTTCGGGCAAGATCAGCTTCGTCAGCAGAAACGACGCGATGACGATCAGGATCGAACTCAGATTCACGCCGCGCCCCAACGAGGCCAGCAGTTCCTTCTGCGACGCGCCTTCCTTGGTGCGCACCACCAGCACGCCGACCACGCTCAACACCGTGCCCACGCCGGCAATGACCATCGGCAAAATCGCCGCCCGCAACGCCAGGTCCGTGCTGGAAGCGAAAAACGCCGCCGCACCCAGCGCCGCCGCGGCCAGAATCGAGCCGCAAAACGATTCGTACAAGTCCGCGCCCATGCCGGCCACGTCGCCGACGTTGTCGCCGACGTTGTCCGCGATGGTGGCCGGGTTGCGCGGGTCGTCTTCGGGAATACCGGCTTCGACTTTGCCGACCAGGTCGGCGCCGACGTCCGCCGCTTTGGTGAAGATGCCGCCGCCGACACGCGCGAACAACGCCTGCAAACTGGCGCCGAAACTGTACGAGAGCAGCGCCACGGTCACTTTGTGAATCCCGAAATCGGTCAGCGTGTACAGGCAGTAAAACCAGATCGAAATGGCCAGCACGCCAAACCCGACGACGTTCAACCCCATCACCGCGCCCGAGCGAAAGGCGACTTTCAAACCGTCGTTGAGGGATTGCTTGGCGGCAGTGGCGGTGCGGTTGTTGGCGAACGTGGCCGTCTTCATCCCGATGAAGCCGGTCAAGCCCGATACCAAGCCGCCCGTCAGAAACGCAAACGGCGCGACGGGTTCCTGCACCTTGAAAACAAACGCCAGCAGCAGCAACAACACAAACACGACCGCAAACACAATCGCCACCACCTTGTATTGCTGCTTCAGGTAGGCCAGCGCACCCGCGCGAACGTGGGAGGCAATCTTGATTTGCGTCTCATCGCCTTCCGGTTGCTTCTTCATCCACGTGTAGAAGTAGGCCGCCGCTCCCAGCGCCAACAACGCCCCAATCGGCGCCACCCACCAGATCGCGGGAATCGGCTCTTTCGCACCCAGCTCCGGCAGCGCCGCGTACGCCGACGACGCCCCCAGCGCAAACAACACCACGGCCAAGCACATACCAAGACGTTTCATCCAGACTCCTTCTCCTTTTCTCCAACGGGGTTCGGAAACGAGGCCGTTGTTACGAAACCGCCGCCACCCGGTCAAGCGCAGAAACGCCGCCTACCACCCCTGACCCGGGCTTGCCGCCGCGGCGGCGTTACTTGATCCCAAACGGGAAAAACGTCCCCTGCCCGGCAATCGGCCGAAAGAAGCAATACTCGCCGGCCTTCAAATCCTGCGAAACGGTGACTTTGTAAATCCCCTCGCCCACCTTCTCCACGTCGAACCCGCGGACGGCTTTCTTGTCAGCACCCATCTTCGCGCCGCTGTAGGCTCCGACCTTGCCGATGGTCAACCGCCGCTCGTTCTTGTCCTTCTTGATCTGCATTTCCGACAAGACGTAGTCCTCGGGCGTCACGGCCGACTCTTCGCCCAAACCACCCGCCGCAGCGCTAATGTAAAAATAGAATACCGGCCGCGATTCGCTGATCTGCAATTCCGCGTGCGCCCCTTCGATCACCGCCTTCTGTTTCGACTGCTCACCATACCCCGCAAAAAACGCAAAACCGCCTTTCGTCTTGGCGTAGTTATCGGGCGCAATCTTCGTCAACTGCCGCTGCCCACCGGCTTCCGTGTAGTAATAGATGCCCGGCGCGTGCGGCGCCAACGGATCATTCGCATCCTGCGCCACCACGCCACTCCCCGCCAATCCCACCAGCACCGCGCTCAGAATCAAGTTTTTCATTGTGCCTCCTTGTACCGGCTCCCCACCGCCACCGTCAAAGCCAAAATCACCCCGCCGACGCGCCCGGCTTACGAGACCTGCCGGTGCCGAAAACAGCTCACCACATGGTCGTTGACCATCCCCGCCGCCTGCATGTAGGCGTAGCAGATGGTGGAGCCGACGAATTGGAACCCGCGCCGCTTCAGATCCCGGCTCATCGCGTCGGACTCCGCCGTGCGCGCGGGCAACTCGGCAAGCGCCCGCCAGTGATTCGGTTTGGGTTGGCCGCCGACGAATTGCCAGATGTATTTGTCGAAGGAGCCGAATTCGGCTTGCACCGCGAGGAACTGCCGGGCGTTGGTGATGGCGGCGTGAATCTTGAGCCGATTGCGAATGATGCCGGGGTCCTGCAACAGTTGCGCCACTTTTCGGTCCGTGTAGCGAGCCACCTTGACCGGGTCGAACCCATCGAACGCGCGCCGGTAGTTCTCCCGTTTGTGGAGCACAGTCCGCCAGCTCAGGCCGGCTTGGGCGGCGTCCAACACCAGAAACTCGAAATGCGCTCGGTCGTCGTGCAACGGCACGCCCCATTCCGTGTCGTGGTACGCGATCATCAACGCATCGTCGCCCGGCCAGGCGCAACGGGAAACTGGTTTCATCGTCCGGTCATGTTACCATCTCCGCCGTGACGGCCGCCACGAAAACACTCCTGCGCCGCGGCGCCTTGGGGATGGCCGCGGCGGGTTTTGGATATTTCGTGATCGTGTTGTTGACGCCCACCTTCGGCCGAATCGTCGGCTACGCGAACCAACCCCCGGCCTTGCAGGTGGCGCAGCCCGTCTCCAATCCGGCCCCGGCCCAGGTCATCCGCGAAATCCAGCAGATTGCCGACCTGCATTTCCGGGCGCGACCGCAATTGGCGAAAGTGTACTGGCCGCAACCGAGTCGCATCGAAGAACGACCGGATTGCTGGTTGGTCACCTACACCACCAAAATCCCCGTTTACCAATGGCTCGGCCTGCGGCAAACCCTCGCGCCCACCGACCCGGCCATGTACATGAGCATCGCCAAATCCGACCAAAGCATGCGTTGGGGGAAATGGTGTCAGTGATCGCCCGTCACGACGGCGGCGCTCCCAGCACGGGAAACCGATCCCGATACCACCACCGCTCGAACCAGTTCGCCTTGCGCAGATTCACATCGTCGGACCGGATGCTGTGAATCTTCCCTTTCCGCGTCACGCACTGAATCCGTCCATCCGCCGGTAACGCGCAAACCGTCCAAAACTTGTCCACCTCGTACAAGTAATCTTCCCCCTGCTCGCTCGGCCGGATGTCCGTCGCGCGCGGCCCGGGATGCGGCGAGGCTTTGGCCTTCCGATAGATGACCGGATCGCCCACTGCAAACGTCTGCGCCGCCCTCATGCGCGCATTATACACCGCTGCTGGTTCAGAACAATCCGAACTTCACCGCCAGCACCGCGCGCTGGCGGTCTTGGCCGAGCGGCGACGTTTTTTTCAATTCCCGTTCCGTCACGCCCAGCGCGCGCACCACATCCGGGTGATCAGTGATCACGACGGCCTCCGCGCCGTTCCGCCGCGCCTGATTGGCGATGTTCCGCAGCTTCTTTTTCTCGCCGGTAAAGAATCCGCCGAGTTCCTTGCCGACCACCTCGACACCGTCATTGCGGTCGTCCACGATCCGGCCCAACACCCGGTAGGATTTGTTCGGCACGCCGAGATAAATCGGCACACTGTACTCCGTCAACACCTGCGCCCCGTTGCCGGTCGGCCAGTCCTGCTTGCCGTCATACGCCCGGAACGAAGTCCCACCGGTTTTTTCACTGTCGGGCTTGTCCTTACCCCAGGCCGGGCACACCGCCAGCCACACGATCAACGCCACGCTTGCATATTTCATCGGACGATCCTTTCAGTTCAATGCCGTCAGCGCCACGCCTTCGCGC
>CAZHLM010000112.1:0-6942 GCA_964533295.1 uncultured Verrucomicrobiota bacterium
GCCGTCTGTTGCACCAAGCGCCCCAGCGCGTCGCAGACGGGGGCGTAGCCGTGGGCCGTCGTGCTGCCCGATAGCGTCACGACCACCAGAGAGAGGATGGTTAATGCGAGCCATCGGACCGCCATGCCAAACCCGGCGATCACCGTTTCAATTGTTCGCTGCTTTCTCATCGTCTCGATCAAATGTTACTTGCTAAGACCTGACCCCGCGAAGCTCACGCCCCGCGAAGCTCACGAACAGTTTGCGGCCGGCGTTGTCGAGCGCACCCGTCAGCACGTTTCTGTTGCTGTACTTGAGCAGAACGGAGTTACCGATTCGATCGGTGATATTTGTGAGCCGGTTGCCGTAATTGCCGTTGAAGACAAATCTCGTGCCATGCGGCAGCGTCCACACAAAATGCCCGTTCGTCTTGACGAGGCTGCTGGTGCCGTCACCCTCATACACTCCGTTCGTGGAGACAAACGTTCGCCGGCTCCCCTGCCAATCGGTAATGAAGACCTCAGCAGTCAAATCAATCAGCCGGACGTTGTAGTTGTGAGTCCACCCGCCGTAGAAAGGGTCCACTGCGGGGTTGCCGCTGGACTGGTAGCGTCCAAAAGCCAACGCAGTCGAAAACGTCCGCCCCGGCAACGGCACCGGCAATCGGTCAGGATCCTCGAAGAAGGATGCCCCGGCTCCCAAGGTCACCGGATCCTGCTTTACCGCGTTCTGGGTTCGGTCTTCACCGCGCATCGCGGTCGCGGGAAACGCAATGCTGGCCGCCTGTCCGCTGCGGCAAGGATCGTTATCAGGTGCCGGTTCCATCCGCGGAGTGCAGTCCAAGACCAACGGGGTGGAGCCGGGGTAATTCGTGCCGCCCGTAAACCAGTGGACATCTTCTCCCCCGCCGACGGGACCAAACTGCACCACCGTTTCTCCAAGAATGTTCGCGCAATCGTTGTCGCAGAACCGAAGTCGCGCCGTATGTGTCGAGCCAGCGGTGAAGTCCGTCGTCGGAAACGTCCACTCGACACAATAGGCTTGTTGATCGGTCGTCACCCGGCCCGATTGGTAGTAGCCGTTCCCGTCAATCCCACCGTTGAAAGACACGGCACCCGCAGGTGCGGATCCACAAATCCGGATGTGAATCTGATTATTGCTATTCGTACAGCGCCAACCGTAGTCATCAATGGCAATTCCTTGCGGTGCAAGCAGCAGGCTAATGGCCCAAGCCACCCCAATGGTTAGGCGCCTATGTAACGTTCGTTTCATCCAATAACACCAAGCAGCAAAAACGCGGGCGCATGACCTACGACAACGCCGCGCGCTTCGCAAAGAATTCGTGCTCCTCCTTGGGCGCTTCCGCCGCGCCGTGCCGGTAAATGCTTAACAACAGCCCGATACACGTCATGCTCATCAACAAATTCGAGCCGCCAAAACTGATGAACGGCAACGGCAACCCCTTCGTCGGCAACCACGCCGTGACCACCGCGATATTGATCAACGCCTGCAACCCCAGCAAAAACGTCACGCCCAACCCGAGATACTGGCCAAACAAATCCGGCGCCTTCAGACTCACCGCCACGCCGCAGCCGAACAAAATCGCAAAGCACACCACAATCGCCAGCGACCCGGCCAAACCGAGCTCCTCGCCGATGATCGGGAAAATGAAATCCGTGTGCGCTTCCGGCAGGTAAAACATCTTCTGCCGCGAATTCCCCAACCCCAACCCGCTGACACCACCGGACCCAAACGCCAAAATCGCCTGCCACACCTGATACCCCGCCCCCTCCCGGTACTTCTCCAAATCCAGAAACGCGAACATCCGCTGCGCCCGCACCGGGCTGTGCATGATCAACGCGCCAAACGCCGCCGCGCCGGCCAGCACCGTCGGCACCAGAAACCGCAGCCGCACCCCGGCCACGAACATCACCGCCAGCGCCACCGCCCCCAGCAACGCCGTCGTCCCAAAATCCGGTTCCGCCAAAATCAGCAGCAACACCGCTCCCACCACGCCCATCGGCACGAGATACCCGCGCGTCCACTTGTGCAATCGCCGTTGCTCTCGCGCCAGCCAGTACGCCAGCCAGACCACCAGGGCGATCTTGGCGAATTCCGACGGTTGAAACCGCATTCCCGGCAACGCCAGCCAGCGCCGCGCCCCGCCCACCTTCACGCCAATGCCCGGGATCAACACCGCCGCCAGCATCACCACCGCCAACCCCAGCAACACCCACGCGGCCGGCCGCAACTTCGGATATGGCACCCGCGCCGCCGCCACACACGCCACGCCGCTGATCAGCGTCCAAACCAACTGTCGCTTCAGCAAATAATGCGCGTCGCCATACCGGTCGCGCGCATACGCCGCGCTGGTGCTGAACAACATCACAATCCCCACCGTCAACAGCACCAGCGTCACCACCAGCAGCGTAATGGCCGTCTTGTTCATGCGCTCCCCGGTCAGCTTGCCGGCACGGGGGACGCGCCCGACGGCGCGCCCCCCACCCGACCCAACCAACCGTCTTCAGTCTCTCGTCATCAGTTCACATTCGTCGCGGAAACGATCGGAGCTGCCGACGTGGTCCGATTCGCCGCCGGTTGAACGGCCGGCGCGACCGGGATGATCAACGTCTGACCGTAATGAATCTGGCCGGGATTGGTGATCCCGTTGGCCTTCATCAACTCGTCCACCCGCACGCCGTAACGGCGCGCGATGATCGCCGGGGACTCGTTCATGTCCACGACGTGAATCGTCTGATTATTTTCCGTGTACGTGCCCGGCTCGCGGTACGTCGCGCTCGGCGACCACGGCACGATGCCGGCGCTGGCCGTCGCGGGCGCGGGCGCGGCGGCCGCGACACCCGTGGACTTGCCGGGGAGCGTCAACTTCTGGCCGACCTTCAGCGAATCGCTGGTCAGATTGTTGGCCTGTTTCAAGGCGGCGACCGTGGTGCCGTTCTTGTTGGCGATCTTCCAGAGCGAATCACCGGCCACGACCGTGTAGGCCGCGCCCGTGTCGCCGCCCGCGCTCACCGCCGTCACGGCGGGCGCACTCGCCACCTCCGCCGCAGCCGCCGCTTTGGCCGGGATGGTCAGCTTCTGGCCGACTTTCAGCACGCTGGATTTGGTCAGGTTGTTGGCCTTCATCAACTCGGCCAGGGTGGTGTTCTGGTTCTTGGCAATCTTCCAGAGCGAGTCACCGGGTTTGACCGAATAGGTCACCGGCGCCGGAGTTTCCGGCACGGCGGGCGCCGGCGGCAACGCGGGCGGCACCGCCGCGGCGGGCGGCGGCACCGCCGGCGTCAGGCCGGCCATCTCGGCGGGCGGCGTGGGCGTCAGTGGCTCCGCGGGGAGCTGGCCCGGCAGCGATTCATTCTCCGCCAGGGCGGGGGCTTCGACTTTGGTGCGGCTGCAGCCTTCGAAGACAAAAATGCCTCCGATGACCAGCACGTGCAGTGCGACGACGATCAGGATGACTTTCGATACTTTCATGGGTTCCTCTCTCGAACGGTTGGTTGGTTGTTACGGACTTCTGCGTGGGCCGCGAACACGGCCCGTTTGAATTCTTCGCCCCGGTGTTCGTAATTCCGGAACATGTCGAAGCTGGCGCAGGCGGGCGACAACAACACCGTCTCCCCCGCCCCCGCCTGCCGGGCCGCGATCGCCACCGCCTCGTCCAGCGAGTCGGCTTCGACACACGGCACGACCGGCCGCCACGCGCGCGCCATCGCGGCGCGGGTTTCGCCGATCAACACCGCCAGTTTCACCTTCTGCGCGAGCGCCTCGCGAGCGACGGTGTAATCCAGCCCCTTGTCGCGCCCGCCGGCAATCAGGATCACCGGGGCCGGCAACGCCCGCAGCGCCTTGATCACCGCATCCACATTCGTGGCCTTCGAATCGTTGATGTACGTCACCCCGTTCCGCTCCGCCACGATTTCACAGCGGTGGGGTTGCGGGACGTACGCCATGATCGCCTCGCGCATCGCGCGCACCGGCAGGCCGAACGCCAGTCCGGCCGCCAGCACCGCCATGATGTTCTCGGCGTTGTGCGCGCCCCGCAAATGGGTTTCGGAAAGCTTCAACAAAATCCCGCGGCACTCCGGCAGATGGCACCAGATCGTGTCGCCGTCGGCCCAGTCCAACCACAGATCGGCTTCGTGGTTGTAGGCGCTGAACGTGATCAACCGCGACCGGATCGGAAAGCCCTGTTGCCGCAACAGCGCCAGCGCCTCCGCGCTAACCACCACCGTGTCGTCGGCGGTCTGGTTCAGGAAAATCCGCGCTTTGGCCGCCGCGTATTCCTCCATGCTCCGGTAGCGGTCGAGATGGTCGGGCATGATGTTCAACAACACCGCCACGCTCGGCCGGAACTGCTCGATCTTTTCGAGTTGGAACGAACTGACCTCCAACGTCACCGCGTCCAGCCCCGCGCTGCCTTCCACCGCCTCCGAGAACGCCGTGCCGATGTTCCCCGCCGCCGCCGTGCGTTTGCCGCAGCCAGTCAGCACCTCGGCCATCAACTCGGTGGTGGTGGTCTTCCCGTTCGTGCCGGTAATGGCGATGATCGGGCAGATGCAATGCCGGTAGGCCAGCTCCAATTCGCTCAACACCGGCGTCTGCCGTCCCAACGCCCGCACCACCGGCCGCTCGGGCGCAATCCCCGGACTCAACACCGCCAAATCGAACCGCGCCGCCAGATCAAATTGATTGCCCAACTCCACCCGCACGCCCAACTGCCGCAGCCGGTGGGCGCGCTCGAGCAATTCGCCGCCGTCGTTCTCGTCGCGCACCACCACCCGCGCGCCGTCCCGTTGCAGCAACGTCGCCGCCGCCATCCCGCTGCGGCCCAGGCCGAGCACGACCACATCCTTGTCTCGCAGTTCCATCATCCGCCTCCGGTCACCTCAGTTTCAAAGTCGCCAAGCCCAGCAACGCGAAGATCACGCTCAACACCCAAAATCGCTGCGTCACTTTCGTCTCCGCCCAACCACCCAACTCAAAATGATGATGAATCGGCGTCATCCGAAAAATCCGCTTGCCGCGCAACTTGAAGCTGGCGACCTGCAGGATCACCGAGACCGCCTCCATCACGAAAATCCCGCCCACAATCACCAGCACCAGTTCCTGCTTGATCATCACGGCAATCGCCCCGATCAACCCGCCCAACGCCAGCGACCCGGTATCCCCCATGAACACCTGCGCCGGGTGGCAGTTGAACCACAGGAACCCGAGGCTCGCCCCGATCAACGCCGCGCAGACCACCGTCAATTCACTCGCGCCCGGCACGAACGGCACGCCGAGATACCCGGCCGTCTTGAAATTGCCGGCCACGAAACACATCACCGTGTACGCCAGCGCCACCGTCAACGTGCAGCCGGTCGCCAGCCCATCCAGCCCGTCCGTCAGGTTCACCGCATTTGATGCGCCGACCACCACGAGCACGATGAACGGCAACGCCCACCACCCCATGTCGGTGATCACCGGCTCTTTCACGAACGGCACCAGCAACTGCCGCGTGATCGGCCCCAGTTGCGGGTCCAGCAGCAACGTCGCGCCCACAAACACTCCCAATCCCATTTGAAAAAACAATTTGGTCGAAGCCCGCAGCCCGGCCGACTTCTGTTCCCGGACCTTGGCGAGATCATCGAGAAACCCCACCCCGCCCAGCCACACCAACGTCAACACCGACAACATCACCAGCGGGTTCGAGGGCCGCGCCCACAACAACGTCGCGTCCACCACCGCCAAAATGATCAACAACCCGCCCATCGTCGGACAGGCTTTCTTCCCGTGCACCTTCGCCAACTCCCGCAGATCATCTTCGCCGCGGATCGGCTGCTGGAACTTCATCTCCGTCAGCTTCCGAATCAGCCACGGGCCGGCCAGGATGCAGATGAGCAGAGCGGTCAACGCCGCGCCCACGGCGCGAAACGTCGTGTACTGAAACACTCGCAACGGAGAAAACAACTCCGTGTACTCGCTCAGATAATAAAACACCCCACTACCTCCTTGTTACCAACAACCACTACGTGTCAAAGTGCCTGCGTGCCCCGTACCTCAGGCACTCATGCACTCCGGCACTCCACCACTCTTTCCAACCCCAACTTCCGGCTGCCTTTCACCATGCTGTCTACATTCAAGCAATGCCCCCCGGTTACTCCACACGAAATCGCCGCAAACTGCCTGCTCCCGCGATCGCTCGCTCAGTTTTTCGCCGCTCGTTCATCCTCTTCCATCAAATGTAAATTGCTAAGACCTGACCCCGCGAAGCTTATCAAATGTTAAGTTGTACCCCGCACGGTGCTTCGGACTCTTTGACTAATCTAATCATGTCTTGATTGGAAAAACGCCAACGGTGTCTGTCACGGCTCGCATTGCGTTAGCCAGATACGTTTGATCAGTTTCAAACTCGAATGAAAGCTTCGCTATCGGACCACGGGCGCACAGGGCTTCGCCATTTACTTTTCCACAGCCGCGCGGGGCAATCGCGATTTCAAGTGTGAGCCAGCCTTCGTCTGTAGTGAAGGCGGCTTTCGATTGCTTTCCAGCAACCAGGGCTTCTAATTCCACTCCGAAAGCGGCAAGATCGTGTGTCGTCAGTGTTGCAGCATACCGCCCATAAAATGGGCCCGCGGTGACCTCGATGGTGCTGGAGAGCCAGTTTGCATCCGATCCATAAATTGCTTCGGGCCGCTCGTATCCAGATACCTCGACGACCACGCTTCCATCGTGTCCATTTATCCGAATAGTGCTCATTGGGGCATCACGGGTTTAACACTTCCATTTGGATTCACAATGACCCGCACCTGAGGCGTAGTAAAAATGGTAGCACCCTCCCGGCCGGCGGTTCGTGTTCCTCGCGCAATGGTGTCGTCAACAACTGACGGCAACAAGCCTCGCGCCTGCATTTGATCAAGGGCGTGTCCCGTATACACGCGCCCGTTAATAGTCGTTGCGCTGTTG
>CAZHLM010000113.1:0-1890 GCA_964533295.1 uncultured Verrucomicrobiota bacterium
TGGTCGCCCCAATACCTCCTCTCGCTCCTCACTTTCTAAATGCGTTCACCGTGGCCCCAGTGTTTGACCGTCTTGCCATCGCTGCGGAACAGGCCGGAATGATTCGTGATGTCGCGAGCGTGTGGCATGTCATTCCACGTCCAGTTCAGGCCGGTATGGTGGCCGGTATTCGGTGACGGGCGCGAACCGCCCGGCGACCGTTGACGTACAGATCGCGGATCGGCTCCGCGCTGCGAAGCGGCGCTTCCCAAACGTCGTCCCGGCGGTTCCAGCCGGTAACTAGTTGGCCGCCGCTGATGACCGGCGTCTCGCCGGGCGCCGCCTCATACGTGTGGCCGGCATCGCGCGCGTTGAACTGCAACAGCTCATGTGAAACGACTCAACCCGACCCGCCACTCCTGCCGGGAGGATCGCCGAGGTGGTTCGGGCGTGGTGGCGGTGTTCTGGCGGTGGGTGTTCGGCTTGATGCTGGGTGGGGGGTGTGGTTCGATGTCGGGCGTTCACTTGCTGGTGAACCGTGATGTCGGTTGTCGCACAATGGGGTCCTGTTGCCCTGGGCAGCTTGCTGCTGAGCGGGATGGTTTTTGCCGCCGGTAACGACCATCAAATCGAAGCCAACGGCATCTGGCATGATGGGTTTGATGTCAGCCCGCGCGCGCCGCAACGCGGTCAGCCGTTTACGCTCGAACTGCGGTCGTTTCGTTTCGATCTGACTTCTGTCACCGTGCGGTACTACGACGGGGCGACGACGCGGTGGGCGCCGATGGCGTGGAATCGCGCCGAGGAGAACGGGACGTTCGATGTCTGGCGCGCGACCCTGCCGGCGATAGACAGTGATTTCGTGTATTACCGGTTCGAGCTGCGGGATGGGAACGCGTTGGCGACGCTGGCGCGGTCGGGGTTTTGGTGGGGCGAACCACCGGGCGGGGATTTTTTGTTGAACCTGACGCCGCTGGGCGCGTTTCCGTTGGGCGCGACGGTGGACGGCAACGACACGGTTTTTCACGTCTGGGCGCCCGGCGTGGAGCAGGCGCAGGTGGTGTTGAATCCCGACAGCGCCACGCCGACGTATGTGTCGCTCTCGCCCGTGGCGGGCGGGAACTGGCAGGCGCGGGTCAGCGGCGTCGGACACGGTCAGCGGTATCAGTACCGGTTTCTGCGGGACGGCCAGTGGTTGGTCCGTAACGATCCGCGGGCGCGTTGGCTGCCGCGGTCGCTGGCGTATTCGATTGTCGAGGGGGCGCCGTTTGCGTGGGAGGACGATGACTGGGTGATCCCCGACTTGGAAGATGTGGTCATTTGCGAGGCGCATGTCGGGACGTTCAGCGGACGAGGCGACGGGGCGACGGTTTTTCCGGGGACGTTTCGGGAGATGGTGGACCGTCACATTGCGGACCTGGTGGACAGCGGGATCAACGTGTTGCAACTGATGCCAGTGCAGGAATTCCCGGGCGACGTTTCGTGGGGGTACAACCCGGCGTTTCTGTTCGCGCCAGAATCAGCCTACGGCTCGCCGGCCGACCTGAAGTATCTCGTCAACAAAAGTCACAAGGCCGGCATCGCGGTGTGGCTGGACGTGGTGCTGAACCATTTCGACGAACCCAGCCTGCCGGGCAATCTCGGCTGGTTTACGGGCGAGGACATATATTTTTATCCGGCCAGCAGCGGGCTGCGCGACACCGGCGTCGGGCCGCGGCCGGACTACGGGCGGGTCGAGGTGCGGGATTATCTGGTGGATTCCATTCGCCACTTGATCGAGGAATATCACATTGACGGGTTTCGTTTCGACCACACCGCGTGGATCAAGGTCAACGGCGACGGCTGGCGGTTGCTGCAGGAAATTTCCCAGATGCGCGCGCGCGTCCATCCGCGCGTCCGGCTGACCGCCGA
>CAZHLM010000113.1:1990-6595 GCA_964533295.1 uncultured Verrucomicrobiota bacterium
TTCGCTCCCGAGGGCCGGGTTGTCCAGGTCGCCGATCAGATCAACCCGCACAGCGATTACGGTCGCGGACGCGGCAAACTGTTTTACGGCCTGACGATGTTCGGCGCGGCCGTACCGTTGATCCTCCACGGTCAGGAACACGCCACCGAAATCGGGTTTGGCGACAAGGAACACAACCGCGTTCCGTGGGAGTACCGGGAGCTTTACCAGAGCTACTACCGGGCGTGCCGCGACATGACCTGGTTGCGCCGACTCTCGCCGGCGCTGCGCGCCGATCGCTGGCAAAACGTCTATCACGTCAACGAGGGCGCCAACATTCTCGCTTGGGAACGCGCGCACGATGGCCATTACGTTATCATTGTCGCCAACTTCGCCAACCACGACTGGGGCGATTATTGGATCGGCCTGCCCCAGGGCGGCACGTGGTATGAAACCATCAACACCGCCGCCGCCATCTACGGCGGCTCCGGCACCTACCAGAACGGCACCATCACCGCGTTCAACGGCCCGTCCGGCGGCATGCCCTATTCCGCGTCGTTGAAACTGCCCCGCTACAGCCTCGTCGCGCTCACCAAACATCCCTACAACCTCAACCCGCGCCTCGATGCCGACCGCGACGGCATCGAGGACGCCTGGGAACGACAATACGCGCTGAATCCCAACTCTGAGACGGATGCTGATTTCGACAATGACAGCGACGGTCTGACGGCTCGCGCGGAGTATCTCTTCGCCACCGACCCGTCCGTCGCCAGCCCACCGCCGACGCTTCAACTGCAGTTTACCGCTCTCGGCCCCGAAGTGAGCTTCCCGACCGTGCCGGGGCGGTACTATGAAATCGAAGCCATCTCCGACCTGCACAATCCCGTTTGGCAACCGGTCGCTGCCGGTCTCAGCACCAGGGACCAGACCGTTCCGGGATTGCTGCGGCTGATTGATGCAGCCGGCAAAACCGCCCCGCGCCGTTTCTATCGGGTCAAGCTCCGCGCCGATTGGTAACGGGCGGCGCACGCGGGCGATGGTGGAGAAGCGAAACTGAGCCGGAACGATGCCGATGAAACGCGGCGGCCCCTCCCCCTGACCCTCTGCTGAGAACCGCGTCTGGCGGACTCGGCTCCCCCGCGCGCAGGGAGAGGGTCAGGGTGAGGGGTGTTCCGACGGCATCGTTCCGGCTGAGACAGGCAGGCGACCCCGACGCTTGGTGCGACTACCGGCCCCGGTAGCGCAGCCCGCCAACGACGGGCGGGGGCGGAACTCCCGTCTTGTTCCGCCGGGAAGCGGGTGGTAGGGTGGCCGCGCGAGGCGGAGACAATCATGGCGACGACGATCCGGACATTGATCATTGACGACAGCGAAGCCGATGTGGATTTCCTGCGCACCATCCTCCGCAAGGCGGAGCAGGAACAGGCGTTTCAGGTGGTGTGGGAGTCGGATCAGGAACGGGCGCTGCGACGGTTGCAGCAGGAGGAGTTCGATTTGGTGCTGCTCGATTACCAGATGCCGGTGGTCAGCGGGCTGGATTTGTTGCCGAAGCTGCGTCGCGTCAACGCCCGCATTCCGATCATCATGCTGACGGGCCAGGGCAACGAAGCGGTCGCCGTTCAAGCCATCAAACGCGGCGCCCACGATTACCTGCGCAAGGATGACCTGACCGTGCCCGCCCTGTTCTGCACCGTCATGGCGGCGCTGGAACGCAAGCGGCTCGAAGACGAACTGGAGCGTGAGCGCGCGGCCCGCGAACGCGATCTGCAACTGGCCCGTGAATTACAGCAGGCATTTTTGCCGGCCAGTCTCCCGCATTTTTCCCCGCAGCAACGGCCGGACGCGATGGGGTTGAACTTGTACCACCGTTACACGCCGACGCTGGCGGTCGGCGGCGATTTTTTTGATGTGGTGCCAATCCGCGACCGCTGCGCGGGCGTCTTCATTTCGGATGTGGCCGGTCACGGATTGCAGGCGGCGCTGGTGACGGCGGTGTTGCGAACGCTGATCGAGGAGCACACTGGCGAGGCCGACGACCCGCAGCGATTCCTCGAACAACTCAATACCGGCCTCCACCGAATCCTGCGGCAAACCAGCGCGCCGATTTTTGCGTCCGCGTTTTACCTCAAGGTGGATCTTGAGGCGCAACTGGCCACGTTTTGCAGCGCGGGTCACCCGCCGCAACTGCATCTGCGCCGCCGGGCCGGCGAATTGAACCTGTTGTACGATCCGAGCCGCCTCGGACCGCTGCTGGGCGCGAAGGAGGAATCCCTTTATGCGCCGCGCGCCACCCCGGTGGACGGCGCCGATCTGTTTTTGCTGTTCACCGACGGGCTGGTCAACCTGCCCGGTGCCAACGGCGAGCCGTTTGGCGTGGCCGGCATTCAAGCGGCCGCAAAAGAGGCGCTGGCCGCCACCGAGGCGGAGTTGGTGGATCACGTCGTCGCCCGGGCGCAAGCGCACGCCGGCGAGTCGCTGTTGCCGGATGACCTCTGCCTGCTGGCCGTCGAAGCCGGCACGCTCGGCCGCTAACCGGTTCCAGTCCCGGTCGGGGGAGAAAACCCGCAACGAAATCGGGGCAGATCGAGTTGGTCGTTTTTACCGGCCGCGCGCGGGGTGACGTGGAAAAGTGTCGCGGCGGCGGTGCTCGTTGGTATGATGCGCGCCCGTGAATCTGCCCAACAAACTGACGGTCACGCGGATTGGGATGACGGGGTTGTTTGTGGCGGCGATGTTGTTGCCGGCCGAGGGCGTGGTGCGGTCGTATTTTCCCTGGGGCAAGACGCTGGCGCTGGCGTTGTTCATCCTGGCGAGTCTGACGGATTGGTTGGACGGGTGGCTGGCGCGGCGGCGGGGATTGGAGACGACGTTCGGGGCGTTGATGGATCCGCTGGCGGACAAGGTGTTGGTGGCGGCGGCGTTCATTTGTTTCATCGAACAGCCCGGTGGGCTGGGCGGGCCGTTGGTGCAGGCGTGGATGGTGTTGCTGATCGTGGCCCGGGAATTTCTGGTGACCGGCTTGCGGTTGGTGGCGCGGGAGAAAGGCGTGGTGTTGAAGGCCGAGCGGCTCGGCAAACACAAAACGATTTCGCAGATGGTGACGATCATTGTGGTGCTGGCCGGGCTGGCCGTGCGGGATGATTGGAGCTGTCTCGGGCTGGATGACGCGCAGTTCGACGCGGCGTTTGCGCGCGTGACGCTGTTGCTGATGGTGGTGGTGGCGGCGGTGACGGTCTGGTCCGGGACGGCGTATCTGATCAAGAACCGAAAACTTCTCTTTGAGCATGCGTGACCGGTTGATCCAAGTGCTGGCTACCGGCTTCGGCGTGGGTTGCGTGCCGGTCGGGCCGGGTCTGGCGGGATCGGTGGTCGGGGTGGGGTGGTGGTGGGTCGCGCGCGATGAGTTGTGGCTGATACCGGTGGGCGTTCTTGCGGCGATTGTGGTGGCCGACCGGGCGACGAAGTTGTTCGGCCATCTCGACCCGCCGTGTGTGGTGATTGACGAGATCTGCGCGGTGCCGTTGGCGTTGCTGGCGCTGACGGAGCGGTGGGAGCTGGTGACCGGCTTTGTGTTGTTCCGGGTGTTCGACGTGTGGAAGCCGTGGCCGATCCGGCAATTGCAGGCCCTGCCGGGCGGTTGGGGGATTGTGGCGGATGACGTGGTGGCAGCCGGTTATGCCGGTGTGTTCACGCACGGCCTCGGGTTGTTGGTGGCGCGACTGTGATCGGTGGCGGTTTTGTAGGAGCGTCCTTTCGCGCGCGACCCGCTGGGGAGTCGCGCCCGGAAGGGCGCTCCCACCATGTTCCCGGCGAGTCAGCCGAGTTGGTTGAGGAAGGCGGCGAGTTGGTCGGTGTCGAAGTTGGCGAGCACGTGGCCGTCCACGACGATGGTGGGGACGTAGGGTTGGCCGCTGAGGCGGATCATTTCGGCGTTGGCGGCGGGGTCTTTCCCGACGTCCACCTCGGTGAAGGGGAGGTTGTGTTGTTTCAGGTAATCTTTGGCGTCGAGGCACCAGCCGCAGAAATGCCGGGTGTAGAGGGTAATCTGTTTCATTGTTTTTAACTTGGATGACGCTATAAGATTCTGGTTCCTATGGAAAACGCAAAAATCCTGGTGGCCGACCCGATTTCGCCGAAAGGCGTGGACCTGCTTCGCGCCCATCCGCAGTTCACGGTGGACGTGAAGACGGGGCTAAAAGAGGACGCGCTGTTGCCGATCATCGGCGAGTACGACGCGCTGATTGTCCGGTCCCAGACGAAGGTGAACGCGAAGGTGATCGCGGCGGCGAAGAAGTTGCGGGTGGTCGGCCGGGCGGGGGTCGGCGTGGACAACGTGGATGTGGATGCCGCGACGAAGCGCGGGATCATCGTGATGAACACTCCGGGCGGCAACACGATCTCCACCGCCGAGCACACGTTTTCGATGATGATGGCGCTGTCGCGCAACATCCCGCAGGCGTGCGCTTCGATGAAGGCCGGTCAGTGGGACCGCAAGTCGTTTGAAGGCGTCGAGTTGTTCAACAAAACGCTCGGCGTGATCGGCATGGGGCGCATCGGGGGGGAAGTGGCGCGGCGGGCGATTGCGTTTGGGATGCGGGTGCTGGCGTTTGATCCGTTTCTCAGCCT
>CAZHLM010000114.1:0-6578 GCA_964533295.1 uncultured Verrucomicrobiota bacterium
CGTTCGGCAGTTGGAACGCCGACACCAACGTCAACAACCTCATCCGCTTCGGCAAAATGCGCGAGACCATCCTCGTCGGCGTGGACAACGGCGACCGCGCCTGCGAATACACGCCCTGCGCCATCAGCTCCTGCAGCGGCCACGTCGCCACCGCCGCCAAGTACGCCGAGTTCCTGATCCACGACGTCAAACCGATCGTGGACGCGCAGTACCGGACCCTGACCAACGCCGTCAACACCGGCATCATGGGCTCGTCGCGCGGCGGGCTGATTTCCGTCTATCTCGGCTGGGAGCATCCGGACGTGTTCGGCAAAGTCGCCGCCCTCTCCCCGTCGTTCTGGGCCTGCGCGACCACGATGAACAACCTCACCAACTCGCCGAAACGCCCGATCCGAATCTACCTGGATACCGGCACCGTCGGCGATTTCCCCGTCTCCGACCCGCCGTGCAACCCGTGCTACGACGGTCTTGTCCAAACCATGACCGCCCGCGACCACCTCATCCGCAACGGCTACGTCCTCGGCGACGATTTCGATTTCGCGTTCGGGTTTGGCCAGAACCACAACGAATACTGGTGGGACCGTCGCAGTCCGCGCGCTTACACGTTTCTGTTTCCGACGCGCGACGAGCCGAACACCGTGCTCGACACCCACGCCTGCCCGCCGCGGATCACCGGCTACAGCGGCGCCGAAATCATTTGGGCGGCCTATCGCGGTCGCTCGTACACGCTGCAAGGCGTGACCAATCACGTCTTCGACAGCAGCCTGAACTGGAGCAACCTCGTCACCACCACCGGCAATGGGGTTGCGCCGTGGAGCTATCCGGTATTGCCCGCCCCGAGTGATTTTCATTTCATGCGGATCCGGCAGGACAGCCCGCTGGACTGGGCGGAATAAATAAGTCGAAAATACCAGATGACAGCCGGACAAAAACCCGATACAAGTTCAACCGCTTTACCAAAGGGAAATATGACTAATATGAGCAAATCTATGAGGGTTATCACGGCGGCCTTGGTGCTGCCGTTCATCAACGGTTCGGCCGCCAATCTTGCGTCGGATTCCGCCGCCGATGCTGCTTATAACGACGGCTGGCAAATGGGCGACAATGGCGGCAGCGGCTTCGGCGCTTGGACGATCTTCACCGTGGACGTAAATCCAGATCGGAATGGCGTGTTTGTCGGCAGCTCAAGCAACAACGGTTTCGCGCCTTCCGGCAACATTGACTCCGCCGGCCGCTCGTGGGGGATGTATGCCAACCAATTGATCAATCAGGATAACTTCTCGATCGGATTTGTGTCCGCGAGCCGGTCATTTACGGGCGGAGAGTTGGGAGTTGGACAGACGCTGCTGTTGCGGATGGACAACGGATTCATCGGCTCGACGTTTCGCGGCACGGGCGCGGTCGGGTTCAGTCTGAACCGGTTCTCATTCTTCTTCCCCGGTGGCGGCACGGAATACCGGATCGGCTACGGCGACCCGAACGACACGATCGGGCTGCTGGGTACCGGTGTCGCATTCACCGATGACGGCTTGGATCTCGCGTTCACGCGCACCGGGGCGGACAGCTACCGGCTTGTCATCACCCCGAATGGCGGTTCGGCGGTGGAGATCAACGGCGTCATGTCCGTCACGGGCGGCGCGCTCGACAGCATCCTGCTCTACAACAAGACTGCCGGGGCGGGCGCTGAGTCAGATGCGTTCTTCAATTCGATGGCCATCATCCCGGAGCCGGCCACGGCGGTTCTGGTGGGATTGGGGTTGCTCAGCGCGGCGACGCTGAGACGTCGCTCTTAAGCCACACCCTGTCTCCGAGCGATGCACGAATGCGGGCGGCCTCACCAGCCGCCCGCATTTGTTTTTCCGCGTGTCGGGACGTTTGACAGTGCCGGGCGGGCCGGGATATGAATGGCGTTCATGCAACAGGCGAAGACCGACCGGGCATTCTTTGATTTTACCACGCAGGATCCGTGGCGGATTTTTCGGATCATGGCGGAGTTTGTGGACAGCTTCGAGGAGATGAGCAAGGTCGGGCGGGCGATTAGCGTGTTTGGCAGCGCCCGAGTGCCAGTCAGCGATCCGTGGTATCAGAAGGCGCAGCGATTCGGGACGTTGCTGGCGCAACACAAGTTCGCGGCGATTACCGGCGGCGGACCGGGCATCATGGAGGCGGTGAACAAAGGCGCCGCCGAGGCCGGTGGCGTGTCGGTTGGGTTGAACATCGAACTGCCGCGTGAGCAACGCCCGAATCCGTACGCGAACGTGGCGTTGTCATTCCGGTACTTTTTCATTCGCAAAGTGTGCTTCGTGAAATACGCGTCGGGTTTCGTGCTGTTTCCGGGCGGGTTTGGGACGATGGATGAGTTTTTCGAGGCGATTACACTGATGCAGACGGAGCGCATTTCGCGGTTCCCGGTGGTGTTGCTGGGCCGGGAGCACTGGTCGGGCGTGGTGGAGTGGATGCGGCAACGGTTGGTGCCGCCGCGGATGGTCGCGCCGACGGATTTGGACCTGTTCGGCGTCGTGGATACGCCCGAGGAAGCGATGGATTACCTGCTCGCGCGCGTGCCCCATGTATAAGACCACCCAACTCCCCACCGGCCTGCGCGTCGCCACCTGCGAGATGCCGCACATGGAAAGCGTCTCCGTCGGGTTGTGGATTGGCGTCGGCGCCCGCTACGAGACCCGGCAGAATTGCGGCATCTCCCATTTCCTCGAACACATGCTCTTCAAGGGCACGCGGCGGCGCAGCGCCCGGGACATCAGCCAAGCTATCGAGGGCGTCGGCGGGTACCTCAACGCGTTCACCGGCGAGGAAACCACCTGTTACTACGCCAAGGCCAGCCACCGGCACTTCGACCGGGTGTTGGACGTGCTCAGCGACATGTATCTGCATCCGCGCCTGGCGGCCGACGACGTGCGCAAGGAACGGGCCGTGATCAAGGAAGAGTTGTTGATGTACCGCGATCAGCCGCAGCAATACGTCCACGAACTGCTCACCGCCACCCTCTGGCCCCATCATCCGCTCGGCTACCCGGTCGCGGGCACGACCGAGTCGCTCGACCGGCTGAGCCGCGATGCGCTGAGCGCGTTCAAAATCAAAAGCTACGTCCCGGCCAACACCATCGTCGCCGTCGCCGGCCACTGCGACCATGCGGACACCGTGGCGCGGGTGGCAGCGGTCTTGCGGGCGAGACACGTTCGCGCCGCGCCCCAGTTCCGCCCCGTGCGCGGACGACAAGCCGGCCCGCGCCTGCGATTCTTCAGCAAAGCCGTTGAACAAACCAACCTCGCCATCGGCCTGCGGGCGTTTTCCCGACGCGATCCCCGCCGCTACGCGCTGAAACTGCTCAGCGTCATCCTCGGCGAGAACATGAGTTCCCGGCTGTTCCAGTCCATTCGCGAAGAACACGGTCTGGCCTACTCGATCCAAACATCCGCCAACTACTTTGCCGACACCGGCGCGTTCGTCATCTCGGCCGGGCTGGACGAGAAGCGGTTGCTGCAAACGGTGCGGCTGATCCTGCGCGAGCTGCGGCGCATCGCCCGCCAGCGCCCGCCCGAGGAGGAATTGCAGCGCGCCAAGGATTACGCGCTCGGCCAGATGCGGCTCGGCTTGGAAAGCACCACCAACCAGATGATGTGGATCGGCGAACACCTGCTGGCTTACGGGTACATTGACGACCCGGAGGTGATCGAAAAACGCATCCAGATGATCACCCCGGAGGAAATCAAAGACGTCGCCGCCGATCTGTTCCGCAACCACAACCTCAACGCCGCCGTCATCACTCCCGGCAAGAACGAAGCCGCCCTCCGCGCCGCCCTCCGCTTCTGACCATCACCCCCGCCAGACCGACCACGCCAGCGCCGGCAGCGGCCAGGCCCACGGCGCCGGCAACTCGCGCAATTCCTCCAGAATCATCGTCACCGCGTACAAATGGCGCATCCGTTCGGGACGGTCGTGATAGTACGTCACAAAATCATAACCCCACACACCCCAGAACGCCCAACTGACCAGCGCCGGATTCAGTCCTGCCGCCACGACCACCAGCAGCGCATACGTGCCGAGCGCGAGTTGCCGGCTCCGCGGCACTTCGGCGAGCGCGCGGCGCCGTTCCTCGTCGGCCATCTTGAACCGCAACTCGAACACCTTGACCACCAGTCCGAGCGGCACGGCGGCGAGGATCAACAGCAACACCGTCAGCCACTCCCCGCCGCGCACCCCGATTGCGAACAGGTGTCCGGCACTTGCCGCCACCAGCGCCAGAAACGCCACGTTCATCACTCGCCGCCGCACCCGGTCGTGCGCAGTCTCCGTCGGGTCGTGCATCCGCTGGCTGCCGCGCATGCCGCCCGGCGCGCTGTCCGGTGGTCGCCGAGGATTCATGGTTGCGGCTGAAAATAATCGAGTATATTGAATTGCGAAAGCCGATAGGAGGTCGGCCATGCAACTCGAATTGACACAACAGGAGTGGGAGGAACTCCGGGAACTGGTCCACGACGCCTACGCCGAGACCAATCCCGAAATGCGTCGCTCGCGCAGCCACGAGTACCGCCAACAAATCCATCAACGGCGCGAACTGCTCGCTTCCCTCCTGAAACGCCTCGACGCCCAACCGCAGCCCGTCGCGTGAACAACGCCCCCGCTTGGTTCGCCGACTGGAGTCGCCGGACGCACTGCGTGTGGTTGGACAGCGCCGACGGCGAGGGGCAATCGCTCCTGGCCGCCAACCCGGCGAAAGTGTTCCGCGCCAAAGCCGACCCGGCCACCTTCCCGCGGCTCGCGGAGGAGTTGGCCGGTTTTGACGGGTACGCGATCGGCTACTTTGGCTACGATCTCAAAAACCAGATCGAAAAACTGCCGGCCCGCGCCGCCGACGATCTCGGCCTGCCGGATTGCTGGTTCGGCTTCTACCCGGACGTCCTCGTGCAATGCGCCACGCCCGCCGCGCCCGCCACGACGCTGCCCCGACCGGGCCGACCGCCGGTCGCCGACCGGCAACGCGAGCCATTCCTCCAGGCCGTTCGCCGCGCCCAGCAGTACATCGCGGCTGGTGACATCTATCAGGTCAACCTTTCCCAACGATTCCAATGCGACGTGGCCGCCCCCGCGCCACGGATCTATGCGGCCCTGCGGGAAACGAATCCGGCACCGTACGCCGCATACCTTGACATCGGCGACGCGCAGATCCTGTCGAGTTCGCCCGAATGCTTCCTGAAAATCACCGGCCGACACGTCATGACCCGTCCGATCAAAGGCACCCGACCCCGGTCGGCTGACCCCGCCGAGTTGTTGCGCTCGCCAAAAGACAACGCCGAACTGCTGATGATCACCGATCTCGAACGCAACGACCTCGGCAAGGTCTGCGAATTCGGCAGCGTGCGCGTGACGGAACTGCGGCGCGTCGAGACCTACGCCACGGTGCATCATCTCGTCTCCACCGTCACCGGCACCCTGCGCGCCGATGTCAGCCACCTGGATTGCGTGCGCGCCTGTTTTCCCGGCGGCTCGATTACCGGCGCGCCGAAAATCCGCGCGATGGAAATCATTGATGAACTGGAGCCGGTCGCCCGCGGCGTGTACTGCGGCGCCATCGGCTATTTTGGCCCCGGCGGCGAATCCCAGTTCAACATCGCCATCCGCACCGTCGTCGTGAAAGACGGCCGCGCCACGTTCCATGCCGGGGCCGGCATCGTGGCCGACAGCGACCCGCAAGCCGAATACGAAGAAACCCTCGCCAAAGCCCAAGGAATCTTCCATGCCCTCGACCAACTACGCCTACGTTAACGGCCATTTCGTCCGCGAAACGGAAGCCCGCGTGCCGATTTCCGACCGCGGGTTTCTCTACGGCGACGGCGTGTTTGAAACGATGCGCGTGTACGACGGACACGTCTTTCGCGCGCTGGAACATTTCGAGCGCCTGCGGGCCGGTCTGGAGATGTTGGAGATCGAAGCGCTGCTGTCCCCGGCGGAACTGCACGCCGTCTGCCGCGCCCTGATCCGCTGGAACAATGTCCGCGACGGCGTGGCCCGGGTCTACCGGACCCGCGACTCGATCGTCGCCACGGTGATCGAACGATCGTTCCCGCCCCGGGAATTGCGGGCGATGGTCAGCACCCTGCCGCTGCACGCGTTCCTGTCGCGTCACAAAACGGCCAACCGGCTGGTGTACCAACTCGCCCAACGCGCCGCCCAGCGCGAGGGCGCCGATGAGGCGGTGCTGCTGGACCCGAACGGCTCGGTCATCGAATTCACCACCGGCAATCTTTTCGCCGTCAAACGCGGCGAACTGTTCACCCCGCCGTTGCGCGACGGCCCGCTGCCCGGCATTACCCGCGCCGTCGTGCTCTCGCTGGCGCGGGCGATGGGCATCCGCGTCCACGAGATCAGCCTGCCGCCCGCGTTTCTCGAACAGGCCGACGAGGTGTTTGCCACCAACTCGCTCTACGAAATCGCCCCGGTCGTGACCTGGAGCAAACGCCGCTCGGTCACTCAACAACTCCGCGAAGCCTACCGCGACCTTGTCCGCTTCGAACTGAACACCCCGGCACCCTGAACGCCTTTTTGTGGAAGCGCCCTTC
>CAZHLM010000115.1:0-6310 GCA_964533295.1 uncultured Verrucomicrobiota bacterium
ACTTCGCTGGCGGGGACGCACGCGCCACCGGTCGCGCCCGGAAGATCGCTCCCACAACAGCGCTTCGGTTTTCTCGGAAAAGCTGGTGGACCGAGCGTCCTCGCGAGGCGGGACGTGACACTTCGCTGGCGGGGACGCACGCGCCACCGGTCGCGCCCGGAAGATCGCTCCCACGACAGAGGCTCCGGGTTTGTTAGGCGCTCTTGATCTCCACCAACGCGTACACCGCCACCGGCTGCGCCCGGCCTTTCACCGTCGTCGTACCGGCCAGTTTCACTTCCACGCGCTCCTTGACCAACTCGTACACCGCCTCGGTCAGCAAAATGTCCGTCCCAAACTCCTTGTTCAATCCCTCCACGCGCGCCGCTACATTGACCGGATCGCCGATCACCGTGTACTCCGTCCGCTGCGGCGACCCGATATCGCCGACGATCACCTCGCCGTGGTTCAACCCCACCCCGATCCGCCACACGGGCCGACCGGCCGCCTGCCATTGCTGTTGCAACTCCGCCAACCGCATCCGCATCTCGTGCGCCGTCTGCACCGCCCGCCACGCATCCTCCGCCGCGCCGCGCCCGATCGGCGCGCCGAACACCGCCATGATCGCGTCTCCGATGAACTTGTCCAACGTCCCCTCGTGCCGCATCACCACCTCGACCATCGCCGTCAAATACTCGTTCAACTGCGCCACCAGTTGCGCCGGGTCCGCCTGTTCCGAGGCCGTTGTGAACCCGCGAATATCGGAAAACAAAATCGTCACCGCCTTGCGTTGACCGCCGAGACTGGCGGTGTACTGCTCCGACCGCGCCAGAATCTCATCCGCAACCGGCTTCGACACATACCGCTCCAACGTCAACCGCAGCCGCCGCTTCTCCAACTGCTCCGCGACAATCTGCGTCGCCAACCCCAACACCCCGCCGCCGGCCACCGCCCACCACGGTCCCGCCACCGGCCACACCGTCAGCGACAGCCGAAACGAAACGAACGTCAACGCGCCATACGCTCCCATCAACCCGACCAACCAACCCAACTTCGCCAACGGATTGCCGGTCGCCTGCACCACAATCGCCGTCGCCAACGCCAGCGCCACCAAACACACCTGCCCCAACCACCGCGGCGCCTCCGCCAACGCCCCGCTGTGCAACAGCGTCGCGATCGCGTTGGCGTGAATCTCCACGCCGTTCATCACCCCAAACGGCGTCGGATGCTGGTCGTGCTGGAAATTTCCCATCGGACCGACCAACACAATCTTGTCGCGAAACACCGCCCCGCGTTCCAAGTTCCGCTCCCACGTCTTCGCGTAGAGCAACTCGTACAACGGATACGACCGGAAGCTGCCGGCTCCGCCCACGAACTGGATCAACCCCGGTGGCCCGCGCACCCCGGCCGCCAGCGAACCGAACGACCGCCAGCGCGGCTCGTCCTCACCGGCCGGCAAGCCCGCCTGCGCCGCCAACGTCGTCTCATGCACCGCCCGCCGCACCGTCCCGTCCGCGTCCGGCCAAAAATTCACAAACCCCACCCGTCCGGGCGCGTCGAAGACCGGCGTCATCACCTGCCGGCCATCATCCGTGAAATTGGCCGCCAACACCACCCGCGGCGCGTGCCGCGTGATGGCCGCTTGCAACACCTCATCCCCCGCGCGCGGCGTCGTGAACAACAAATCCAGCGCCACCGTCCGCGCCCCCGCCTCACACAGCCGGTCAATCAACCGCGCATACAGCGCCCGCGGAAACGGGAAACTCTGCAGCCACGCCAGCTCGGGATCCGCAGCCATTTCCTCGGCGGTGAACTTGTTCAGCGACCGCTCATCAATCGCCACGACCACAATGTCGTCGGGCGCCGCCTGCGCCCCGCGCAACCGAAACCGCCAGTCCACCAGCGCCAATTCCTGCCGCACCAACGGGGCAAACGAAACGTACTCCGCCACCAACAACACCACCGCCCACCCCAAACACAACCCGTAGGTCAACCGCCGCACCGATTTTTGCACGCTTGCCACCGGTCTGCCCTTCCGTTACAAGCCTAGTCAATTCACCGGGCTGGGAGAACCCTTTTCTTGATGGTCGTCACATGAAGGGGCGCACCGCAAGTTTTCAACGGGTCCGCAATTGTAGGGCGCGAATCCCCGTTGTTTGGGGTTCGCGCCGCGACCGTGTTTCACACCCCAAACCAGCCACGGGCAGCCGAAACGACAGGCGTGCCCGTCCTGCAACCCTTGCGGTGATCCCCCCATGAATTGGATCGCGAGTCTCGTGGTTTTCTGGTCGCTCGCTTTTTCAGTTGGGGCGACACCGCTCGCACGACTCTACTCCGCGCAAGGAACGGTGGACGACCGCCTGCGCGCCGATGCTCCGTGGCGCCCCGCCAAAGTCGGCACGGAGTACGTGGCCGCCAACGCCGTCCGGACCGGCGACAACAGCCGCGGCGCCGTGCTGTTCACCGACAACATTCTCGTCCGGCTTCATGAAAACACGCTCTTGGAGTTTACCGGCACGGCCCCGGTCCGAATGGATTCCGGTAAAGCCTACTTCTTCACCCGCCAACCCAAAACGTTCCCGCGAGTGGACACCCCGGTCGTCAGCGCCGCCGTCCGCGGCACCGAGTTTGTGGTCGAAGTCGTCAATGCCGATCAAACGGTGATTACCGTTCTCGACGGTGAAGTGGATTGCCGGAATGATTTGGGCGCCGTCCTCGCCCGGCCCGGCGAGCAAGTCGTCACCCAACGCGGTCAGGCCCCGGTCAAACGCATCATCGTCCGCCCGTGGGACGCCGTTCACTGGGCGCTCTACTACCCGGCCGTCCTCGACCTCGCCGATTACGCCGATGCGCTCAATGGCGCGAATGCCGGTCAACAAGCCGGTTGGGAAGCGCTGCAACGGCGCGACTGGGACGCCGCCACGCGCCGCTTTGCCGGCAACGACTGGCGCGACGCGCTCGGCCGTTCCATCGCCGCCTACCACCGCGGCGAATTACCGGTCGCGTTTCGCGAACTCGACGGCGTGGCCCAAGCCGGTGAGCCGTTCCATCTCTATCAGGCCGCGCTGTTCCTCTCCGTTGGCCAAGTCGAGAAAGCGGAGAAATCCTTGCAACGTTGCGCGGCGCTGCACCAAGAGGCGGCGGCCGACGAGGTGGTTCGGGCGGCCGCCGCCTCGCCGCGCGCCCGCGCCGCCTATCACGCGCTGCGCGCCATCATCGCATTGACCCAAAACCAAAAAACCGACGCGCTCGCTGACGCCACGCGTGCCGTGCAGGCCGACGCGACATCCGCCAGCGCCGCGCTCGCCATGTCCTACGCCAAACAAGCTCACTTCCAATTACCGGACGCGATGCGTTGGGCGGGGAAAGCCGTTGAACTCCAACCGGCCAGCGGCCTGACGCGCGCCCGGCTGGCGGAGTTGCAGCTCGGCTTTGGCCAGTTCAATGAAGCCGTCCGCACCGCCACCGCCGCGCTTCAGCAGGAGCCGGAAAACGCGCGGGTGGTGACGGTGTTGGGGTTTGCGTACCTGACCCGGTTGGAAACGGGAAAAGCGGCGGAATCATTTCGCCGCGCCATCGCGCTCGACGACGCGGCCGGTCTGCCCCATCTCGGACTTGGGCTCGCCTTGATCCGCCAGAACAAACTCGCCGACGGCCGACGTGAATTGGAAATGGCGGTCCATCTCGAACCCGGTGACTCGCTGTTCCGCAGCTACCTCGGCAAAGCGTTCTTTGAAGAAAAACGCGACCGGCTGGCGGCCAACGAATACGAGCTGGCCAAACAACTCGACCCGCTCGACCCGACTCCCTACCTCTACAGCGCCTATGAAAAACTGGCGTCGTACCGGCCCGTGGAAGCGCTGTGGGACCTGGAAGACTCCATCCGACTCAACGACAACCGCGCCATCTACCGATCCCGTTTCCTGCTCGACCAGGACCAGGCCGTCCGCAGCGTCGGCCTGAGCCAGGTCTTCACCCAACTTGGCTTCCTCGAAGCCGGCCGCGTCGAAGCCATCAAAAGCATCAACCGCGACTACGGCAACTTCTCCGCGCACCTGTTGCTCTCCGGTAGTTACTTCGACAAGCCAAACCTGACGCTGGCCACGACCAGCGAGCAATTGATCACGCGTTTGCTGGCGCCGGTGAACATCAACTCGGTGCGCGGCGAGGCATCTTTCAACGAGTATTCGTCGCTGTTCGACCGCCAGCGCCATCAGTTCTTTTTTGGCGGGGAAGCCCGCAGCGGCGACCAGTTCGCGCAAGGCGCCGCGCGCGTGACCGGGGCGTTCGACCGCGGCGCGTACGCGGTGGTCTACGGGGCACGTTACCTGGGCGGGTTTCGCGACAACGATGACGCGGAACTCACCCAGCCGTCGCTGTTTTTCCAGTATCAACTCACTCCCGCGGACGTGATCAATCTGGAGACGATCCAGTTCACCACGAAGCAGGGCGACAACACGATCGGGTTTGATCCCGAAGCCGGTGACCCGGATTTGGGACGCGAGTTCCAGTCGTTCACCCAACGGCTGGGCTACCGCCACCGGTTCGCGCCCGGCTCGCAGTTGGTGGGGCAGGCGTTGTACCTCGACCGGCGGGAGCACCTCGGTGATCTGGCCCCGTCGTTTCCCCTCTCGTCGCGCAGCACGACGCAGTTGGTCGAAACCGTCGGCGTGCGGGCCGACCTGCAACATCTCCAGCAATGGCAACTGGTCACGCTCGTTGCCGGCGGCGCGGTGGTCGAGGCTGACGTGGAAAAATCGCAACGCAGCGTGTTTGCCGGTGGCATCCGGCGCAACTCGCGCGCCGATTTCGATGAACAGGCCCGGCGCGGTTACCTCTACAGCACCTGGCATCTCGGCGAGAGGATGGATGTCATCGGCGGGGGAAATTTTTCGTACATTCAGTATGGGGCACTGACCGTGCCGCCCTACAACAGCCGCACCGCCGAGCGTTCGGCTTGGACGCCGAAGCTGGGGCTGACCGCCTATGTCACGCCGGCGGTGACGCTGCGGGGCGCGTATCTGCGCACGCTGGGCAGCGCCGGGAGTTCCGACGTGGAATCCATCGAGCCGACACAGGTGGCCGGGTTCAATCAGGTCTTTGATGACCCGGTCGCCGCGCGGGCGGAGTTGTACGGCGTCGGAGCCGATTTCAAGCTGGCGAAACGTACCTATGCCGGCGTGGAACTGACCCATCGCAACGTGGACTCGCCATTTGGCGCGGCCGATCAACCCACCGGCAGCGGCAACGGGCCGGTCTCGTTTACGACGTTCGAGAGCGAAGAGGATTTGCTGCGGGCGTATCTTCACCAGGTGCTCGATGCCCGCACCACCGCAACGCTGGATTACGTGCTGGCGCGGAGGGACGACATCACCTTCCGCACGGAAACGGTCACGCACCGGATTCGCGGATCGGTGAGTTGGTTTCACCCGACGGGTTGGTTTTGGGGCGTCGCCACGGCGTTGCGGATGCAAAGTCTGCAAGGGTACGGCGCCGGCACCGACGGCGAGCGCAGCTTCGTCCTGTGCGATGCCAACGTCGGTTACCAGTTTCCCAAACGCCACGGCGTGGTGAAGCTGACGGTGGAAAACATCTTCGACAAACGTTTCCACTATCTGACCGCCGGGGTGGATCCCAACCGCGATGACCGCCGCCTCCAACCGGGGATCAGCGCCAACCTGCAAGTCTCGTTCAATTACTAGTGAAACGACTCCCGTACCTGATGTTGACGGCGCTGCTGGCGGCGGCGGCGCACACGGCGCTGTTCCTTTCACCGTGGGGCGAGGCGCTGGAACTGCGGTTTCTCGATTTGTGGTTCACCGTCCGCGGGACGGTGCCGCCGCCCGACGACATCGTCGTCATTGCCATGGACGAGGACAGTTATCAGGCGCTCGGTTTTCCGCTCAACCAGGCGTGGCCGCGCGCGGCGCATGCCCGGTTGCTGCACCGGTTGCGGGAGGCCGGGGCGCGACGGGTGGTGTTCGACATCCTGTTTTTCGGAGAGAGCGCCGATCCCGTGGCCGACCGGCAACTGGCTGACGCCATCGGGAAGCTGCCGGTGGTGCTGGGAGCCGAACTGGGTCGCGTCGAGGAGGCCGGTCGCGTCCGCGAGACGTTGCTGCTGCCCGCAGAGTGGCTGCGAGCGAATGCGGTGGCGATCGGGCTGGTGGGACTGCCGGAAGATGGCGAGCACGTCCGGCGGTTCTTGTGCGAGACGTCGGAGGTGGCGGAGGGATTGCCGTCGCTGGCGGAAGCGGCAATCTTCGGCGCGGCCCCTCACCCTCGCCCTCTCTCCATCGAATGGGGAGAGGGGACCCGAAACCCGGTTCCC
>CAZHLM010000116.1:0-6036 GCA_964533295.1 uncultured Verrucomicrobiota bacterium
TGTTTTGATCTGTGCCGGAATGGTGGTGCGCTCCTGACAGAAGCGCGGCGACTCGGGCGGGGTGTTTGCCCGGCAAACAGGAACTCGATCTGATTCTAAATTCGGCCGGCAGCCATCAAGGCGAGCAGCAGCGCACCGAGGAGGAGCCGGTAACCGATGAACAGCCAGAGGGTGTGCCGTTTCAGGTAGCCGAGCAGAAAGGCGATCGAAGCGTAGCCGACGATGCCGGACAGGCCGGTGGCGATGACAAGGTTCAGCGTGGTCGCGCCGGAGGCGAACAGCGCTTCGCGGGCTTCGACCAGTTCGAGCATACCGGCCGCAAAAATGGCCGGCAGCGACAATAGAAACGAAAATCGCGCCGCCGTCTCGCGCGTCAGACCGGCGAAGAGCCCGCCGGCAATGGTGCAGCCCGAGCGGGAGGAGCCGGGAATCAGCGCCACGGCTTGGGCGCAGCCGACCGCGATGGCTTCCCGCCAGCCGATCCCGCTCATGTCCGTGGCGCGGGTGCGCCGCCGCGCCAGCCATTCCGCCGCGGCCAACACCACGGCGAGACCAATCAGCGCCCACGCCATGACGAAAATCGAATCGTTCATTCGTTGAATCTGCGGTTTGAACAGCAGGCCCGCGACGACGACCGGCACCGTTCCCGCGGCGATCCGCCAGCCCAACCGGGCCTGCGGACCGTTGGTGAGCACGTCACGGAGGATCGTCAGCACGTCACGCCGGAAATACCACAGCACGGCGAGCAGCGTCCCGAGCTGGATGACGGCTTTGAAGGCGAGATCGGGGTTTTCCCAGCCGAGGAGCGCGGGCACGATCGCCAAGTGGGCGGTGCTGCTGATGGGCAGGAACTCGGTGAGTCCCTGCACGACGCCCAGCACGGCGGCTTCCCACCATGTCATTCGGGATGCGCCTCGGTCAGCGCGGCGAAACGTTTTTTGGCATCGGCGACGATGTCGGCTTGCGGCGCGGATTCGCCCAGCTCGCGGTAGAAGCCGCGGGCGCGACGCCAGTTTTTCTTTTCCTCGAAAATCCGGGCGGCTTTGTATTTGGCTTCGGCGGCGAAGTTCGGTTCGAGATCAAACAGGGCGACGACGTTGAGATAGCTGTCGAGCGCATCGTCGAGTTTGCCGGCCGCGCGCTGGCAATCGCCCAGCAGGATCAAGCCCTCGGCGACGGCCGGTTCCTCGTCTTCCGTAATGGCCTTTTTGGCGAGGAGCGGCTCGACGAGTTTCGTCAGGAGTGGCGTGGCTTCGCTGCAGTTGTTTTGCGCCACCAAAATTCGGGCATACTTCGTGTCCAACCCGGCGGTGCGCGGCGAGTCGGGGTAGAAGGTCTTGAACCGGTCAAACACGGCCTTCGCTTCCGTCAGTTTCTTCTCGCCCACCAACGCGTCGCCCAGCCGCCAGAGGGCGTCCTCGACCCAATCCACGTCCAAGCCGGCCAGTCGGTCGGTAATTGGCTTTAGAGTTTGCACTGCCTCGGCATATTTGCCGGCGCCGAGGGCGTTGACCGCCGCCTCGTAGGCCGGAGGCTGATCCACCCGCACTTCGGTGATGGCGGTGCGGGGAATGGTGACTTCACCCACATCCATCCGAAACACGATATTCTGAGCGTCCACGCGGACGATTTCGCCGCTGCGCGGACCGTCGCTGGTGACAATGGTGTCGGCGCGGGTCACGGTGGAGAGCAGGAGACAGAGGGCGGCGACGAACCACGGTTTCAAGGTCATGTTCCTAGCTAAACTTTTGGAAGGTCTTTTGCAACAACTCTCGCGCGCTGGCACCCGCGGTCTTCGCTTGCGCCTCAGCAATCAACTGCGCTTCGCGGGCGTTCTTCGTCGGGCGTTGGACCCGGTAGAACACGCCGAAATAGCCGGGCGGCGGCGCCATCGCGAGCCGGTAGGCCGCCAGTTCATCGGTCGGGTCGTGGTCGGCGGGGACGGCCTGGAACTGGCCGCCCTTGCGGGGGTTGGCGGAATCGAAGGCGCCCGGGTAGAACTCGGTGCACTCGCTCAGACATTCGATGACCGAAAACCCGTCGTGATCCAGGGCCAGTTCCATCATCTCCAGCACGTGATTGGGCAGATGGGAATGTGTCCGCGCCACGAACGTCGCTCCCGCGGCGATCAGTTTCTTCATGGGATTGATCGGATGATCCACCGCGCCGGTCGGGTCGGTCTTTGATTTGAAACCGAGCGGCGAGGTCGGCGAGGTCTGTTTCTTCGTCAGGCCGTACACTTCGTTGTCCATGATCACGTAGGTCATCTTGACGTTTTTGCGGGCCGCGTGATCAATGTGGTTGCCGCCGATGGAAAAGGCGTCGCCATCGCCGCCGAAGACAAACACGTGCAGGTCGGGCCGCGCCAGCGAGATGCCGGTGGCAAAGGGAATGGCGCGGCCGTGCAGGAAATGGACGCCGTGGGCGTTGACGAAGTAGGGAAAGCGCGAGGAGCAACCGATGCCGGCGACGCTGGTGATTTTTTCGTGCGGGACCTGTCGTTTTTCCATCAGCTTGAAATAGACGGAGAGAATGCTGAAATCGCCGCAGCCCGGACACCAGGTCGGATGATCGGCGGTGAGGTCTTTGCGGGTGTATTTCGGAGCGATCGTCGTCTCCGCGCTCATCCGGCGCCTCCTTCATCATCACCGGTCGCGGCCAGCAGCGTTTCGTTCGGCTCCGTTTCCCGGCCGGTGAGTTTGCGATGCATCTGGTCGAGAATCTCGCGGACCTTGAACGGCAGCCCGTCGGTTTTGTTGATGCCGCGGATCCGCGCGTTGCCATACCGGCCCCGCAGCACGGCCGCGAGCTGGCCGTAGCCGTAGAGACCCTCGTCGTTCAGTTCCACGACGAAAATGTTGTGAAACCCTTCCATGATTTCCCCGATGCCGGGCGGCAGCGGCATGAGATACCGCACGTGCAACGCGCTGACGCTCTCGCCCGCCGCGCGGGCCTTGTCCACCGCTTCGCGAATCGGTCCCTGGGTGGAACCCCACCCGATCAGTAACACATGGCCCTCTGCCGGCCCGTACACGGTCGGTTTCGGCAACCGCTGCGCCAACAACTGCAGTTTGCGGCGGCGCTTGGCCACCATCATCACGTGATTGGCCGGGCGGCTGGCCGGGTGGCCGCTTTCGTCGTGTTCCAAGCCGGTGACCACCGGGTATTTTCCGTCCACCATCCGCGTGCCGGGCGGCGCGTGATGGGCGATGCCGTCGGCGGTGTTGGCGTAGGGTTTGTAATCCGGCCCGCGGGCTTCGAGGTTGGGCGTGAGATCCTGCGTGCAGCGGCTGAAGTCCGGCATCTCAAACGCCTCGACCCGCGTGGCCAGCGCCTGGTCGGTCAGCAGCAGCACCGGGCAACTGTACTCGCGCGCGAGGTTGACGGCCTCGAACGTGGCGTAGAAACAATCCTCGACGTTGGCCGGCGCAAGCACGATGCGCGGCGCGTCGCCGTGGGCGGTGAAACAGGCGATGTTCAGATCGCTCTGCTCGACGTTGGTCGGCAAGCCGGTGCTGGGGCCGCCGCGTTGCACGTCCACAATCACCAGCGGCATCTCGGCCATCACCGCCCAGCCGAGCGCCTCGGATTTCAGCGAGATGCCGGGACCCGACGTGCCGGTCAGCGCGAGGTGACCGGCGTACGACGCCCCGCAGGCCATCGCGATGGCGGCCAGTTCATCCTCGGCCTGCACAAAAATGCCGCCGTACTTCGGCAGCTCGGTGCGGAGAATCTCCATGATTGTGGACCACGGCGTGATCGGGTAGCCCGCGCCAAAGCGGATGCCCGCCGCGATCGCGCCGTACGCGATGGCTTGATTGCCGTCCATCACCACGCGGGTGCGAACCGCGGTTGGCGCGGAGGGCGCAAACTGAAACTGGGCGTCGAGCTGACCAAAATTGTAGGCGTGACCGGCATGGAACGCGCCGATGACCTTGCGCATCACGTCATCGCCCTTGCCCCGGTAGTAGGCGTTGAGCATGCCTTCCAGTTTGGCGTCGTCCAGATCGAACAGCCGCGCCACCAACCCGAGCACGAACATGTTTTTTCCCTTGTCCTTGCCGGTGCCGCCGATGGCTTCGACGGTCAGACTGCTGATCGGCACACCCACGGCCCGGTAGCGTTTCTCGTTCGGGTCGGGCTGCACATTGTCGCTGTCATAAATCAACAATCCACCGTCGCGCAACGTGCCGATGTGATTCTGGTAGGAGTGTTGATAGAACGCGACGAGAATATCCACGTCGTCGCCCGCGCTGAGAACCTCGCCGGTGCCGAGCCGCACTTGATAGATGCTCGGCCCGCCGGAGATGGTGGCCGGGATCGTCATGTACGTCATCACATCCTTGTCGGTGCGCCCGGCCAGGCGCGCGAGAAAACCGCCAATCGCTTGAATCCCATCCTGAGAATTACCGGCAAACCGAATCACCGCATCCGCGACCGGCCGGCCAGGCGTTTCATTCATACGCGGGCCCCTTCATTGCCGCCGCATGATAACAGAGCGCCCCCCCCTGTCAATCACCCCGGGCCGACGGGAAATGAATTGATTGAAGCGCGGCGCGTGTTGTACGTTTTGCCTCCGCCGAGAGAGTCCGTTATGGCCGAGAAAACCCAGGATACCATCAGTCGCACCGCCCGCGAGCTTTACGACAAAGCCTTCGCCGCCCTTGAACGCAACAGCCTCGACTACGCCATCGAGATGTTTCGCCAGTGCCTCGCCATTGAGCCGAACTTCGTCACCGCCCGCAAGTTCCTCCGCGCCTCCCAAATGAAAAACGCCTCCGGCAGCGCCCTGCGCCGCGTCATGTCGGCCGCCAAAGCCGCGCCGCAACTGACCAAGGCCAAAATGGCCATCCAGAAAAACCCCGCCGAGGCCATGAACACCTGCGAACAGGTGCTCACCGACGACCCGAAAAACTCCCCCGCCTACCTCACCCTCGCCGAAGCCGCCGAAGCCGGCGGGTTTCCCGAAACCACCATCCTCACGCTCGAACAATACCTCAAACTCAATCCCAAAGACGTACGCACCATGCACTGGCTGGCCCGCACCTACCGCGCCGTCAAAAACTACCCCGCCGCCTTCGAAACCTACGAACGCATCCTCCAAATCCATCCCAACGACTTCGACGCCCAAAAAGCCATCAAAGACGTCACCGCCCACGGCGCCATGCACGGCGGCGGCTGGGAAGAAGCCAAATCCTACCGCGACGTCATCAAGAACAAAGACGAAGCCGTCGCCCTCGAACAGCAATCCCGCGTCGTCCGCGCCGAGGACATGCTCGACAACCTGATCAAAGAACACCTCGAAAAACTCAAAGCCGAACCCGACCACCCCGTCCTCCGCCGTGAACTCGGCAAACTCTACGCCCAAAAAGGCGACTTCGACACCGCCCTCCACTACCTCGAAGCCCTCTTCGCCACCGAGGGCGGCTCCGACCCCTCCCTCGAACGCGAAATTGCCGACGTCAAAATCAGACGCCTCGAAACCGCCCTCGCCGCCAAACGCAAACTTCTCGAAACCAAACCCGCCAACGCCGCCGCGCTCACGGCCGAGATTACCGCGCTGGAAAAGGAACTCGACGCCGTCAAACTGCGCGAAGCCGAACGGCTGGTCGAACGCTACCCCAACGACCTCATGTACCGCTTCGACTACGCCTGCCTCCTCATGCGCAACGGCCACACCAACGAAGCCGTCGAACAATTCCAAAAATCCGTCGGCCAACCCCAAAAACGCATCGCCTCCCTCAACTACCTCGGCCAATGCTTCCAGCAACTCGGCCTCCACGACCTCGCCATCGAGCAATACACCAAAGCCATCGAAGAAACTCCCACGATGGACAACCTCAAGAAAGAACTCATCTACAACCTCGGCACCGCCTACGAAGCCATGGGCCAACCCGATAAAGCCCTCGCCGAGTACAAAAAAATCGCCGCCGTGGATTTCGGCTTCCGCGACATCAAAACCAAAATCGCCCGCAAGCCTGCCGGCTAAGACACCGCCTCACTGCCGGCCACAACTCCCCCGGCCGCTCCACCCAC
>CAZHLM010000117.1:0-5921 GCA_964533295.1 uncultured Verrucomicrobiota bacterium
CGACGCCAGCCAGACCGGGAAGCCCCACGATCGCCCCTGCCGCGCGAGTTGGCTGAGCAGCCCGGCCTTGTGTTCCTTGGGCAACAACAAATGCGCTTCGTCCACGAACAACACCATTTTCAGCGGCTGAATATCGTTTTTGACCGCCAACTGTTGGCCCAGCTTCTTGATCAGGAAATTCAGGATCAAAGCGGCCGCCAACGCCTTCGTCTCGCTGTCCGTGCCGAACTGTTTGAAATCAATCACCAGTGACTGTCTGAGCCATTCCTCCGGCGGTATCGCGTCCGCTGCGCTGGCAAAAATGTTGAACCGTTCGATTTTTTGGATGATGGCCAGGTCCACCCCGGTCGCCCCGCTGTTCTCCAATTCCAATGCCAGCGACGGGAAATCGGGCGCGGCCAACCGCTGATAACAATCGCTGATGTTGCGTTCCTGTTTCGCACCGAGTTGCGGAGCAAAACACCGAACCAAACGGCGCGACCGTTACCGGATGGAAAAGGCCCTAGTTGCTGGCCGGGTTGGAAGAAAGATCAATCAGCAACCCGAATTCCTGTTCGAAGACGAGTTGGATAATCTCGTTGCTGCCGTCGGGAGAAATCGCCCAGCGTTTGCTGTCCGCAGACTTGCCGACACAAACACCTTCCCGTCCTTTGTATCGGCCAGTGAGTATCAGCACCCGGCAACCGGTTAGGCCACTGGCCTTCGTTTGTGAGATACGGCTCATCGTCTGTCTGACAGCTTACGCTGGATTTTTCTAACAGATTTCGCTGGCGACGTCACGAGTTCATGTTCCCAGATTCGGACAACTCGCCAACCCATTCGCCGGAGACGGGCGCGGTTGCGACGGTCTCTTTCCATATTGCCGGCGATCTTCGCGTCCCAATATGCTCGGCTCGAATGAGGGTGCCGGTAGCACTTCGGACAGCCGTGCCAGAAACAGCCGTCCACAAAGACGGCGAGCCGCTGGCGTACGAATACAAAGTCCGGTTTTCCGGGCAAGTCCCGTGCTTGGTACCGCCAGCCACGAATAGCCGCCGAAACTAGGACTGCCCGCAACTTGTATTCGGTGGAACGGGTATGCTCCGAGCGCACAGCCGCCATAATTCGTGAGCGGGCGAGTTTGCTTACAACGTCCATTAAACTGGTTGCTGTTCACGTTGCTTCCGGGCAGCTGGTTCGTAAAGCATAGCTCCGAAATGTTCTGCCAATGCGCGCGCCAGCAGGGGTGGAACGGCGTTGCCGACCTGCTTTTGCTGGTCTTCAAACTTCCCTGTGAACACGAAACTGTCATCGAATCCTTGGAAGCGTGCCGCTTCGCGCACCGTGATACTGCGGTCGTCGCGATAGTGGATGAACCGGCCCGAACCGGGATTTGAAAAGTGCGCCGTGATGGTCTGCGCGATGCCGTGACGGTGCAAGCGCCCGTAAGCTTGACTCAGATATTTGATTTCGCGCCCGCGATCAAAACGCCGACGACCATCTAGGTCTTGGTTACTGCCGCCTTCGGGAATCTTCTTCAGCTTCCGCTGGATGAACTCGGCGTTGTGACCACGCGCGAAGTGGTTGGCCAAGAGCCGCGCGCCTCGCCGACGTGCTGACTGATAGTCTGTAAACGGCTCGCGCGTGTGGGCTATCGCTTCCTCGCCCGCTTGCAGCGGCGGCAAGTCGCCAATCGCGTCTTCAACCGAAATAAACGGTGGCGAAAAGAATGCATCTTCTTCGCCGTGAACCGCAGCGTTTACTTCCCTCGCCGTCTGAAGCTTTGGAAAACTACCCTTTGGAAAATCTAACTGATCCTGAAACACGTCTTTCCGAACCGCCGCGACGAAGGCGCGCTTTCGCAGTTGCGGGAGGCCGAATTCGTTTGCAGCAAGCACCTCAGCGGTTGTGCGGTAACCGGCCCTTTCAAAGAAACGCTCGGTTTCGTCGAGGTATCGTCCGCCGTCGTAGTCGAGCAGGTTGGGAACGTTCTCAATCAGAACGAACCGCGGCGTTAGGGCGCGGACAAATTCGAGAAATTTCCCGTATAGAGCGTTTCGAGGATCGTCGAGCATTTTGCGCGTGCGTTCATTCAGTCTCGAAAACCCTTGGCATGGTGGCCCGCCGATGAGCGCGTCTACATTGTCTCGCGGTGAAAGCTGGGCCGCATCCCTTAATTTCTTGATGCTGATTGCTCCCAAATCCGCAAGGAGATAAGGAGTTTCGGGATGATTCCGCAAATGCGTCTCGCGTGCCGCCAAGTTCACATCGACAAGCAGCAGAGGGTGAAACAAGCACTCACCGGTAGGGCTGGCTGCTGACCGAAAGCCTTCGGCTAGACCACCAACGCCCGCAAACAAGTCGATGAACGTGAGCATGACTGCTTAGAAGGCTAGCGGGTTCGATTGAGCGGCGGCTTGATCCGATGCCGCACTCGGCTCAGAGGCATCCAGCCGCTCCTTAAACAAGAACGACTGTAAGCTGGAATCTTTCGCGGCAGATTCGTAGACCTGCTTGTAAATCTTGTCGAGCAACCCATCGACGCGCGCGGCGGAAAGCCCCGATTCGCGTTTCTCAGTTTCGTAAACAGCCTGCTTGACGAGGATATCCATGTGCCGTTGAAAGATGTACTCGCGCCATCGCGTGGATTCCGGGCCGTAGTCCTTGCTCTCGCGAATCTGTTTTGCAAAAGGCGACTGCGTATTGATCCAGAAGATGCTTTCCGGCACGTCAACGTCTCGCTGGTAAACGGGCGGATGACCGGGCTCGCAATTAACGGTGGGTGTGTAGTTCAGCGGGTCTGTATCGTAGTTGGACAGCAAAACCACCGGGAATTTTGGGCCGGATTTCTTTTCGTCACCCGCTCCGCCCCCCTTATCGCCTTCCGGCCCGGTCGTGCCCTTATCGCCGCCGCCTTTCTTCGTTTTCGAGCCGGGTTCACCGCCTCCGCCGGTACCGCCAAAACCGGGGCCAACACCGGGGCCGCCGAAAATCTCTCCCCGGAGCTTTTCCCAAAACTTGGTCTTGCGCATCCACGAATTCAAAAACTCGTTGAACACACTCGACTGCTTCAACTCCTCGACGTGCTGCTGCGCTTCACTCTGTGCCGCCATCTTGTCCGCAAGGTCGTTTACCTTCTGGCAAATCCAACTCAACAATGCCTGTACCTTCTCGTCTTCCTCGACAAGCTTGTCTCGCGAATTTCGGACGCAGTCGTTTTCAGGGTCTTCCAAAATCGGGCACTCGCAGTCGCCATAGATGAACTCGGTTTCGCTGTAATTTCGGATTTGTCCAAGCTCGTTCATTCGGTACGACGCAACGACGCCAATGCCTCCGAGAATGTCGATGCAGTTAAGGCTCGCGCGGTCGCCAAGCCGGTTGAAAGGCTCGGCGGAAGTAAAAAGCCGGAGTTTGCCGGGCGGGTATTTCTCGTTCCCCAATTCGATTTCTGCCCCGCCATGTTGAATGATGCGAGGCACGTCATACTCAAACGGCCCTTCGAAGCCGGGCCGTGGCGTGATCTTCTCTGTTTGCAGACGGAAGGGAGCTTGGTCGCCTACCACGGCGAAGATCGGTTTGCGTCTGATAAGGCGTCGCGCTTGCGGATGGACACAAAGGCGTTGGAGAATACTGCGCGGGGAGTTCTTCCGCTTGATTCGCTCAGGGGCTTCGCCGATGACGACAGTGAAACCTGTTTCGCCCTTTTCCAAACGCCGCCGAACGATTTCCGGCACGTACGGCATCAAGTCCGTTAGGTTCGCCAGTTCCAATGCACGCTTTAAGCCCATCGGGCGGTTCTCATAAGTTTGGTCGAAGCCGTATCGCTTTCTCGCGTTGAAACCAAACACATTCAGCTTACCGTTGCGGTAGGTGATGAATCGCGATTCCGTGAACATCTGTCGCATATAAAACTTGCCGCCGTTTCCATGACCGCCCAAAAACCGACGGCCTTTGCCTCGGCTCGCAGCGTTCGGATCGCCCCAGCGTTTGAACGCGTTGTCAATATCTTCGTGTGTCATTCCGACGAAATCAATGCACTCGAATATTACCGGGCTGGCGTCCGTTTTCGGTCGCAGACGCAGATACACATACTCGTCGTCATCGGCGTACTTGCGCGTGTCGTCGCCGTTCGTTTCGCGGTTGTATGCATCGACAGAATTCTTGATCCACTCGCCAAAGCCTTTCGCATGGTCGAATTTGAACTCTCTCCCGATGATCTCCAGCAGGTGGTCGTCGAAGACATTTGGCTGTTCGCTGATTTTGAAGTCGCTCATGGCTTTCCTTTCTTGCGTTCGATGATGGCGGCGAACTGCTTGCAGACGTAATCGTGCAGTTGCCCGGCAAGCTGGTATTTGGGATTCTGCGAAATCCGCGCGGCGTCGGCCACGGCTTCGGCGACGGCACTGAGCCGGCCCAAGAACTCGTGCTTCTCGGTGCGCACCGTCGCGCCCAGATAGGCGTAGAAATCCGTATCGAGAATCTTTTCAGGCTGCCCGGCTGCGAAATACCGGAACGCATCCGTTTCGATAATGCGCTTTAGTTCCGCTTCTTTGTCGCGACTGAGCCGGTCCACTGCGTTGCTCGCGCCGACGACCTGCTCCAAAGGAAGCAGGCCTTGCCTCACTTTGTCCAATTGCGCCGCGTAGGCAAACCCTTTGTCGGTGAGCCGAAACTTCTTATTGCCGGATAGCACAAGCCCACGATCTTTCAGCGGCCCGTAAAGTGGCTTGTGAATGTCAGACGCGTCGGGATATTCGCGCACGTATTTCCGCAAGCCGAAGTCCTCCGGGAAAAGTTTCCACGCCGCGACGACGATGTCCTCGTACTCCAGGGGCTTCGTCTTGCCGCCGGAAAGCTGGTACATGGCGACAAGAATCTTCTCTGGACGAGGAATGCCGTTCATGCACCCAATACCCTATTTTCTGCCAAATCATCCTTGAGGATGTTGAGCAGGTTATCCGGTAAACCGAAAGCCCGGTGGCTCTCGCTGAATTCGTCCACTTTGGCGAGGAGGCGGCGGAGCGTTTCGGCGCGGATGCCTTTCTCGGCGGCGATTTCCTCTTGGAGTTGACGGTGACGACGGGTGTTTGCGGCGGAAACGACACCGCCGCGTCTCCGCTTCGCTTCGGCTTTCCAGTCGCTCATGAGGATTCCTTTCTGGCGGGTGACGATCCGCGCCACTCCCCCGCCATCGTCGGGGCGGCGCGCGCTTTTCCAGAGATCTTGAATGAGGAACAGTTCGTCGTCGCTAATGAGTTTGAAGCCGACTTCTTCCTGCAATTTGAGAAGTTGCGTGAGCAATTCGCGGCGGGCTTCGATGTGGAGCGGGCCGGGGCCTTCCGCGCCGTTCTTGCGGCGCATGTCGCGTTTGCCGTTGGCGGGGTCTTGATACTCGAGGAGCGTTTCGCGGAATTCGATCAGTTTTTCCATGCGTTCGTCGCCGGCGGCGAGGAGGCCTTCGCTGGCCTTGTCGCGTTCGACCACCGTGCAGGTCCAGCAGCCGAACCGGGAGTGGCCGCAGCTTGGCGTGCTGGTGTCGATCTGGATGGGGCATTCGCCGTTGGAGGCGTTGGCGTAGAGTTTGTAGAGGGCGCGGTTGTCGTTGCCCCACGGGTTGGGCTTTTGAAGCAGATACGCCCAGACTTCTTCGGTGCTGAGAAATTCGATGGGATTGGAAACCCAAACGTGCGGGAGATCGGGGTGACGGTTCAGGCCGTTACGCTTTTCACGGTTCGCCATTGTTTGCGACCGCGTGGAACTCTCAGCCCGGCGCGCGCCCAAGTGGAGAATCGCTTCGCTCCAGTGGCCGTTTTGGAGGCGCTGGTGAACGAAGGTGGTGACGGGATCGATCTTGAGGCGCTGGGTGCACCAGCGGAAGATGCGGTTGGGCGGCGGGTATCCGCGTCCGATGATGTTGACCCAAAAGGATTGCTCGGGCGGCG
>CAZHLM010000118.1:0-5816 GCA_964533295.1 uncultured Verrucomicrobiota bacterium
GTTGTCGGCATAAGCGAACCTGCGGGGCAACGGCCGATAATACGTCGGCGAGGAGCCGGCTGGAGGACAAGATTTGGCCAAAAACATCACAATTAGGTCACCACAATTTATGTCAGCACCGACCTCGGCTTCATCGAACAAGGTCATATGGACATTCGACCACGGCCACGCGCCGGGCGGTTTCGTAATCGGGCCATCCAAGTAATCAGCCGCAGCCGCGTTCAACAACGTCCCCATGCTGTGTCCGATAAAGTGGATTGGCTGCGCATAGCTTGCTCCCAGTTCGGCAAAAAGAGCCTGCCCCAGAGCCGGTCCATTTCTCTGTGCGGCGGCTTCCGCTGCCGGCTGGAAGTCGGGAATGTTCCCGAAGCGACAAGTCGTCGCCGCATCGGTTCGCCAATCCCACGCGACAATGTTGACGGTACCCACTCCAATCTGGGCCTCGATTGCTCGCGCCATGTCCAGCGCCCATTCGTCGGGATTGCTTGCGTGTCCGTGCGTCAAAACAACAGTTTTCTTTTGTGGATCGAGGGGAAATCCAGGCGGGTTTCGAAACGCCCCAGCCGCAAAAACTTTGAGCCGGTCTGCCGTCGGTGGTGGTGCCGGTGATATGATTTCAGCGGTCACCGCCTCGCGCACCGTGACGGTGACTGTCGGTAACACCCCGCGCGTGTCCAAGACGAAGTTGGCGGAGGTTGCGAATGCCATCAATCCCTCATTCCCGCGCGTGTCCAAGACAAACGTCGCGGAATCGCCGTAGCTCGTGCCGGTTCCGTCGCGCGTATCGAGGGTGAACGTGCCCGAATCACCGAACCCGGTGAATCCGCTCGCCGACCCCGCCAGCAGCAGCAACGCCAACGCCAGCCATCCGGTAGGGCGGGCCCGCCGTGCCCGCCGCGTCGTGGCCGGCCAACCATTCCCCGACGGACGGACGCCACGGCGTGGCGTCCCTACCAATAGTTTGTCGGTTCCGCCCCTCATTTCTTCCCGTATTTCGTATTCTTCTCCGCTACTGCGTCTCCGGATTTCCACTTCGCCGGCCCGCGCACATGCTTCGTGTCCGCGTCAGCCGCCGCTTTCATGTCCCACACTTCCCGCAACGCCTTGCTACCTTTCATGCCAGTTACCTCTGGCCTTTCCGCTTGCCGCCGTACCGCCGCTGGCCTATCGTCTCTGGCCATGACAATTCGCGCACATTTCGATGGTCGGGTGTTCATCCCGGACGAGCCGGTGAATTTGCCGGTGGATACCGTGTTGGAGTTGGACATCAAGCGAACCGACGGCGTCTCCCCGGAAGTCCCGAAAGAACCTGCCGATCGCGGCAAGCGCCTCGCGGCACTGTCCCAACTCCGGCGGTTGAGCGCCAATGATCCCGTGATCCCCTTGGAATTGCTCCGCCGTGAACACCTGTACGATTGATGAAGGTCTTGGTGGACACCAATATCGTGCTGCGGATGCGCGCGGTGGAATCCACCCCGCATGACACACTCGACATGGCCCTCGAACGTCTCGTCAACGGCGATCATTCGCTCCACTTCTGCACCCAAGTCGCCATCGAATTCTGGTCGGTGGCCACCCGCCCGGTTGACGCCAATGGCCTGGGTCTCAGCACCACCGAGGCGCAGCAGCGAATGCGGTATTTTTCGCAGTTGCTGGAGTGGCTGCCGGAGCCGGCCGATATCGGCCAACGCTGGCTGGCTTTGGTCTCTCAGCATGAAGTCAAAGGCAAACAAGTCCACGATGCCCGGCTCGTCGCGCTGATGCAAGCGCATGGCATTACCCACCTGCTCACGCTCAACACCGCCGACTTTGCGCGATTTACCAATATCACGCCCCTGCATCCGTCGGACGTGACGTGATGTCGCCGAGGTCGTGATCTTCATCACGAAGAGGTCAGAGGCTTTCATCTGGAATCTTACATCCAAAAACTACCGGCCTCCTCCCGTTGGACTTCTTCGTTCCGCCCGACACCGGCGAAACAGGCCAAGGCCGGTGGGCTTTCGTGCGGGACTGCCGACCGCATCCGTGGATGCGTCCGCTCCACCCGCCGCCACGGACGTGCGCCGTGTCGGTGAATCCCCCTCACACACCGGAACCCTTGATTATTGTTGGTGTTCGACGGCGTGTTGTTGTTGCGATCCGCCACCCGCGCGTTGGTCGCGTTATTGTTCCACGTGCCGCCGCGCAGCAGGCGACGATCTGGTATCCGGTCCCGCCTCAGAGCGGCCACGAGTTGTGCCCGTGTCCGCTCAATTAGCGCGGTGGAATCCGCCTGCAAGGCATGGCCGCGCCAACTCATCCACCGCTGCTCCAAGGCCTGCTGGCTGATTTCCCGCCGCTGAAATTGTTTCACGTTCCACCGCAACCGCCGCTGTGCCGCTCGCGCATTGGCCGTCACGATCCGCCGCCGGCCCGGCCACACGCGCTGACCGAGGAACGTCACCCCATCCACGGTCCGGTAGGTGCGGGATTTCCGCTCGTTCAACCGCAGCCGATAATCCGCCAGCCGCGCACCGACTCGCTCCCGCCACTCCGCCAACTGCGCCTTGTCGTCGCCGAACAACAGAAAATCATCCACGTAGCGGATGTACCCCGGACATCGCAAGGTCTCTTTAACCCAATGATCAAACTCCGTCAGATAAATGCAGCCGAACCACTGGCTCGTCAGATTGCCAATCGGCAGTCCCACGCGGCGCGTGCCGGCCTCGGCGAGATCGTCGCCTCCAAACACGGCGTTGACCGGCTCCTGCGCGTTGCTCCCGTCGATGATCCGGTCCAGCAGCCACAATGTCGCGCGGCACCGAATCGTTCGCCGCATCATCGCCTTCAATACCCCGTGATCCATGCTCGGAAAAAACTTCCGGACGTCGCATTTGAGCACATAGGAATACCGGCGGCTGTAATGCTGGCAGCGCTGAATGGCGGCATGCGTTCCCTTCCCGGCCCGGTTCGAGTACAAATCAAAAATCATTTTCCGCTCAAACAACGGCATCACCACCCGGCAAACCGCGTGATGCACCACCCGGTCCCGATACGGCGCGGCGCTGATCATCCGCGTTTTGGGGCGCGTGATGATCTTCTCGTGATACCCTCCCGGCCGATACGTCCCGGCCAGCAATTCGTCACGCAGCGCCAACACCTCCCGGTCGAGATTCGTGTTGAACCGCCCCACGGCGTGCTGGAACCGTTTCCCCCGCTGCGCCAGCCGGGCAGCCGCCAGCAGGTTCTCGAAGGAGCAGATTGAGGCGTAGAGGTGATTATACGTTTCCATGCACCGCCCCTTTCCCCCTCATCCTGACCTTCTCCCCCACACGACGGGGGAGAAGGGAACCGGAGCGATCCCCTCTCCCTTGCCGTATAAGGGAGAGGGTCAGGGTGAGGGTTCTGCCGTTATCTTCACCCATGCGCCGCCTCCGCCTTCCCACGCACCTGCTTCAGCCACCCCCCGATCATCCGGCCGATCTCGTTGATCTTCTCCGAAATCACCCCAAACCGCTGCGCGTTGAAATAATGCAGATCATGCGCCAAGCGCACCAAATGCCGCGTCAATTCCAAGCCCATGTTCGCTTCCATCAACTCCGCCTGTTTCTCGCGTCCGTAATACGCCCGCAGACAGCACTCCTGCACGTCCAACAGCTTCACTTCGATCCGATCCGCCAGCAAAAACTTCTGGTCGCGCGGAAACTTCCCCAACTGTGGCAGCAAGTACAACAGCAGGTCATGCAGCTTCGTCAAAATGTTGTCCGCTTCCGCCATGACTCCCGATTCGATGGCTGCGGCGCGCCCGGCGGTCGCGCCCTACCAAAAATTTGCCGCTGGGGGCTGCGCCCCCAGACCCCCAAGCGTAAAAGAGTAAAAGCGCCCAAGCTTAAAGCCCCCTCACACACCGGAACCCAGGATAATAGTTGGAGTACGACGGCGTGAGGCCGTAGCGATCCGCCACCCGCGCGCGGGTCGCGTAATAGTCCCACGAGCCGCCGCGCAGCAGGCGGCTGGAACCGGAGGTTGGTCCCTTTGGATTTTCGATTGCAAAATATGTCGAACTATACCAATCCCAACACCATTCGCGCACATTCCCGGCCATGTCGAACAACCCATAACCATTAGGCGCAAAACTGCCAGCGGGTGACGTGTAAGGTTGAGATCCGCTGCTGTAGGTCGGATGATACCCCCGCGTGGTACTAACATCGTAGAAATAGTAGGTTGAACTGTTGTAGTTGGCCTGACTATGCGTGATCGTATCGCCCCACGGAAATCGTTTCCCCTGCAAACCGCCCCGCGCCGCCTTCTCCCATTCCGCTTCCGTCGGCAGCCGGTAGCCATTGGCGGAGGCTTTGACGTTCACATTCGAGAGATTGAGGTCGCCGGTGCGATACACCGTGGTTTGTGCCGCGTCGGTATAATAGACGGGTGTCAAACCCTCTTTTTCGGAGCGGGCGTTGCACCATTTCACAGCCGTGTACCAAGTCAAAGTATGAACGGGGTGATTACCGCCCTTGAACGAGGCGCTACCCAAGGAGTAGCCATTGGCATCTGCCCAATTCTTGACCGCGAGCCAGCGGTCACCCGTCACTTCCGTTTGATCAATAAAATAGGCGTCCACAAATACGGTGCGCGTCGGGGCATCGGACATACCATCGAGGTTGTCGCCCATTTGAAACGATCCCCCCGGAATATAGACCATCCCCGCCGGTGGGATCGGTGTCGTGCCGTCGTTGGCGAACACGCGAATCTTGCAGTTCGGGACGAGGTGACCACTCCAGTCCTTACCGGCATCCCAGACAATATGTTTGCCGCTGCCCGGGTTCACCCCCGGTCCGACATTGCCGCTGACGCTACTGCCGGGAATGTTCCAAGTCGAGCCGCCGTCCCCCGAGACATTGATCCACACCGTGCAAGCGTGGCCGCTGGCGTCGGCCAAGTTGTAATAGATATCCACCAGCTTCGTCCCCGGTCGCTGCGACACACTGACATTGGACACCACCGGCTGCGCCGCGACGGCAAACTGCGCCAGACCACACAGCAGTCCCAAAATAAAAGTCGGTAGTTGCAAGATTCCTCGGTTCATCACTCGCTCCTTAAACTGTGGCAAATCATCCCAATTCTCGCTCGCCCATCGCGCCAGCCGTAACAGGGTGGGAACGGCTGACATTTAGCTTCTCCACCTCACGGTGTACACCGGCCCGCACAGACTGCGCAAGCCGGGAATTGTGACATTTCTCAGAACGCGTCACCGGCCAAGCCGGCATTGGCTGCGGAGTACGTCAAAAAGAAACGACCGCGGAAAGCAGTGCCACAGATTCACACAGATTGGCACGGATGGGAACAGCGGCCATGACGGAGCGTGGTCCTCCATATTTTGCGCTGCTTTGCGCCCCTTTGCGGCCATGAAATTCGTGCCGATTCGTGTTCATTCGTCGCTACTGTTTCGTTTAGCTATCGGAGGCGGCCTATTCACCGCTGATGCCGCTGATGCTGCGGATCAAACGGACGAGGAATGGATGTCATTTTTCGTCCATCCGTGAAATCAGTGAAATCCGCGGTTCACCCGTTTCGGACGGCTCGGCGAGCCGTCCCAACCCGATTCGTGCCGATTCGTGTTCATTGGTGGCTGGTTTCTGTTCAACGGCAAATTTGTATCACTCCAAGCCGCCAAGTCGCATGACGGACGGGAAAGGCTTTTTCACCACGGATGGCGCGGATGGACTTCCGCGCGGCAGCCGCCTCGACCTGTCCCCGCGTGGTCAACAACGTCCGCATCCTGCTGCGCGAAGAGATCGCCTTCTTCCACGGCAAAGTCATGCTCAAAGAAGCTC
>CAZHLM010000119.1:0-5513 GCA_964533295.1 uncultured Verrucomicrobiota bacterium
TGTTTTGATCTGTGCCGGAATGGTGGTGCGCTCCTGACAGAAGCGCGGCGACATGGGCCGGTTTGGCTTTGCGCGCCTGACAAAACTCTTTGTGGGAGCGGGCTTCCGCCCGCGACTTTCTCGGGAAACCCACGCGGTCGCGCCCGGAAGGGCGCTCCCACAACAGTAGCTTCGGTTTTGTTAGGGGCACTTAGCGTTGGGCGGTTTGGGCGGCGGGCGGGATGCCGGCGGCTTTTAGCTCGGCGGTCAGGCGGGCAACGAGTTTTTGGATGTTGGCGCGATCGGTGGGGGAAAGCTGCTTGTCGTCGCGCAGTCGTTTTTCGAGTTCAACGACTTTGGCGGCCTTGATTTTCAGCAGGTCGGCGTCAGCGGTTGAGGTTTGGTCGGCCTGTGTGGCGGTCAGGGAGGCGGCCAGCAGGAGGGTGACGAGGATTGTTTTCATGCCCCGGTGGTTCAGCAGGACGGACGCCATCAGGGTTGGAAGCGGCGGATGATGAGTTCGGGCAGGTCGAGATGGGGTGGTTGTCGCAAAAGAAAGAGAACGATCTCAGCAATGTCGGCCGGCGCGATCATATTTTGGCCGCGCAACCGTTCGGCGAGTTGGGTGCCTTGGATCAGCCCGGTATCCACGCCGCCGGGGCAGAGGGTGTGGACGTGGATGCCGTGGGGTTTGGTTTCGAGGGCGAGGGCGCGGGCGAAGCCGAGCAGGGCGTGTTTGCTGGCGACGTAGGCGGCTTGGTGGAGGTAGCCCTGGGTGCTGGCGGTGCTGCCGATAAAGAGGATGCGCCCGCTGCGGCGGGCGGTCATGGCCGGCAGCAGGGCGCGGGTGATGAGGAACGGGGCGGTGACGTTGACGTGGAAGAGGCGATCCCAGTCGGCCGGTTCCGTAGCCGGGACGCTTTTTTCCAGAAAGACACCGGCGTTGTGGATGAGGAAGTCCGGCGTGCTCACGTGGCGGAGTGCTTGTGTGACGGCGGCGGCATCGGCGAGGTCGCAGGGGATGTGGGTGCCGGGGACAGTGGGCGGTGAGCGGGACAGCAGGGTCAGCGTTGCGCCTTCGCGGGCGAGCGTGCGGGCGATGGCGAGGCCGATGCCGCGGCTGGCACCGGTGATGAGGGCGGTTTTGCCGGCAAGGTCACTCACAAGTTCAGGGCGCGTTGGCGGTAGTGTTCGTCGGGGCGGCCGGCGATGCGGGCGATGTGTTCGGGGCTGAAGAATACCGGGCCGCCGAGGGCGGCGGCGCCGATCCAGATTTTGGCGACTTTCTCGGACATGAGCATGGCGGAGAGGACGGCTTGGGGCGAGCCGCCGAGGGTGATGATGCCGTGGGAGGCCATGAGGATGACGCGGGGTTGGCGTTGGTGTTTGCGGATGAAGGCTTCGGTTTCGTGGCGGATGGTTTGGGAGAGTTTCAGGCCGGGGTCGGTGTAGGGGATGAAGACGGAGGCGACGCCGCAGCAGACGACGTCGTCGGGGAACAGGCGGTGTTCGGCGAATTCGAGGGCGCGGGGCGAGCAGAGGATTTGGTTTACGGTGGTGGCGTGGGTGTGGCCGACGAATTGGATGCCGGGCAGGCTGAGGAGGTAGGCGTGGAAGACGGCTTCGACGGAGGGTTTTTTGGCGTTGGGGTCCACGCGGCTGGCGAAGAGCGCGTCGTCCACTTGCTGGTCGGTCAGGCCGGTCTGGTCGAGGAGCGGGAGCAGTTTGTCGAAGCGACATTCGACGACGTCCGATTCGCGGAGCGTGGCGAGGCAACTGCCGCTGGCTTTGACGAGGAAGGTTTCGGCGCTGAGTTTGGCGGAGGTGTTGCCTTCGCCGAGGATGGCGAGGCCGCGGTCTTCGCGGCCGAGTTCGTGAGAGAGGTCGAGGAGTGCGGCGACGGTGGCATTCATTTTCATTTGGTGGAGGGGGTGACAAACGGGGCGGGGCCGGTGGTTTCGGCGCGCAATTTTTCGGTGATGCGGTCGGTGAGGTCCACGGCGGGTTCGTGATAGAGGACGGAGTTATCGGCGATGAGGACGATTTGCATGCCGGCGGCGGTGGCGATTTGTTGGGCGACGGGGCGGATGCGGTCGCGATAGCGCTGGATGAGAGCGGTGCGTTTTTCCTGCAGGGCTTGTTGGGAGCGAAGTTGGGCGTTTTGGAGGGTGAGGTTGGCCTGGTTGACGGCTTGGATGAGTTTGGTGCGTTGGGCGTCGGTGAGAGGGAGTTTGTCGAGGTCGCGGGGGTCTTGGATGGTGTTGAGCAGTTTGATTTGGTCGGCGTTGAGTTTGGCGTCGGCGATCACTTCGTTCTTGGCGGTCTCGATGGCGGCGGCGGCGGACTGGGCGACGGCCTGGAGTTGGGCGCGCCGTTCTTCTTCGGCGGTTTGGAGCGCTTTGGTGATTTCTTCCTGCCAGCCGAGGGCGGAGGCGACTTTGTCGAGGTCGGCGACGGCGACGGTGCCGGTGGGGTTGGGTTTGGCGCAGCCGGAGCCGAGGAGGAGGAGGGCGAGCAGGAGGCGGGGGAGGATGGTCGTCACGGCGGGTGTCCTTAGTGCATGGTTTGGCCGCCGTCCACGTTGATGGCTTGGCCGGTGATGTAGCTGGCTTGGTCGGAGGCGAGGAAGACGAGAGCGTTGCAGACGTCGTCGTAGGCGCAACCGCGGCGCAGCGGGACTTGGTTGACGTAGAACTGCCGGACATCGTGGACGTCTTTGGCGCCGGGGACTTTGCCGGCTTTGAGGTATTGGACGAACAAGCCGCGTTCGGGGTCGGTCCAGAGAGGAGAGTCGAGGAGGTTGCCGGGACAGATGGCGTTGACGCGGACGCCGTGGGGGGCCATTTCGAGGGCGACGCTTTGGACGAGGCCGATGCCGCCGAATTTGCTGGCGGCGTAGGCGCTATTGGCGGCGCTGCCTTTTTTGCCGGATTTGGAGTTGATTTGGATGATGGAGCCGGTGCGGCGCGGTTTCATGACCCGGCAGGCATGTTTCATCGTCAGGAAATTCCCGAAAAGATTCACGTTCATCACGGCGCGCCATTTCTCGGCGTCGGCGACATCAATCGGCTCGGCAATCAGGATGGCGGCGTTGGCGACGACGATGTCCACGCGGCCGTGTTGGGCGACGGTGTCGTCGAAGAGGGAGCGGACATCGTTTTCGTTGGTGACATCCACCTTGATCGCGGTGCCCTTGATATCCACGGGGATCACCGTGGCGGCTTCCGCGGTCAACCGTTGACAAATGGCGGCGCCGAGACCTTGCGCGCCGCCGGTGACGATGGCGATTTTGCCGGAGAGAGACGCGCTCATGCGGGCGAGTATTTGCGGACGAGTTCCTGCTCGGATTGTCCATCCCACTGTTTGTCGCCGATCAGGTCGGTGATGGGAGTCAGCTTGAGGCCCTGGGCCACCGGATAGACGAGGATTTTGCCGGGCATGGTGTTTTTCTCCACGGCGCGGATGCCGTCAATGGCGCCGTCCAGTCCGCTGACGGCGGCGACGGAGAGGTTGGTGTCGAGTTGGCGGGAGACGACTTTTTTGAGGACGGTTTTCATGTCGTCGAGAGTCGAGCCGCTGGTGCCGATGAAGTAGCATTGTTTTTCGATGTAGAGGTCAAGGTCCACCTCGCCGGTTTTGTCGGCGGGGATGCCGGCGAAGATGTTGATGATGGCGCGGGGGGCGGCGTCCTTCACGGCTTGGGCGCAGAGGGCCGGGACCGGCGCCATGAGCACGATGTAATCAAATTTCTCGTGGAGCTGGGTTTTGGAGGGGTTGTAGGTTTTGAAACCGAGGTGGTTTTTCGCGGCGAGCGGCCCGGCGAGTTTTTCCAATTTGGCGAGCCGCTCGTCGCTGAGGTCAGCGGCATAGACGGTGATGCCCGGTACGCCCTGGCAGAGGTCGCGGATGACGTGCATCTGGCCCATGGGGCCGGCGGCGCCGACGATGTTGATGTTGTTGTTCGGGCGGATTTCGCCGGTGGCCGGGATGGCGGCCAGGGCGTCGGCGATGTTGTGGCCGGTGGTGCCGACGATGCGGATCGGGCCGTAATGAACTTTGCCGACGGCGGTGACGACGTTGCGGCCGAATTTGCCGCCGCACTGGGCGATGATGAGCAGGCCTTTCGGCGCGACGAGCCAGAAAAGTTTTTCCACGACTGCCGGGTCGCTGCCGAAATAGATCACATCGTCAAACAGGCCGGTCGGCAGCGCGTCCGGTTTGACGCGTTGCGCGTGCGGGGCGTCCACCCGGCCGTCGCCGACGACGAGGCAGCGGCCGCCCGGTTTGAGCGTGCGGCGTTGGACATCCACGTAGGCGTCTTCGACGCAGGCCCACGGTTCGCAGAGCGCCAGGGCGGAGGCCGGCAGGTCTTCGGGGACGGGGATGAGCATGGACTCGCCGTCGGGGGCGGTGATGATGCGTTCATCCACCAAGACGTATTCCTGGAGGGCGCCTTCGAAGTTGTAGCCGAAGGCGGAGGCGGAGTTGGCGGTGGGCAACCAGCGGTAATCGGTTTGCAGGAGATACCGGCCACCGACTTTGTGCTTCGTGACGTTCGGGCCGACCTTGACGACGCGGATGACGGTTTCGTGGCCGGGAACGGTCGGTTTGTCACCGGGAACATAGTGCGGCATTTCCAACAACGCGTTTTGATCCACGCCCGCTTTCACCTCGGATTTGCGGACGTGACCGGAGAATTGCTTGAGCAGTTTCAGGTCGGAGAAACACAGGCCGACAACTTCGACGCGCCCGAGAATCTGGTGGGGACCGGGTTGGAACACCTCTTTGTTTTCATTGAGGGCCAGTTGATCGGGGCCGACCAACTGGACGGCCCGCTGCCGGGAGGGGATGGTGGTGGTAGCCATAGGGGTTGCAATTGCGGGGGAACAATATCGGGTGACACTTTTTTTGTCACGCCCCGGCTTGCGGGATCCGAAAAAGAGCTTGCTTTGCTAAGGATTATCCGTATTCTCGCGCCGCTAGTCGATAGTGGCAGCCGCAGTGAGTTGGTAGATTGTCAGCCTCGCCCCGTTCGCCGGTGACAGTCCGAAACCCGACAGTCGGGAACAGTCACTGGACTCCTACCGCAGCAAAAGGAACAGTAGAAATGGGTACTCGGTTATTCGTCGGCAACCTCTCGTTCAATTCCACCGAAGGCGACATTCTTGACCTGTTTAAACAGGCCGGGAACGTCACCAAGTGCGACCTGGTCGTGGACAAGTTCACGAACAAGTCGCGCGGATTTGCCTTCGTGGAGATGGGGTCGCAAGAGGAGGCCAACAAAGCCATCGAGATGTTCAATGGCAAAGAGCTGGGTGGTCGGGCGCTGACCGTCAACGAAGCCCGGCCCCGTGAAGATCGTCCCCGTGGCGATTTCGGCGGCGGCGGCCGTGGCGGATTCGGTGGCGGTGGCGGTCGCGGTCGCGACCGGCGCTAAGCCAGATTTCACCGGTCAGGGGCGGACGCGCGTCCGCCCCTGTTCGTTTTCCAGCCACGCAAGCAGGTCGCCGGGCTGCGCCAGGAGGCGCTGCGCG
>CAZHLM010000120.1:0-5495 GCA_964533295.1 uncultured Verrucomicrobiota bacterium
GCGGGGACGCTCGCGCCACCGGTCGCGCCACCGGTTGTGGCACCGGTCACGCCCGGAAGGGCGCTCCCACGACAGCAGCTTCGGTTTTCTCGGAAACGCCGGTGGGCCGAGCGTCCGCGCGAGGCGGGGCGTGACACGGCGCTGGCGGGGACGCTCGCGCCACCGGTCGCGCCACCGGTTGTGGCACCGGTCGCGCCCGGAAGGGCGCTCCCACAACAGAAGTTTTCGTTTTGTTAGGCGTTCTTAAGCGAGTTGCACCTGGATTTTGATTTGGTCGGCGCCGGCGTCGGCAAGCGACACCGTCTGCGTGATCACGGAGGCGACGGGGAAGCGACCCGCGGCGAGCATCTCGATCACCGCTTGAAAATCACCGGGTGTGGTGTTGCGCGGACCGAGAATATCGAGTTCCTTCATCACGACGAATTTTGTCTCGTACTCGACCGGCTGATTCGCGTAACCAATCTACACCACCCGACCGGCAGAGTTCACCGTGTCCACCGCCGCGCAAAATTCCAACAACTCCGGCGGGTGGGTGTGCACCGTCAGGCTGCAGGCGAACATCACCCAATCGAGGGGCAGGACCTCCGCGATCGCGCACCTCGCCCTGCGACTTGAATTCGTACAGCGCCCGGTGCGCTTCCACGATGTAGGCCATCCGGCCGCCGGCGGCCAGAACCTGATCGGGGTCATGCACCGACACGGCGCGGGCCGGTACGGTGCGCCGAGCAAGGCGCAGCCCTGTTCGTAGCACGGGCGGATTCCGTCGTAGCTGATGCGGCGTTCGGCGTCGTGCTGCAAGTGGGCCCACACGCCGCGTTCGAAGGTTGGCTCCGCTTCGCGCAACGGCACGCGCAGTTTCCGCAGACAACGACCGACCACTTCCAGCGCCAACCCCGCGCCGTATTTGCCTGCGGAATCCGGGGCGACCGGCCCCGGACAATGGCGGATCATCTCGCGCACGGTGGCGAGCTTGGTTTCCTCCGGCAACGCTTCGTACAGGTTGCCGAGACAACTGGTGCCCCAAATGAGGCCGGCGCCATCACGCCCGTTTGACCGAGTGGTTGGCAACGCATCGCGGCTCTGTGTCCACCCCGGCCCTGTCCGCGGCAAGTCCTTGTCGGCCACCGCCGCGTCGCCCGGTCGGGGAGTGGAATCCGGTCGGCGAGCATGCTACAACGCCGCCATGAAACGACAACGAGCGCGGGTGGAGTGGCCGGTTTTGCGGACGTACGACGCGGCGCATGTCTCGAAAATCGCGCTGCCACTCGGCGGCATCGGCACCGGCACCGTGTCCCTCGGCGGGCGCGGCGATCTTCGCGACTGGGAAATCATGAATACGCCGCACAAAGGGTTCGTGCCGGGCAGCGATGGTCGGCCGTCGGCCGTGTTGTGGTGTCGCGTTGGCCGGCAAGCAGCGATCACGCGCCTGCTGGAAGGTCCCATCGAAAACCATCTCTACGAGGGCGCCATGGGTTGTTCGGTTCCCCATCATGGTTTACCGCGCTTTGCCCATGTCGAATTTGCCGCCGCCTATCCGCTGGGCCAGGTCCGGCTGCGCGACCCCGACGTGCCGCTGCGGGTGACGTTGCGCGCGTTCAATCCGCTGGTACCGGGTGACGTGGACGCCAGCAGTTGGCCGCTGGCGGCGCTGACCTACCGGCTCGAAAATCGCACCCGCCACACCGTGCAGGCTGCGGTCTGCTTGTCGCTACCCAATTTCATCGGCGTCACCCCCCACGCCTCCCAGCCACAGGGAAATCAGAACCGCTACCGGGCCGGCCCGCGCGTGAGGGGACTGTTCCTCGAATCGCAGGGTGTGGCGCGTCACCACAGCGGCTGGGGCACCATCGCGTTGACCACCTCCGCCGGCCCGGGCATCAGCTACCGGAGCGGTTGGGCGGATTTGAGTTGGGGAGGATGGCTGTTGGATTTTTGGGATGATTTCAGCGCGGATGGCGAGTTGACCAATCATCCGACCCAACGGCCGTTGCCGATGGCGTCGTTGGCGGTGAAGCGGACCATCCCGGCGGGTGGTTGGCGCGAGATTCCGTTCTTGCTCACATGGCATTTTCCCAATCGGCTGGCATGGCACGAGAAGGATCCGGCCAGCGGGCCGGGCGGCGTCGGCGATGGAGGAGCGACCCGTCACCCGGCCTGGGTTGGCAACCATTACACCACCCGGTTCCGCGATGCTTGGGATGTCGCGCGGCAAGCCTGGGCCGCGTGGCCGGAACTGGAGCGGCGGACGGTGGCGTTTGTGCGCGCGTTTTGCGCGAGCGACGCACCGCTTCCCATCCGGGAGGCTGCCCTGTTCAACCTCAGCACGCTGCGATCCCAGACGTGTTTCCGCACGGCCGATGGGCGGTTTTACGGGTGGGAAGGCTGTCGTGACAAAGAGGGCTGCTGTCATGGTTCCTGCACCCACGTTTGGAACTACGAACAAGGGCTGGGTTTCCTCTTTGGCGAACTGGCCCGATCCATGTCGGAGGTGGCGTTTGGCCACGGCACCGACGAGCGCGGACGGATGCGGTTTCGGGTGGACTTGCCGTTGGATCGCCCGCCCCAATTCACAGCCGCCGCCGCCGACGGTCAGATGGGCGCCATCATGCGGTTCTATCGCGACTGGCAACTCAGCGGCGACGACACGTTTCTGCGCGTCCACTGGCCGAAGGTTCGCCGGGCGCTCGAGTTTTGTTGGATCCCCCACGGCTGGGACGCCGATCAAGACGGCGTCATGGAAGGTTGCCAGCACAACACGATGGACGTGGAGTACTACGGCCCGAATCCCCAGATGGGCACGTGGTATCTCGGCGCGTTGCGCGCCGTCGAGGAGATGGCGCGATACCTCGGCGAGACGGAATGGGCGGGGAAATGCCGTCGCCTCTTTGAGAATGGCCGTCGCTGGTGCGACGAACAGCTCTTTAACGGCGAATACTACGAACACCACCTCCGCCCGCCGCCGCAGCCGGATCAAATCCCGCCCGAATTGCTCGCCGGCATGGGCGCGACAAACCGGGCCGCGCCGGAACTGCAGCTTGGCGCCGGTTGCCTCGTGGACCAACTGGTCGGTCAGTGGTTCGCCCACGTCTGCGGTCTGGGATACCTGCTGCGGCCCGACCACGTGCGGCAGACATTGCGCAGCATCCGCCGCTACAACTGGCGGAACAACTTCCGCGCCCACTTCAATCACCTCCGCAGCTTTGTGCTGGGCGAGGAAGCGGGACTGCTGATGGCCAGCTACCCCCGCGGTCAACGTCCGCGGCGACCGTTCCCCTACTGCAACGAAGTGATGACCGGCTTCGAATACACCGCCGCCACCCACATGCTCCGCGAAGGTCTCACCAGTGCCGCGCTCGAATGCCTCGCCGCCATCCGCGACCGGTACGACGGGAAGAAACGCAATCCGTTCGACGAGGCCGAATGCGGGCATCACTACGCCCGCGCCCTGGCCAGTTGGGCCGGCTATCTGTTCTGGACCGGCTTCGAATACTCGGCGGTGACCGGTGTGATGGAATTCGCCACCGCGACGAAGCCGGCGACGTGGTTTTGGTCCACCGGCAGCGCCTGGGGAACATTCCGACAGACCCGGCGCCGCGTGACGCTCACGGTCAAGGCGGGCGAACTTCGCTTGGCGAAACTCCAGTTGCGGAACCGCGGCGAGTTTACCGGCCGCGCGCGGCCCCTGCGGGCCGGTCAGTCCTGCCAGTGGACTCCGTGATGGGCTGGAATTGTTCTGTGGCCGGGTCGTAAGCGAAGAGTTCGCCGGTGGCGATTTTGAAGAACCAGCCGTGCAACCGCAACGCGCCGGCCGCCAAACGCGCCGCCACCGCCGGATAGGCGCGGAGATTTTCCAGGGCGAACAAAACATTCTCTTCAGCCGCCGCCGTCACGCGCGCCACCGGGTCGGTGAGGTGCCGGTAGTTCTCCCTGATCAAGCGGCGGACGGGTTCGGCGATCGCCAGCCAGGCATTCAACTGGGGGTGCGTTTCCAGCGGCGGCGCGCCTTGTACCAAGGCCTGCATCGCGCCGCATTGGGAATGGCCGCAAACCACCACGTCCCGGACGCTCAGTGTTTGCACCGCAAATTCGATGGCCGCCGCGGTGGAATTGGTTGAGCCGGTGGCCGAGGCGGGCGGGACGATGTTGCCGACGTTTTTGACCACGAACAGGTCGCCCGGTTGGCTCTGCGTGATCAACTCGGCCAACACCCGCGAATCGGCGCAGGTGATGAACAGCGTGTGCGGACGCTGGCCGTGTTCGGCGAGCCGGTGGAACAATTCCCGGTAGCGGCCCAGTTCTTCGCGCTGAAATTTGTGCACGCCGGCAATGAGCGCTTGCATGGATACCGCGATTCTGACCCGAAACCAGCCCGCTGCCAACAGCGGAATTACCCCGGCAGGCTCAGGTCGGCCAGCAGTGGATAATGGTCGGACGCCATGCGCGCCAGCGGCGTCCGCACCACCTCGACGTGGCGCACCTGGAATTCGGGGCTGACGAACACGTGATCAATGGTGGCCACCGGCAGGCGCGTCGGATAGGTGCGGCGCGGCCGGCGCGGCGGGAGCGCTTCCCGCACATCCCGCAGCCGGTCGCGGCACCGCTGGTACACGACCGACCCTGGCAGCGCGTTGAAATCGCCGCAGAGAATCACCGGCGCGCGGCAGTGAGCGTTGCCCAACCAGTGCGGTCCGAGCAGCGCGTTGATCTGCGTCTGGCGCTCGTGCCGGACCAGTCCCAGATGCGTGTTGATGACCTGAACCCGGTGCGGGCCGACCTGCACTTCCACCCACAACGCGCCGCGCCGCTCGCGCCAGCCGCGCGGGTGGCCCGGCAGTTGCGCCGCGTGAACGAGCCGCAGCGGGAGCCGCGACAACACCGCGTCGCCAAACCGTTCCTCCGCCATCCGCCAGGCGGGATGAAAATGAAACTCCATCTCCAGCAACGCCGCGATCAACTCCGCCTGATTCACCCGGCCCGATCGCGCGCGGTTCACATCCAACTCCTGCAACGCCACCACGTCCGACCCGGTCCGCACAATCACCTCCGCGATCCGGTAGGGTGAGATGTGGCGGTCAATGCCCTGACAACGATGGACGTTGTAGGTCAGCAGCCGCAGTGAGTGGGACGCCATGCGGGCGGAGAATACCGGGGCGCGGGGCGGGCGGCAAGCGATTGGTGCCGAACCGCGCGCGCGGTCACCCGCGGGCCGGCGCGAGCGCGGGCGGGCGGGCGGGTGCGGGCGGGGCGTTGCCGATCTCCTCGGCGGCTTTGATCAACTCCTCCTCCGTCCACGGCTGCAACCGCGGCGACCGGCAATTCGGCAATGACGCCATCCGTTTGATCAACTCATCTTTCACAACCGCTTTCTGATACGCCTCCACCGGGTCAATGATGTCGGCGGCCAGCAGTTGCAACAGCGAATCGTTGAGCGAACACATCCCCTGTCCCTTGCCGGTCTGAATCAACATCGGAATCTGGTGAATTTTGCCCTCGCG
>CAZHLM010000121.1:0-5453 GCA_964533295.1 uncultured Verrucomicrobiota bacterium
AACCAAGCCCACCAAACGGTGCCTACACTTTCAAACTGAATCGTTCCGGCTTAGTAGCCGCGCGCGGCGTACTGCGCGAGGGCTTGCTCGTAGGCGGCTTTGCCGTCCGCCCGGTTGATGCTCTGGAAGACCGTGGCCGGCGTTCCCGCCGCGGCCATCTTTTCCAGCGCCCGGCCCAGCAACATGTGTCCCGCCACGGCGCAGCCGACGCCCGAGACCGGCAACACGGCGTGCGGGTAGCCGGCAATCGTCACCGCCGCGTCGCCGTATGGCGCGCCGTGGTCTATCACCACGTCCACCACTTCGCACAGTTTGCGGCCGGACGGATGCAGCGACGCGACCTCGCGCGTGTACGCCAGCGACGTGAAGCCAATCGTCGCCACGCCGGCCGCCCGCGCTTGCAGCGCCAGTTCGACCGGCTTCTCGTTCTTGCCCGAGACCGAGCCGATCAACAACACATCGCCGGCCCGGTGCTGGCCCTCGTGCTTTTTCACCGCCGCCAGCCCGCCGGCGCGATTGATGAAATCGCCCTGGATGCCGTGGCCGATTTCGGCGCACCAGATGGTGCCGCGTTGCTGCAGCGCCGCGACAATCAAATCCGCCCCGCGTTCGAGAGCCGGTAGTTGGGTGCGTTCCAAGTGGTCCAGCAGCCGCCGCACGGCCGCCAGATAATCCATCGGTGTCATGGGGACAGCACCTCCGGAACCGTGGCCAGCAATCTCGGCGCGCTCGCCGCCGGCAAGCCGCACAACGCCACGCCCACCACGGGCGGCAGCGTCGGGCGACACGGCTCCAACCGCGGCGCAAACCGGCGTGTGCGCCGGCAGAACTCGCGCCAGTAAATATCCGATTTCGCCACCACGCTGCCGACGCCGATCAGCCGGTAGGACTGGCGCGCGAGGCCGGTCATCTCGACCAAGTCACGCACGGTGTCCGCCAGGTCACCCGCCGCCTGTTTGAGCAAGCGCACCGCCACCGCATCGCCCGCGCGCGCCGCCTCGTCCACCACCGCCGCCAGCGCCGCGAGGACCGAGCGGTCGTGTGGCAGCAAACTGAACTGGATGAGCCGCGGAATGGTCGGAGGCCGCAGCCCCAACGCGCGCGGAATCATTTGCGCCAGCCGCGTCGCGTGGCGGGGATGTTGAAGGGCGCGCACCGCCGCCCGCAACGCCTGCCGGCCGATTTGATGGCCGCCTCCCCGGTCGCCCAGCACGGGGCCCAGCCCGTCGAGCGTCACCCGCCGGCCATCGTTCAAGTAGGCGGTGATTCGGGCGCCGGTGCCGGCAATGGCCACCACCCCGGTTTTCACTCCGGCCAAAGCCAGCGCCGCATCCGCTTCGACCAACGGGCGCACGGGTCCGCGCCACGGATAATACTTCCCAACCGAGGCGTAGAGCACTTCCCGGGGACGCCGACCGCGAAGCAACGGGCGAATGGTCGCGCGCACGATCGCCGGTGACCGACCGCTGATGCCGGGCCGGGCGACGCGCCGGAAGCGCAACGCCGTACCGTCGCGTCGCACCAGCAACGCCTCGCATTTCGAACCGCCGGGATCCACCGCCAACACGTACGCAGTGTCGTTCATGTCATCGCAAACACGCGACTCAGTGCCACAGCCGGCACCAGCAACGCCAGCACAATCACCGCCCCCGTCAAATCCCCGGTCAGCGCCACAAAACCCGCATCCACCACGATGATCCCGAGCAACAACCCTCTCACCGTCCGCCGCACACCGGGCCGGGTCGCTTCGCGGCGCGCGATCCACGTCAACCCCGCCACGTACACGCCGAGCGCGACCGGCATCCATCCGAACTCCGCCGGCACGCACCGCATCCCCAGTAACAAATTCAACGCGCGACAGCAGCCCAGCACCACCGGCCCCAACGCGGGGATGGGTTTCGCCCACGCATTATAAAAGAGAATCATCCCGGCCAGGAACACGGCCATCGTCAGCGCCGCCGTCCCGGCCACGGCCGCCAACGCCACCCCCATCGCCAGCAATCCAAAGCCGACCCGCCATGCGCTGGCCAGCGGGATGTCGCCGCGCGGCAGCGGTCGTTCCGGGCGTTCCCGGCCATCGAGCCGGTAATCGAAACAATCGTTGAGCACGATCCCGCCCGTGTAGAGACAAGCCGAGGCGCCGACGTGCGGCCACAACAACCACGCCGGAGCGCCACCGCCCACGATCAACCAACCGGCCAGCGGATCGGCCACGGCGGTAAAGATGTTCGCCACGCGCAGCAAGCGCGCCCACGCCAGCCAGGTTGTCATGCGCGCGGATTCTGGCCGGGGAGAATGCGCTTGCACAGGAGATTTTTCGCCCTATCTTCTCGCGCCGAAGGAGAACAGACGATGGAAGATTTGACGTGCCCCAATTGCAATGTGGACGCCGACAAGGAGGAACTGCGGCGCAGTAACGGTCTGTGCCCGACCTGCGGCTTTGACATGAGCGGCGCCGAGGAAGACGAAGAAGATTGGGATGACGAGGAGTTGGAAGAAGACGAGGACGAAGAGGAAGAAGACGAGGACGAAGAGGAGGAAGACGAAGACGAAGACGAAGAGGACTGAGCGTGCTCGTCGAAGTGTTTGAAGCGGGACCGGTCGCCACCAATGGTTATCTGATTGCCGACCGACCGGGAGGCGTCGCCGCCGTGGTGGATGCGCCGCAGGGAGTGGCCGCGCGGATGATCGCTCAAGCCCGGGAATGGCAAACGCCGATTCGATTCATCCTCAACACCCACGGTCACTGGGACCACATCTGGGACAACGCGGCGTTGCAACGGCTGAGCGGGGCGAAGTTGGGGATCCACCGCGACAGCGCGCCGCTGCTGGCCATCCAGCAAGCCCGGTATTTCGGGCTGGCGGAGACGATGGAGGCAAGCCGACCGGATTTTTTTCTCGCGGAAGGAGTGGCGGTGGAACTGGGCACGTTGCGCTGGGAGATTCTCGATTGCCCCGGCCACTGCCCCGGTAGTGTCACGTTGTACGAGCGCCACGAGCAGGTGGCGTTGGTCGGCGATGTGTTGTTTGCCGGCAGCATCGGACGGACGGACCTGCCCGGCGGGGATCACGCGACGTTACTGCGCTCGATTCGGACGAAGTTGCTGACGTTGCCCGATGCGGTGCGCGTCCTGCCGGGGCACGGGCCGGCGACAACGATCGGGCGGGAGCGGCGGCGAAACCCGTTTTTGGCCTGAAAAATCAATGGTTGCAACGATTCGGGCGTTTTTGTATAGGAATCCGCAACCTTTAACCCCTCAAGGAGGATCACACAGGTTATGGCAAAGTTGACGAAGTCGCAGATCATCAAGACGCTCGCCGAGAAAACCGAGCTGCCCAAGAAAAAAGCCGCGGAGTTTATCGATGAGTTGGTCAAGTTGGCGTACAAGGAAGCGAAGAACTCCTTCACCATTCCCGGCCTGGGCAAGTTGGTGCTCGTGAATCGCGCCGCCCGCATGGGTCGTAACCCGGCCACCGGCGAGCAGATTCAGATTCCGGCCAAACGCGTGTTGAAGTTCCGCATCGCCAAGCAAGCCAAGGAAGCCGTGCTCGGCAAGAAGTAAGACTTTCGCCTCACGCGAAGTTCGAAAGCAGCCCCGCTCCGCGCGGGGCTGCTTTTTTTGACGCCAGCCAACCCCGGCAGGGCGGCTTCGCCGAAGCCGCCGCGTCGGCGGTTACTGCACCGATTTCTTCGTGAATGCCGTCAGGTTGTGAATCCCCGCGGCGCGCGCGGCGTCCACGATCGCCACCACGCTGCCGTAGCTGGCGGCTTTGTCGGCGGAGAATTGCAGCACCACGTCGGGGTTGCTGGCTTTGGCTTGTTGGAGCGCGGCTTCGAGTGATTTCAAGTCGGTCGGCCGACCGTCGAGAAACAGTTTGCCGTCGGCGGCGAGACTGATGACGACACGGGCGATTTTTTCTTTGCCGAGTTCCTCGGCCGTCGCCGCCTCCGGCAAGGCCACCTTGACCGCGGCGGGTTGCTCCGAGCGGAAGGTCGTCGTCGCGATCAGAAACAGCACCAGCACGAACAGAATGTCCACCAAGTTGATGATCCGAATCTTGGGAACGTACTGCGTGCGGGCCGAGACGTCGAAGATACGCATGGCGACTCAGTGGTAGAGATGTTTCAACAGCTCATCCACATGGCGCTCGACTTCCAGCGCGAGGATGTCAATGCGTCGCCGCAGGTACATGTAGGCGACCAGCGCGGGGATGGAAATCGCCAAGCCGGTAAAGGTGGCGATCAACGCCTCGGAAATCCCGCCCGAAATCAACTGCGGATCGCGGATGCCATGTTTCGCCACGTCGCCAAACACCCGCACCATCCCGGACACCGCGCCGAGTAGTCCCAGCAACGGCCCCAGCTCCACCACCAGCGCCAGCGTCGTCAACCCCCGCTCCAACTTCGCCATCTGCTGGCGCGCCATCGCTTGCACCGCCTCGACGTTCTCCGATTTCGTCAACCACGCATGCGACAACGCCGTCCGCGCCAGTTCGCCCAGCACCGTGGCGTCCTGTTGCGTGAGCGTCCGCACCGTCTCGGTCAAATCCGGCGGGCGCGGCTGCCGCTGGATTTCCGCCACCAACTCCCCGGCGATGATCCGCTTCCGTTGCAACGCCCACATCCGCTCGATGATGATCGCCACCGCCGCCACCGAACAGACCAGCAACGGCCACATCACCACCCCACCTTTGATGAACCAATCGGGCATCCACCCTCCTCAATAGTAAAACGTGAAATTCACCTCGCGCGGCTCCCCGGCCACCAGCAAGCGCAATTGCTCCGGCAACGGCTCAAACGGCGCCGAGTCCGTCACGGCCTTCTCGCAAATCAACGCCAGCATCTCCCCCGCCGTGTTTTCCGCGCGGCGCAGGTTACCCACCTGACCATCCTCATACAACTCGAAAGACACCGTCACCGTCCCCGCCCGCTCAAACAAATTGTACCGGTCAATCAACGCCAGCCACCGGCTCTGCACCGCCGCGATCAACCGCTTGTCGTACGCCCCGAACGGACTGGCCGCCACGTTGAACGCCGCCACCCCTTGCCGGCTCACCCCCGCCGCCACCAACCGCGATTTACTCGATACCAGTTCCCGGCCCGACGGCGGCGGCGGATTGACCGGCCCCATCCGCGCCATCTGCCGGACATTCTCCTGTTTCTGCGCCGCCTCCGCTCGTTGCGCCTCGACGACCTGCAACCCCCGGCTGGCCGCTTCGCGTTTCTCCCCGGTGGGGCGAGCCTCCCGGCGAGCCGTTTCCACGGCGTCCGCGCCCGGCTTGCTCGCCGCATCACGCCCGCCATCTCCCGCCGCCTGCGGCGGAATCAACGGCGTCGCCGGTCGCGGGACCGGCACGCTTTCCGTGCTCCACAACCGATCCTCCCGGCCCGCGAGATACGGCGTCTCGCCGAGCTTGCCGGTCGGATTCTCCTCGTTGGCCGCCACGGTCGC
>CAZHLM010000122.1:0-5425 GCA_964533295.1 uncultured Verrucomicrobiota bacterium
ACGTGACGAACAGGCAGTAGGCCAGAAAACACACGAAGATGTGCGCCTCAATGCGCGCCCCTTTCTGATGGAAGATCGGCCGGATCGCCAGGTCGCCCTTGAGGTTCTTGAAAGCCGCTTCCATCTCCACCAGCACCAGGTAACATTCCCACAGCTTGGCAGGGTCGGTCTCGGTGAGGTTGGTGCGCAACAGATGCCGGCCTTCGCGGCGGCGCACCGCGCGCAGTTTGTCGCGCCGCAGGGCAAAGGCAACACTCACGCGCCGACACCGCTCGCCCTGGGCCGGCGGCTCGGGCAGCGTGACGCTCACCAGCGACCAAACCCGGCCGGCCGTTTTCTTCGCCGCGCCCAACTCCAGCAGCAACCGCTCATAGCTCGGTCGTTGGCGTTGCAGTTGCCGCAACCGCGTCCACAACGTCTTGAGTTTGCGCCGCCGCATCGCCCATTCCTTGGCCACCCGCGCGCCGCTGTCCACCAACACGTAGAGTTCACCGTCCTGCGGCAGCAACTTCACCCGCACACTCGGCCGCGCCACCTGCAACACGTGAGACCACCTCGTGCCCTCCCGACTGGCCGGCAACTTCTCCCGCCAAAACTCCTCGAGTTGCAACTGCGCCCACAACCGGCTCGCCACCCAACACGCGCCCCATTGCCGGGGCCGGCGCAACGCGAACTCCGCCAGCCGCACCTGCACGCCACAGTCGCGCGCGTGATCGGGAATCGGGCGGTCGGCGGGAAACAACGCGAGCCGGGTTTGCTGTTGCTGCGCCACATCGAACGCCTCGATCACGCGCAACCAGGAGGCGTGTTGCGAATCATTGATCTCGCCCAGATACAACACGTGGCGATCCACGACGCGGCCATCGGCGCAGCGGCGTTTCTCGGCGATGGACCAGTACCGATGTTCCTTGCCGTCTTTGAAACGCGGGTGACATTTCAAATACATGCCGGCGAGAATACTGGTGGGCGGGTGCGGCTGAAAAGGGGGCAGGTCTGTCCTCGGCGACGTTATGTAAAGGCGGTCCGTGCGCCGCAATCACTTACACCGCCGCCCCCCCAAAAAAAATCCCATTTTCCCACCCCAGTTGCGAAAGTCAGGCTAAATTTGTTGAGACCTATTCAATCCAGCCGGTGCGGCTCGAAAACGGCCAGTAAACCATGAATGCTCGTCCCACCAAGTCGCGGCTTGGCACGGCCCCCCAATAGCGTCCATCCAAGCTGTGACGGCTGTTATCGCCCAAGACAAAAAAATGGTCGCGCGGAACCACGAAGGTATCTTCCATTCGCCGAAAATAATGGGGATCAGCCCGCAGGTCGGGCAATACGTAACCGTTGTAGCCGCCCTGCCGTGAGTAGATACGCTCGAACGCCCTTCGGCTATCCAGCCTCTGACCGTTGATCAGTAGGTACGGTTCCTGAATCTGGACCACGTCGCCAGCCAGGCCAACGAGCCGTTTGATGTAGAACTTGCCGCGCGACCCCTCGGGGATGGCCGGGATGTTCGCCGTGTCGAACACGATAACCTCACCACGCTTTGGCTGGCGGAAATGGTAGCTGAAGCGATCCACAAAAATGTGGTCACCCCGGTCAATGCACGCGCCGCCGCGCGGCCACGAACCAAATATCATCCACTGCAACACGCCGCCGATGGACTGAACGAACTCCGCTTGCGGGTTTACCGGCCATTTGCCGCGAACCAGCACGTCGAAGACGCGCTGGGGGAGCGCGGCTTTGCGGTCGTACGTTTCATCTACCACCATGCCGAACAGCGTGGGCTGCATGGAGCCGGTGGGGATTTTGAAGGGTTGGATGAAAAACGTGCGAATGCCCATGGCCACGATCGCGGCCACGAGAAACACCTCCACGTTTTCGCGCAAGGCCGAGTGGCGGCGCCCCGGGATGGCGGCTTGAATTTTGGCGTGTAACTCGTCGGCCGCCCTCAAGGCGGCCGCGCTGTTTTTGTCTTTCACCGCGCCTGCCAAACTATCCAACTTGCCAGTGAGTTCGCCGATTTGCCCGCTGGTCAAAAGGTCGCGATTCAAACGCAACCACTTCTGGCCGGCATGCAACGTTTCGCGCGCTTGTTTGAGTGCCCGGTGGCGTTTCCAGTTGAACATGCGATTCCCCTACCCCGTTTTCAGTACCGAAATGAAGGCTTCCTGTGGAATATTGACCTTGCCCACCGCTTTCATGCGCTTCTTGCCTTCCTTTTGTTTCTCCCACAACTTCCGCTTGCGAGTGATATCGCCGCCGTAACATTTGGCGGTCACGTTTTTAGCCAGGGCTCTGACGGTTTCGCGGGCGATGATCTTGCCGCCGATGGCGGCCTGGATGGCGACTTGGAAAAGCTGTTGCGGGATGACTTCTTTCAACTTCAGCGCCAGCGCGCGCCCACGCCCCTCGGCCTTGCTGCGATGCACGATGCTGGAAAAGGCGTCTACCGGCTCGCCATTGACGAGGATATCGAGTTTGACGAGGTCGCCGGGCCGGTACCCGTGCGGTTCGTATTCCATCGAACCGTAGCCGCGGGTGATGCTTTTGATTTTGTCATGGAAGTCCACGAGGATTTCGTTCAGCGGAATGTCGGCGGTGAGCATGACCCGTTTCGTATCAATCGAGTCCGTCTTCGTCACCGTGCCGCGTTTGTCCATGATCAACGCCAGCATGTCGCCGATGTTCTCATTCGGACACATGATGTGCGCATGGACGTACGGTTCCTCGATGGAATCCGTCACCGACGGGTCCGGCAGAAAGATCGGGTTGTCCACTTCCAACACATCGCCGTTCGTCTTCAACACCCGGTAAATCACGCTCGGATACGTCGCGATGATGTCCATATCCCACTGCCGCCGCAGCCGTTCCTGGACGATTTCCATGTGCAGCAACCCGAGGAATCCGCACCGAAACCCAAACCCCAACGCCGCCGAACTTTCCGACTGGTACTGAAACGCCGCGTCGTTGAGCTGTAACTTCCCCAGCGCCGCCTTCAAATGTTCGTAGTCCGCCGAATCAATCGGGTACAACCCGCTGAACACCATCGGGTGCACCTGTTGAAATCCCGGCAAGGGCGCGGTGGCCGGTTGACGCGCATCGGTGATCGTCTCGCCGATTTTGACCTCGGAGGTCGTCTTGATATTGGCGATGACGTACCCCACCTCCCCCACCCCGAGTTTCTCGCGGGCCACCGGCTTCGGCGAGAACACGCCCACATCCTTCACCTCATACTTCTGGCCGGTCGCCATCAACTGGATCATCATTCCCGGCGCGATTTCCCCGGCAAACACGCGCACATACGTCACCACGCCCCGGTAGGTATCAAACATCGAATCGAACACCAACGCCTGCAACGACCGGCTTCCTGTCGGTTGCGGGGCCGGCAACCGGGTCACAATCGCCTCCAAAATCTCGGTAATGCCCACCCCGGATTTGGCGCTGGCCAGGATCGCTCCCTCCGCCGGTATCGCCAGCAAATCCTCGATCTGCCGCCGCGTCTCTTCGACGTTGGCGCTCGGCAAATCAATCTTGTTGATGACCGGGATGATCGTCAGCCCCTGCTTCGCCGCCATGTGAACGTTCGCCACCGTCTGCGCCTCCACCCCCTGCGCCGCGTCCACCACGAGCAACGCACCTTCACAAGCGGCCAGGCTGCGGGAAACCTCGTACGCGAAATCCACATGGCCGGGCGTATCAATCAGATTCAGTTCATACTCGAGGCCGTTGGCGGACCGGTACGGCATCGTCACCGGGTGCGCCTTGATGGTGATCCCGCGTTCCCGCTCGAGATCCATCGAATCGAGCACCTGCTCGCGCATCTCCCGTTTCTCCAACGTCCGCGTCGCCTCCAACAGTCGGTCCGACAACGTCGTCTTCCCGTGATCAATGTGCGCGATGATGCAAAAATTCCGAATCTGCGCCAAATCCATGAGCCGCGCACTGTATCAACGTTCCCGCCCGGTGGGAAGCCTCACAAATCTTTTACAAAAAACTTACTGGCGGCTGACTACTTTTCCTGAACAGTGGTGTCCAATCAGGCGAAAGGAAAAACCAATGAAACCCATCCTCCTCTGTCTGACACTCGCGTTGGCCGCCACCGGGCGCGCCGCGCAAATCGAACTGTCCGCCGCCCTTGGCCGGCCGATCTTGCTCGCCGACGAAAAACAGACGACCTACCTCAAGGTCGGTCTCACCGGCTTTGACGTGCGCCGCCTCGACCGCCGCACGCCCGTCAACATCGCCCTTGTCCTCGACCGCTCCGGCAGCATGAGCGGCGAAAAACTTGCGCGCGCCAAGGAGGCCGCCATCGTCGCCCTCGACCGGCTCGACCGGGACGACATCGTTTCCGTCATCGCCTACGACAGCAATGTCGAAGTCCTCGTCCCCGCCACCCGCGTGGCCGACCGCGACGAAATCCGCCGCGCCATTTCCCGGCTCGAAGCCGGTGGCAGCACCGCGCTCTTTGCCGGCGTCAGCAAAGGCGCCGCCGAAGTTCGCAAGTTCCTCGAACGCCGTCGCGTCAATCGCGTCATCCTGCTCTCCGACGGCATTGCCAACGTCGGTCCCAGCTCACCGGACGCGCTCGGCGAACTCGGCGCGTCCCTCGCCAAGGACGGCATCGCCGTCACCACCATCGGCCTTGGGCTCGACTACAATGAAGACCTCATGACCGCGCTGGCCCGGCAAAGCGATGGCAACCACGCGTTCTGCGAAAACTACGCCGACCTCGCCCGGATCTTTGACCGCGAGTTTGGCGACGTCCTCTCCGTCGTCGCCCAAGAAATCACCATCCGCATCCGCTGCGCCGACGGTGTTCGCCCCGTCCGCGTCCTCGGCCGGGAAGCGGAGATTACCGGCCAGACGGTCACCGCGACGTTGAACCAACTCTACGGCGGCCAGGAGAAATATCTTCTGCTCGAAGTCGAGTTGCCGCCCACCCGCAACGGGCGCTCGCGCGACGTGGCCGATGTCACCGTCACCTACACCAACCTGGCCACCCATCAGACCGACCGCCTGACGCGCGCAGTCAGCGCCCGATTCACCGATTCCCTCGCCGAGGTGGAACGCCACGAGAACCGCGATGTCATGGTGGCCGTCATCGAGCAAATCGCCACCGAGAAAAACAAACTCGCCCTCGAACTCCGCGACCAGGGCAAGATCGAGGAAGCGCGCGGCGTGTTGATCGAGAACGCCCGCGTGCTGCGTGAGCACGCCACCCGCTACCAAAGCGACCGGCTTGAATCCTACTTCAATCAGCAGTTGGGCGACTCCTCCAACCTCGAAGGAGAGAAATGGAAGGCCGGCCGTAAATCCATGCGCGAAGGGCAATTCCGGAACGCACAGCAGCAACAATAATCGTGACGCCATCGCCCCAACCACCTGTGGGGCCGAGCGTCCCCGCGAGGCCGTGGACAACATCCCGCTCGCGAGG
>CAZHLM010000123.1:0-1426 GCA_964533295.1 uncultured Verrucomicrobiota bacterium
CAGCAGCAGCGCGACGAGGATAATCGCGCCTGACAACACTCCCGGTGGGAGCGGGCTTCGGCCCGCGACGTTCTTGGAAACGCTGGCGGGCCGAGCGTCCGCGCGAGGCGGGGCGTGACACGGCGCTGGCGGGGACGCTCGCGCCACCGGGCGCGCCCGCAAGGGCGCTCCCTCGACAGAAGCTTCCGTTTTGTTTGGCGCTCTAAATCTTTTGTCAATCACCGCCGCATCCCCTATTGTCCGCCGCCATGATGCAATGGGTTATCCGCCACGGGATGAAAGTTATCCGCATCGTCGCTGGTTTGGCCATCCTGATTATCGGCTGCGGGTTGATCTTCCTGCCGGGGCCGGGAGTTCCGCTGATCGTGGTGGGGTTGACGATTCTGGCCGTGGACTTCGTCTGGGCGCGGCGTCTGAAAAACCGGCTGCAAGAGGAAGCGCGCAAGGCGGTGGACAAGTTCCGCGGCAGCGGCAAGCCGACGGGTTAGCGCGCCGCTTTTTCGTACCAGTGTTCGCAGTATTGCTTGCTGCGAATTTTTTTCTGCAGCCCAAAACCGAAGCCAATCAACTTGGCCAGCATCGTCAACAACGGCGTTTGATCAATCTTGCGCGTGCTGGTGATAATCCAGCCCCGCTTGATCAACTCGAATTTTTGCCCGCGCGGTCGGCCCAGCTTCTTCAAGTCATACGCCAGTTGCACGTCCTCGGCGGCGTAGATCGTTTCGTCGAAACCACCGAACGACCAGAAGTCATCCTTCCGCGCGTGCATCATCCCCACGCCAACACCGCTGCAGCGGACATAGATGCCCCAGATGAAATAGAAGAAGTTGATTTTCAGATTCCGCTGGGCCGGTTCGATCCACGTGCCGCCCCCGGCAATCTTCGGGTCTTCGAGATGATCGTGAATCAACACGAGCAGGTTTTCGGTGACCTGATTGTCGGCGTCACAAAACGCGAGGTACTTGCCCCGCGCAGCGCGCGCCCCGGCGTTGCGGGCTTTGCCGATGTTGTTGACCGGTTCGAAGACAACCCGCGCCCCGTGTTCGCGCGCGACGGCTGCCGTGCGGTCGGTGCTGTTGTTGTCCACCACGATGATCTCGGCGGTGGCGCCGCGTTCGCGCCGGTAGACTTCCGCGGCGCGTTTCAGCGACTCGATGGCGGTGCCGACGCGTTTCTCTTCGTTCCAGGCCGGGATGATGACGGAGAGGGTGGGGGTGTCCATGGGGCGCTGGGACTACCGGGCCGGTGTGACAATTCACCGGCAATCCCGTGACGATTCACATCATTTCCGCACCGGCGGTTCCGCCTCGTCAATCAACATCACCGGAATCCCGTCGCGAATCGGATAGCGCAACCCGCAGTCCGGGTTGGTGCAAACGAGGCGCTCACCTTCCTCTTTGACCGGCTGTTTGCATTTCGGGCAGGC
>CAZHLM010000123.1:1526-5384 GCA_964533295.1 uncultured Verrucomicrobiota bacterium
GTGTGCGTCAGCAACAGCTCCGCCAGCGCATCGGTGTGCCGTGGATCGCAGAGCGCGGCGAGCACCGTGCCGGGCCGGTTCTTCTTCATCTGTGCGGGCGTCAACCACACATCCAACGCACCCGCCGCCAGCAACCGCTCCATCACATCGCCAAACAACTGCGGGTTCATGTCGTCGAGGTTCGTTTCGAGAATGTGGACGACATCCGTGTCCGTGCCGGTGGTCTGGCCGAGGATGGCGCGCAACACGTTGGGCGTTTTGTCCAAATCACGGCTACCGGCGCCGTACCCGATTTTCTCCACGCTCATGGCCGGTAGCGGACCGAACTGGCTGCAAAACTCCGCCAGCAACGCCGCCCCGGTCGGCGTGACCAGTTCCACCGCCAGCCCGGTCGGCTGCGTGGGGATGCCTTTGAGCAATTCGAGCGTGGCCGGCGCCGGCACCGGAAACCGCCCGTGCGCCGTCTCGACAAACCCGGACCCCAGCGGCGGCGGCAACGCGCGAACCTCATCCACGTTCAACCCATGCACCGCCGCGCAGACGCCGATGATGTCCACGATCGAATCCACCGCGCCGACCTCGTGGAAATGGATTTGCTCCAGCGGCACGTTGTGAATGCGCGCCTCGGCCTCGCCGATGCGGCGGAAGACATTCAACGCCCGCCGTTTGACCGGCTCGGCCAGCGTGCTGTTGCCAATCAAGCCGGTAATCTCACGGTAGCCGCGGTGGTCGTGTTCGTCGGCGGCCGCGGTGAAACAGTCAAACTTCGTCGCGGCGATGTTCTGTTTCACCACCCGCCGCGTCGAGACGGAATAGCCCGTCAGGTTCAGCTTGGCCAATTCGTCGCGGACGGCTTGTTCCGGCACGCCCAGGTCGAGCAGGGCGCCGAGAAACATATCGCCGCTGCAGCCGGCGAAACAATCGAGGTAAAGCAGTCGCATGCCGGCAGCCTATCAGAACCCGCCGGCAGAATCCACGCCGGGGGCGCGACCGTTACCGGGCCGCGGGCAGTTGGGCGGCGGTGGCGGTGGCCAGCTCCAGCGCGTCGAGCGCCGCGGCGGGCGGACAGCGCGCCAGGTCGCCGCCGCGCAAGACGGCGTCGAGAAAGAAGTCGTCCTCGGCGGCATACCCGTTGCGGCCGGTGGTGGGAACAGATTCCAGTTTGTCGGTGGTGGCGAGCTGCAGACCGGCACCGGTCCGGGTGTCGAACAGCAGGCTGGCGCGTTCGAGGATGATTTTGAAGTTGTAATAAAACGGCGAGCGAAAGGCCGGGTCCCAGGCACATTCGAACTGGACGACCGGCCCGTGGGCGTAGTGCCAGCGGCTGTAAACCAGATTCGGGGCGAGGCCGGTGGCTTCGATGCGGTCGGGCCGGCCCCACCACCAGAGCGCGACGTCCACGTCGTGAATGTGCAGGTCAATGACCGCGCCGCCGCTGCGGGCGTAATTGACGAACCATTGCTCGGAACCCCACGTCGGCAGACCGCCGCAGCGGGTGAACGACGCGCCGAGAACGCGCCCGAAGCGGCTGCTGCGGATCAATTCATCGGCGGCGACATATTCCGGAAAGAACCGCAGGCAATGGCCGATCATCAGGAGCTTGCCGGCAGCGCGGGCGGCGTCGAGCATCCGACGGGCGTCGGCGGGATGGCGGGCGATGGGTTTTTCGCAGAAGACATGCTTACCGGCTTCGAGAGCGCGGATGGCGGCGGGGGCGTGGAGATCGGTCGGCAGGTTGATGGAGACAACATCAATCTGCGGGTCGTCGCACACCGCTTCGTACCCGCGATGCAGAACGGCGCCGGGCGGCAGCAACGACGCGCCGCTTTCGGCGAGGTTGGTCTGGCCGCGCGAGATGACACCGGTGCGCGTGGCCAGGGCAACCACGCGAACGTCGCGTCGGGTGAGATAGTTTTTCAGGTGCAGTTGGCCGAGACCGCCAACACCGGCAATGCCGAGGTGGAGCATGATGTTCCTTAACAGAGCGGGGTGAGCAGTTGGATGGCTTTCTGGATATCCGCGATTTGCTGCGGGCCGCTGATTTCACGCTCGATGGTCAGCGCGCCGCTAAACCCGCACGCTTTCAGTTTCGGGATCAGGACGGGGAAGTTGACCTGACCCTCGCCGAGCGGCGTTTCGCGGCCGAGTTCCGAGCCGTTGGTCGGGTACCGGCCGTCTTTGGCGTGGACGCCGCGCACGTAGCGGCCGAACACGTCGAGCGCGTCCACCGGATTGGCCATGCCGTAGAGGATGAGATTGGCGGGGTCGAGATTGATGCCGAGGTTGCCGGTGTTGACCTGTTCGATGGCGCGCAGCAGGGTGACCGGGGTTTCCTGGCCGGTCTCGAACCAGAACTCGATGCCGCGTTGCCGGCAGTGCAACGCCACCTCGCGGATGGCGACCACCGTGTCGCGAAAGACCGGGTCTTGCGGGTTGATGGGCAGAAAACCGACGTGGGTCGTGATCGAGGGCAGGCGCAGTTGCGCGGCGAAGTCGGCCGCTTGTTTCAATGTGGCCACCCGCATCGCGCGGTATTCGGGCGGGACCAGTCCGATGGTGGATGGTCCCTCGAGAAAGTTCCAAACGGCAGGGCCGGGATAGCCGGCCCAGAACGTCGTGATGGTGACTCCGTGGTGACGCGCGGCGGCGATGAGTTTTTCCCCAATCGTCGTCGTCCAGAGCGCCGGCTTCCACGAGGCGACCTGGCAACCGTGCAGCCCCAGTTCCGTGACCTTGCGCAGCTCGGCCTCCGGCTCGTCGGTCAGCGGGACAAGAACGCCAATAGATAACGTTGGCATGGCGGTCTGCTACCAGATGCCGGGCGGCTTGTGAATCCCAAATGGATGAGATAAACTGCCGGCCACGTGAAGCTCTGGGTTTTAGGGTTGTGGTTGCTGACGGGTGCGGTGGCGCGTGCCGCCACGGTGCCGGTATTGTTCACGAACACGACCGATACAGTGCCGGGTCAGAGTGTGTTTGTCGTCGGTAGCATTCCGCAGTTGGGCAACTGGGATCCCACGCGAGCGATCAAGCTGGTGGCCACCGGCTGCGCCGGCAACATCTGTGACTGGGAAATCACCGTCGGCCTGCCGCCCGGTACGGCCTACGAATACAAGTTTATCAAACGCAACGACTGCGTCAGTTGCTACGGCGACCCGAGCAACGTGATGTGGGAGCCGGGACCGAATCGCGTCGGCGCCACTCCGCCCGGCCTGCCGCCGCCGTGTCCCGGCAAGACCGTTTTTTATTTGTCCGGCTGGTCGAGCGTTTCACTGCTGTTCTCCAACACCCTGACCGGCTCGTTCGAGCTGCGCGCCATGCAGCCGGTCAGCAACGGCGTCTGGCGCGCCGACGGCATCAACCGCGCCGGCGAAACCAATCTCGTGTTTGTCTTCACCGATAATCAGGGGAACTGGGACAATCCCGACGGCGTGCCGGGCCGCAACTACGAAACGCCGCTCGATGCCTGTGTCGTCCAAGACGGCCAAATCTATAATTACTGGCCGCCACCGGTCGTCAGCACGAACCGGGTGGAGACATTTTTCCTGACCTCCACGAACGTGGCCGGGCGGACCATCCGCGTGTACCTGCCGCGCGGCTACGACGAGAACACCTGGAAACGCTACCCGGTATTGTACATGCACGACGGCCAGAACCTGTTCCTCGGCATGGGCGCGTTTGGCAGTTGGAACGCCGACACGAACGCCAGCAACCTCATCCGCTTCGGCAACATGCGCGAGACCATCCTCGTCGGCGTGGACAACTCGAGCGACCGGCTGCGCGAATACACCCCGCCCGGCTGCACACCGCCCTTCGGCGGAAGCTCGCTCGGCGCGGCCTACACGGAGTTTCTCGTGG
>CAZHLM010000124.1:0-5376 GCA_964533295.1 uncultured Verrucomicrobiota bacterium
CGCATAAATCCTGACGTGCAGACCCGCGATGCACCATCGCTTTCATCTTGCCGTCCTTCACCTCTGTCTCATGTTACTCCATAGTCCATCGATAAGCCGGTTAAGACCCACCCGATCAAGTTCAACCGCCAATCGCTTCCGATAGTCGTCGCCGTATCGAGACTCCCACTCATTATGTCGGTGCCAACACACAAGATAATTCGAGATTTGGACGGACGAGAGAAGCAGGCAAAACAGTCCGAAAAATAGCTGCTTCGTAGCTGACTCGACGGTGAATGCCACAATTAGCCCAACCGGAATCACGAAAAGTCCGATTCGCTTCGGCAGGTAGTCAAAAATGAGATGCTGTAGCGAAAACAGCTTTTGCGGAACCGCGTCCATGGGTTCAGTTCTCAGTTTCGCAAATCGTCATCGCGGAGCGCCTCGGTCGCTATCGTAGCGGCGGCGCCTACCATGTCGCTTTGCGCTCCGGCCGCTCCGCCAACAGCGCCGGCCACCATATCGCCTCCGGTAGTTTCGCTGCCATTCATGACAACGGCGCCGACCGCTCCTATTGTGGCTCCAACTTCCGTGCGAGCCAGCGCGCCGCCGATTCCGGCCTTTGGAATCGCTCCTACGAGGCCGCCGCCAACCGCGCCAATTGCACCCGCCTTAACGACATTTCCGGCGTTGACACTCCCCGTTGAAGCAACATCGACCGCAGCTTGAACTTCCATCGCGACGACTGTGGACTGCGCAGCTACGCCGCCCAATCTTGCCGCGCCAGCACCTGCACCGGCGGCAGCAAGTCCCGCCTCCGCAGCTGGTGCGGCAATGGCTGCGGCGCCAACGGCTCCTGCTGTCGTCAAAGTTCCACCAGCTACAATTCCCGCTGCGGTCAATCCGGCTGACGCGGCGGCATAATTGTAGCTCCCGACCTGTTGGCCCGATGAATTGTTGATAGGAACCGGTCCCCCGAACATCGCGCACACGACTGTGCAGCTTTGTTCTCCATTGGGGTCCGTCTTATTGACCGGATCGTTTGCGACATAGGCATAGAGATTGAGCTGGTCCTGGTAGCCGACGGGGTCGGTCGAGAGGAAGCGCCCGATGGCGGGGTCGTAGTGTCTCGCCTGCATGTAGACGAGCGAGGTGTATTTGTCGGCGAGATGGCCGGTGAAGCCCGGCTGGTTGTCGTTGGCGGCGGGTTTTATCCGCGCCTGCCCGAAGGGCGCGTAGCTCTCGCGCCAAGTCACCGTCCCCGCCGCATTGGTGGCGGCCGACGCGCTCCCCAGATGATCGGCATGCGTATATTCCGGGGTCGCCCCGTTCACCAGGCGCAGCGAGGCCCCGCCGGCCGAGTGATAGGCGGTGGTCTTCCCGTCCGTCATCTCGTCCTTGTACATCAGCCCGCCCGTGACGCGGGAATAGAGGGTGTAGATGGTCTTGTTCCCGCCGGTCTGCTTCACGCGCTTCAAATTCGCGTCATGCGTCCAGGCGGGGCTCCCGGTCCCTGACACGGATTTCACCTGCTCGGCGTGGTCATAGGTGAAAGTCCGCCGCCCGTCATTGGTGGTGTTGCCCCGCCCGTCATAGGCGAAGACGCGGGTCGCGGCGCCGGTGATCGCCGCCGAGGCGACGCGGTTGTTTGCGTCATAGGCGATGGCCGCCGTCTCGGCCCCCTCGGTCCGCTGGCGTAAGTTTCCAAGCGCGTCATAGACATAGCTCCCCGACCCCCAGGGGCCGGCAGAGGAGAGCAGGCGGCCGTTGCCGTCATAGGTGAAAGAGCGGTTCTCGCCGGCGTTGATGGAATCGGTGATGGCGTTGACCTTGCCGCGAACCTCATAACCATAAGTGAGCCACAAAGCGTTGGAGCCCGCCTTCACCGTCTTGAGCTCAAGCGGCGCCTGACGGGCGGTGAGGCTTTGCGTCAAGACCTGGCCGTTGAGGTAATTCGCGCCGGCGATCAGATTGTTGGGGTGATACGAAACGCCGAAGACGTAGCCCGTCCCCCCGACCGACAAACCCCGCGCCCGCCCGAAGGCGTCCGGGCTCCATGCGACCGTCCCGCCAGGCCCCGTGCGCGTCGAGAGCGAGCCGTTGGCGTCGTAGGTGTAATCGAAATCGTAGATCCGCGCGTCGATGGTCAGCTTCTCCTGGGAGATGGCGTTCAGCGCGGTGTATTCATAATCCCAGGTCGGGCCGCTCGCCCCGCCTCGCCGCGCCTGCAGGATGTTGCCGTTGCCGTCATAGGTGCGGGCGATGGCCAAGGTGCCGAAAGGGAAATTGACGCCGGTTTCGCGATGCAGACCGTCATAAGTGCGCGTCACGCGAACGCCCGACGGGATGGTGGCGGGGCAAAGGTCCGTGCCGCCGACCGTGGTCCCGCGGCCCGACTGCGTCACCTGGCCTTCCACATCGTAGAGAAACACCTCGTCCGAACCGGGGCCGAACTCCGGCGCCCGATGCCGGCAGAGCCGCAGCTCGTTGTTGTACCAGAAATGGCGCGTCACTGACGCCGCGATCGGGGTCGTCCCGGACTGCGCGAGCGTCGTCACATTGCCGTAGATGTCGCGGGTCGTCGTCGTCGTCGTTCCCATCGCGTCGACGACCTGCATGACCTCCTGCCCCTCGGGCGAGCCGAAGCCGCGCGAGGTGGTGGTGACCTGATGGCCGGCAGGATCCGTCACGCGCGTCACATGCCCGTTCAGATAGGCCGTCGTCGTGGTCGCGAATGGCGAGACGTTCTCGGCGACGCTCAAGGTCCGCCCGAGGGCGTCATACGTCATGTTGACGCCCGTCGTCGGATTGAAACTGAAGGACGGCCAGGATTTAAACGTCTCCCGCCCGAAGATGTCAAAGGCTGTGGCCTCGTAGATCGACTGCGCCGATCCGTCGAGCGCCTGCATCTCCACCATGGTCGGTCGCAGCATGCCGTCATAGGAGACAATGGTGCGCTTGGTTCCGCGCGTCGTCGTCGCAGTGAGGTTTGTCCCCTGGCCCGCATAGCTCGTGGAAATGTCGGCGAAGGTTCCCGGCAAATCGACATAGGCGAGCCACCCGACCGGGTTGTACTGGAAGCCGGTGACATAGCCGCGCGCATCGGTCTCGCTCGTCACCCAGCCATTGTCATCGACGGCCCGCGAAATCGTTCCGATCGGGCGCGTCACGGTCTGCGGTTTGCCCCGCTTCCAGTTGGTCAGCGTCCACTGATGGTTGTGGCCGTCCTTGAAGGTCGCGACTGCGCCCTGCTCTCCCGCGACCGTCGAGTACGTGTAGGTCTCGCGCAAGGTCCCGAACATCGACTTCGTGGCGACCCGCGCAAGGCCGTCGTAGGTGTACGAATCGAACAGCTTGCCGTTGCGCGTGACGGTTGAAGGCTGGCCAATCACCCAAAGCGTCTTGTTGTGCGCGTAGACGGTGTCGGTGACGCGAGTCAGGCCGGAGGTGGTGTTGCCGCTTTCGTTGACCTGCGTTGGCAAGCCGTACGAATAGGTCGAAGACGCCGGCGCGAGGTCGAAATTGCTGTCGCTAACATAGGTGGACGTCCCGCGCGTGATGGTGACGACGTCAGGCGGCGTCGTGGCGAGTTGACTCCACGAGGTGAAGGCCGAGCTTGACCCAAGGAGGACGCCGGCCGTCCAGACGGTATCTGTTGTTTCGAGCGGTGTTGCGCCGGCCGTCTGGCGGACCTCCTTGCGCATCAGCATGCCGCCATGGGTCGCCTGCGCATTCCATTTGTGAATGTAGGTGATCTCGGTTCCGCCCGGTTCGGTCACTTTCGACCAGTTGGTCTGATCGCCGGATGACGATCCGGGAGCGCCCGTGTCCTGCTCATAGGCGAACGTCCAGGTCGCCGCTGAAACGCCCGGGCCGGACAACGTCTTCGTATCGACGGAGATGATGTTGACGAAAGTGACGCCGGTTTCGATGAGGCCGCTGCCGCCCGCGAAATCGGGATCGGGACATTGCGCGATGTCTTTCGATCCGGCGTTCAGGCTGTTGCGCATCCGCTTTTCGCTAAGTGCGAAATCGCCAACCATCCCGTAGGGATGGATGACCTGCAGCGTGATCCCGCCGACGCACGACGTTGGCCCGGGGGGCGGTTCGTAATGCATGGAGCCGAGGCTGAAACTCCACGACCGGCCGTCCGGCAGCGTGACCGTCTGCAAGGCTTGGATCCCAGTCGAGCCAATCGGCTGCTCGAACTCTTCTAAATAGGCGATGGGATTGTAGGCGTACTGCCAGCATCGGCTATTCGCACACGCTTGCGTGATGAGGTTCGGGTAGGTCGCGTTGCCGTAAGAGAGCGTGATCGTGCGCCCGTCATTGGCGGCGATCTGCGTGAGGCGATTGCTGGCGTCATAGGTGTAATTGACGGTGTTGCCGTTGACGTCGGTCACCTGCGTGGCGACAAGAATGGTCTTGTTCCGCGCAGGCCCTGATTTGCCGCTGCTCATTCCGCCGGCTTTTCGGTAGTTCCGGGAGAAGGAGCGATCGAAACGATACTGATCGCCGTTTGGCGCAACGGCCAAAAATCCATCATTGCCTCCGGCCTGACCCGGGTCGTCGATGCAGGTGACTTTCCAGTTTCCCGTCGTGACGTATTTGGTGCCGGCCGGGAACGGGCCGCTCACCGGATTCTCCAGCATCTGCTGCGGGCCGCCGCTTTGCCCTTGGATTGTGACGCCGCTTGAATAATCCGTGCTGTAAAAGGTCGGCTTATTGATGCCCGTCGACACCGGCGGGAAGCTTACGGCGTATGAGTTGGAGCAGCGTGCGCCGGCCCAGGTTCCAATCGTCGTCACAACGATCTTCGGAACAAGCAGATCCCAATCGCCAAAATCGACGTTTACGTTGCGTCCGTAGAGATAGCCTTGGCTCCGCGAACGCCTGATGGCCACTTCGAGATGGGAGTTGCCCGGAATTGAAATGTCGGTGTGCTCGAAGGTAATTTGGCCAGTGTGCGGATCGATCGAGTCGCCGAGGATATCGGGGCCATAGGACCGCAGACGGTCTTCCTGACCTTGCGTCTTCTCCCACTCGACCCAAGGACTCTCACCAGCGACCAAGGCTTGCGGTTCGGGATTGCATTCAGGGTTTTTTGAGCCGGGCTTGCAGTCCTTGTCCTTCGCGTCAGTCCCCATAGGCGGAGGGGCTGCTGCAGGCGGTGTCGGGAGCTGCGCCGCTGCCTCACCAAGGACGGTGAGGGTCATAGCCGCTATCGGCGCTAGGACGAAAAACAAGAACTCGACTCTTAGCGCGAAGCGAGACTTCGGCATTGGCCAATGCCCCCAATGTCCAAATTTTGTGATTCTATGGCGAAACCAACGCGACTAGGACTAGGCTCTGTTTACAAAGTTGCCATGCGCAGGCATTTGCGGATGGCGGCTAGGT
>CAZHLM010000125.1:0-5340 GCA_964533295.1 uncultured Verrucomicrobiota bacterium
GTGGTGTTGGGCAGAAACCACTTGCGGCCGCCGCCCATCAGCACGCGCAAGCCGGTCGCGCTGCTTTCATCGAGGTACTGGTCGCAGATGCCGGTGCCCGCGCCGCGGCTCTGGGTGTGCGTCGCAAAGGCGGCTGGTGTCGCGTCAAACACATCGGAGGTCGTCACGATGCCAAGCGCTTTGCCCTGGGTGCGCCGCAGGTATTCGCCGATGTTTTCGACGCGCGGGTTGTCGAAGTTGTCGGTGGTATCATCGGGAAACACGCCGTGCTGGTTGTTGTTGGCCTTGTTGCCGGTCGAGTAGCAGGCCGCGCCGGGCGAACTGTCGGTCACGATCGAGTTCAGCGAGTGCGTGATGACGATGCCGGTGGCGGGCATGGTGTCCATCGCCAGCGGGGCGTTGGCTTTGCCTTGGGACACGCCGTTGAGCATGATCCGCGCGGCGGTGCGATGGGCAATGCCCATGCCGTCGCCGATGCAGAAGATCAGGTTCTTAACTTTGCGATCCTGCGGGGTGATCCGAACGATCTCAAAGTTGCCGGTGGCCTGAACTGTTTGGCCGTCACTCTGGTAACCGGTGGCGGTCAAGGTGTACACGCCCGGGGTGAACCGGGTTTGCGCGCGCACGACGGCCTGCACCGCGTTCGGGTTGGTGTTTGTGATGGCCGTGGCCAGGGCCAGCGTCGCAGCGGGGGCGGGCGCGCCGTTCACGGCGAATGTCACCGCCGTGATTGTCTGCCCGACGTCCGGCCGCAACGTCGCCGCCAGGTCAAAGCGTTGGCCCGGCAGGAAGCGGGCAATGATTGGCGGATTCGGATCACCGCTGCGGAACAACTCGCTCGGCGGGGTCAGCCGCGAAATCTGCGGCGCTGCGTGCGCCGCGAGACTGAAACTGGCCAGCGCAACGCCGGCCAGGCGTGTCAGTTTGGATGGGTGCATGTTTGGGTTTCTCCTTGTGGGTTTCCTTTTTGGTTTGCGTCGGTTAAATGCGTGGGAGCGACCGGCGCGTCGAGCGCCAGCCGCACGTGGGAAACTCGGCCATCAGGTTCGAGGCGATTGCCCAGCTCGAGTGTGCCGGTCAACAGCAACAGCCCCGGCGTGAACGGAACGACCTTGCCGGCCTGGTCCGGCACCGTGACGAACACGATCTGCGGCGGCAAGTCATCCACCAAGCCGTACTCGTGCTCGTGCAAGTTCTGGGGAAACGGCGCGAGGATCAATCGTCCCTCCACCGGGCGATCGGTCCGAACCATATAACCGAGCAGGCGGACCTTGCGACCGGCGAGACGGCGCAGCTTGTCGGTCGGCTCCAGCCCGCGCAGTCCGACCGGCGTCTTGTAGAACTCGGCGAACTTCAATTCCGTGACCCCGTCCGGCAACGGCGGCAGGGGCGCCGCGCTTTCGTCGGCCCAGGTTCGCTCGCGGGGGGGTGGAGCGATCACCCGCGCGGCACAGTCGTGATGCTCGTGATGTTCATGGTTGGCGGCCGCCTCGTCCGAGCGGGCGGGGACCGCGTGGACGAGCAGCAACAGGCCAGCGCAAAAAAATCTCATGCGCGCCACGCTGACCAGCGACTGTTACATCCCAAGGGCGCGTGCGTCAGGTTTCTGAAAAAAGAATGCCCATCCGTCCCCTGCCATGGCCCGCAGGAACAACATCACGTCGCTTTCGTCGGGGCGACCGACCATCACCGCCTGAGCCGAACGCACCGCGTCGCCGACCAACGTGCTGTCGTCCAAGCCGGCAGGTTCAACGGGCTGACGACATCGGCAGTGAGGCGGCGGTCAGAGTTCTTTTTGGATGAAGGTGCGCAGCTTGTCGGCCAGCTCGGGAGGCATTTCTTGGCGGGGAGGGGCGCAGTGGTGGCAGGCTTGGATGGTGAGTTTGTAGGTGTTGACGTATTCCAGACACAGGGGGCAGTCCCGCAGGTGGGCGGTGAGTTTGGCGTGTTTCTCGGGCGGGAGGTTGCCTTCCACGTAGTCGAAGAGCAGTTTGTGGACGTTTTTGCAGTCCGACAGGTTGAGCAGGCATTTGAAATAGTTGATGACACCTTGAATCATACTTGTTCCTTCAAGTAGGGCAGCAACGCTTTGCGGAGCGCCAGCCGGGCGCGGTGCAGCCGGCTTTTCACGGCCGGTACGCTCACGTCCATCGCGGCGGCGATTTCTTCCATGGACAACTCCTCGACGTCCGCGAGCAACACCGTGGTGCGGTACGGCTCCTCCAAACCGTCAATCGCCGCGCGCACGCGGTCGCCCAGTTCCGCGCGGGTCAAGTCCCGGTCGGGCGCGGCTTTGGGGTCCGGCAACTGAATCGTGGGCAAATCATGGTCATCGCGGGCGGCATCGAGCGGCACATCCCGTTCAAACCGCTTGTTTTTTCGCAACTTCATCAGGGCGGCGTTGGCGGTGACGCGATACATCCACGAGGTGAAGGCCGACCGGCCTTCGAAATGGCCGATTTTGTTCCAGATGTTCAGCAGCGCGTCCTGAACGACTTCCTGGGCATCGGTGTCGTTGCGAGTAATCTGGAGAGCGACGCCGTAGAGTTTGGAGCCGTGCAACTGCAGCAAGTCTTCCATCGCGCGTTTGTCGCGGGCTTGGAGTCGCCGCACCAAGTCGGCATCGGCGTCCTGGGCGACATCGGGGTTCATGCTGGCCAGCATCGGCAATTCCGATGCGGCAACCAAGCAAAAAGTTGTGGCGGGCGCTCCGCAAGTTTTGTAGGGCGGGCACGCCAGACGTCTTGGCTGCCCGCCGTTGGTTCGAGTCTGGAATAACGCTCGTGGCGCGCACCCCAAACGACGGGGATGCGCGCCCTCCAATCCCGGACCAGCTCAAAACTTGCGGTGCGCCCAGTTGTGGCCGGTCAGAGCCAGCGGCTGATTTGTTCCACGACGGCGGGGGTGCAGGCCGGCAGGAGAAGTTCGTGGAGGCGGGCGCGGGTCTGGTAACGCGGATAGTCCACGGCATATTTTTCAACGGACCAGACCTGGTCATCGTCCGTGTCGAGGATGAGGAATTCGGCGTGGCGGGCGCGGTTCTTGGGGATGCCGACCGAGCCGACGCCGATCAGGGCGGTTTGGTGGGGCAGCAACAGCAAGGGAGCCGGATCGGAGTCGGGGCCGGGATGAGCGGGGAAATGCAGTCGTTTGACGTCGTCGCCAGTCTCCAACAGATCGGCGCGCAGGACATGGGTGTGGCCGTAAAAACAGACGCGTCCGTGAAGTTGCCGCAGGGCGGTGAGTTCTTGCGCGGCCTGGTGCAAGCCGCGTTGATACGTGCCACTGCCGGGTTCGACGAGCGAATCGTGGGTGAGCCAGATGTGATCGTTGACGCGGGCGGCCGTGGGCGCAGCCGTCAGAAAATCGCGCGATCGGTCACAGCCGCGGAGTTGCTGGCGGGTCCAGATCAAGGTTTCCGCGGCTTCCCGGATGAAGCCGTGGAGGGGGGCGCTCGAGCGCGCGGCGAGGTCGTGATTGCCGGCCACCCAGGCCAGACGGCCGGTCAGTTGCCAGTCCCGCAGTTGGGCAATGCAGGGCAACGGGTCGGGGCCGTAACCGACGAGGTCGCCGACAAAGAGGCAGGCGTCGAACCGGTGGTTTTCGGCCGCGGCGAGCGCCGTCTCCAGCGCCGGCAAGTTGCCGTGGATGTCGCCCAACACGAGGTAGCGCATGGTGCGCCCGTGGGAGATGCAACTCCAGAGCCAACCGGGCGCGGAGACGACTGCGGCGGTCGGTTTCGCGGGATTGACTCGCGCGGATGGGAAATCAGCCGGCGCGTTTTCGTTGGATGAGAACCTTGAAGGCGCGGCCCATCAGGCCGGGGTGGGTGAGCTGGTGGATGGCGTTGCGATCGGCGCTGGGCCTGCCGGCATCGCGTTCCACGATCTCGCGGATGAGCGGTTCGCCGACGTCGAGGAGGTAATGGGCTTGATCGGTGAACCGGACGGTTTCCAGGCCGAGTTGTTCGCCGAGTTCGATCAGCGAGGTGAACTCGACGTGCGCGGTGATGTCTTGTTCGCCGATGTGCTGGTAGGGATTACCGGACTTGGTGTGGCGGTGGTAACACTGGAGATGGCCGTCCTTGAAATGCGGAGCGAAGTACTCGGCGCGTTCCAAACCGTAATCAATCGTCAGGATGTAGCCCTCCCTCAGCCGCTCGCCGACGTCGCGCAACCAGTCCTGCGCGCGCAGGTTGATTTCCGAGCGGTAGCCTGCTGGCAGCCGCGGCAGGCGGCCGTCCGACAGCGGCCCGAGCGCTTCCTGAAAGTCACCGGTCACATAGACCTCATGGTCGCCGTCAATCCGATGGACCGGCAGCGCGTCGAGAAACTCATTGGAGAAGACGCAACCGGCAAGCCGGTCGGGCAGCGGGTCACCGGCCTCGATGGTCCGATAGCGCAACTCGGGCGCCGCGGCGAGGATGTCGTCGCGGAGCTGACCGCGGTGGCTGCCGAACTCGGTGATTTCGGTCACGCCCCAGAGCCGAAATTGCCGGGCGAGGATTCGCCCCAAAAGCGGTCCGACGCTGACGCTGGTGAAAAAATCACCGGCTCGGCCGATGCGATTCTGGCCGGTGGTGTAGTAGCCGTGTCGGGGGTGATACAGCGCCCGTTCCATGAAGCGACAGAACGTGATTCGCCCGCCGGCCGCGCCGATTTCACGGCGGATCTCCTCCAGCAACGCGGGATTACCGGTCATGCGGCCAACATACAACAGCCATCCCAGCGGAACGACAGCGAACTGGCTTGAGCCAACCACCACCCCGCTTCAAAACGCCGGATGATCGGCGGGGTGAGCGCGTGCGGAGTGGAAGTTGCGCGCGCGTTGGGCTACAAAGATGAAAATGCGGCGGGGAACCTGGGCGTCGCCTCGGGCAACGCCACCCTGCGCCAGACACCCACGAGAATCAAAGCCAATGTCTTCCTGTTTCTTTCGTCGCGCTGCGAAACGAATTCTGAATGGGAAACGAACCGTCGTGGGGATGCTCCGTGGAGGTGGTTGGATGAGCGGCGTACTCGCCGCGACCAACATCGCGTTGACGGCAGCTCCACCGGTCGGGCCGGGTGACGCGACCACGGCCGCCACGTCTTGGTGGGCGTGAGTCTTGCGCGGCACCTTCAAGACTCCGCCCAATTTTCCCAGCCAGTAATACACGCCACTCAACCCCATCTTCTTCCGATGCTGCTGGGCCAGCCACTGCTGAATCTCCTTGGCGCGCTTCCAGCGACCGGCTTGCAAACCCTCCTGCAACTCGATCAGCACCGCCCCCTGCACTTGCGCGGGTTGACCACCGCGGTGCTGCCGGCGCAGCAAGCGCTCCACTCCGCCGGCCTTTAG
>CAZHLM010000126.1:0-5302 GCA_964533295.1 uncultured Verrucomicrobiota bacterium
AAAGGGTCGAAAGGTTGCCCGTTTGAAAGGCCCGTTGGGAAAGCGTCTTGAACAGAGTACCAAGGTTATCCGGTGTCCAATCGATCGACTGCGTAGAGAGTATTGCGGTCCGATCGACCGCAAAGAGCACGCCTTCGGCTCTGGCCCATGAATGGATGTCCGGGAATAGATCCTCAATCCTCTTGGGTGCGTCCTCGACCGCTTTAGGTAACGGCCGGATGATTGCGCGGCACGGTACAAGCCGCCACGCCATTCCACCGGACTCGGCTAGCACACGGCACAACGCATTCTCGCTGCAGATCGCGCGCCGGTGGCCCTGAAACCACGAGCTGCCAGCGATCGGCCGGACCAAGTCTCGGAGTTCAATCGACGTAACGATATTTGCGTCGAGCGTATCCCTGAGCAACGCGGGAATGAGCGGCAGCACAACGGAGTCACGAAGTTCGGCATTCCAAGTTCGGCGTAGCGCGGCAGCGTCAGTCGGATGGTCGGCACCCGAAGGCATCTTCAGCCCGTCAATCTCCCGTCGACCCGAGTCCAAGAAGAAGTAACCGTGTAGGAGCATGCGCCATTGCCCGAGCGCGGATTCACCAAGCGGAATCCGCACATCGGCCTCTTCCGAGACGGGCAAGAACACTGCCCAGGATATCCGAAGCTCAGCGGGTCCCTCCTGCGGCGCACGTATCAGCGTAACGGCACCGTGCGGTTCCCCTTTTTCAGGTTTGGGTTGGGGGCTTCGAACATCAATGGTTGTCGGCCAGTGCACATCTCGCTGGAGGAGCGAGAGGCGCTCGATGGGAAGCGTCGCCTCGCGTCCGACGAACGGGGCGGCATCCCGGTCCGAAAGAGCGTGCACCTTACCGCCAAATGACCGGAGACCATTTTCCCACTTCATTGGCCCGAGCAATCGCCCACGCTCCGCGTCGGCCTTTATCGCGCACCGGACGCTGCCGCGCTCGCGAATGTCGATCCGGGACAAATGACGAAGACCGGTCAGAACGAGGTGCAGGTCAGCCAGCTTGACCAACGCCTCTATTGTCGCGGCTGCCGAGGGAAAATTGCTGGAAAAGCCTACGCCAGGAGCGGGCTGCAACTCGCGTCGGCGAAACGGGATCCATAGCGCGAGCCAATGCTCTGAAAACTCACTCGGGACGGCGTCGCTTAGGAGTTTCAGGTCGACTGGGTCGAGGCCTACGCCATTTGGTGGCTCCCAGTCGGCGCTCACATTTCCATCGACGTCGACACCCAAGAACGGATTGACGACGGTGCTAAAGGGCACCGTATCCCGATGGGCCAGCACGACAAAAGCATCGCAGAGGTGGAAAACCGCCTTCTGCCCAAAACCAAACTTTCCGATGGCGCCGTTGTCCGTTGCTTTGCTGCTCTCGCCAAACGAGGTGATGCCCCGTTCGTCTTCGGGACGAAACTTCCCGTCGTTCACCACGAGGAGTCCGGGCCATTTCAAAAGCGGATTTGCCGCGCTCGGCCAGCCTGGAAGCGCGTTCAGATGAAACCGCCGAGCCTCCGAATCATCTGCATTCTGAAGCAACTCTTTCAGGATCGGATAGCCGGACCCGTAGCGATCCTGGAGGTTGCTCTTAATCTGATTGACGATCGAGATCGCGGAGACACGAAACTCAGGCATCGGTCGGCCCAGTCGCTGATGTGATCTTGGCGATAAGTACCGCGGCGGCGCTGCTCAGCGTTGGACCTTCTTCCGTTGTCACGAGTTGACCGGGGAACCATCGTTCATACCATTCGCTCTTCTGCCTCCACTCGTCCGCATAGTCTGTAAGGTCGAGCCGGCCGAGATGCTCCCAATAATAGGTCCTGCCCGCCCACGTGATCGTGAAATCTGGAAGCCTTATTGTCCCGTCGCCTGCGAAGAGGGGCTGCTCGTAGCGGAACGGGATAACCCGCTCATGAAGCATGTTGGCGATGATCACCTCCGACTTAGACCGGAGCATGTCACCGCTCAGCGCCTCGTGAATTTTGCCTGCCTCATACCAGCCGCGACGATTTGCGAGCGCATCCTTCGCAGCGTGCAACGTGAACAGAAACGAGTTGATTTGCGGTGTTTGCGCGTTTTCGCGACGGCGAGCATCCAAGAGGCTCGTGATATCCCGCTGTATCAGGAGCGTGCAATGTCGGCTCGCTCTTGTCAGCGCCGTATACACCAGTTCCGCAGAAACTGCGTGCTTCGCGCTTGATGGAACAATTACAAACGTATTGGCAAACTCGCTGCCTTGCGCCTTATGAATAGATACCGCATAGGCAAGTTCCAGATTGTCAGCAACGGGCTCAGTAAGCTTATATGATTTGTCGTGCGGCACGTCCTTCCCGTATCCAACGGTAATACCAGGCTTTCGTGTAAACTGCACAGCGAAGCGCTTTAGCCGTGGGCCGTACCCGGTCTTTACAGTATGCCAGAGCTTAGCGTCGAAACCGAATGATTGGACGGTCCCGATCTCACCATTAAAGATCTCGACCCGCAGTTTCCGCTTTGTTGTTGAATCATACCCCCAAATCGGATTCGATTTTGGCCGATTTCGAATCTGAATAACCTTGTTAGAGAGAGTAACCCCGTCGACCGTACCAATTCGTTCGATAATGAAATTCGAAACACGACGTTGGCAGGCGTCGTTCAGTGCCTCCACGCCGTGCAGCTCGCCACGGTGCGGTGTCAGGATCTGGAATGCCGTCGGATCCGTTCCAAGTGCTTCGCGCCAAACTTGGTAGGGCTGTCGTTGCCCGACGCCCGCGCCGCCCGTCATGCGCGTCTCCATCGCGGAGATCAAAACACCAGCCAGCTCTTCTGGTTGATCCCAGTAAATCACATCGAGATCACGATCGACCTCACCTCCGCCATGAATTCTTGCGATAAGGGCTTCCTGGTCGGGACGAGTCGCCCGATCGACGCCATCGGTTTCCTTGTCCTCATCGTCGACAATAAATAGCTCTGAGAGCGCAACTATAGCCGTCCCTTCAGCCCTGACTTTGTTCAGAAGTTGCCGGAGGTTGCGGTTTAGCCGCCCAAGGTTCGCGGGATGCGTTGTCGACAGCCATCGGATTACGTCCGCAAAGACGCGCCCGCGACCGATAGGTGGCAATTGGCCTGGATCACCCACCAAAATCAGACGCCGCACATGCTGCCAGTCAACGGCTCGAAACAGTGCCGCCGCCAGTTCAAGGTCGAGCATGGAGGCTTCGTCAAGAAGGAGCGTCCCGACAGTCGCCTTTTTTCCGCCGTTTCGCTTGAATGTCAGATTGTCATTGAGCCAGCCGTTCGCAGCCAGGAAGGAATGGACGGTGACGGTCTCGACGCGCGGCAACGAAGCCTTCTCGAAGACTTCCCTTGCGCGATCTGCCGCCTTACCGGTTGGTGCCAATACCAACACTGCTGCACCCTCGCCTTCGGCGCGTCGTACTCCCCGAATGAGTGCTTCGATGACTGTAGTCTTCCCAGTGCCAGCCGGCCCGGTGACGACAGAAACTGGAAGGCGGAATAGACGCCCGCAGACCTCTGCCTGTTCGCGCGTCGCCTCCGCATAGTCGGCGGACGCCTTTGTTGCCAACGGGCTATCGGACTTAAATACCCATGACGACCAGTCAGTAGCCGTGACCGGTCGCCGCAAATCAATCTCGGGACGCGATACCAGTTCGTTCAATGTAAATTCGAGCAGTCGCTCGTCATCGAACACTGACCTAAGATAAATCGCGAGACCGAGGCCCGTTGCCCGCAATGTGAGCGCACCCGACAGAAATTCGGCATCGACCTCGAAATAGCGCTCGCTGAACGCGGCCTGCTTCCACGCGGGAAGCCGATCCATTCGCTGCGCAATTTCGACCAGCAGGTCCTTCGCAAAGCGGAAACTGTGCTTCGGCTCCTGGCGCAGGTGTTCGACGCAGAGCGCACGAAAGCGACGTTCGTCATTTAAGTCTACGCCGGCTAGCGGTTTACCCCCCAGATCTGGTGAAGGCAGGACCCCGCGATCGACAGTGCTCCACGGTACCCGGTCGCCGGCATCAGTCCCACAATACGTCTCCGCGATGATGTACGGGTTCGCTGCAATTTCTTCAGCGGTTGCGGTAATCCCGGAACTTCGTCGTGCCTCCGAAGCGACCGTACTCATTACCTCGAGCGTCAGATCTAGGCGCGGAAGCACATCACGAATTAGCAGGCGATCTCCTTCCTCAAGCAACATCCAGCTGCGCGAGATTTTTTTTGCGCTCTATGGCATCGAGACCAACGGTAAGGACGTTGTCTTTTCCAGAATCAAGAAAGTCGAAAGCGGTTGTGCGAGCCTGCTCCTGCCCCTCCTGAATGGCGAGTTGCTTGACGCCATCTATGAGCGATGTCGCTCCAGCTACCTTCAACGCCTTTAGGAGCCCAGGATAGAGACCGCGATGGTGCCAAAGCTGACTAATTGTCGTGAGTAGCCATGCCTCGCGGACGTCCCAGTTCTCGCTCTCATCACCTATATCGCGCAGGTATCTGACCTTCGCCAGAAACTGCTCCAGCAGGCCGATTGCTTCGTCGTCAGAAAGATGCTTCGAGCCATACTTGCAGATAAGGGGATTCTCGGGGAACAGCGCGATCTCGGCCAAGCGATCAGGCTCATCACGATACCGGTGGTAAGGTAGCCGAACACCTTCTTCGGGATAGGCGGCGCTGATGTCTCGGGCCCAGATCATGCCGCCCGCATAGCGCTTCGCAATCTCTTCCGAGACATTCTCGTAAAAGAGTTCTTTTCCAACCTTTAAAATTCGCGATACGCCGATAAGGACGTAGCGCGGCGTTTCCTCTTCTGAAAGCGGGTTCGAATAGTTCGCGTAATAAAATATGAGATTATTGCCGCAATCTTTCTCGATTGGTTGAAAGAACTCGAGTGTGAGTGAACGGCGCTTGCTATTGTCGAGGTAGCCTTCTGCCTTCACTTCTTCGGCGTACATCGCCTCATACGGCCACACGCTTACGGTCGCTGGTGGCAACATCCATTCATGCCGGCGTGCGCCTCCGAAGAAAAATTCAGGAGGGCTTGAGGCACTTGGAGCTTCGCCGTGACCAAACGCGTTGTAGCTATAACTGCACGGCGGCACATAGCCCTCAAAGTCACTGCCCGAGCGCCCGGCGAGGCGTTTCTCCGTATCGAGATTCCGTTCTCGTGCGATGACGTCACCGGGGAAGGACTTACAGCCGACGCAGTAAGTGTTCTTCTCCGGTGCGCGGCAGATCGTGCCGTCCCAGCCGTCGGTGTGCCATGCGAGCCGTGCAGTGATGTGAGTTGGCATATCGGTGACC
>CAZHLM010000127.1:0-3125 GCA_964533295.1 uncultured Verrucomicrobiota bacterium
GGCGCGCACCCCAAACAACGGGGATGCGCGCCCTACAATTCCGCGCTACTTCACAACTTATGGCGCGCCGGTGGTCACTCGGCTTTCAGCGTGACGCTGGTGGTTTGTTGGAACATGAAGTTGCCGCGTCGTTCGGTAATCAGAACCACCAGCGGCACGGCGTCGCCGGCGTTGACATCCGCCAGTTGCTCGGCCAGCCGGTCGAGCGACTGGAATTCCTCGCCGGCAATGTGGGTGATGACCAGGCCGCGTCGAAAACCGGCCTCGGCAGCCGGGCTGGCTTTGCGCACATCCGAGACCAGCAGTCCTTGTGTGAACGACACGCCGAGCGCCTCCGCCAGGTCGCGGGTCAACGGCTGGGCAGCGAGGCCGAATTTTTTCCAGAGCAGGTCGGCCGCGGAAACCTTCGGCAACGCCGCCAACGCCACCGTCACGCGGCGGTCGCCGTCCAGTTCGAAGCGCACCGTGTCGCCGGCCTTTTTGCGGATCAGGTGGCGCTGGAGCCGCAACACGTCGTGGTACGGCTCGCCGTCCACCGCCGTGATGCGTTCTCCGGCGCGCAGGCCGGCTTTGGCGGCGGGACTGTCCGGCTGCACATCGGCGATCGTCAACCCGTCCGGGGTCATCGCGAAACGCAGCCCGAGCCAGAGCCGGGCGCGTTTCTCGGGCGTCAGCCACGCGGCGAGCAAATTGGCGACGCGTCGGGCGGGGATGGCGAAGCCGATGCCCTCGGCCTGGGAGAGGATGGCCATGTTGATGCCGACGAGCTGGCCGCGGAGGTTGATCAACGGCCCGCCGCTGTTGCCGGGATTGATGGCGGCATCGGTTTGCAAAATGTCCTCAAAGGTGACGTCGCCGGCGGTGTGCCGGCGGTTTTTCGCGCTGATGATGCCCTTGGTCACGGTGTGATCGAGGCCGAACGGGTTGCCGACGGCGATCACGGTTTCGCCGAGCAACGGTTCGCGGTCGCTGCTGATTTCCAGCGCCGTCAGCGGCCCGGTCGGCTCGATTTTCAGCAACGCCAGATCATTGCGTTCGTCGCCGCTGATAAACTGCGCGTCATACTGCGTGCGGTCGGCCAGCACGACGTGAATTTTGCTGGCGCGGCGGGTGACGTGAAAATTCGTCACGATCCAACCGTCTTCATCCACGATCACGCCCGAGCCGAGGCTCTGCGCGCCGTCGGGTTCGGCGCGGGGCTGACCGAAGAACTGCCGCCAGAAATCGTCGAACGGATCGCGGTAGGCGCGTTGGACGAGTCGTTCGGTGCTGATGTTGACCACGGCCGGCAACACCCGCTGAACGGTGGCCACCACCGGATCGGCGGGCGGTTGCTCGGCGCGCAGCAGCGACGCGATACCGAGCGCCGCCAGAAAAACGATTCCTGTCTTCATGAGCGGGCAGTATATTCTGGCGTTCATGCAGCAGCAAGCAACGCCCTCGACCCACTACGGGCGCCTGCGCGCGCAGTTGTTTGCCGAGCGTCACGCCGCAACCGTGCGCGAGCCGTTGACCCTGCCGGTCAGTGAACGGCTCCTCCAGTGCATCTGGTACGACCAACGCCTGGCCCCCGGCCTGCGCACCGCCGCCGGCGAGCCGCTCGAAGTGGTCTCGCCGGGCTGGTGGAATCTCGAAGCCGGCCCCGATTTCCGCCGCGCCACCATCCGGCTGAATGGCCGCGAGTTGACCGGCGACGTCGAGATTCATCTGCGCGCCGATGACTGGTTTCACCACGGCCACCACCACGACCCGCTCTACCGGAATGTCATCCTTCACGTAACCCTGTGGGCTGCCGGCCGCGCCCCGCCAGAAATCCCGTTGCTCGTGCTGGCCGATCAACTGGCCGCGCCGCTGGCGCAACTGCACGACGAGATTGATCTCGACGCCTATCCTTATCGCACACCGCATCCGGCAGGCCGTTGCTCCGAGGTGCTGGCTCACCTGCCGGCCGACCGCGTCGCGGCGTTGCTCGACGAAGCTGGCACGGAACGGTTCGCCGCCAAAACCCGCCGCTTCCAGCGTGCCCTGGAGCGGGCCGGCCCGGACCAGGTGTTTTACGAAGGCTGGATGGAAGCGCTCGGTTACAAAGCCAACAAACTGGCCTTCCGCACCCTCGCCCAACGCCTGCCGGCCGATACGGCCCGCGCGCTGACCGCTCGCGACCAACTCGCCGCCGTGCTGTTCGGCGTCGCCGACCTGCTGCCCACGACCCGCGCCGATGCCTACACGAAACGGCTCTGGGCCGCGTGGTGGAAACTCCGACCCGATTACGAAGAGCGGCGGTTGCCGGTTGGCTCGTGGAAACTGGCCGGTATCCGACCGGCCAACCACCCGCACCGCCGCGTCGGCGCCGCGGCGGCGTTGTGGCGACAGCATCCCGACCTGCGGGAGAAAGTGCTCGCCGCCGTGGCGGACCGCCAGGATGCCGGGCGGTTTTTCAGCGAGCTGACTGACGAGTATTGGAGCCGGCATTTCACGCTGGGCGGTCGCCGCCAGAACCGCGCACTGGAATTGATCGGCGCGGCGCGCGCCGCCGAAATCGTGGCGAACATCGTCCTGCCGTTTGCCGCCGCGCACCCGCCGCTGGCCGCCGCCGCCGCCGACCGGTACGCCGCGCTGAAACCCGCGCCGAGCCATGCGATCCTGCGGTTGGCCGGCCAGCAACTGTTCGCCGCCGCCGCCTCTCGTGTCGTCAAAACCGCCCGGCAACAACAGGGGCTAATTCAAATCTTTCAGGATTTCTGTCTCACCGACACCAGCGCCTGCGCGAGTTGCCAGTTCCCGGAACTGGTCCGCCGCTGGCAAGAACTGTAGCGGCGGTCTGTGACCAACACGGGCATGTGGGATCGCCGTTTCGGGCACGACAATCAACCCGGTCGCGCCCGGAAGGGCGCTCCCACAACGGAGGCGGGCTATTCGATCACCACGCGCGACTGACCTTTGCGGATTTCGCCGATGACGTAAGCCGGGATTTCGGCGCGGGCGGCGGCGCGCAGCACGGTGGGGACAAAGCCGGGCGCCATGATCGCCGTCATGCCGATGCCCATGTTGAAGACGCGATACATCTCGTCGGGCGAGACGCCGCTTTCCTGGAGCAGTTGAAAAATCGGCAGCACCGGCCAGCG
>CAZHLM010000127.1:3225-5164 GCA_964533295.1 uncultured Verrucomicrobiota bacterium
CCGTCAATGATCTCATCCCGTTCCACCACGCCGACGATCGTGCTGACCAGATCATAATCACCCGGCGCGTACATTCCCGGCATCTGCGCCGTCTCGCCGCCGATCAGCGCGCACCCCGCCGCCGCGCACGCCTTGGCCAGGCCGGCAATCAATTCGTGGAAGACCCGCGGCGCAAGTTTGCCCATCCCGATGTAATCGAGAAAAAACAACGGCTCGGCGCCGAGCACCGCGATGTCGTTGACGCAGTGGTTCACCAGGTCCTGGCCGACGGTGTCGTGGCGGTTCATCTGGACGGCGATTTTCAGTTTTGTGCCGACACCGTCCATGCTGCTGACCAGGACGGGGCGTTTGTGTTTGCTCAGGTTGAGCGCGAAGAGGCCGCCGAAGCCGCCGATCGAGCCGAGCACTTCGGGCCGATGGGTTTGCCGCACCAACGCCGGCAGCCGTTTTTTCAACGCATCGCCCAGATCAATATTGACGCCCGCCGCCGCATAGCTCGTGGAATTCACGCGGCGGAGTGTAGGGACGGGAAGCGAAAATGCAAGACACAGACTTGCCATGCGGCGGTCGCCCGGCGTAACAACCGCCCCATGAAGACACGGTTGCCGAACCCCGCCGACCGCGCTCGCGCGCTGGTGGCGCAGATGACGCTGTCCGAGAAATGTTCGCAGATGCTCCACGAATCCCCGGCCATTCCCCGCCTCGGCATCCCGGCCTACAACTGGTGGAACGAATGTCTCCACGGCGTCGCCCGCGCCGGCGTCGCCACCGTGTTCCCGCAGGCCATCGGACTGGCCGCCGCGTGGAATACCGGCCTGCTGCATCGCGTCGCCGATGTCATCGCCACGGAAGCGCGCGCCAAACATCACGCCGCCCGGAAACGCGGCCGCCACGCCCAGTATTTCGGGCTGACATTTTGGACGCCGAACATCAACATCTTTCGCGACCCGCGTTGGGGACGCGGTCATGAAACCTACGGCGAATGTCCGTTCCTGACTTCCCGACTGGCGGTGGCGTTCATTCGCGGGTTGCAGGGCGACGACCCGCGCCATCTGAAGGTTGCCGCCTGCGCCAAACATTTCGCTGTCCACAGCGGTCCGGAATCGGCCCGTCACGGTTTCGACGCGCGCGTGTCGGCCCGGGATTTGTGGGAGACGTACCTGCCGGCTTTCGAAGCGGCGGTGCGCGAAGCCGGTGTGGAAATCGTCATGGGCGCCTACAACCGCGTCAACGGCGAGGGCTGTTGCGGCAGCCCGACGCTCCTGCGCAAAATCCTCCGCGAACGCTGGGGTTTTACCGGCCACGTCACCTCCGACTGCGGCGCGGTGGCCGATTTTCACCAGCATCACAAGGTCACGAGCACGCCGGAAGAATCCGCCGCGCTGGCGGTGAAAAACGGCTGCGACCTCGAGTGCGGCAACGTGTATTTCCACCTCACGGAAGCCGTCCGGCAGGGACTGATCAGCGAGGCCGATGTGGATGCGTGCGTCACCCGGCTGTTCACCACCCGTTACCGGCTGGGCATGTTCGATCCCCCGTCGCGGGTCCGCTGGGCGCGGATCTCGCCAAAGGTCGTGGACAGTCCCGCCCACCGGCGGCTGGCGTTGCAGGCGGCGCGCGAGTCCATTGTCCTGCTGAAAAACGACAACCAGACGCTGCCGCTTCGCAAAGATTTGAAATCCATCGTCGTTGTCGGTCCCAACGCCGCCGCGGTGGATGTGTTGCTGGCCAACTACAACGGTCTGAACCCGCGCCTGGTCACCGTCCTGGAAGGCATCTGCGGCAAAGTCTCGCCGGCCACGCAGGTCAACTGGATGGCCGGTTGCGACCTGACCGGCACCTCCACAGCGGCCTTCGGCACCGTCAAATACCAGGCTGCCACGGCCGATGTCATCGTTGCCGTGATGGGACTCTCGCCGCGCATCGAAGGCGAGGAAGG
>CAZHLM010000128.1:0-5128 GCA_964533295.1 uncultured Verrucomicrobiota bacterium
GATGTGGAGCTGAACTGCGTGTTGCGCGGCGAGCTGCGGTATTTTTTTGGCGGGCGGTTTGTGCGGGTCACGCCGGGAACCATGGCGTTGTTTTGGGCCGGTATCCCTCATCAACTCGCCGCCGCCCCGCCGCGCACCGAGATCGTATGGGTGACGCTGCCGTTGGCGTGGGTGATGCAATGGAAGCTGAGCGAGCGGTTCCGGCAGGGTTTGTTGGCTGGGGAGTTTTTCAGTCAGCCGGTCGAGACCGGGCTGTTCACGGGTTGGGCGGCGGAGTTTCCGAAGTTGCGTGAGATTGTGTTGCTGGAGGTGGAAGCGCGGGTGCGGCGGATGGCGTTGGCGAGCTTTCCAACCATCGGACGCCGTGGCGGGGGCGACGTGATCGAGCGAGTAACGCAGGTGATCGGCGAGCGATATGCCGAGGAGTTGACCGTGGCGGAGATTGCCGGGGCGGTGCGACTGCATCCGAATTATTTGATGCGGCGGTTCAAGCAGCAGTGCGGGATGAGCTTGTGGGAGTACGTCACGCGGCTGCGAGTGTCGCACGCGCAACGGTTGTTGATCACGACCGACCGCAAGATCGTGGATGTGGCGTTGGAGTCTGGTTTTGGTTCCGTCAGCCGGTTTCACGCCGCCTTTCGACGCGTGGTCGGTCAAACCCCGCGCGCCTACCGGGTGGCCGTGGGTTGATCAGCCGCCCGTGACCGGCGTGCGCCTACGGTTTCTTCCGGCGCGTTGGTTGCACCACGTGCCGATGAACGGTCTCAATTGGCCCGCGGCCCCGTCACCGAAATAGTGTCTCCCAGTTCAATCTCATAATCCCGCCCGCGGAACCGGCGAGTGATGTGCACGTGCTTCCAGCCGGCTGGCAAGCACGGTCTTACTTCCAAACCGGTCCGCGTTGGCCGCAGGCCAAGGATGTATTGCGTTGCGGCAATGTACATCCAACTCGCCGTGCCGGTCAGCCAACTGATGCCTCCCCGCCCAAAATCTTTCCCCTGCGCCGGTCCGGTCACGGTCGAGTTGAACACATACGGTTCGCGGCCCCAATGTTCCTGTCCTTGTTCCTCCGCCGCCACCGACGGCAGGAGTTTCCGGTAATACTCGTACGCCCGGTCGCCTCGCCCCAACAAGCACTCGGCGATGATTGCCCATGTGTTGGCGTGACAGAAAATCGCGCCGTTCTCCCCCGTGCCGGGCGCGCTGCCGACGAGCGGGTCGGCGGGCGTCGGGATCCCGGTGTACGGCGGCGCGCAAATGCACAGCCCCCGCGGCGTGTCCAGCCGGTCGCGAACGGCGTCCATCGCCTGCCGGCCGCGCTCCTGAAACTCGCCGACCCCGCTGATGACCGACCAGGCTTGTGGTTCGAGATAAATCTGCCCCTGCGCACATTCCCGGCTGCCGACGGGGCGGCCGTTGGCCAACAGCAACCGCCGGTACCACGCCCCGTCCCAGACGACGTCGGAGTTCAGAATCCCGGTCAGCTCCGCAATCACCCGGTCGCACCACGCCACATCGCGCTCGAACTCTTTGAGCAATCGGGCGGCGTACACCAACTGCATCCCGAGCATCACACTCTCGGCCTGCTCGTCGCGGAACACGGCCAGACCATCGTTCCAGTCGGCGTGAAACAACGTTGGCAACCCGCGCGGCCCGCGCCGTCGCCAGATGTATTCCAAGCCCAACCGCAGATGCTCATAGACGGTTGCGTCGCCGCCGTCGCGGAACGGAATCCGTTCGTCGAGCAACGCCAGGTGGCCGGTCTCGTTGATGAGATTGCTCACCGTCATGACCGGCCAGACGGTGTTATCGCAGCGCACCGGCTCGGTATTGACCTTCCGCTTCGGCGCGAAGGGATAGAACGAGAAATTACCAGCCCCGTCGCGCGCCTGCGATGCCAGCACCAGCCGGATCCGTTCCGCCGCGAACTCAGGATCGAAGTTCGCCACCGCCAGCGCGTCCTGCATCGTGTCCCGAAACCGCATCCCGTCCACGCCCACATGGTCGGTGGACAAGTCGCGCGTCCGTTCCAACGCCACCTGGCAGTTGAGCGGATTCCATACATTTACGCACCGGTCAAAATGCGCGTCGCCGGTCGTGACCTGAATGGCGCTGGTTTTCTTGCGCCAGTAACGCTGCAACTCGGCGAACGCCGCATCCATGTCCAGCGGTCGCTGCTCGCCGACGCCCAGCAGATAGGCAAACCGCTCGCTCGCGCCAGCGGCCAGGTGCAGCTTCACGCCCAACGACCCGCATCCGTGGTCGCCGCCGCCCGGTAGTTGCGAGCCGGTCAGCGCCGCCGCCGGCCGTTCCAACGAACCGCCCCGCCCACAAAACGCCGCGCGGGAGCCATCAAACCCGCTGACCGGCCGCGTGCAACCAAACCAAATCTTCGGCGTGAAGGGCGCTTCAAAGACGTGGTAGTCGTAGCGGATGCAATTCGCGCGCGCGTCGAACGTGAAGCCGATGTGGTTTTTCAGATAACACCAAAACAGCTCGCGCATGAACTCCAGGATGCCGAACTCGACATAGCTGATCACCGTCAGTTCCCTGGCACTCGCGCCGGTATTCGTCACCGTCACGTCCCAGACCAGCACGTCGGCGTCCGGCGGGATGAAATACCGAACGTTCGCCCGCACGCCGGCACGCTCGCTGGTAAACTGCGTATAACCCAACCCGTGCCGGCACTCATAGCGGTCGAGCGGCTGACCGGTCGGCGCAAAATGCGGATTCCACAACGTCGCGCCGTCGCGGACATACACGTAGAAGCCGGGCCGGTCGCCCGGTGCCGGCAGCCAGTGATACCGCGTCAGTCGCCGCTGTTGCGGTTCAATGTGCCACGCCAACCCCCCGGCCTGCTGGCTGATGAACGCCGACAGGCGCGTGTTGCCGAGATAATTGATCCACGGCGCCGGCGTCAGCGGATCGGTCACCACAAACTCGCGGGCGACATCATCGAAATAACCGAAGGACTTGTTCATGTCGGGAAAACGCCAGATTCTTCACCCCCAGTCAATCCCGCAACCTCATCGGCCTCGAGCGGCTCCCGGCATCGCTGTGGTGCGATGTCGCAAGCAGACGCCGGTGGGCTACAAGTTGGCGCCGTGGGTGGCGATAAGCTGGCGGTACCAGTCGAAGGAGTCTTTTGGCGTGCGGCGGCCGGTCGGGTAATCCACGTGAACCAGGCCGAACCGTTGTTTGTAGCCTTCGGCCCATTCGAAGTTGTCCAGCAGCGACCAGTGGAAATAGCCGCGGACATCCACGCCGTCGCGGATGGCGCGACGCAGTTCGCGGAGGTAGCGGGAGGTGAAATCAATCCGTTGCGGGTCGTGGACCTTGCCGTCGAGGGCCACCCAGTCGGTGCCGGAGAGACCGTTTTCGGTGATGTAAATCGGCAGCCGGTATCGTTCGTGGAAGAAGCGCGGTCCCCAGTAGAGACAGTCCGGTGTGACCGGCCAGTAGAACGCGGTGATGGGGTGACCGGGCGGCAAGGCGACCGGGTTGGTTTGGCCGGCGCGGATGGATTCGCCGTGGTAGATGTTGCAGCCGAAAAAATCCAGCGGCGCCGCAATGGTCTTCAGATCGCCGGTTCGAATGGGCGGCAGGTGCGGCTCGTAGGCGCGCAGACCGTCGCTTCTTTGCGGCTCATCATGTCCCAAACGGACGGACCGCGACCATCGGCGGTGGTGGCGCCTTCAATCTGGTAGCACGCCGTGGCGACGCCCCAGAGAAACGTGGCGGGGAAGCTCATAGTGGTTGAACGGGAGTGAGCCGACCGGTCTTGGCGGATTCCTCGGCGGCGAAGACGACTTGCACGGCGCGCGCGCCGTCGAGCAGCGACGGGTACGGCGTGCCGCCGTGGCGGACGGCGTCGTAGAAACTGCGGAGGTTGCCGCACGGGTCGCTGGTGCCCGTGACCGTGACCGGTTGATGGGGTTCTTTCTTGCCGTCGAGATGCGTCACTTGGAGGGCGAGCTTGACGCCTTCGTCGAAAAAGCGGTCATCGCGGTAGAGGTTGGCTTTGGTGCCGAAGAGATGAAAGGTATGCCGGTAGGGGGTGACGTGATAGGCGTTGAGGGTGCCGATTAGTCCGGACGCAAACCGCAACACGCAACAGGCCGCGTCGGCGGTCAGCGTGGTATGCACGTCGTAGCGCATCTGGGCGAAGACGTCCGTAATCGGTCCGAAATAAAACATCAGTTCATGCAGCGCGTGCACACCGCACTGGAAGAGCATCCCGCCCGGATTCTTTTCGGGATCGCCGCGCCAGTCACCGGGCTTGATGAGCAGCCCGCCGTTGTGCGCGGTGGTTTTCTCGAACGTGGCGATCGTGCCGAGCGTCCCGTCGGCAATCAACCGCTGAATCGTCAGCGAGACGGCGTCGTGCCGGTGGTCGCTGTGTCCCACGCCGACCACCAAACCGGTCTTTTTCTGGGCGGCGAGCAACGCCTGCACTTCGGCGGGCGTGGCGCAGAGCGGTTTTTCGACGAAGACATGCAGGCCGCGCTCCAGTGCGGCCAGCGCCTGCTCGGCATGGAACTTCGCGCCCGTGGAAATGATCAGCGCCTCGATGCCGGGCTGGTCGAGCAACTCGGCGAACGAGCCGACCGGCTTCGCGCCATCTTCCTGTTGCGCGGCGGCCAGCGCCGCCGGATTCAAATCGTAGGCGGCAACCAGCTCAAACAAGCCGGTTTCGCGCATTCGGTCGCGCCGGTATTTTCCAAAACCGCCGACGCCGACCTGAACGACTCGCATCTTTCTCATAAAGCCGGCTTATAAAGCCGGGGCGCGGCGCAACACAAGCTTCGAATGGAATGCTGTGCGGGCGTTACCGGTGCGGCAGCGCGCGAGGCCGCAACATGGTCGTCGTGCCCCGAATGCACCCGAGTCGGCGGCGGGTTAGTGAGTTCGGCTGTAGTGTTCGAAGTAGTGGTTGCGGGCTTGGATGTCGGGGAAGGTTTGTTTGGCCCAGTCGCTGAGGTAGCCGCGGTTGGCGGTGCGTTGGAGGAGGGTGTGGGCGTGGACGATGTGGGCGCCTTTGAGGAAGATGGGCAGCAGCGGGCGCAGTTCGGCGGTGTTGAAGTCGTCCACGAACTTGTTGCCGGGGGCGTTCATTTCGGTGCCGACG
>CAZHLM010000129.1:0-5065 GCA_964533295.1 uncultured Verrucomicrobiota bacterium
GGCCGAGGCGGTACTGGATGTCGTCGTTCACCACGAAATCCAACTCCTCCGCCGTTAGCACGGTCTGAGGTGTCGGGTTCATTGGATCAGTCCTCTCGCAACGTCACGGTAGGCGTTGTGGGCAGCGGTTTTGACGGGGTCGGCGACGAGCGGGAAGGTGGTCAGGATGTAGGCAATCAGGCCGTCCAACTTCGCCCGCTCCGCCCGTGTGCTTTACAGAAAATCCAAATCGCTTTGGTTGGGCGATTCTCCGACAGGTGGAGGCGCCACAACATTTCCACCTCCATGTTGGATCGTGACAAGGCGTTCTCTAGCGAGCGGATAAAAAACATTGAGTATTGGCCAGTTTTCACCGGCGTGGGTGCTCAAGTACACCCAGCGAGTGGCGCGCGTGATGGCAACGAAGAGCAGCCGTTTGGTGTGCTCCACGGTCACCCGGGGAAAAGAAGTGGCGACGAGGCGGGGTAGCAGCACGGAGTCGAAGGTCAGCCCTTTGGCGCTGTGGAATGTGATAAGCTTTGGACGGCCACTGGAGAAATCAAGGTTCTCTTGCGTTTCCGCATCGACGCCGGCCTTTAGAAGGGCTTGTGCAAAACCGAAAACCTGCCGCCGCGTCGGGAAAAGCAACGCGACACGCTGATCAACGAGCAGGCGCTGCCGCAGCACTCTGATGAGACGTTGCTTCTCGTCCTCAAAACTAGAAGCCTCGTAAAGGAGAGGCGCCTCGCGCTCAGTTTGCTCGGTACGGACCTGCCGCAGGTATTGTTGTTGCTGGATCGGGTCATCGATCAGTTGGGCCGCCAAGCGCGCAACATAGGGCGAGCAGCGGTAGGCATCGAGAAGCGTGAGATTCCGTTGGCGCAAACCCAAAGCGGCAAGAATCTGCGTCTCTTGGGAGCCGCGCTCATAGATCTGCTGCTTATGGTCAAGGCATACCGTCACATGTTGCGCAATGCGCCGGATCATTTCGAAACATGCCGGCTCGAGGTCTTGCCCTTCGTCCACCAACACAAAATCGTAGAGCGGCATCGGGACGGTATTGGTGGCAATCTTGTGCGCGACCGCACGGCGGATTGCCTCGAAATCAGGTCGTCCGTTTTCAAAATCCCAAGGCAACCGATGACCGATGTGTTTCTCATGAAAGGTCTTGCACCAGTCGTCGAACGTCATAACGACATTTTCCGGCAATTCGAGCAGGTCCAAAGCGGAGCGAATGTAGTTTTTTAGAACGTTGGTGTACACGAAGATGCGGTAGCCGCCCGGCTGGGCATGCAGTCGTCGGCTCAGTTCAGCAGCGCGGTGCAACAGAATCTGCGTCTTACCGGAACCTGGCGCACCGAATACAACTTGATGCTGTGTGTGTGGCAGTTCGATGGCGCGAAGTTGCTCGGGGGTTAATTCACTGCGCGGCAGCAACCAAGTGCTCATAATCTACGCATGGCTGGCGCGATCTCGGGCAGCAAGCCGCCTGCCGCATCTCCTTTGATGTTTCGCTGGTGTTTGCGACGCTGTTGCTCGGTTGCAGCAGCGTCGAGCTTTGTCTGGTCGTTGAGCATTTTCGCTGCGGTGCGAAACCAACCCAGTGACCAATCATCGAGATTCCTTACCGGACCGAAACGGTTCATGGCTTCTTTCAAAGCGGCCTGCGCCTGATTATTTGCCCCGCGTTTTTCCAGAATCATGGCATGCAACACTTGGTACGGTGGATCCTGCTCGACCGCCAGCGCCATATGAATGGTTTCCTCAGCTTCCGCCAACAGTCCCCTGTGGAACTGGCTCAAAGCTAGATTGAACATCGGTCCAGCCCAGTGGGGCGCCGCATGGAACGCTTTGCGGTAAACTTTCTCCTCTCGTTCCCAATCGCGCTTCTCGCCGTACCGGATGCCGAGGGCGTTAAGCAGACTGGCATCCGGACCGCTTTTGCGTCGCAGGGCTTGGCGCAGGTAGTCAATGGCCTTGTCCAACTGCCCCAATTCAGCATAGTCATCCGCCAGTTTTCGCAGGGTATCCGGGATGTCCTCGGCGGGCACCTTGCCCGTGCGAAGGTTTTCCTCGACCTCCTCAATCTGCTGGCGAGTGGCGTGGGGATTGACCACGAACGTGAGCGGATTTTCGACCTTGCACTGGAAGGGCTGGTCATTCGGCCTGTCCCGTAACCTCAACTCCAAAGCCAAGCATTGATTGGCGTCCATCTGTACGCTTAAACAAAGCGGTTCACCGCGGTTGACAGGGCCGCAGATGTCCCACGTGGCCGCAAATATTGGCCGGGCATCGTTTCCGGCCACGAGTTCGACTCCCAGCGGAACGGATCCTGTAATGGCGGTTTTCGGGACAACCAGCTCTAGATGCTCTGCAAATTGATTCGGCCCTGGAAACGGCAACGCCGCGCCCTTCGGTATCAGATCCAGCAGACCCGAGGCAACCCGGAGCGAAATCGCGTCAGCCGAGGTGGGCTGAACCAATCCGCGTCCAAACAGCGTGAGCGCAAACGCGTGATAGGCAGCTCCACGGGCAACCGCCACCTGCAGCGAGTCGCGATCTTGGTAGCTCAGCAGTTTGGCGTTGGGTAGAAACGCCTGCATGGCATCCTGAACTTGCGGAATCAGACTGCTTCCACCGACCATCAAACACAGACCAACATCCTTGGGTTCCAACCCGCCTCGCTCAAGCGCGTCTTGCAAAGGCGCGAAAATCGAACAGGTCAGATGATACTCGGTCTCTTGCGGGTACAGAAGATCACGATCCAAGAACGGATCGAGCACCTGCTCGAAATCCGCCGCGGTTAAGCGTGGCGAGCACAGGCTCAGCGACGGAAATCCCGGACAAGGACAAGGCCAGACTCCCGGGTGAGTTTTGACAATGGAAGTCTTATCAGCGCCAAGATAGCGGTTAAAACTTTTGAGCCGGGCGATTTCGATGCACAAGCCCATTTTAAGCGCCTCGGCGACGCCGAGTAGGGCTGGCTCCAGATGACGCTTGCGTTGGTCGAAATCGAGCGTCTTCAGTTCCAGTTGGTTTTGTTCGGCCAGTTGCGGCAACAAAATTTTGTGGACGATGGCGGCATCTATATCGCCTCCGCCCAGACGGTGATACCGCGAAACTGCACGCGGCGAGATTTCCAAGGCCCCATCCGCAGCTCCCCCGAGCTCAAAAACCGCCACGTCGCAGGTGCCCCCACCGAAATCGAACACCACCAGCTTGCACGGCTCTTCCATCTCCCCCAAGACCGTGTCCCGATGGGTGACGAGATAGTCAATGAACGCCGCGACCGGCTCATCCAACAAGTCGCCCTGCTCCAACTTCAAGCCGGCCAGTTCGGCGGCACGGAGAGTATCGTTGCGTTGCGGCACTTGGAAGGACGCGGGCACCGTCACGACTGTGCGCGCCGGCGGAGCTTCGCCTGGCGGGGAAGCGGCCGCTTTCAGGAACGCCAAGACCCTGCCCCCGACCTCCGCCGCACAGCGAAACCCCTCCGGCGCGAGATGATAAGTCCGCCGCAAACCGATGTCATTCTTGCACTCGTAAAAAATGTCCTTGTTCCGCCGCAACCGGGCATCCGCGCGTAGCCGTTTGGCACCTTCGCCCACCCATATCTGTCCGTTGCTGACCGCGACCACGGATGGCACAAGGATGTGTGTGTACGACCCGGTATCCGTGGGTTGTGCAACCTCCAGGCAATGCGCCGATACCGGCTCCTTCTGACCACGCCTCCACACCACCTCAGCCACCGTGGAATTGGTTGTCCCCAAATCAATCCCCAGGACTCTTACCGGTGATGGCACGGTTTCCGGCACTGACACCGACCGAGTCAACATCAGGGACAAAACATCCGACTGCTGATCATTCATTGCTTCTCCTCCGCGTATAAATCTCTCACACTTTGCCCTTCACTCCTGCTCCCCGGCGGAGCGGCCGAGGCGGTACTTGATGTCGTAGTTCACCACAAAATCCAACTCCTCCGCACTCATCCCGTAATGACCCGCCAACACCCCGTCAATCATCGTCCTCGAAATTGGTTTTGATGCTTTGCGCGTAGTATAGCTCGATGTCGTCCCAGACGGCATCAAAACCGAGGTGGTTGGCGAAAATTGCGTCGCTCTGATCGGTCACGTCCCGGCACTTGGCGAGATTATAGTTGCCCACACGGCGACCGGCATTGAGCTTGAACTGCACGGCTTTCAACATCGCGGCTTCGAGTTTGGGCGCAATCGTCAGTAGTTGCTTGCGTTGTTGCTCCGGCAGTCGGGAGAGGTCAGCCGGGAAGTCGCCAAAATTCCAGCGCGTGACATGGAAATCGTCTCCGGTGACAATCCAATAGATCAACATCAGCTTGCCATTAACGAGTAATTCGAACGTGTCTCTTGCTTGGGCGTCGCACAAGTAGAGCGAGTCAAATTGAGTGTGGGAGACCCTCTTGCCGTATTCATCGAAGCACGGTGGCAACTCACGGCAGAAATTCAGCCAATTGTAGGCGGTCTTCTTGAAGTGGAGGACGTGAGGCGTGACTCGTGGGGATGTACAAGCTTCCAACGTTCCCGTGGAACGTTTGAGAGCAGCTTCAAATGCATCAGCCAGCGCCTGGGTATTCAGCTTTGGAATCCGGTATTTCCACAATTTCGGCTCGAACCGCGCGTATTCCAACGTGGGGAACAAGGTCGGACGGGCGTCCTCAAACCACCGGTGCAAGCGAGTGGTGAAATTTTGCTTTTCACGCTTCGATTTGTGGCCGACATGGATTGTGTTCCTGACGCGCACATCGAAGTTGAATAGCGCGGAAGGAATCCGCCCAAACGATGAGAACCAATTCTCACTGTAGCCGTCATAAATCAGTCGCCGGCATGGTAGGAAGTCCGCACTAAATCCGAGACTGAGCGGGACAATCATGCCGCTGCGGCCATCATCGGCCAACAGCGTGTAGACGCGTTCCAGCACCCATGCGTAAATGTCGGGGCAGGACTCCGTCTTGAAGGTCTTGACCGTGTATTCTTTGCGAACTTTCGCGGCATTGATGTACGGCGGGTTGCCGACGATCACGTCGAAGCCGCCGGCTTGGATGATGGAGTTG
>CAZHLM010000130.1:0-3798 GCA_964533295.1 uncultured Verrucomicrobiota bacterium
ACCAGCTCCACTTGCAGGCCGGGGATGTAGAAGAAGACCGACACCGTCAGAAACCCGGACGCGATCAGACACACCATCATGGCTTCCGCGCCGAAAAACGTCATCCCGCCCAACAAACCGACCAGCAACATTGCGTTGTACGGCGTGAAGTAACCGAAGGGCAAGCCGCACTCGGCCCGCAGTTTGGCCGCCACGAATCCGATCGTCACCAGAAACGCGAAATAACACAGCATCGCCGTCGGCGACACCTCCAGCCAGCGCGCCCAAACCCACACGCCGACGAAGGTCGCCGCGAACAACCCGACCGCCACCCGCGGCGACAACGCCTCCGGTCGGTCGCCCGGCCACCGACCCTGCCACACCGCCTGCGCCAGCGCCTTCCCGTAGCGCCACGACACCAGCACCACAATCGCCGCATATCCCAAATACGCCCCGACAGCCTGTTCGTACCGGTAGGGATATCCGACCACCGCATCCCAGCCGGTCGTGTGCCCCAACCAGAACAACGCCCGGTACGCCCAAAACCCGACCAGCAGACTGGCCAGCACATTCAACTCCATGAACAAACACAAACTCAGAATGATCGCCGACACGCCAAACGTTACCTGCCACATCCCGCCCCAGCTCGGATCGCTCAGATACGATCCCAACGCCACGTTGATATTCAAATCCGGCACGCGCGGATCGTAGAAATGCCAGCCGCGCAGCAACGCCCAGCCCAGCGCCACGGCGGCGCCGACCCACACCAGTCGCTCGCGCCAGATGGGTGGCTGCTCGCTCAGCCACAAGGCCGGCATCTGAAACGTCGGAAACGGATACCGCTGTTCATCCGCCCACAACCGCCGCATCAACACCGCCACCGCCATGGTCGCTGCCAACAACAACCCGATCAGACTCGACCACGCCAACGCCGGCGTCACCCACGCCCGCAGCGGGATGTAGCCGGTCACCACATACTGCAAACCGTCCCAACTCCACCACCGGCTCGGTTTGACCACCAGCCCGGCCCGCTGCTGCGGCGGCAACGCCGCCCACTCCGCCGCGCTGACCTCCGCCCGTCCCGTGTACGCCCACTCCAACGCCGCCACGCTGAACAGGACCGGGTCGGCCAGCGTCACCGTGCCGGGTCCGCTCAACCCAAACGCCAGCGTTACGGCCGTCGCGCCCGGCGGGGGCGAAAATGTCACTCCATATGCCCCGACACGGATGAATCCACGCGGGTGCAGAAACGTGACGTTGCTTTCCTCGGCGGCGCTGGCCAGTTCCCGGTACGGCTTGCCCTCGCCGGCCGTCATCCGAATAAACACCCGCGTGTGCGGCGCAAAGTTTTCGCCGCGAGCCAGCACACTGACCAGATACGGCTCGCCGGGCACGATCCCCTGATCGCTGTCCGTGGCGACCGGCACGGTCAGTTCGAGCGCGGTCACTTCCGCTGCGCCCGAGTTCTGCAACACCGCCGCGCGTACCGTCTGCCGATCGTTCAGCGCCACCTCCTCCCAACGCGGCGCCGGGCCGCGCGCCGCGGCCTCGGTCAACCGGTCGGCCAACAAATTGCGCCCGTGCGGCCAGAGTTTCTCCGGCAGGGCGTCGAGATAGGAAAAATTCTGGCCGCGCGGCGTGGCGGCTAGCAACCCGACGAACCGATGCCACATTCCCTGCGTCATAATCGGCGCCGCGACCAGCAACACCAGCAACACACAAAACAGTTCGCCCTGCTCCAGCAACCGCCACTTCGTCAGCGCCCGCACCCCGGCCATCAGCCCCAACAACCCCAAAAACACCGCCGCCCCCGAGATCGGCAACACATGTTCGGCAACCATGCTCGGATCGGCGAGGATCACCTCCACGTACTGAATGTGCATGGCCATCAACACCACGGCCAGTACCGCCACCGCTGCCGAACGCAACGTGATCCCCGCTTGGAAGAGTGACCTAGCCCCGCTCATGCCTCCGTACCGATGCTCGATACTTCATCCAACCAGAATTATCCGTGTGAGCGCCCGGAAAGCGATGCCAAATTGTGCCGTTGTCGCCCCACCGAAGACCGTTCGGCGCAGAAAACGGTTGGGGATGTCGGTGGTGTTGGGATTTGACCAGAGTGGTCAGGCCGGTGGGGCAGGTGTTGAGTCGTGGCGACGAGCGGTGGCGGCTAAGGTGTTGATTATCAAGCGTGCTCGTCGTAGGCTCGGGGCGATGGCATGACCGGTGCGTACAGGGATTGGCGTCGGTTGGAGAACCGACAGTGCGAGGCAGAAGAACAAACCAACCCAATCAGGAGGACAAAGCAATGAAGTGCATTCGTGCATTAACCTTGTTGGCCGCGATGTTGGCCGTGCCGCTTGCGACGCGGGCCGACGAAGCGGCGCCAGCCGTCGAAGAGGCGGCAGAGGAGAAGGAATGGAGCGCATCGGTCGGATTTGATGTTTGGTCCGAATACATCTTCCGCGGTGTGGATTTGTCCGGCAACGACGCGATGTTCAACCCCTATGCGTCGTTTAGCTGGAAGGGATTCACTGCATATTACTGGGGCGCGTTCAATGACGCGGATCCGGGCCGGTGGTATGAGGAGACGGATTTGGGCATTGAGTACGGGATGGACGTGCTGGACGGCAAGCTGACGCTGGCCGGCGGCGCGCTCTGGTACCTGTACTTGGATGGCCAGTCCGGCAAGGACACGATGGAGTTGTACGGGAAAGCCACCGTCAATGTCCTGCTCAGTCCGTACGTGTCGTTGTTTTACGACATTGATGAGTTTCACGGGGGTTATTTGAGCTTTGGCGTCAGCCACAGCTTCGACCTGACGGAAACGCTGGGTCTGGGCGAGGGGATGGCGTTGAGCATTGATCCGTCGGCGCAGCTCAGTTTTGATTTGGGCTACAACTCGCGAGTCACCAGTTCAAATTTCGACCTGAATGATCTGTTGTTCGGAGTGAAAGTACCGTTCCAGATCACGGAAATGATTTCGGTCCATGCCGGGGTGCAACTCTCGATTGCCCTGAGCGCGCTCAGCGACGGCTACGGGCAGGGCAACGAATGGATCGGGAACGCGGGCGTGACGCTCTCGTTCTAATCACCAAACCAAACCAGGAGAAAACCAATGAAGTATCTCTCACGCATGAAGTGTGTCCTGATGCTGGCAATAACCGTTGCCATCGTCGGGGGAATGACCGCAACGGGCTGGGCCGAGGAAGCCGCCGCGGCGGCGGAAGCCGCGGCCCCGGCTGATCCGATCGCCACGTTGACTGCTAGCAGCAGCGCCCTGCGCGTCGGCATTGACACCCTGTGGGTGTTGGTGGCCGGGATGCTGGTGTTCTGGATGAACGCCGGGTTCGCGCTGGTGGAAAGCGGTCTGTGCCGGCAGAAGAACTGCACGAACATCCTGGCCAAGAACTTCATCGTCTTTGCGGCCTCGACGCTGTCGTTCTGGGCGCTGGGCTGGGGCTTGATGTTTGGCGATGGCACGCCGTTCGTCGGCACGAAAGGTTTGTTCTTCGTGTCCGGGCCGGACAACTCGCCTGCCCTCGGCGAGGCCTACGCGGGGATGAATCCGTTCTCGACGGAAAAATACGAGGGGGTGTACAGCGCGATCAACTGGACGCCGGTGCCGCTTTGGGCGAAGTTCTTCTTCCAACTGGTCTTCGCCGGCACCGCCGCGACGATCGTGTCGGGCGCGGTGGCCGAACGCATCAAGTTTGGCGCGTTCCTGATCTTCAGCTTCATTCTGGTCGCCCTGATGTATCCGGTCACGGGCCACTGGATTTGGGGCGGCGGTTTTCTGGGGTCGAACAACTTCCGCGA
>CAZHLM010000130.1:3898-5025 GCA_964533295.1 uncultured Verrucomicrobiota bacterium
TGGGTGATGTTGAAGAAGCCTGACCTGACGATGATTCTCAACGGCTGTCTGGCCGGCTTGGTGGCCATCACGGCGCCGTGCGCATTCGTCACGATCGGCAACGGCGCGATCATCGGTTTGATTGCCGGGGTCATCGTGGTGCTCGCCGTCATCGGGTTCGATAGGATCAAGGTGGATGATCCGGTCGGTGCGCTGTCGGTGCACCTGGTCAACGGTATCTGGGGCACGCTGGCGCTCGGGCTGTTCTACGACAATCAGGTTGCCACCGACATTGCGGCGCTGGCGACGGGTCTGACCCGCGGCCAGCAGTTCTTCGTGCAGTTGAAGGGCGTGATTGCGGTGGGGTTGTTCACCTTCATCGGCGCGCTGGTGGTCTGGTTCATCCTCAAGGCGACGATGGGGATTCGGGTGAGCGCCGAAGAAGAAATCGAAGGTCTCGATGTCGGCGAGCACGGCAACGAAGCCTACCCGGACTTTGTGGTCACGAGTCCGGTCGGCATTCATGGCGCCTCGGCCAAAGGGGCCGCCGCCTATCAGACGGCCACCGTTGGGGTGGCGAAGCCGGCCACGCACTAACCAAAGCGATGAGGTGATCCATGAAAAAAATCGAAGCCATCATCAAGCCGTTCAAGCTGGAAGAAGTCAAAGAGGCGCTCGGCGAAATCGGCGTCGAAGGCATGACGGTCACGGAAGTCAAAGGGTTCGGTCGCCAAAAAGGGCAGACCGAAATCTACCGCGGCAGCGAATACGTGGTGGACTTCCTCCCCAAGATCAAGATTGAGGTCGTCCTGGCCGACGACAAGGCCGACAGCGCTGTCGAAGCCATCGTCAAAGCGGCCCGCACAGGCAAAATCGGCGACGGAAAAATCTTTGTCCTCCCCGTCGAGGAAGCCGTGCGGATCCGGACCGCGGAACGCGCCGAGGCAGCCGTGTAACCACGGCGCAGTCGCTCGCGCCAAGGCCGATCCCGGCAACGGGGTCGGCCTTGTTTTTTGTGGGAGTGGAACCCTGAGCCGGAACGATGCTGACCTGCTCCCCTGAAACCGGACAGTTTTCAAAGTGAGTCTTGGCGGGGGTTGACGTTGCCCCCAACGCTGGACACTAGCGACTCAAGTTTTCCGCGCCTT
>CAZHLM010000131.1:0-4861 GCA_964533295.1 uncultured Verrucomicrobiota bacterium
GGAAGACACATTCGCCGGGCCAGACGTTGCCGGTAAACCACTGGCCGTCCGGCTTTTTCAAGAACATCCCCCGCGCCTTGCCTTCCCGGCAGACCGAGTATTCGTCGTCGTTCTTGACGCCCGGGTCAATGATCGTAACCAGCCGGAACCCGAGCTTCTTCAATTGTTGGATAAACTCCTTCGGCTTCGCGAAGGTCTTCGGATTCCACGTGAACACCCTATAGCCATCCATGTAATCAATGTCGCAGTAGATGACGTCGCAGGGGATTTTCTCCGCGCGCAACTTCGTCGCCACCGTCAGCACTTCGTCGGCCGACATGTAACTCCAGCGGCATTGTTGGAAGCCGAGCGCCCATTTCGGCGGCAGCCACATGCGGCCGGTCAACTCGGTATAACCCCGCACGATGTCGCGCACGGAATCGCCCGCAAAGAAATAAACGTCCAGCTCCCCGGCGTCGGCTTCGAGAAAATAATGCCGCTCGTCCGGTACCCGGCCGAGATTGAAAAGCGTGCGGTGCGAGTTGTCGAAAAAGATGCCGTAGTGCGCTCCCGGCCGCGTCGAGATTAAAAACGGGATCGAGACGTACACCTCGCCGTTCAGGTAGGTGTGGGTCGGGTTGTCGGTGTTCCAGTTGGCGAAAACCTCGCCGCGTTTGTTGAACTGGCCGGTTTTCTCGCCGCATCCAAAGAACATCTCGTCGGCCGCCAGCGAGCGCTTCCACCGACATTTCGGACCTTCCCATTCGATCCCGCGATCCGCGTTTAACGCCGTCCCGTCCGGTCGCTCCCAATGAATCCGCAACGGCGCAGTCTCGATGCGCACCGCCACCCGTTTCGTCCGCAGGATGTGCTGCCCGTCGTCCCGGCGGCAGTCCCATTTCACTTTCGCCCATTTCGTTTTCGCGATGGCATAGGAAAAATCCGGGCCGAACTGCGTCGCCTGCGTCGCCCGCACTCGCACGATCGTGTCGCTCAACACCGTCACCCGGACCCGACCGGCGTCGCATTGCACCTCCACACCGTCGTCGCGCTTCGTCACCGACCGCACATTTCCGATTCCGGTGATGGGATGGGTTGCCATTGTCGTTCTCCTCCAAAAGTCGCGCGATTCTGCCCGACGACGATAAAAAAGCAACCGGATTTACCCCGGTGGTTCGGCGCGTATTTTTGACTTGTTGCCGTAGCAACTTTCAGGATTATTCCCCCGATTTTTATGGCGTTGATTGTTCAAAAATACGGCGGCACATCCGTCGGCAACCCCGAGCGGATCAAGAATGTCGCGCGCCGCGTCCTGGAAACACAACAGGCCGGCAACCAGGTCATCGCCGTCGTCTCCGCCATGAGCGGCGTGACCGACAGCCTGATCAAACTCGCCCACGAGGTCAGCCCCGAACCAAACGAGCGGGAGATGGATGTATTGCTGGCCACCGGCGAGCAAACCACAATTGCGCTGTTGGCGATGGCGCTGCACGCGTTGGGCGCCCGCGCCACCTCCCTGACCGGCGCCCAGGCCGGGATTGTGACCGACGGGCTTCACACCAAAGCCAAAATCACCAACATCACGCCGAAAAAAGTCCACGAACTGCTCCATGCCGGTAACATTGTGATCATTGCCGGCTTCCAGGGCGAAACGGCGGACGGCCGGATTACCACGCTCGGCCGCGGCGGCAGCGACTTGAGCGCGATTGCCATCGCGGCGGCGGTCAAAGCGGATGTCTGCCAGATTTATACCGACGTGGAAGGTGTGTACACCGCCGACCCGCGCATTGTCCCCGACGCGGTCAAAATCCCCGAAATCAGTTACGACGAAATGCTCGAAATGGCCGCCCTCGGCTCGAAAGTCATGCAGGCGCGATCGGTCGAGTTTGCCAAAAAATTCAAAGTCGTCTTCGAAGTGCGCAGCAGCTTCAACCACAACCCGGGAACCATCGTGAAAGAAGAAACAGCCAAAATGGAAGATGTCGTCATCCGCGGCGTGGCGGTGGACAAGAACCAGGCCAAAGTCACCATCGCCAATGTTCCCGACAAACCGGGCGTCGCCGCGAAAGTTTTCAAAACCATCGCCGATGCCAACATCAACATTGACGTCATCGTCCAAAACGTCAGCGAAAAAGGCCTGACCGACATCAGTTTCACCGTCGCCTCCAACGAAGCCGCCAAAGCCGCCAAAGTCTTGCAGCCGGTGGTCAAGGAAGTCGGCGCCCGCGACGTGAAATCCACCGACGGCATCGCCAAGCTCAGCGTCGTCGGCATCGGCATGCGCAGCCATCCCGGCGTCGCCGCCAAGATGTTTGAAACACTGGCCAATGCCGGGGTCAACATTGACATGATTTCCACCAGCGAAATCAAAATCAGCGTCATCATCAAACTCGACGACGCGCAAAAAGCCGCCCAAGCCGTCCACGATGCGTTCGGGCTGTCAAAAACCTGACGCCCAACCGCCATCGAATTGTCAATTATTTCCCCGTGACTTACCGGCCCCGCTATGCTACATGGCCAGTGTTGGGTGTGGAAGAAGGAGACTCATGAAACCGCGATGGACCGCCTTGGGCTTTTTGATTTGCGTCGTCACGACCAGCCACCTGCCGGCGGCTGAGCCACCCCACTCCAGCGTCACCCAACGCGTGCTCAAATACTGCGACCCCGTCTGCGAGTTGCAAGCCCAGGACTCCGCCTTTTCCCTGCTCCTCGAAGTGTATCGCGAACACAAAGCCCACCGGATCCAAGCCCAGTACGAATCCCGCATCAACGCCGCCGCCGCCATGTCGGAAGAGCACGGCTCACTTCTGATCCAAGCCGATTCCGAAGGCATGCGGACCTTGCGCGCCTGGGTGCTCGAACTGGCCGAACAAGAACGCGACCTCAGCCTGCAACAACTGCAACAAGACGTGGAAAACTACAAAGTCGCCTACGGCTGCGTCCGCCGCGTCGAAGAACAAGAACTTGGCCAACGAGTGCCGAGCAAAGTCAGCACCGAAACCGCCGCCGCCCAGTTGCGCCAGTACAACATCGTCGCCGTCGCCGACACCTCCGGCAGCGGACTGCGCCTCGTCCGCCCGCTCTCCGCCCAATCCGTCCTGCTCGACACGGAACCAGCCGAACCGACCGGCCCAAAAATCGAACCCTGCGAGTAGCGCCTCGTCGGTTGTGGGAGCGCCGTTTCGTTGGGGGAACAATCTCCCGTTGTCGGAGCGCCCTTCCGGGGTGCGACGGGTTTGAAGGTCGCGCCCGGAAGGGCGCTCCCACAAAAAAGTCCCTGCCGGTGGTCTACCCCTTCAGCTTCTTCGCGATCATCGCCACGTGCCGGCCTTGAAACCGGGCCTGCGCCAACTCCTTCGCACTCGGCTGCCGCGAACCATCGGCCCCCGCAATCGTCGCCGCGCCCCAGGGCGAACCACCCTTCACTTCACTGATATCCGCCAGCTCCGTGCACGCATACGGCAGCCCGACGTACACCATACCGTGATGAATCAGCGTCGTCACAAAACTCATGATCGTGCTCTCATTCCCGCCGCCCGTGCCGGTACTGGTGAAGACACTGCCCACCTTCCCCACCAACGCTCCTTTCGCCCACAACCCACCGGTTTGATCGAGAAAATTCCGCATCTGCGCCGCCATATTCCCAAACCGCGTCGGCGTCCCGAAAATAATCGCATCGTACTCGCCCAACTCCTTCGGCGACGCCACGGGCACGGCCGGATTGACCTTGCCGCCGACCGCCGCCAGCTTCTCCGCGCTCATCAGTTCCGGCACCCGTTTCACCGTCACCTCCACCCCCTCCACCGCCCGCGCCCCCTCCCCCACCGCTCCCGCCAGCGTCTCCACATGCCCGTACATCGAATAATAAAGCACCAGCACTTTCGTCATATGATCTCCCCGGATTGAACTATTTCACCACGAACACCAACATCTCCGCGCACTCCATCGCCGCCAACTCCACCGCTGCGTCGCCCTCCATAGCAGCGCCATCCCCCGGCTGCAACTCCGCCCCATCCGCCCGTACAGCGCCGGTAATTACCTGAACCCACACCCCATACCCGGGCTTCACCGGCACCGTCACAATCTCACCGCGCGCCACCCGCGCAAAAAACAATTTCGCCGCCGCCCGATGCCGACCGGCAAAAAGCGGCGTCAGTCCGGTCGTCCCCGCCACCGACTGTTCCGCGTAGTGCGGCAGCCCACCGGGTTCCCGAGGCCGGATCCAGATTTGCAGCAGGTGCGTCCGGTTGGTCGCCGATGGATTGAATTCGCTGTGGCGCACGCCGCTGCCGGCGCTCATGTACTGAAGATCACCGGCCCGCAGAACACGCCCATTGCCCATCGAGTCTTTGTGTTCCAGTTCGCCTTCGATGACGTATGTAAAAATCTCCATGTCCCGGTGCGGATGCGTGCCGAAGCCGCCGCCCGGCTCGATCACATCGTCGTTGATCACGCGCAACGACCGAAACCCCATGTGCTTTGGGTCATGGTAGTCGCCAAACGAAAACGTGTGCCGACCATGCAGCCAGCCGAGTTCCGTGGTACCGCGTTCCTTCGCGGGCCGTTTGCCGATGCTGTTCATTTTCACGCCGCCACGATAGCCGCCCGCAGCTCGTCGCCCAATACGTTGTTTTGCGCCCCGCATACTTGACGCGAGTCAGGAAACCGATTTTCCCTCCGAATTGGACGGCAACCGCTCCGTTGCTCCTCCGGCTGGCCTTACTGCGCCTAACAAAACCGAAGCTTCTCTGAGAGTTGTGGGAGCGCCCTTCCGGGCGCGACCGGTGCCAGGCCCGGGTGGCGCGAGCCTCCCCGCGAGCGGAGTGCCACGCCCCGCCTCGCGAGGACGCTCGGCCCACCAGCTTTTCCGAGAACGTCGCAG
>CAZHLM010000132.1:0-4698 GCA_964533295.1 uncultured Verrucomicrobiota bacterium
GTGTTGTCCATGTCGGAGCGTCGCCTACAGGACAGGATTGACGCTCGGAATCTCATCCTCTACGGAGACCAGCTCGATCTCGCCGCGGTCAAGGAGAATCTGGATCGCATCGTCGAACGCGGATTCGATCGAGGGGAGGACCTGTATGCCAAGCTCGCGGGCATCTTGAACGAGGCAAAGAGGGAAGAGTGAAGACGCAACCGTCAGCGGCGCCCTTCCGGTGATCCACCTCGCGGCGCGATCGTGATCCACGGCGCCGGGGAGACCGCGCCGGGCGCGGCGCGATTGTGATCCACAGCGCCGAGGGGTGGCGAGAAGTGGGCCTGGTGGAGGCGGCTCGTGACGCTGACGTCGATGACGAAGCGGCGTCGATGCACGGAGTGCCGGCAATGGTTCACGCCCGCGGTGACGACGGGGCGGCGGCAGAAGACCTGCGGGCCCGGGTGCCGGCTCGCGAGGCGGCGCAAACAGGCGCGGGGGCGCCGCGTTGCGGACCTGGAGGAGCACCGCGCCGACGAGCGGGAGCGGCAGCGCAAGGCGCGTGAAGCGCGGAGGGGCGAGCGGTCGGCGGAGCCATGTCACGCGCCGGCTTCGCCGCGGATCTCCGCGGAATTGCTGATGAAAATCCATGAAATTGTGGACGAGGCGGCGCGGCTGTCACGGACCGGCTTCGAGCAGGCCGCGCGCCGAATCCTCCGCCAAATCCAGGCGCTCGTCGACCGCGCGCCGGCGCAGGATGGGACAGCGGGAGCGGCTGTCACGGACCGGCTTCGATGTGCAAGGGACGGAGATCCATGAGAAATCCGTCGGATCCGTGAGACAGCGTCACGGACCTGCATCGCGCGGCCGCCGGGCGCGTGCTCGGATGGGCGCGTGACGACGAAGCAGCAGGAGCACAGGGTGGGCGTCGCCGAGCTGGGCGACCGGCTCGGGGCGCTGCGGCTGTGCGACGCCGCAGCGGTCGAGGCGATGCAGCGGTCGCTGAGCCGCCAAGGCCAGCTCACCCCCGCGGTGGTGTTCGAGCAGGACGGACGGCTGGAGGTGCTGGACGGATTCAAGCGCCTTCGCGCGGCGCGCGCGCTGGGATGGACCGCCGTCGCGGTCACGGTCGCCGAGGTCGACCGTGTCGAAGCGAAGCTGTGGTTGGCGGAGCTTCACCGGCAACGAGGGCTGAGCGAGCTGGAGGAGGGGTGGCTGGTGCGCTCGCTGCACCGGGAAGACCGGCTGTCGCAGGCGGAGATCGCTCGCCGGCTCGATCGGCACAAGAGCTGGGTGTGCCGGCGGCTGATGCTCGTCGAGACGCTCGAGCCCACGGTGCAGGCCGACGTGCGTCTGGGGCTGCTCTGCCCCCGGGCGGCGATGGCGCTGAGCGCGTTGCCGCGTGGCAACCAGCCGGGCGCCGCGGAGGTGGTGATCCGCCAAGGATGGACCGTGCGCCAGAGCGAGCTGTGGGTGGCCGAGCTGGCGGAGCTACCCGACGACACGGCCCGTGCCACCGAGATTGCCCGCCGGCGCGAAGAGGACAGTGTGGCCTCCGCCAAGCCTCCCCGCCGAGCGGCGCGAAGCGAAGCGGACGGGATGGCGGCCGACATCGCCACTGTACAGCGAGTCTCGGCCCGACTGCAAGCCCGGCTGCTGGGGACGCCGTTGCCGGCGCTGGGCCCCGAGGCGGCGGAGCTGGTCCGGCAGGGGCTCGTGCATCTCGAGCCCGTGATTGCGGCCCTCGGTCGCACGGTGGCTGGGATTGTGGACAAGGAGGTTTGGAGATGAGCCGCTCCTTCAGCACGCGGCAAGAGCTGGTCCACCAGATCGTGACACTGCACCGCGAGGGGATGTCGCGACGAGCCATCGCCCGCGCCGTCCGGGTCAGCCGCAACACCGTCAAGGGCGTGCTCGCCACCCACCGCCGGCACCGCGAGGAGGGGGCGCCTGCGCTCGCGCCCCGCCCGGCTCGCGCGCCGCGCGCCTCAAAGCTCGACCCCTTCCAGCCGCGTGTCGCCGAGCTGTTGGGACGTTTCCCCCACATCACCGCTCAGCGTGTGTTCGAGATCCTTCGCTCCGAGGGCTTCGACGGCGGCTACACGGCCGTCAAGAAGCACCTGCGCAAGGTCCGCCCGCCGCCCAAGCCCGAGCCCAGCTTGCCCGCGCCCATCCGGGGTCCGGGGGAGATGGCCGAGAGCGACTGGTCACCGTACAACATCGTCTTTCTCACCGGACAACGCGCCGTGGTCCAGGCGTTCTCCTACGTCTTGGTCTACAGCCGCCGGAAGTTCGTGCGGCTGTACGAGCAGAGCGACCAGCATGCCCTGATGGACGGCCACGTGCGCGCCTTCGACCGGTTCGACGGCTGTGCTCACCAGTGCACCTACGACAGCCAGAGAGCCGTCGTCCTGCGCTGGGAAGGACAGCAGCCCATCTACAACCCTCGATTCCTCGCCTTCGCGGCCCACTACGAGTTCCGGCCCCGCGCCGTCCGCGGTGACCCCAACGCCAAGCCCCGCGTCGAGCGCGGCTTCTGGGAAGTCGAGCGCTCCTTCCTCAATGGACGCGAGTTTCGTGACCTGGACGACATGCAAGAGCAGCTCTCCGACTGGCTCGACCGTACCGTCGACCTGCGCCCTCGCCACGGTCGCACCGCGCTCGACCGCTTCGCCGAGGAGCGAGAGCACCTCTTGCCCCTGCCGCGCCACCCCTACGACACCGCGCGCGTCGTCTACCGCGTGTGCAGCATCGACGGCTTCGTCGACTGGCAGGGCAATCGGTACGCGGTGCCCTATGACCACATCACCGACATCCTGCCCGTGCGCATCACCCAGCGCGAGCTCTTCGTCTACGCCGCCGACCTGCGCTGTGTCGCTCGCCACGAGCTCGCCCCCCGCGGCGCCGGCCTGAAGATCGATCCGGCTGGACTGCACTCGCGGCCTGCGCGGCAGAGCGCCATCGATGCCGACCAGCTCGCCGTGGCCTTTCGGGGCATGGGCGAAGGAGCGACCGAGTTCTTTCGCCTCCTGAGCCTCGGCTCCCCCAGAGTCTGGACCCACTCCGCTCGCCAGATCCTGCTGCTCCGCGCCCGCTACGACACCGCCGATCTCGACGCCGCCCTCCACCACGCCGCCCGCTTCGGCGCCCTCGACCACCACGCGGTCGACCGCATCCTCGCCGCCCGCTCCGCCCCTCGCACCCTCGACGAGTACGTCGCCGAGCACACCGCGCGCCGGCTCGAGGAGACCTTCGGCGAGCGCCGCACCGCGCCCCGAGACCTCACAGAATACGACCGCCTTCCAGTGCTCCCGCCGCCTCCGGCCCCCGTGTCCTCTTTCCGTGTTCCTTCCTCCCAGGAGTCCCTCGCATGTCCCGATCCCATGGCAGAGCCCGACCCGACACCCCCGAGCCGACCGGCTCGCTCGACGACCCCCTCGTGGCCGAGCGACTCCGGCGGCACCTCGAGTTCCTCGGACTGACCGCCACGAGCAAACGGCTCGACGAGCTGCTCGCGTGGGCCGTGCGCGAGCGTCCCGGCGCCACCGCGCTGCTCGAGCACGTCCTCGGACGAGAGGTCGCGGACAAGCTGGAACAGCGGATCCGTCATCGGGTCGAGCGAAGCGGGCTCAAGGAGACCAAGACGCTCGAGGCCTTCGACTTCGACTTCCAGCCCACCCTCGACAGGGCCACCATCGTCGAGCTCGCTCAGCTCGGATTCGTCCGCCGCCGCGAGGACATCGTGATCACTGGAAAGGCAGGCACCGGCAAGAGCCACCTGCTCAAGGCCTTCGGCCTGCGGGCCTGTGAGCAGGGCCTGCGGATGCGCTACGCTCGCTGCGTCGACCTGCTCGACGACCTGCATGCCGGACTGGCCGATGGCTCGTATCTCACCCGCCTCAAGGGCTGGGCTCGCCCCGAGCTCCTCATCATCGACGACGTCGGCCTCGGTCAGGTCAAGAAGCGCGACAACGAGCCCACGGCCGCCCACACCCTCTACAATCTCATCGACCGCCGCCATGGCAAAGCCTCCACCGCCGTCACCAGCAACATCCAGCTCAGCGACTGGGGGCGGTATCTCGGCGACGCCACGCTCACCGCCGCCATCCTCGACAGGCTCGCGATGCACGCGCTGCGCATCGACATCGATGGTCCCAGCTACCGCCAGCACGTCGCCGAGGAGCGCGCCGCCGGCCGTGCACCGAGGGCGGCATCGCGACCGTCTGCGCAGCGAGGCTGACCGATGCCGTCCCACCGCACCCCTTTGCGACCTGACCGGGTCCGCCGCATCGAGGGCGGCTTTGCCTTCCTCCCCAACCGCTTTCTCCACGACGGCTTCTTCGCCTCCCTCAGCCACCCCGAGCGCTCTCTCTACCTGTTTCTCGTCCTCGCCGCCGATCGCAACGGCGTCAGCTTCTATGCCTACGACCGGATCTGCTCCACCCTGGAGATGTTTCCGGAACAGTACATCGACGCCCGCAACAGCCTCATCCACAAGGACCTCATCGCCTTTGACGGCACGCGCTTCCAGGTCCTCTCGCTGCCGGCCTCGCCCCGCGTGCACGAACGTCCTCTGGTGACAGCGGAGGACTTCGAGGAGCACGACCCCGCCACCGTCGCCCACCTCGTCCGCTCCTCCCTCGGCCGGCGCTGAGCTGCGGCGCGGCCCTGCCGCTGCCGCCGCCCGCCCTCGCCCCGCCGCCTGCGGCGGCCACGCGC
>CAZHLM010000133.1:0-4437 GCA_964533295.1 uncultured Verrucomicrobiota bacterium
AAAAAACGGTGGCGGCATCACCCACCCATATACGTTGGTGTTTGGACTTTAGCAGCGTGTTCAAGGCGGTTGTGTACGCAAACTCAGCCGACTTGCTCACAGGCGCGTTGTAGGCTTGCTCTTTGTGGTAGGAGTCATAGCCAGAGTTCTTCTGGAATGCGACGAGACTCTTGGTGTCCTTGTTGATGGGCGTGCGCCCGTGTGTTTTTGCGATCTCGCCGCGTTCGCCGGTAACCAAGCAGAGCCCGAACACCTTTTCACCATCATCCTTGTCTTCACTTGCTGCTTGTTTGGAAATGGTTTCACGCACGAAGGACTGCACGACTTCCCGGCATGGGATGGGCAACGAATCGCCAGCCAAGCGGAAAGTCATGTTGCACGACTTCAGTTTCAAACATTCGGCCCAAGTTCCATGAGCCTTGACCGCCGCAATTTGGTTGGGGGATGCGTAGAACTTGAGCATCGCTTGAACGCCTTCATCCTGCGCCAAGTCAGCCGGCAAGTCCTTCAAGACGCGCAGCCAAGTTTTATGCTGATTTGCCGCCTTCGAATCACCTTCCGGATGACCAAACAAGTAGCCGATATGATCCCACAACAAGAAGGTCGTCGCGTAGCTCTTGCTACCGCACCGCGTTTTCGAGCGCGGCAACAGGAATGATTTGGCCACCATCCGTTCACCAACTTTCTCTCGCGTGTCCTCCAAATTCACGAACTCCCCATCGGGCTTGATAATAATCAGGAACGGGATTTCCTTCTTCTCGAAGCCTTCCGGCGCGATGTCGCTCCCAGGGTCGGCGGCTTTCCGGTCGTAGTATTCCTTGAGGGCTTGGAGGATCATTGGCGCACCTCGATGTTGCGGAGGTCAATCACACCTTGTTCCAGTTGGGCACGGAAGAACTGCGGCTGCGGTTCTTTGCCGGTGAAATCCAAATCGTACAGCATCCAGCCGAGATCGCGCGTGTCGGGGATGGGCGTGGCCGGTTCGGCGACCGGGTCAACCAGCCGAAACGCGGCGGAGAATTCCCGGCAACCCAGATAGGGCTGATTGAAACATTGGCCCGCCGACGCCCGCCGCCGGAACATTTCGGCGAACTTCGCTTCGCTGTCGTCCGGCCCGGCCTTGTCTGTCATCGCAAACTCGGCGTGCAGTCGGTATTTCACGTCGCGCAGGAACAAGCCGGCCCGTTGTTGCCGGTCGTCTTCGATAAAGATGCCGTCGCTGCGCGGCGAGGCGACTTTGCCGACTTCGTTGCGGCGGACGGACACCCAGCGGATCGGCGCGAGCACCTCGATGCGCTGCACCCGCCAGCGAATGGCCGGCTTCCAGAGAATCGCGTCGAAGATGGCGCGTGCCGCCGACGGCGTGATCACGTCGTAGCTGACGCGCTCGACCTTCATTTCCGGGCGCGTGAAACACGCATACGGCCCGCTGACTTCGAGACAGAATCCTCTCATGTTCCTCCTTGGGTGAAAGATACCGCGTGTTGGTAGGCGGGGGGGGCCCCCCCCTACCGTAAAAGACTCTTCGGGTTGTGCTCATACGATCAAATCCTCCACCGGCAATTGTTCCACGTACACAGCCAAGCCGGTTTGCCGGTCATAAATGTTGAACTCCGATTGCGCCAGAATTCCCGGCCACGGTTCTTCCAGCCGTCCGTCGGCCTGCATCGCCGCGGCCATGCGCACCGGCAGGTTGACCGTGTGGCGTTGGAGTTTCCTCATGATCTCGCGCTTTGGCCCAACAGCCTTGAGGCTCTGGATCAGTTTCTCATTGCCGCCGTAGCGGACAATCACCGGCCGTTGCGCCTGATCGTCAATCAGCTTGAACTCCTCGGCGGCCGTGCGGAATTGGACTTTCATGTCGGGATTCACGTCCTTGACCAGCCAGTCATGGAACCGGCTGCCGGTGTCGTTGACGCGTGAGTAGAACAACTCAAAATAGCGCGTGAACGCATCCGGTTGGTGTGGATCAAAGCCGGTCGCGCAGAGGTCGCGCATGGTGTCTTCGCCCTTGCGTAGCAACCCGCGCGGCGCGGGCTTGGGCGGGACGAAGACATGCACTTCGCCGCGCTGCCGTTTCCCTTCCCGGTTGCAGCGGCCGGCGGCTTGCGCGATGGAATCCAAGCCGGCCAGCGCGCGATAGACCACCGGGAAATCAATGTCCACCCCCGCTTCCACCAGTTGGGTGCTGATGACGCGGATCAGCAGTCCCTTTCGCAACCGCCACCGGATCAGCCGAATCATGGCCGACCGGTGCGCGCCGCACATCAGCGCGGACAGGTGAATCGTGCCTGCCGGCATGAGATGGAACAGGTCGTGGCAATCGCGGCGGGAGTTGACGACGCAGAGGACTTGCTCGTGTTGCCGGAGTTGCGCGGCCAGCGTCGGCCAGTCGGTCGGCTGATTCAGGTTGGCCGGGAAGGTGAATTCGGTGCGTTTCAAGCGTTCGTAAAGGTTCATCTCGGCCGGGATGATTTCCGTGGCCGACAAGGGCAATGCCGGTTGTGTGGCGGTGGCCAGCACCAGCGTCACGCCGTAGTTGGCGACGAGGTCTTTCATGGCGTCCACGCACGGCGTGAGCAGTTCCGGTGGGAGCAGTTGGGCTTCGTCGAGGATGACAACGCTGTTGACGATGTTGTGGAGTTTGCGGCACCGGCCGGGTTTGGCGGCGTAGAGTGACTCGAAGAATTGGACGTTGGTGGTGACGATGATCGGCGCGTCCCAGTTCTCAGTGGCCAGTTGCGAACGGAGCGTTTCCTTTTCCGGGCTGAGGTTGCTGTGGTGTTCGACGACGTTTTCCCGCCCAAGGATACCGGCCAGTGTTCGTCCGGTTTGTTCGATGATGCTGGTGTAGGGAATGACGTAGATGATCCGTTGATGCCCATGCTTCAGCGCGTGACGCAACGCGAACGCCATCGCCGAGAGCGTTTTGCCGCCGCCGGTCGGCACGGTGAACGAGAAAAGTCCTTTCGGCTTCTCGGCCATCTGTTCGCACGCCCGGCGAATTTCGGCGCGAATCGCGTTCACCTCCGACTTGGCGGCATTGTGTTCCAGTTCGTCGAGAGCGGTGAACAAGCGGGGCGCAAGGTCAGTGAGTGCGGGATACGGGCCGCGCGCCAGTGCCTTGCCGCCGTCCATGAACTGCTCGGTGTCGAGGAAGTCGGCGTCCACCAAACAGGAGAACAGCATCCGCACCCAGAAATGGAAGTTCTCCGCGTTGACGAACGAGGGGCGCGCCACTGATTTCAGATTGGACATTACCTCGTCCGCAAAAGCCGTCACACGTTTCAAGTTCTCGCGGCCCTCGTTCTGCAGACGAAAATCCAAAGCTGCCGGACCGATTTGCCAATCCGGCAGTCCCGCATGATGCCCGGCCACGAGATACGCAAGAATCCGCCCGAACGGTTTGAGCCGGTCCTCGGCGCAAGCCGCCCCGGCCGAGGAGTGATTCACGTGGCCGTAATCGTAGCCGGCATCATTGAGTTCGAGTCCATTCTGTTCGCGCAAATATCGTTGGAATCTTGAATCTGCCTTGCCGAGGTCGTGGAGCCAGCCGGCATTCCAGGCCCACGCGCCGGTGCCCCACGGCGCGGCAAATTGTTTTGACTTCTCCGCCGTTGCTCGCAGGTGGTCATCCAGCCGATGCCATTCTGCAACCGGTCGGCCTTCTTTCGAGTGGGCATAGCAGGTCATCTGTTGAGCGGGATTTTGGCATGAGGGGTGGGACATTGGCGGGGGTACCTCACTTTTTTGTGGCTCTCGACGGCGGGGAGCGTGACGGATTCGGGGACGGTCGGCAAGCCGGGCCGCAATTCCCTTTCGGGGTTGGGGCTTACCGGCCCGACGGCGACGTGCTCGCCTGCGTCTCGGGGCTGCTGGCGTCACAATTCCCTTTCGGGGTTGGGGCTTACCGGCCCGTGGCGAGCGTCTGCAAACACATCGTCGTGGCGACCGCCCAGTCACAATTCCCTTTCGGGGTTGGGGCTTACCGGCCCCCGGAATCTGGGTTGAGACATTTCACGACGGAGACCGGTCACAATTCCCTTTCGGGGTTGGGGCTTACCGGCCCTCGCTGAGCGCGCGAGCTACGTCTGCGCCGGTCACGGCGTCACAATTCCCTTTCGGGGTTGGGGCTTACCGGCCCATTACAGCCCAGACGTTGCCCTGGACAGAGCGCAAGAGTCACAATTCCCTTTCGGGGTTGGGGCTTACCGGCCCGACTACGAAGTCGTGGTAGGGGACAACCAAGCACCGTGTCACAATTCCCTTTCGGGGTTGGGGCTTACCGGCCCTTCAACACTTGTTCGACCAAGTCAAAGTTGTCCAAGCCGTCACAATTCCCTTTCGGGGTTGGGGCTTACCGGCCCCTAAACTTAACCGGAACCAAAGCCACCCCTGAGCAGAATGCGTCACAATTCCCTTTCGGGGTTGGGGCTT
>CAZHLM010000134.1:0-4385 GCA_964533295.1 uncultured Verrucomicrobiota bacterium
CGTTACCGGGTGACGCTGGGCGAGGCGCGCAATGGCAAGAGCGTGGTGGTGGTGTGGCGCGACACGGACGGGTTGGAGTCGAGCAAGGAGGCGTTGCAGCGGGACCGGCAGTTTGTGGAGGGCGAAATCCTGCCGGCGTTGCTGGGCAAGGACACCAAGCCGGACCGGTTGCTGGTGAATCAGCCGTATGCCGGCGAGGCCGAACCGATTGAGCCGGAGTTCAAGCGGCTGATGTTCGCGCCGATTGGGTGAACGTAATGCTGGGCATTGTGGTATGATGGAATCGTGTCGTGAAAAAGAAGGAAGGCCAACCATGAGCTACCAGAACATTATTGCGGTTGAACCGGGCAAGCGCGGCGGACGGCCCTGCATCCGCGGGATGCGGATCACGGTGGCCGATGTGTTGGGCTGGCTGGCTGCCGGCATGACCCCGGCGCAGATTTGCGCGGAATACCCGGAGTTGACCGAGGAAGACATCCGGGCCTGTCTGGAATACGCCGCCGATCGTGAACGACGGCTGGTGACGGTCACTTCGTGAAATTATTCTTCGACCAAAATCTGAGCCATCGGCTGGCGGACAAACTGCAGCATGTCTTTCCCGGTTCCAGCCAGGCCCGGCTGGCCGGCTTGGACAAAGCCAGCGACCAGGAAATCTGGGAGCACGCGCGCCGCAACGGCTACGCGATCGTAACCTACGACGCCGATTTTGCCGAGCGCAGCGCCTTGTTGGGTCACCCGCCGAAGGTGCTGTGGTTGCGCTGCGGCAACCAATCCAGCACCGATATCGAGCGGCTGCTGCGGCAACATCTCCCCGAGATTGAGCAATTCGGGCAGGATGAACAGACGGGTTGCCTGGAGCTTTATTGAATGGCGAACCACTACACCCCGGAAATCCCGCTGTTGCAGAACCGGCTGCCGTTGTTCCGGTTCTGCTGCCGGCAACTCGGCGCGGAGCCGGGGTTCAAGCCGTTGCGCGAGTTGCTGAAGAACGCCCGGCAAGGATATGCCGACGACGGGCAGAGCCATTTCTATCATGTGCTGGCCGGGCAGGACGGGTTGCGGGTGCCGGTGGCGAAGCTGGCGGAGTACGATCTGCGGATCAAAAGCGGCGTCGAGCGGTTGAATCAGGGGCGGACGCCGAAGGTGCAGTTGCTCTATTTCCAATGGCTGGCGGCTCTTTGTAGCGAATTCTTCCTCGATCGGTATTTCGGCGAGCTGACGGCGTTGCGGAAGGAGTTGAACGCCTACGTCACGGAATTGCTGTTGCCGGTGGACATGGCGTATGAGGACGACGACCTGACGAAGCTGGCGTTCTGGATGGCGACCGGGTCGGGCAAGACGTTGCTGATGCACTTGAACATCTGGCAGGCCCAGCACTACGCCGGCAAGGCGGGGCGGAAGTTCGACAACGTGCTGCTGGTGACGCCCAACGAGGGGTTGTCGCGGCAGCATCTCGGCGAGTTGGCCAAGAGCGGGATTGCGGCGCGGCATTACGGGGAATCGGCGAGCGGGTTGCTGACAACGAGCGAGTTGCCGGTCACGGTCATCGAGATCACCAAGCTGACCGAGAACAAACGGGGCGGCGGGTTGAGCGTGGACGTGGAGGCGTTCGGGCCGAACAATCTGCTGTTCGTGGACGAAGGACATCGCGGGGCAAGCGGTGAAGTGTGGCGGATATTGCGCGAGCGGGTGGCCGAGCAGGGGTTCACCTTCGAGTACAGCGCGACGTTCGGGCAGATCGTCAACGGCGCGGGCGACGACGACAAACACCGGGCATTGCTGGATGAATACGCCCACGCCATTCTGTTCGATTATTCGTATCCGCACTTCTACGAGGACGGCTACGGGAAAGATTACTGGGTGGTGAACGTCCGGGATGACTCGGACAGTTTCAATGACACGATGATGCTGGCGAATCTGCTGTCGTTCTTCGAGCAGGTGTTGGTGTTCGAGGAGCGGGGCGAGACGTACCGGCCGTATGCGATAGAGCGTCCGCTGTGGGTGTTCGTCGGGCACAGCGTCACCGGCGGGAAGGGAAAGAAGAAGAGCAAGCTCTCCGTTGAAGACGAGATGAGTCTGACCGACGTGGAGGAGATCGTCGCGTTCTTCGACAAGTTCCTCAAACAAGGCGCGACGTGGACGAAGCGGATCGAGAAGTTGTTCGCCGGCGCGAGTGGGTTGAAGAATCCTCAGGGCGATGACTTGTTTGTGGGGCGGTTTGAGTATCTGCGACAGAAGGGCTGGGCGGCTGGAAAGGTGTACGAGCGGTTGGTCCGGCAGGTGTTTCGCGGGCAGCCGGGCGAGACGTTGCGGGCGGCGACGCTCAAGATTGCCGAGGGCGAAATCGGGTTGCGGGTCGGCACGGATTACTTTGGCGTGATCAATATCGGCGATGTGCCGGGTCTGATGACGCTGTTGGAGGAAGGCAGGATCGCTTGTGAGGATGACGCGGTGCATCCCACGTCGTTGTTTGACGAGATCAATGAGACGCAGTCGCCGGTGAACGTCCTGATCGGGGCGCGGAAGTTCATGGAGGGCTGGGACAGTTTCCGCGTGGCGAGCATGGGGTTGATGAACATCGGACGCGGGGAAGGCTCGCAGATTATTCAGTTGTTCGGACGCGGCGTGCGATTACACGGCAAGGCGAATACGCTCAAGCGCAGCGGGGCGATGGAGCCGGGCGCAGCACCCAAGCACATTCATCTGCTGGAGACGCTGAACATCTTCGGCGTGCGCGCCAACTACATGCAGCGATTCCGGGAGGAATTGCAGAAGGAAGGCATCGAGACGGATTGGGAATTGGTGAAAGTGCCCATCCAGACCGAGAAGAGTTTCCTGAAACGGGGCTTGCAGGTCTTGCGGTTGCCGGAGGGCGCGGAGTTTGCCGGTGCCGAAAGCGTTGTCGCGGCAGTGGACGATTCCGTGCGGGTCACGCTGGATTTGCGTCCCCGCGTGGAAATGGCCGACTCGGGCCGGCAAGTTGAATGGGCCGACCGGGCCGGTGGGCAGGACCGAGCCGGTGACTTGAAAGCCTTTGCCGGTTGGTTTGACTGGGATCGCCTTTATTTCGACGCGTTGGAATACAAACATGTGGCCGGGATGGACAATCTGGCGTTCACGCCCGCCACCGTGCGCGAGATCATCGAGCGCGGGAAGTTTGAGTTGTATTGCGCCGATGACCAGCTTGCGCCGGCTGGGTTTGGTTCGCTGCGGCGCACCGAAGACATTGCCGGGGCGGTGCTGCGAAAGTATCTCGCCACGCTTTACACACGCGCCAATCGTGGCTGGGAACAAGAGAACCTGCGGCTGACGGATTTGACTCCACAAGACCCGAATCTGGCGTTTGACCGGTACGAGGTCACGACCAAGAGCGCCTTTGCCAAGGTCATCCGCAAACTGGTCAAAGAGGCGAACGACCTCTACAAAAAGGACCTCGTCCAGTTCCCGACCATTCACTTCGATCACAACCTCTACCAGCCGTTGCTCGCCTACGACGACCAGAAGCGATTCGACAGCAACCCGCCCTCGTTGTATCCCAGCGAAACGCAAATCGTGAAGGACCTGCGCGACTGGCTGCACAACAACCCGGCAGCGATGCAGGGTAAAGAAGTGTTTCTGCTCCGAAATCTCACGCGCGGACGGGGCATTGGCTTCTTCAATCCCAAGGACGGCGACGCGTTCTATCCTGACTTCATCTTGTGGGTCATCGAGAATGGCCATCAAACCATTGCCTTTATAGATCCGCATGGTTTGGGACGGGCGCGCGGAATGGATGATCCCAAGATTCAATTGCACCGGAAGCTGGCCGAATTGCAGCCTTCACTGCAAGCGCACTGCAAGAAATGGAACGTGCGATTGACCTCGTTCATCGTCGCCCCCACTTCCTACAATGAGGCAAGAAAAGACTCCTGGGTGTACAGCCACACCAAGGAAGAACTGGCGCAAGCGCAAGTCTTCTTCCAAGGAAATCCCGGCTACATCAGCCAAATCTGCTCTGTCCTGCAACTCCAAGCCGGTCATGTGAATGGCTGACACCTAGAACTACCAAATATCGCTCATGGGGCGGCAGCAATAACGGCGGAGGAGTTTGACCAGTGTAGAACGGGTCAGGTTTTGTTCCTTTGACTTCGCACAGCAGTTTTGAGGACGGGAGGCCGTTAGCGGCTCGTGCGGTTGAACTGGTGGAAGACGTCGCTGTTGACCATCGGCTTGCGTTCCCAGACGGGACGGAAATCAGCGGGCTTCGCCGGGTCCCAAGTCCGGCAGGTGTCCTGCCACCATTGCTCGTGGTCGCGGTCGCTGGTGTAGAGCGGCTTCATGGGCAACGGGCGCACCTCCGTCGCCGCGACGTGCGCCGGGGCTGACCGCGCGAATTGCCGGGCGAA
>CAZHLM010000135.1:0-4287 GCA_964533295.1 uncultured Verrucomicrobiota bacterium
CGGGCGTGACCGGTGCCACAACCGGTGGCGCGACCGGTGGCGCGAGCGTCCCCGCGAGCGCCGTGCCACGCCCCGCCTCGCGCGGACGCTCGGCCCACCGGCGTTTCCAAGAACGTCGCGGGCCGAAACCTGCTCCGACAGGCAGTTTTGTCAGGCGCGATAAGAGCGCGTTTGGAAAACCGTTCCGGGGGAGCCGCCCTCTGTGACGCGCGCCTACCGGGTCTGGAGTTTGCGGAGTTGTTCGACCAGTTCGGCTTCGCCGGCGGGGGTGGTGGCGTAGATGACGCGGTCTTGGATCGGGGCCGGGCCGGTGACGAAGACGTTGTCGGCTGGCCGGGGTTTGTCGGTAACCGCCGCGCGGCGGGCTGTGAAATTTTGTTGGGGGATGGTCCGGTAGTGGCGTTGTTCGTGGCGGAGGGAGCGCCGTTCGACGGCGAGCGGCGGGGTGACGTTGACGACGGGGACGGTGGTGGAGGTGATGAATTGGTCGGAGAGCGGCGAGCGAGTGGTGGAGTAGGCGCGGCCGGGGACAAGTCCGGGACGCAGTTCGGTGGGTTGGATGATGCGGTGGTTGACGTCGGCTGCCTGGCGGGAGTTGATGGGACGCAGCAACTCCGCGTGCGCCGCGGCAGTCAGTGCGACCAGGAGCGCGAGGATCAGTTTCATGTTCGCGTTGGTTGGTGCGGACGAGAGGACTCGAACCTCCACGGTGTTACCCACAGCGTCCTGAGCGCTGCGCGTCTGCCAGTTCCGCCACGTCCGCAACCGAGCTAGCAGACCGACTATAGCGGGGGCGGGCGGGCGGCGCAACGCAATTGTCGGCGCTCATTGAGCGCCGCTGCCATCCGGTGGTGAGGCCTGCGCGCTAGAGCTTGATGGCGGGATGGCCGCCGTATTTCGCGGCGGTGTCGTCGGCATGGTTATACACGATTCGGCCGTCGCGAACGAAGGGAACGGCTTGGGACCAGAGCGAGCCGTCGGGTTTGAGGATTGGCTCGGCGCTGTATTGGGGGAGGTAGATGCGGCGCATCCGCGGGGTGGTGTTGGCGCCGCTGCGGTGGAAGTTGTAGCTGGTGAAGGCGACGATGCTGCCCGCCGGCACGATGATCGGGATGCCGGGATCGTCGCCGCTGTAGCCGACGAGGTCGTTGGTGCCTTCTTCCCGATTGTGATCGAAAATCGTGTGGCTGGTGCCGCCGCGGGAATGCGGGAGCAAATAGACGGTGCCGTTCTCCTCGTTCACGTCGTCGAGGGTGCACCAGCAGGTCAGGTACGGACGATGGCGGGTGTTCTTGTCGCCGTGCTTCACGTAGCCGGAATCCTGGTGCCACGCGAATTTCATCCCCTGCTCGGCGCCTTTGACGACCCACTGCTCGTGGAACAAATACACGGTGTCACCGAGCGCGGCCTGGGTGACCTCGGCCATCAACGGGCTGTAGATGAATTGCCAGAGCCGGGAGCTGAGCCGGTACATGTTGCTGATGAAATACCGTTTGCCGCGGTGGTTGATGCCCTCCGTCTTGACGCCCTTGGCGTCCATGATCGAGTCGTAGTAGCCGAGGAAGTAGGAGCACTCCTCCCGCAACATCTGCAACATCTCCTCGGGAATGACCCGTTCGAGGATCATGTAGCCCTCGGTGCGGTATTGCTCGCGCAGCTCGTCCGTAATCACTCCATCCAAAATGGCGGTTGTCATATTGCTGCTCACTATACGCCGCAAACCGGGCAAATCTTCTCATTTAACCGCAATCTGTTATCGTTTCTTGCCGCCATGAAGGAAATCCTCCAGATCCCACCGGGACTCGACGGAGCCGCCTGGCACATGGAATTTGCCCGCCGCAACCGCCACTATCTTCACCGCCACGACGAGTTGGAGGTCAATCTCGTCTTGCAAGGCCGCGGCAAATACCTGCTGGCCGACCGCACCTATGACCTGACGCGCTGCACCCAAATCTGGTTGTTCCCCGAACAAAACCACCTCCTGCTCGAATTCAGTCCCGAATTTCAGATGTGGGTGCTCGTCTTCAAGCCCGCCCTCGTCCAACGCGCCTGCACGACCGACGCGACGCGACCGCTGTTGGAGTTGAATCCCGCCACCGCCTACTGCAAAGAACTGACCGAGCAACAAACCCGCCGGCTCCACCACCTGTTCCGCGAAGTCAGCGACGCCGCAACCGACCCGGCCCGTCACAACGCCGGGCTGGCTTACGCCATGTTGACGGCGTGGCACGCCCAACTGACGGCCGACAAAATCCCCGGCCACGCCGACATCCACCCCGCCGTCGAACGCGCCATCCGCATGCTGCGCGACGAAGACATGCCGCTCGCGCTGGCCGACCTCGCCCGCCATGCCGGTCTCAGCCCCGCCCGGCTCAGTCGCGTTTTTCAGGAACAAACCGGCCAGAGCATCACCGACTTCCGCAATCGCCAGCGGCTCGAACGTTTTCTGACCCTGACCGCCGCCGACCCGCGCAAAAAAATGATCCAAGCCGCCCTCGAAGCCGGGTTTGGCAGCTACCCGCAATTCCACCGGGTCTTCAAGCAGATCATCGGCTGCAGCCCCCAAGCCTACCGGCGACGGGCCGCCTGACGCCCCGCGCGGCGCGGTCAATACTTCTGGTATTGCGCGTGGCCGCTGTTGACCTGTTCGTCGTTGACGTTCAGCCACGCGCCGTTGCGCTCGAGCCACACCTCCGCGAGGTACCGGCCATACTTCTCGCGGCGGTCTTTGATCGTTTGCAACACCACCGGCTGATTCAGCACCAGCTTGCGCAACGCGTCGCGAGCGGCAACGCCTTTGGCTTTGGTTCGGCCGGTCAACTCGGGCGCGTTGATGCGGTGCAGCCGGATCTTCTCGCCGCGAATCCACGTGCTCAGCCCGAGATCAATATCCACCGTACACGTGTCGCCGTCGTACACGGCGGTGACGACGGCCCGGTAATGATACAGGTTGGTGATGGGTGCCGGCATGAGGCGGTTCTCCTTTGCCGAGTATGCTATAAAGCCGACCGGCCGCATGCAAGCCATCGTCATTTTCCTGATCACCTACGCGCTCATCAGCGGTCGGCGCCTCAAAATCCTCCCCCTCAACCGCCCGGCCGCCGCCCTGCTCGGCGCGGTGCTGATGGTCGCCACGGGCGTGCTCTCCCCCGAAGAAGCCTACCGGGCCGTCAACTACGACACGCTGGCCTTGCTGCTCGGCATGATGTTGATCGCGGCGTATCTGCATCTGGCCGGGTTTTTCGGCTGGGCCGCCGACCGCATTCTCCAACATGCCGGCAGTCCGCAACGCCTGTTGCTGTTTTTGCTGCTGACCGCCGCGATTCTCTCGGCGTTGCTCGTCAACGACACCGTCTGCCTGCTGCTGACCCCGCTGGTGGTCGCCGTCATCGTCCGCGGCCGCTTGCCGTTGCTGCCGTACCTGCTGGCGCTGGCCACCGGGGCCAATACCGGCAGCGTCGCCACCCTCGTCGGCAACCCGCAAAACATGATCATCGGCCATCTGTCCGGTATCCAGTTCCTTGATTTCTCCGCCGCGCTGGTGCCGGCCGCCGCGGTGGCGCTGACGCTGAATTATCTGGTGCTGCGCGTCGGCTTCCGCCGCGTCCTCGCCGCCGCCACCCTCCATACCTCGGCCGAACCGGCGCCGCCGCTCGACGCGCGGCTGACGGGGCTGACCGGGGTGGTCTTCGCGCTGGTCTTTCTCGGTTTTCTCGCGCACTGGAATCTGCCGTGGACGGCGCTCGGCGGGGCGGCGTTGATCATGGTGCTGGCGCGGCGCGACACGCATGCGGTGTTGAAGTTGGTGGACTGGCATTTGTTGTTGTTCTTCGCCGCCCTGTTCATCGTCGTGGAGGGTCTGAACGATACCGGCCTGCCCGACCGCATCTACGATCATCTGCGCGGCGTGTTTGGCCCGACAGCGACCACCCAGGCGTGGAACTTCACCTGGTTCTCGGTGGTCGGCTCGAACATCTTCTCCAACGTCCCCTTCGTGCTGGTGGCCGGCAAATGGATCGGCCAGTTTGCCGACCCGGCATTGATGTGGCAGGTGCTGGCGTTGACGACCACGCTGGCCGGCAACCTCACCCTCCTCGGCAGCGTGGCCAACATCATCGTCGTCGAAAGCGCCCGGGGTCATCTCGAAGTCGGGTTCTGGGACTACGCCCGCTACGGCATCCCGATCACGCTGCTGACCACCGTGGCCGGCGTCGCCACGCTGCTACTGCTGCGCTAAGCCGGAACGATGCAGTTGGATTAGCATTTTGAGTTGGTTTCACGGGGTCA
>CAZHLM010000136.1:0-4037 GCA_964533295.1 uncultured Verrucomicrobiota bacterium
GAAAACCGCTAGGCGCGCAAGCGTCTCGGGGGTTCGAATCCCTCTCCCTCCGCCATCTCTAATTTCCACTATTTCTTAATGATTTTAGCGGTAAATGAGTCACTGCGCCGAAATTCATAACAGAAAGTCATAACAAATCCATCCGCGTTCACCGGTGTTCAGTCGCCGATATACTGGCTTCAGCAGGGCAGAACGGTGGATCCTCAAACTGCGGGCAACGTCGCGCAACCGTGACATTTGGGCTGGCTCGGTCGTAATTCGCGATCATCTACACCGCGGAAATCGGAATGGTTTCCAGCGCTTTCTGGTTGTTCATCAGCCCAAATGTCACGCTTTGTCACGCGGGAGTTACGAGCTTCACCAGCCGCGCAGCTTTCGACGAAGCTCGTGTCCCGTTTGCCGGGCGCGTCGGTGTGAGTACCCTGCCGCGCGGGCGGCCCGAGCCGCGTTGAAGCCACCGGGCGAGATGTAGGCCCTGAAGAACGCGGATTGACGGTGATTGAGCGTAAGGCGGTGGCTCTCCCATGGCGGACATGACCGGTAGAGCAGCCAGAAGACGAGTTGCCCGATTTCCTTCTTTTTGAAAACCCTCTTGCGACACCCACATTTTTCGGGATCGTGATACTTGGCAAGCGCGGTCAAGAGTGCGGCCACGTCATCAATCGTCCAGCGCGGCCAGCGGTTGGTGCTAAATCGGAATGTCCATTGGGGATTCTGCAACTGCAACCGTAAGTAGTCGGCGCGTCGGAACCGGTCAGCATTGTTGTCTCTCTTGTTCATAATTTCTTTCGCCCACCCTTACTCGTCCAACGGCGGCAGGTACCTGAATCGGCTTGCGTGATGCGTCTTGGCGCTACCTTTTTCGACCTCCTCAATGATCTTCACTCGCTTCGATGCGAGCGCCCGCAGCCAATCGTTGGCCTTCCTATGCGTCGGGAGATTGAGCAGTCCTTGCGCGATCCGGCACGATAAATAAAACGGCTTATCGCCGGCCGCGCGCTGCAATTCGCGACAGAGTGCGACCAACCGACGCACTGCCGGATCCTCGAATTGCTCGGCGATCTTTGGAGGCGGCCCTCGCTGGGCAGCCTCCCACGCCGCCGGGAGGGTTCCCTCCCCGAGTGGATACTTTGCATTTTCGAGTCCTCTCATAAACTCCATCCAGTATTCGTCACGGCTTTGACCTTCACGGAGCAAGCCCTTCGAAGCGACCCGTCGGTACCACTCCGCGAATGCCGTCCGCAATTCCTCATAGCTGAACTTCCTACCGAGTCCTTTTTCAACCGCCAGAACGCTCCGCGCGAGCGTGAATAGCCGGGCGTTGTTCTCGTGCGCCTTCGCTGGGATGGCTGGCTCGACAACCTTACCGACATCAAACCCACCTGGCTCCCCCTCACGACGTGGGTGACATGGGTATTCATTTGTGACTTCCGTTCGCTCTGGCTGCTCGGTGGTCTCGGTCTGCTCTGAACGCTCTGGGAACTCCGCCTTCTCTGTACGGTAGTAATTCCGATCCAAACCGATCCCAAAAAGGTCAACCACCGGTACCAGCTCATCGGGTAACTCGACCTTCCACCGGTAGACGTGCCCGGTATGGTGGACGGATGGCGGAAGGATGGCGTACCCACCCCCACAGCGCAATTCCCCGTCCGCCAGCTTCTTGATCCGCAGCGATTCCCCGTGCCGGAAGTACACGTGAAACCCCCGCGCAGTAGCAACCGTCGGCAGCCGGCGCGCTTCCTCCGGGAACTCTGCCGCCCAAGCCGCATAAGCCTCCGGGTGGTCGAAGTCCCGGCAACCGAGACCTCCCGAAACCGGCCCCAAAACCACCGCCACACCTGTCAGATCTGGAACGCGAAACATAGCCTCGACCTGCTCTGGTGAGCGTATCACCACTTGAAGTTTCCTCCATTCGACCCCAGCCTTCTTCCAGTTTTCCTTCACTCGATTGATGGTCACCGGTATCACTGACCAGCCGCGGGCGCGATAGCACAACGCTGCTTGCAGAAGTTCGTTTCGAGCAGGCAATGTCTGCTTCATGGCCACACCTCGGCGATTTGTAACGAAGGCTGACGCTGGCTTTCGGCGCAAGCGCGACACCACACGAGCGTCCCCGCCCGGCTACTTTGGATCCCACCGAACGTCCTACCCCGCACCCGGCGACCACAACCGGCGCAACAACCGAAACCAGCCTTGTCATCCGCTTCAGTCATGCTAGGCTCACTTGTGTTGGCTGTACCGGCGCGCGACTCGTGGCAACGGGGGCGCGCCTCTTTCTTGGTTACATTCATGCCGCCTCCTTCCGCCCCGTATCCTGGGCCTCGATGTAGGCGAGCAGGGACGCGACATGGATCAACCGCACGCCCTTGATCCGCCCTGGCTGCCTCAGCACCACGCTGCGCACGGGAGGGCGACTGCCATTTTCAGCGCAGGGCAGGATGAGTTGGTTGAGTTTCGACCGAGAGAGTCCGCTCAACCAGCAAAGACTGCCCGCTTTTGGCAAGCGTGTCCACTCAGGACGCTGCGCCATGCCATTCGCCGGTGGCATCAAAACCGGGGCAACTGTTGGTTGGCCGCTGCCCGCCATTGTGTTGTTTGTCTTCATCGTCCAGCGTCATACGACATTTCTGGACGATGGCCGCGCCACTCAGGTGGCGCTCAAGAGTGGCACTTTATCTGGCTGGACCTGACATCAGTTAGGATCCTGAGGTGCCAAGCGGCAGATTGCTTGCTTCACGCGACTGCGAATCCGACTACGAAGCCTGCCAATCGTGTGGGACTCAGCGCGAAGCCCTTCCTCCCCCTCTTCGCCCTTCGCCCAATGTGCGCCGATCTCGGCCGCCAATGAGGTTTTCTCGGGTTCTGGGCACAGGAACTTGAAAGCTTGAAGAGCAATCGTCGCCCACTCAGACGAGGTCGCTTTGCAGTACGGTTTCAAGGCACAGGCCTTTAGCTGCCACGCTTTGAACCACGCTGCTGACGTGATGGCCAACGGTAGCCCTTCTCGCGCGAGCGGCGACCGTGTTGCAAGAATTAGCTCAATCAAACTATACGCTGCTTGAGTATTGGGACTTGTGAGTTTCGACTTTGCGAGGATGTCTGCAGCGATGATGCTCTTGTTGCCTAGCTTGAGGTTTTTTTCCAAAAGAATCCGCACTTCCGCCTTCGGCTCAATTCCTTTGAGCCACTGGGGATGCAGGGATCCAATTACCGGCCAAACAATCGACTGCTCGGTAATGGGTATCCAGTGCTTCGGATTTCTTCGCGCGAGTTGACTCATCCGAGATACAGCGAAAATCAGGATGTCCGAGAGTGTTCTACGAGCGCGTTCTCCCTCTGGTGCATTGATTTCTGACAGGGTGAGCAGTTCTTCCAACGAGCGCAGCGTCAGACCACCGAGTTTGTTGTTTTCGGCTCCCAGTCGCTGCCAAAGCAATCTTCCGGACGCAGCAAGTTGTTGGTCTTGAAAACTTGGGGCTTGCTCGTCCTTCTTACTGACAGGCGTTTGCACTGGTTTGAGTGCGGCTTTTCGTCGGTGCGATTTCATCTTTGGACCGCACATATTTGAAACGCCCCCACCTGTCAATCACGTTCACCGATGCTCAGGCTTGTCGGACGAAAGGCAAAGCGGTAGAGTGCTGGCGGTGAAAGGCGCAGGAGCAGCAACGGAGAGAATGGCCGTCGTTGGCCACGCCTCCCATCAAGGACTTCCAGAACACGATCAGCAACAAATAACAAACCAACATAATTCACGCGGCTTCGGCTGCTGTCCAACACGAAACGGGAAATTTCGCCTCAAGGACAGTGCTCGATGCGCGCCCCACAAGGGGCGCGCTGAAAGTGCTCCTTGAGAGGCATTCCCGTGCCTGTGTTGGGGCGCAAGTAAGTGCGCCCTCTTTATTTTGAGTGATAGCGGCGAGAGACCCGGCGGCCGAATCAAACACAAACATTACAGGAGAATCGAGGTATGGGACATCAGGCAGACTTAGCAGGCTGTTGAAAAAGTCTCATTTTGTTTGAACCCGTCGGCGGTTTGA
>CAZHLM010000137.1:0-4018 GCA_964533295.1 uncultured Verrucomicrobiota bacterium
AGGCGGAACTCGGTGCGGTCCGCGACGCCGACTTTCGCGGCGTTCGCGCGCGCCTCGTCGATGCGCTGCGGATCGATGTCGATGCCCACGCCCCGTGCGCCGAACTTCTCCGCGGCCATGATCACGATGCGCCCGTCACCGCAGCCGAGGTCGAAGACGACGTCGCTCGGCTTAACGTCGGCCATGCGCAGCATCTCCTCGACGACGTTGCCGCGCGTCGGGACGTAGGGGACGTCGAGCTCGCGGGGGTACTGGTACGGCTCGAGCTTCCGTGCCGGCTGTGCCCCGAGCGGCCGGGCGGCGGCGAGCGCGCCGATTCCGAGCAGGAAAGCGCGGCGGTCCATCAGGGCCTCTCGCCCTCGGGCACGCGGCGGCCGGAGCCGACTGCGAGCAGCACGACGCCGACGGCAAGAACGCCGAGCCCGGCCCATGCGCCGCCCTTGACGTACGCGAGGCTGTAGTACAGCAGGTAGGCGCACGTGAGAACGAAAATGGTCGGCGTGAGCGGGTAGAGCGGTACCTTGAACGGCCGCGGCGTCCCCGGGTCGCGCGCGCGCAGCACGAAGAGCCCGATGCCGACCAGCATGAAGAAGAACCAGAACACCGGCATGGTGTAGTCCACCATCGTCTTCACCTTGTCGGTGAAGGCGCCGGCGACGATCAGGATCAGCGCGACCGCGCACTGCACGTACAGCGAGTTGCGCGGCGCATCGCTGCGCGCGTGCCAGCGCCCCAGCCAGCGGAACACCGGCCAGTCGCGGCCGAGCGCGTAGTTGGAGCGCGCGCCGACGATGATCGTGGCGTTGATCGAAGTCAGCGCCGACACCGCGACAATGAAGCTCATGGCCTTCGAGCCGATCTCGCCGAACCCGACCTTCAGCACGTCGGCGGCGACGGTCTGGCTCTTCGCCACGCCCGCGAGTCCGAGCGTGCGCACGTAGGCGAAGTTGATCGCGAGGTAGAGCACCGTCACCAGCGCGAGCGACACCGCGAGGGCGATCACCATGGTGCGCCGCTCCTTCAGCTCGGCCGAGATGTAGGCCGCTTCGTTCCAGCCGCCGTAGGTGAAGAGGATGAAGAGGATCGCGAGCGGCGCACCGGCAGTCCAGGGCTTCGCGTCCGCCACAGCCGGCGCGGGCGCGGCCGGCGCGACGAGGAGGCAGCCGGTGACGATCACCGCCACGACTCCGAGCACTTCGAGGGTCGTGAGCACGTTCTGCGTGCCCTTCGTCTCGTGGATCCCGGCGATGTTGACCGCGGTCAGCGCGAGCACGGCGAGCGCGGCGTAGATTGCCGAGGAGTTCGGGCCCAGACGAAGGAGGTTCGACGCGTATTCGCCGAAGGTGTACCCGAGCACCGCAATCGCGCCCGTGGTGATGACCGCGATGCGCGCCCAGGCGAAGAGAAACGACAGGGAGCGGCCGAAGGCGCGCTGGATGAAATAGTAGTCGCCGCCCGCGTTCGGATAGGCAGTCGCGAGCTCCGCGTAGCAGAGCGCCCCGATGAGCGAGATGACACCACCGGCGGCCCAGAGCAGGTAGAAGACCGTATCGCTCGCGCTGTTGCCCGCGACAAGCGGCGGCAGTTGGAAGATGCCCGCGCCGATCACGAGGCCGACGATGATCGCGACCGCGTCGCGCGCGCGCAGAATCGGCTTGGGGGCGCCTGCGGTGCCGGTGGTGCTTGGTGCGTTCACGTCGTGTTCTCGCGGCGGTGGACCAAGCGGCGGATTCTACGCGAACCGCTCCGGCGCTCGCCGTTACGCGCGGCGCCACGCCTCCCGCAGGATGACGCGCGCTGCGTTCGCACCGGCCCCCCCCGCCACCCCCCCGCGGGGGGCCGGCGGGGTGGGGGGGGGCGGGCGGCCAGGCGCTCCTGCAGTTTCTTGATCAACTGCTGGTCACGTTCGGCTTGGGCCCGTTCCCGCGCAAGGCGTTGTTCGTAGCTTTCAGGGGTGGAGGCGGCGGGTGCGCCGGGCGAACGGGACGGGCTGAGCGACAGCGCCAGTGCCGCCCCGGAGGCCAGGGAAACCCGGGCGCACCGTCTGGCGCACGCGATGAACGCCGGCCACGGTGAATTGCGGCGCCTGTCCCGGCCTCCCGCTTCCCTGTTTGAAATAACCACTCCGCTCAGACTCATAAGAGAACCTCCGGTGGATGCAGCGCAATCTAATGGATAGGCCTCCGGGCGTTGTTGTCAAGCGTGGTGGCTTGGTTTTCGGAAAAGCCTGATGGCCCGCGCCCTGGCGCGCCGCATTTCGCGCCTGACATCGCGCCCCGAACCGCTATGCGTCCTTGCCCATGGAAACCACATTGATCCTGCTCAAACCCGATTGCGTGACGAAAAAGCTCTGCGGCGAGGTCATCCGCCGTTTCGAAGCCGCCGGCTTCACCATCCGCGGCGCGAAGATGCTCCGCCCCACTCCGGCGCTCCTGAAGGAGCATTACGCGCACATCGCCAACAAACCGTTTTTTCCCGAGGTCGAGCAATTCATGCAATCCAGCCCGGTGATCGCCCTCGCGCTCGCCGGAAACGGCGTCATCGAAAGGGTCCGCACGCTCCTCGGTCCCACCGACTCGAAGAAGGCCGAAAAAGGCACGATCCGCGGCGATTACGGCGTGGATGTGATGGTCAATGTGGTCCACGCTTCCGACTCTGCGGAGACCTCCGCGGTCGAGCTGAAACGGTTCTTCGCGCCAGGCGAGTTGTTCGACTATTGACGCGGCACAACCGCGAGGTAGTCCCGGACCCGTGCGAAGCCCGTGACTTCCTCCGGGCCCCCCGCGGTGGCCGCGTAGAACGCGGTCGATTTCCCGCCGTCCAGATTGAGCGCCCGCCGGACCGGAAGGCCGGGGATTGCGCCGGGGGTGGCCAGCACCTCGGCGGCGCCGGCGAGCGTCGGGGATTCCAGCATCACCAGCGCCCAGGTTGTGTCCGGTCCCGCGACCACCACAGTTCGGCGCGCGCGCCGGGTCTTTTCAAGGCCCGCCACGGCCCGTCCTTGATCGACCAGATAGGGGCCGCACTGGATCGCTTCGAGGGTGTTGCGTCCGGGGCGGTATTCCCCTGTGCGCAAAAGCAAAGGCTTGGACGCGGTCTGCACGAGCATGCCGGTCATGAGCCGGGAACGGGCGGGTCCTTGGGTGATGGCGCCGGCCGCGGCCCGCAAGCCCATGGGCCGGAAGTCCGTGTCAAAATATCCTCCGTTCACCGCCGCCACGCCGCGCACCCGGGCGGCGGCCGCGGAGGCTCCGGCCAGCGCCGCTTCGGCGTCATCGACAACGCGGAACTGGAAGCGGCGGGTGTCGAAACGGAACGCGCGAAGGGTGGCCTGTGCCTCGCCTTGGGTGAATGAGCGGACAACAAACGCGGCGCCGGGTAGGGCTGCCGGGGTTTCCCGGACGGCATCGGCTTTCCACGCTGCGGCGGCCGCCGCGGGCAGAGCGAGCAGGGGCAGGAGGAGAAAAAAGGGGCGCATGGCCGGAACGATAGCCCGCGGACGGGCGCGGGAAAGGGGATTGTGGAACTCAGGCGGGGAAGACGACGCCGCGGGTGAAGACCATGGAAGCGCCCTTGGCCTGGATCAGGTCGCGCGCGGCGCGTTCCGCGCGGTACCCAAAGAACACGGCGCGGATGTCCTCGCCGGGTTTCGAGGCCCGGACCAGCTCCACCAAGCGCAGGAATTTCTCGACCTCCGACACGGTGACGTTGCTCTTTACCTCGCCAAGCACCAGAACCGGGCGGCTTTTGATTGTGCCGCGGACGACCAAATCAAAAGGATACGCGCGGCCGTTGGTCTGGATTTCGTCGGGGCCGGCGGACTCCGTAACGAAGCCCCAATACTTTTCGAGAAGTTCCGGCACGAGGTCGCACGCGAAATCCTCCAGGCTGCCGCCCAAGGCCTCGGATAATCCGCCGACCTGTTTGGCAAGATTCGCCACAGCCATTTCCGTCCGTTGCTGCGCGGTGGCCAGCTGGGCCAGCGCCGAGGCGAGATCCTCGACGCGGTTTTCGGTGC
>CAZHLM010000138.1:0-2457 GCA_964533295.1 uncultured Verrucomicrobiota bacterium
GTGACCCCAATGCCGCCCCCCAATGCCGCCAACCTGATCAGCTTGCGCCTCGCGTAACTTGGCAATGATCTGTTCGGGACTATGTCGTCTCCACTTCATGAGAGTCCTTTCCGCCCTTGCGGGCTTCCAAAACTCTTATAACAGGTGGCTCAACTTTTGGGGTGCACCTCACCGCGATTACCCGCTGCGAAAACATCGTGACGATTGATTCGTCATCCATCAAAACGCCGATCTGTTCGCCGCAACATTCCTGAGCGGCGCAGCCTCGGCGCTGACCGAAACGGAATCCACCATGTTCGGAGCGCAACGGCCGCTGTCGCGTCAGGCCCGGCGGGTCAGATCATTGATCCCGCCAGAAAGCCCGGACTGGGCGCACCGCACGTTTTGTAGGGCGGGCACGCCTGTCGTCCAGGCTGCCCGCCGTTGGTTTTGGGTGTGAACCAATGGTCGCGGCGCGAACCCTAAACGACAGGGATTCGCGCCCTACAATTCCGGACCAGATCAACACTTGCGGTGCACCTGCCCAGACTCAATGCTCCGGGCCGCGTTGACTTGGCGGCCGGCGGGACTTATAACCACCGCCCATGGACAACCTGTGGGCGCCGTGGCGGATCAAGTACGTCGTCGGAGAACGCGAGCCGGGCTGTTTCCTCTGCGTCAAGTCCGGGCAGGCCGACGACGAGAAGAATCTGATCCTGATTCGCGAGCGCAACTGTTTCGCGATTCTCAACGCCTTCCCGTACAACCCCGGTCATCTGATGGTGTCGCCCTACAAACACACCGGCGAGTTGGACGACCTTTCGGAGCAGGAACTCTCGGAGCTGATGTTGCTGACGCGCCGCTGCCAGCAAATCCTCAAACGCGCCCTGCAACCGCATGGCTTCAACGTCGGCATCAACTTCGGCCGCGTCGCGGGCGCCGGTGTGCTCGACCACGTCCACATCCACATCGTTCCGCGCTGGAACGGCGACGTGAACTTCATGCCGGTCATCGGCGAGACGCGGGTTCTGCCGCAGGCGCTGGCCGAGACGCACGCGCAACTGCGCCAGCACCTCTGAGCCGGCGTGATTCGCGGCTGTGGTCGAGCGCGCCGGGTATCGAGATGTTGACACAGGTCAACCACGGGCGGCGCGGTTCGTGTCACGGTGCGGTCATGAACGCGACGGAAACCCGGCCGGTCACCGGCGCCGCGCCCGCGCGGGTGGGGCGGCCGCCGCTGCCGCGTGAGCACGGAGCGTGGGGGATTTTGTTGATTCCGTTTGCGACGGCGGTCGGCGTGAGCGGAGTGTGGAATGCAAAGCTGGCGTTGTTGCTGGGCAGCGTGGTCTGTTTTTATCTGGCCCGCGCCAGTTGGCGAAAACAAGATCGCCGCTGGCTGGTGATCTGGCTGGCCGGCAGTGTGCTGGGGGCGGCGGTGTTGATGGCGGTCTGGCGGTTGTGGTGGTTGGCGTTGGTTGGCGCGGCGGCGGCACCGCTGGCGTTTCGGCGGACGGAACGCAGTCTGGCCGGGCAGTTGACGGCGGTGGCGGGGTTGACGATGACGGCGCCGGCGGCGTGGTACGTGGCCACCGGACAGTGGGAGTACCGGCTGTGGGCGTTGAATGCGCTGTATTTCGCCGGCGGGGTGTTGTACGTGAAAATGCACATCGCGACGGCCATCGCGCGGGAGGCGACCGGGCGGTGGCCGGTGTTGGGCTACCACGGCGCGCTGGCCGCCGTGGCGGTGGCGACGAGGCCGGTGGGGCTGGCGTTGTTGCCGGCCGTGGCGCGGGCGGTGGTCGGTGTGTTGCGGTTGCAGCCGCGATTGCGAATCAAACGGTTGGGTTGGACGGAGGTGGGACATGCGGTGCTGTTCGGGTTGTTGGTGATTGGGCTGGCGCGGATATGAAGGTGATCTTGGCGATTTTGATCGGCGCGTTGCTGGGCGTGGCGGGATACACGTTCTGGTACGGGCAGGGATTTTCGTATTTGTCGAATGATCCGGCCGCCTGCAAGAACTGCCACATCATGAACGAGCATTTCGATGGCTGGCAGAAATCCAGTCATCACGCCGTGGCCACGTGCAACGATTGCCACACGCCGCACGCGCTGATCCCGAAATATCTGACGAAAGCGGAAAATGGATTTTGGCACTCGAAGGGTTTCACGTTGCAGGATTTTCACGAGCCGATTCGGATTCGGCCGCACAACAAACATGTGTTGAACAACAACTGCCGGGCTTGTCATCAGGAGCTGGTCAGCGAGGTGATCGTCACGCACGGGCACGACGAGAGCCGGTTGGATTGCATCCGCTGCCATGCGTCCGTGGGGCACGGGCCGGTGCGGTGAGAGGAAAACGATCATGAGACTGCGATATGGGTTGCTGGCGATCATTGCGGCGCTGGCGATTGTCGGGGTGTTGTTGCTGCGCGAGAACATCGCGCAACGCAAAGCCGAGGCGCGCCACACGGTCTTTCG
>CAZHLM010000138.1:2557-3929 GCA_964533295.1 uncultured Verrucomicrobiota bacterium
CGCGAGGAACGCGGCCACGCCTACATGCTGCACGACCAGCGCGAGACGGAACGGGTCCTGAAACGGCCGCAGGTTGGCGCCTGTCTGCACTGTCACTCGTCGGCCACCGTGGCCTACCGGCAGGCGGGACTGGACGCCGGCGCTCCCGGCAAGCTCACTGATCCGTTACTCAGTCCGACCGGGTTGGCGCAGTTGCATACCGGTTTTCCGATTGTCTCCGCCGAGCCGTACAGCAACGCCACGAAACGGGTCGAACATCCGGTGGCCTGCCTTGACTGTCATGATCCGCAGACGATGCAACTGCGGGTGACGCGGCCGGGATTGATGAAGGGGTTGGAAGTGCTGGCCGCCAGCCGCGATCCGGTGCCGCATCTGCCCTCGATCGAAGCGTGGCGGAAAGGCGACCGGAAACAACCGTACGATGCGAACCGCCTGGCCACCCGTCAGGAAATGCGGTCGCTGACCTGCGCGCAGTGTCACGTGGAGTACTACTGCGCGTCGAAGGAGACGTTGTTCTTCCCCTGGCACAACGGGCTGAAGGTCGAGCAGATCGAGGCGATGTACGACGCGCACAAGTTCCCGGACGGCACGCCGTTTGCCGATTGGAAACACAAGACGACCGGCGCGGCGGTGATCAAGGTGCAACATCCGGAGTTTGAATTGTGGAGCCAGGGCATTCACGCGCGGTCGGGCGTGGCCTGCGCCGATTGCCACATGCCATACATCCGGGAAGGCGCGATGAAGGTCAGCGATCACCAGACGCGCAGTCCGTTGTTGAACATCGCCCGCGCCTGCCAGACCTGTCACCGCACCAGCGAGGAAGAACTGAAATCGCGCGTCGTCACGATTCAGGACCGAACCAAGAAGCTGATGGATCGCGCGCTGGACGCCGTGGTGGGGTTGATCGGCGACATCGAGAAGGCGGCCCAGAACGGCGCCACAGACGAGCAGCTTGCCGTCGCCCGACAATTGCAGCGCAAAGCGCAGTACCGGGTGGATTTCATCAACGCGGAAAATTCGATGGGTTTCCACGCGCCGCAGGAAGCCGCCCGGATTCTGGCCGAGGCGATTGATTATGCCCACCAGGGCCGGTTGGAGGTCGCGAAGATTCGGCCGGTCACCCAAGCGGCGGCGACCGAGTAAGTGCGCCCAACCAAACCGAAGCGACTGTTGGGGGAGCGCCCTTCTGGGCGCAGCCGGTGGTGCGGCCGGTGGCGCGAGCGTCCCCGCGAGCGGGGTGTCAGGCCGCGCCTCGCGAGGACGCTCGGCCCACCGGGTTTTCGGAGAAAACCGAAGCTTCTGTTGTGGGAGCGCACACTGGGCGCAGCCGGTGGTGCGGCCGGTGGCGCGAGCGTCCCCGCGAGCGGGGTGT
>CAZHLM010000139.1:0-3879 GCA_964533295.1 uncultured Verrucomicrobiota bacterium
CTGTTGTGGGAGCGCCCTTCCGGGCGCGTCCGGTGGCGCGAGCGTCCCCGCGAGCGAAGTGTCACGTCCCGCCTCGCGAGGACGCTCGGTCCACCAGCTTTTCCAGGAACGTCACGGGCCGAAACGCGCTCCCACTGGGAATTTTGTCAGGCGCTCTAAAAGTTGAAGCTCAGGCGGAGCGCGCCGCCGGCTTCGAAGACGTCGTAGTCGCGGGTGCGGATGTTGGATTCGTTTCCGAGGTAATTGAGGAACGCCTCGATCCGAGCATTGCGGCAGAAGACGTAGAAGAGCGTGAGGTTGCCGGTGTGACCCGCATCGAAGCGGTCGCGGTAGTTGGTGTAGCTTTGGAGGGCGAGCCGGTAGAGGACTTGGGCGGTGAGCCGGTCGAGCAGACCGATGGTCAGGCCGGCGGTGAGGGTGTTGTTGACGCGGTCGAGGACGCCGGGCGAGGAGGGCTGCCAGTCGAGTTGGTAGCCGGTAAAGAGTGTGACGCGCGGGTGGAGCGGGAAATCACGCCGCAGTCCGAGATGGGGATTCCATGACTTGAAAAATTCACCCTCCGGATTGCGGGTGAGTTCCTGGCGCTGGCCGCCAAAGCCGACGTACCATTGGAACCACTCCGAGATGTCGCCGGTCAGGCGCAGGGTGGCGGCCTGGGTATCGTAGTTGAAACGATCGGCGTCGGCATACCGGTTGAGTTGATAATGGAGAAACAATTCGGCGAGAAGCGATTCGGCGACGCGGCGTTGGAGTCGGGCGGCGAACGTCTGGGCGATGACGATGTCCGAGTCCGCCGGGAAGAAGAATGTGTCCGGCAGGAGACGAGTGTTGGAGGAGTGGTAGATGCGGGTGTCGCTGCTGACATCGCCCCACGGTTCCCGCATGATCGCCGCATCGAGCAGGGCATCGAATTCCGGCAATTCTTCGACGTTGGCTTCGTCGGCGGCGAAGCCGAAGGTGATCGGCAGGATGACCGCGAGTGTCAGGAGAAAGAATCGGTTCATGGCAGGAGAGGGAATTCGCCTTGGCCGCGGGTGTTGTCAATCAGGCTCAAACCGTCATTGGGGCCGGTCGGCCCGCCCGGAGCGCCGAGCCCGGCGCGTTCCTGGGCGCGGACGACGGCCTGGATTTGGGGCCAAGTGGGGAGTTTCCGGGGCCGTTCGCGGATGAATCGCGAGCGCAAGATGGGCGGCAGATCAATCGGGCGCACGATCAGTTTTCCATTTTCAAGGAAGGCGATCTCGCCGCCGCGGATGGCTTTTTGTTGTTGACCGTCGTTGGTGGTGACTTTGCCGGTGCCCTCGAGGAAAACGATCTTGCCGACTCCCAAGGCGAGGACGGTGGTGCCTTCGATGGCGGCGGTGATGGCGGCGGTCACGATCCGACCGCCGCCGCTGCCTTTCGGGAGACAAAACAAGCCGAGTCCCTCTTTGAGTTGGAACTCGCGTTCCCGGGCTTGGAAGGAAAACACGCTTTGCGGGCCGAGTCGCGTCAGGGTGCGGTCGGCAAACTCCATTTCGGCCAGCGATTTTTCGCCGGTGCGGAGGATGTCGGCGCCGCGCACGATGTCGCCGATTTCGGCGGAGCGTTCGACACCGGCGTCGGGCCGGTAGCCGACTTGGTTGCGTTTCTCGGTGACTTTGGCTTCGCTGAGCGGGGCGGCGCGGGCGACGCCAAGCAGCCACGGCAGGACGACGAGCAGGCGCAGGAGGGTTTTCATCTTGCGTGTCTTTCGAGGTTGCGTTCCCGCTGCCTTGTGGCAAAGATTCGGGGGGTTGTCAATCGCGTCATGCATCCGCTTCCGCCCAACACCACCGGCTCGACGCGGGCCGCGCTTCAGCAATTGTGTTGCGGGCCGCTCGCGGGACGTTCGGCGGAGTTTGTGGAACGGCTGTTCGACGAGGTGGCGGCGATGTTTGCCGGGCGGCGGCGGGGTTTTCAGGCGTGCGCGATGCCGTATCATAATTTCGCGCACACGTGTGATGTGACGGTGGCGTTGACGCGGTTGCTGGGCGTGTACGTGGTGCGCCAGCGGGAGCCGGTCTTGTCGGGGCGGGATGGCGAATTGGCGGCGGCGGCGGCGTTGCTGCACGACAGCGGGTTTTTGCGGCGGGACGACGAGCCGGCAGGGAGCGGCGCGGAGCTTGCCGGGGTTCATGTGGAACGGGGGGTGGTCGTGGCGGCCGAGTTGTTGCCGGAGTTTGGGGTTAGCCCGGCGGAGTTGGAAGTGGTCCAGTTGGCGATTCGATGCACGGCGCTGGAAGCGGGGGCGGGGTTGCTCGAATCAGCGTCCGAGAAAGAGAGATGTCTTGCCCAGTTGGTCGGCACGGCGGATTTGCTGGGCCAACTGGCGGCGCCGGATTATCCCGACCGGCTGACCGACTTGTATCGGGAACTTGTGGTATCGGGTGGGACGGGTGGTTTGGATGAGACAGGTTTCCGACGGCAGACCCGGCAGTTCTGGAACGACGTGGCCTTGCCCCGTTTGGATGGGATGCTCGGCGGCATGTATCGCCTGCTTTCAGAAGGTGTTGCGGATGCGGAAAGCGATTATCTCCGCGCGATTTATGACAATCTCGATGCGGTCGAAAAGCGCTGGGTGGCGCGGTAACGCCGCTTAGTTTCGGACATCTTCCCGCTAACGACAAGCATTGCCGGGACGGAGCGCAATCGGTAGGGTGTAGCCATGGAAACGGCCATCAAACCAAAGTTTCAAAAAGACCGGAAGATCAACTGGTATCGCTGCAAGGTGGATCCGAAGGTGATGAATGAGTTGATGCAGTGCAGCGACTGGCAGGGGTTCAAACAAGCCGGTGGTCATTTTGGTTTGTGGATCTTGACCGGCCTGCTCGCTTACCTCGCCTTCCGCAACATCTCGGGCGCGAATTGGTACTGGTCGGTGCCGGTGTTGCTGGCGGCGCTGTTCGTGCATGGCACCATCGGGTCGTTTCTCGGGGGCACCGCGTGTCACGAGTTGAGTCACAAGACGCCGTTCAAAACGAAGGCGATCAACGAATTCTTCCTCAAACTCTTCGCGTTTTTCGGGTGGTGGGATCAAGTCTGGTTTCGGCCGAGCCACATTCGTCATCATCAAGTGACGGTGCACAAGGACTACGACGGCGAGGTGGTGTTGCCGTACAGCTTCTCGTTCAAGAACTGGCAGTTTTGGCTCGGGATCCTGGCGTGGAATCCGGTCAACACCTGGAACACGCTCAAGACCTATTACCGGCGCGCCACGGGCAAGCTGGACAATGATTGGTTCGAGTTTGTGCTGCCGCAGAGCAACGCGCAACTGCGACGGCAGCACCGCAACTGGGCGCGGTTCACGTTGCTCGGGCATCTGGCGCTGGCCGTCCTGTTCATCGCCAGCGGGCATTGGTTTTTGATCTTCATCTTCAACATCGGCTCGCACTACTGCGGCTGGCTGCAATTTTTGACCGGCGCGCCCCAGCATTACGGTCTCTCGCCGAATGTGCCGGATCATCGGCTCTGCTGCCGCACCTACACCGCTTCGTTCCTGCCGGCGTTTCTCTACTGGAACATGCAGTATCACATCGAACATCACATGTTCCCGGCTGTGCCGTTCTTCAACCTGCCGAAACTTCACCAGCTCATCAAACACGACATGCCACCGGCGCCGCACGGGCTGCGAGCGACGTGGCGGGGCATGTTGGAGATTCACCAGCGGATGAAGACGGACCCGAACTACTGCTACACCCCGCCGCTCCCGCAACAGAATACCGGCTCGCGCGCCGAGGATGAAATCCTCGAACGCGAAGCGGCGCTGGCGGTTTAGAGCGCCTGACAAAACTGAAGCTTCTGTCGTGGGAGCGCCCTTCCGGGCGCGACCGGCTGGGTCTTCCGGAAAAGCTGGTGGGC
>CAZHLM010000140.1:0-3749 GCA_964533295.1 uncultured Verrucomicrobiota bacterium
CGCGGCGGCACCCTGCGCGTGGCCATGCAGCTCCAGTCGGTGAATCACCCGGTGCTCTTCTCGTGGGTGGAGGCCCCCAACACCTTCCGCCACGTCTTTGAGTACCTGACTGAGACCGACAACAAGAACATCACCCACCCGCTGCTGCTGGAGAGCTGGCAGCCGAGCGACGACCTGAAGACCTGGACGCTTAACCTGCGCAAGGGCATCTTCTGGTTCAAGGACGGCCAGAACGGCGAGGAGTTCGTGGCCGACCACGTCAAGTGGAACTTCGGCCAGTGGCTGGATTACGACCAGAGCGCCGTCGTCGGCCTGTGGAAAGGCTTCCTGACCAGCAACGACGTCGAGGTGGTGGACAAGTACACGGTCCGGCTCAACCTGTCCGCGCCCAAGCTGGACGTGCCGGAGAGCCTGTTCCACTACCCGGCTATGGTCATCCACCCGAGCTTCGACGGCGACATCTCCTCGGGCAAGAACTTCAGCACCGGCCCGTACACCCTGGCCGAGTACCGGCCCAAGGAGCGCGCCAAGGTGGTGCGCCGCGAAGGCTACTGGCAGAACGGCGCCGACGGCAAGCCCCTGCCCTACCTGGACGCCATCGAGTTCATCGACCTGGGCAACGAGCAGTCGGCGGCGGTCAACGCTCTCAAGTCCGGCCAGGTGGACAACATCTACCAGCTCACGGCCGACAACTTCCTCGCGCTGCGCAACGACCCTGCCATCAAGATCGAGTCCGTCGCCACCGCCCAGGTGCGCGTGTTGCGCGTGCGCGTGGACATCGCGCCATGGGACAACAACGACGTGCGCCTGGCGCTCAAGAAATGCCAGGACCGCGAGAAGATCCTGGCCAGCGCCTACTTCGGCGAGGGCGCGCTGGGCCACGACTGCCACGTCTCGCCCGTGCACCCCGAGTTCGCGCCGATGGACGTGCCCGCCTACGACCCGGAGGGCGCCAAGGCCCTGTTGGCGAAGGCCGGCCTGAGCAGCCTGGACGTTACCGTGGACGTGGGCAGCGGCTGGACCGATTGCGTCGCCTACATGGAGAGCCTGAAGGAGACGGCCAAGCCGGCCGGCATCAACATCACCCTGAACACGATGCCCAACGCCAACTACTGGGAGATCTGGGACCAGACGACGGTGGGCGTCACGCCGTGGACGCACCGCCCGCTGGGTACCATGGTGCTGCCGCTCGGCTACGGGTCCGACTCCGAGGGCAAGCCCCTGGCCGGCTGGAATGAAAGCCGCTGGATCGACAAGGAGTTCTCCGAGCTGGTGGTGAAGGCCCAGGGCACCTACGACCTGGAAGCGCGCCGCGCCATCATGAAGGACATCCAGCGCATTCAGCTCGAGCGCGGCCCGATCGGCGTCGCCTACTGGCTGAATATGTGGGAGCCGTTCAACCCGGCCTTCCAGGGCATCACGGCCCATCCTACCTCCTACAACCTGTGGCGCGAGGTCTGGTACGACCCCGACCTGGAGAAGCTGAGGAAATAGGGACCGGCCCGTTGAGCGCCTGAGCTCGTCTGCAGGGGCAGGTCCTCCCGGCGGCCCGTCGCGGCCCATAGGACCTGCCCCTGTTTCGTCCCGGAGGGTGCGCGATGAGCAAGTTTCTGATCCAGCGCGTGGTGAGCCTGCTCCTGACCATGGCTTTCGTCTCGGTCGTGGTCTTTGCCCTGAGCGAGATCGCGCCCGGCAACATCGCCATCAACACCCTGGGGAATAACATCACGCCCGAGCAGGAGGCGTCGTTCAACAAGCAGAACGGCCTGGACCAGCCGCCCGTCACCCGTTACCTCCGCTGGGTCCTCGGCAGCGATTGGCAGGCCGCGCAGCGCATCGGCCAGCCGGTGATCCGCGTGGTCGAGGCCGACCGGCGGCGCTACAGCTGGTGGCGTCAGGAGCCGGATGGGGGCCTGACCCAGCACTACTCGCCGGACGGCGCGCAGATCGTGGAGCGCCGACGCCAGCCGGATGGCACGGTGACGGAGACCCTGCTGGGCGACGAGGCCTGGAGGCCGGACCCGGACGACCCGGCGCGCCGGATCTTTTGGGGCGTCAACCCGGGCGGCCGCGCCGCGATGTGGGTGAAGGGTCAGCAGGCGGTGGAATGGACGCCCGAGCTGGCCTCCTGGACCAGCGCCCTCGGCGCGCCGGAGCAATATATTCCGCTCCAGCTCGGCCTGCTGCGCGGCGACCCCGGCGTCTCCTTCCTCACCCGCCGCCCGGTGACCGAGACCTTCCTGCCGCGCCTGCGCAACACCGCTCTGCTGGCCGGCCTGGCCTTCGCCGTGGTCATGCCTCTGGCCCTGTTGCTGGGCGTGATCGCCGGCCTGAACGAGGGCCGCTGGCTGGATCGGACGCTGTCGCTCGGCGGGTTGGTGACCACGGCCACGCCCGAATTCGTCAGCGGCACCCTGCTCGTGCTGATCTTCTCACAATGGCTCGGCCTGCTCCCCGGCGCGGTCGTGATTGCCAATGAGAACGCCCTCTTTGAGCAGCCGCAGATGCTCGTCCTGCCGGTGCTCACCCTGACCCTGGCCGAACTGGGCTACGTGCTGCGCATCACGCGCGCCAGCATGGTGGAGGTGATGCGCACCAACTACATCCGCACGGCGGTCCTTAAGGGCCTGCCGCGCTGGCGCATCGTGCTGCGGCATGCCCTGCGCAACGCGCTCATGGCGCCGATCACGGTCATCATGCTGCACGTCAACTGGCTGGTGGGCGGCATCGTCATCGTCGAGTCGGTCTTCGGCTTCCCGGGCCTGGGCAGCTACATCCTGGACGCGGCGCTGTTCAAGGACGTCTTCGTTATCGAGGCTGCTACCATGGCCCTGATCGTGGTCGCCGTCGGCACCCAGTTGCTGGCCGATGTCGCCTACACGTTCCTCAACCCGCGCATCCGGTTCGCATAAGGGCGCCGCCATGACCACCGCCTCCCCCGCCATCCTGCCCGCCCGCCCCGCCCGGCCATCGTTAGCGCAGCGGTTGCGCGCCGGCCTGGACCTGCTGCTGCGCTCGCGCGTCGCCACCGTCGGCGCCGCCCTGGTGCTGTTCTGGGTCGTCGTCGCCGCCTTCGCCGACGACTGCCTCATCCAGCCGGCCTGCTGGACCGGCTCGCCGGACTATACGCCCACGCCCTGGCTGGCCCGCTATCCCTTCGACCAGGGCGTCGGCCCGATCCTGGGCGCGCCGTCGCCCGAGCACTGGCTGGGCACGGACCGCAATGGCCGGGACCTGTGGGCGCGCCTGGCCTACGGCGCCCGCATCATCCTGACCCTGGCGCCGCTGAGCGTGGGCGTGGCCGTGCTGATCGGCGGTGCCCTCGGCCTGATGGCCGGCTACTTCGGCGGTTGGGCGGACGAGCTCATCTCGCGCCTGCTCGATTCGGTCATCGCCTTTCCGCAAATCATCCTGTATTTGATCATCATCGCCGCGCTGGGGGCGTCGGCCACCAACGTCGTGCTGGCCATCACCATCGCCGGCGCGCCCGGCATCGCCCGGCTGGTGCGCAGCCTGACCCTGGACATCAAGACGCGCGACTACGTCGCGGCCGCCCAGACCCGCGGCGAGAGCCCCTGGTACATCATGGCGGTCGAGATCCTGCCTAACGCCAGCGGCCCGATCATCATCGACGCCATGCTGCGCATCGGCTACGCCGTCTTCGCCATCGGCACGCTCGGTTTCCTGGGCCTGGGCCTGCCGCCGCCCTCGCCGGACTGGGGCTCCATCGTCAACCTGGGCCGCCGCTT
>CAZHLM010000141.1:0-3621 GCA_964533295.1 uncultured Verrucomicrobiota bacterium
GTGCCCGGCGATGTGACGGCGGTGGTGCATTTGGCGGGTGAGCCGATTGCGGGTCGGTGGACGGCGCGGAAGAAGCAGGCGATTCGGGAGAGTCGGGTGGCGGGGACGCGGGCGTTGTGCGAGGCGTTGCCGGGAAGTGTGAAGGTGTTGGTCTGCGCGTCGGCGATTGGGTTTTACGGCGACCGGGGGACGGAGCCGTTGCACGAGGACAGCGCGATGGGCCAAGGGTTTTTGGCCGAGGTGGTGCGCGATTGGGAGGCGGCAACGAAGCCGGCCGCCGACAAGGGGATTCGCGTGGTGAATCTGCGTTTCGGGGTGGTGTTGAGCGCGAAGGGCGGGGCGTTGGCGAAGATGTTGTTGCCATTCAAGCTGGGTCTTGGCGGGATTGTGGGAATGGGCCGGCAGTTTTGGAGTTGGGTGGCGTTGGAGGATGCGGTCGGGGCGATTCGGCATGCGTTGACGGCGGAAGAGTTGCGGGGGCCGGTCAATGTGGTGGCGCCGCAGCCGGTGACGAACCGGCAATTCACCCGGACGCTTGGCAGGGTACTGCGGCGGCCGACGATTTTTCCGATGCCGGGGCCGGTGGCGCGGTTGATCTTCGGTGAGATGGCCGGGGAGTTGTTGCTGGCCAGTCAGCAGGTGTTGCCATTGAAACTGGAGGGCAGCGGTTACCGGTTTCGGTACCGGGATTTGGAGACGGCGTTGCGGGCGATGCTGTGAGGAAACACAGTTGACCCGGCCATCGGCGTGACGCATAAAAACCGCCATGAAAACGTGGTTGGCTTGGGCGCTGGTTTTCGGAATGGTGAGTGTCGGCTGGGCGGAGCAACCGGCAACGGAAGAGCCGTCGTCGCGGTTGGTGAGACGGATCGAAGACAAACTGGGGCGCAAGCTGGCTCCGTTGCCGCGCTCCAAGATTTTGGCGGCGGAGAAGGAGTTGGCGGAGAAGACACAGACGGCTCATTCGGCGTACTGCAAACAGGTGGCCGAGGTTACCGGCTTTTCCGAGCAGGGCATCGAGGAGGCGGTGTCGGCCGGGGATCTGATGAAGAACAACGGCGATGACCTGCTGGTCAAGCAATTGGAACATCAATTGGGCCGGCCGTTGAAGAGCGCCGATCGGCGCGCCGTGGCGCGCGCGGTGGGCGAGCGGAAACAAGCCATTCAGCCGTTCCAGGAGAAACCGGCGCAAGCGGTCGGGATGTACGGCGGGCTGCGCCGCGATCAGGCGGAGGACGTTCTGAAGGGCGACTGACGACGCCCCGTCGCGGCGCGGGTTTCATTGCAGCAGCTTCTTGATTTCGTCGGGCGACAACACTTTGCCGGATGATTTGACCACGCCATCCACGGCGAGTGCCGGGGTCAGCATCACGCCAAACGCCATGATCTGCTTGATGTCTTGGACCTTGACCAACTCGTACTCGATGCCGAGCGCCTTGGCGGCGGCTTCGGTGTTTTCGGTCAACCTCTGGCACTTCGGACATCCGGTGCCGAGGATTTGCAATTGTTTCATGGGATGAGTTGTTCCTTTTCGAAGACCGACCCGTACATCAGGCCGGCCAGTGTGGACAGTCCGACGACGAGCAGTACATGCACGATGGTTTTTTTTGTGCCCATGATGCTGCGGATGACCAGCATGCTCGGCAACGACAACGCCGGCCCCGCCAGCAACAACGCCAGCGCCGGTCCCTTGCCCATACCGGCCCCCATCAACCCCTGCAAAATCGGAATCTCCGTCAACGTCGCGAAATACATGAACGCCCCCACCACCGCCGCGAACAGATTGGCCGCGACCGAATTACCGCCGACCGCGCGCTCGACCCACGCCGACGGAATCCATCCTTCGTGCCCCGGCCGCCCCAACAACAATCCGGCCACCCACACGCCGGCGAGCAGCAACGGGAAAATCTGTTTCGCAAACTCCCAGGTCGTCTCCACCCACTGCCGGGACTCGGCGCGTTGCAGCCGGTAGCCCGTTGGCAAAAACGCCGCCAACGCCACCGCCAACACCGCCGTGACCGGCCACTTCACCCGGTACATCGCGCCCCACAATCCGGCCTCGCCCGCCCCGCCCCAGTTGGCGAACACGAGAATCCCGACCATCAACGCAAACAACACCGCGTTCTTCCAGAGCGGCCGGTGCGCTTCGACTGCCGGCCGCGTCGCCTGCGCCGCCGTCTTCGCCTGTTCCTCCTTGCGGAAGATCAGATGCATCAACGCGCCAATCACCCCGCTGAACGCCACCGCGCCCACGGCCCGCGCCAGCCCCATTTCCAGACCAAGCACGCGCCCGGTCAGAATGATCGCCAACACGTTGATCGCCGGTCCCGAATACAGAAACGCCGTGGCCGGTCCCAGACCCGCGCCGCGGGTGTAAATGCCGCCGAACAACGGCAACACCGTGCACGAACACACCGCCAACACCGTCCCCGACACCGACGCCACGCCGTAGGCAAGCGCCTTGGGAGCATTCGCGCCGAGATACTTCATCACCGACGCCTGGCTGACGAACACCCCGATCGCCCCGGCAATGAAGAAGGCCGGTAGCAAGCAAAGGATGACATGCTCGCGCGCGTACCATTTGACCAACTCGAACGCTTCCGTCACCGCGTGATCGAAGTGCGGGACGCCGACCGGCAAGTGGAAGCAGGCCAAAAACAGTCCGACCATCCACGCCAGCGGTTTCCACTCCGTGCGCCAGTTCATACCGGCCTGTTTTCCCGAAGCGTGACCAACCGGCCTCCTCGCCGGTCGTCACGGAAGTAAATTTGGCCACGAAGTCTCCTGCATAGCCGATGCCACACCGCCGCCTTAAACAGCCAACTCGGCCAATGGGAAGCCATTCCGGCGAAACATTCGACCCGCCGGCCAAACCATCGCCCCGACAACCTGACACGCCGCCGGCTCCCCACTGTCACCGTGTCAGCGGCGGCCAACCCCCGGCCCGGCTATTGGCCGAACAAGTCCACCGGCCCGCAGCGGAGACGACCCGTGGTGAGGATTTTGGCGCGCAGCCCGCCTTTGCCTTTCATCGCTTCCTCGGCGCCGGGAGCGACGGCGTGGTCCATCCAGTAACAGGGCCGACTTTCCTCGGTGCCGAGAAACCGCACGCCTTGCAACTCGAATTCTTTCCCGATCAGCGCGTTGAGGTCGAGTCCTTCGGTGATGACATTGCGCCGGTAAACCGACGGCGGCGTACCGGGCTTGCCAAACTGTTCGCAGAGTTGCCGGTGGACTTCGAGAGCGAAAAACGTGACCTGGCCTTTGGAATCTGGCTTCTCACCAAAATACCGGTCGCCCACCAGTCCCTTACCGGCCACACACTCGACGCTGTCCACTTCGAGAATCGGATGCTCGCCGGGCGGCCCGCCGTGATGCCCCCGGAAATTGTGGCCTGGTGAAATGTAGATGTGCCGAATGATCGCGCTCATTTCCGTTGTGTCCGTCAGGTTCAGAACGTGAGTTGAGGGTTGGTTCTCCTGGGTTTGGGCGGTTTCCGTTTTCCCTCCCCCCCGAGGGTGGAGGGAAAAATGTCAGATCAGGGCGCAAGCGGCAGGAGTCCCTGAACGCGGAAGAACCGGTTGCTGGTGGCGGTGCCGGGCACGTCCCGCGTCGTGGTCG
>CAZHLM010000142.1:0-3593 GCA_964533295.1 uncultured Verrucomicrobiota bacterium
GTCTGGCCCGTGTGACGCGTGACCATCGATTGCAACGACAACAACGTGCGGGTCGGTAGTGTCCAGAATGTTTCGCACTTTTGTTGGTGCTCCTTGATCTGAGTCGTTCTCTCGCTTCCCTTCCCCCCGAGGGGGGAAGGGAAATTTTCAGGCCGCCGCCGCCATCTCTTGCAGCCGATTCATGTCCAAGTATCGGCGCGTACCCCATTTGGTCCCAGCCACGTGCCGCAGCCGCGCCGCCACCAGCATCAACGCGCTCTGGCCATCGGGAAACGCTCCCACCACTCGCGTCCGCCGCCGAATCTCCCGATTGATCCGTTCCAGCGGGTTGTTGGTCCGCAGCGACCGCCAATGCTCCCGCGGAAACTCATAATAGCTCAGCGTCTCTGTCACGCCCGCCGCCACCAACTCCGCCGCTTTGTTCAGCTTCAGCGTCCGCAACTTCTTCACCACCAACTCCGCCTTTTGTTCCGCCGCCGCCCGATCTTCCTGGGCGTGGATCGCCTTCAACATCGCCGCCACGTCCCGCACCTTCCCGCTCGGCACCGCCGTCCACACGTTGCGATAGAAATGCACTACACACCGTTGCCACTTCGCGGCCGGGTAGAACTCCGCCAACTGTTCCACCAACCCCAGGCACTTGTCCGAGATGAATCGCTCCACGCCCTCCAAGCCGCGCGCCTTCAACTGTCGCAGGAACTCCGTCCAACTGGCCGCGTCCTCCTTGCTGCCTTCCGCCACCGCCAGCACTTCCCGAAACCCGTCCTGGTTCACCCCGATCGCTACCAACACCGCCACGTTGCGCACCTCCCCGCCCCAACTGCGTTTCAGCCACAGCCCATCCACAAACACGTACGGGTACTTTCCGGCCAGCGGTCGCTGCCGCCACTCTTCAATCGTCCCGTACACCTTTTGCGCCAGATCGCTGACCGTCCCCGCGCTGACTTTGCTCCCCCACAACGCCTCCGTGATGTCAGCCACCCGCCGCATGCTCACCCCGGCGAGGTACATCTCAATCAGCGCTTCCTCCACCGAGCTTTCCCGCCGCTTGTACCGCTCGATGATCGCCGTCTCGAACGGCAGCGTCCGCAGCTTCGGCACCGTCAGCGTGACTTCCCCGGCCTTGGTGTGCAGTTGCCGTTGATAACGACCGGCCCGGGTGTCTTGCCGGTCGGGCGTGCGCTCATAGCGTTGCGCCCGACACAGCCGGTCGGCCTCGGCGTCCAGCAGGGCGTTGAGAGTTTCCTCGACGGTGGCCCGCACCATCTGGTCGAGGTGTCCCCGCACCTGCGCTTCATCGATCTGAATCACATTGTCCAACGGCTTGTTCGCTGTCGGTGTTGCTTTCCGTTTCACTGGTTGATCTCCTTGGTTTGGTTGTTGGCTTGTTTCAACCAGATCAAGGCCGCCCAGCAAAGTGCGAAAAATATCCTACGTTATCTTTTTCACCGTGACTCCGCGGATGTGCTCTCGTGCTCTTGTAAGATCAAACTCTGCCTCATGATGCGGTTTAGGTCCAAGACGAGGCCTGCCTTCCTCATTAAATTCAATCCTGTATGTTAGACTCCCCTCGTGAACATGCAGCCCGTGCCCGTCGTATTCATAACGAGCAAAACCAAAGGGATCAAGATAAGTGGATGGGTTATTGTTTGAATAACAATACAACTTGAGTTTGGCAGTTTTTGATGACTGCTCCATTGGGTGAAGTTGCGCGGCGGCCGCTCGGAGCGATAGTACCTCCACAAGGAGGTTGCTGTGGGGAAACATCTGCCGCGACAGGTGCGGTCTGCCTTGCGCGCATGGTTGATGCCGCTGCGCAAACCGCAACAACCGCAAGCCCTCATGTACTTGGCGGGCTTGCTGTGGATCATTCGCTTCCGCTCGTTGCGCGAGATCGCCACCCGCTGCGGCGGCTCGCTCGACCGCCTGCACCACTTCGTCTCCTGTTCCACACCGTGCGCCCGCCTCCTCCAGCACCAGGGGCAGCAGCGCTTGGCCCGGCAGGCCCCGGACCAAACGGCCACCTTGCTGGTGCTGGACGATACGCCGGTCGCCCGCAACGGGCAGGCCATCGAAGGTCTCGGCTGGCATCATACCCCAAAGGGGTTGGTTCGCGGCTGGTGTGCCGTCACCGCCATGCTCAAGATCGGCTCGCAGCGGTTTCTGTGGGCGGTGCGCGGTTACCGGCCCAAGAAGAATTGTCCGCGCGACCAGTTTCAGAGCAAGATCGAGTTGGCCGTCCAGATCGTGCGCGAAGCAACGGCGTGTTTCCCCCGCAGCGGCTTGACGGTGTTGCTGGACAGTTGGTACGCCTGCGCCGGTTTGTTGACCACCATCCACGCGGCCGGCTGGACCTATTTGGCCGCGGTGCGTGCCAATCGCTTGGTGGTGTTGCCCGGCTCGCCCCGCAAAGTCAGCGTGCGGTCTCTGGCCAAGAGTCGGCACGGCTGGCGCACGGTGCGCGCGGGCAAGAAGCGCCGCTACCGGGTGCGGCGGCTGCGCGCGTGGCTGCCGCGGGTTGGCGACGTGCTGGTGTTCGTGGTGGTCCACGGACGGGAGGAACGCGGGTTTGTTACGAACGATCTGCGCCTGAGCGAAGCGGCGATGGTGCGGTTGTACGGGCACCGCTGGTGGATCGAGACGTTGCATCGGGAGCTGAAACAGCACCTGGGGTTGGGAGGGTTGTTCGTGCGCAAGTGGGCGGCAGCGGAGCGGCACTGGACGTTGTGCGGCTTGGCGTACAACCTGGTGGTGTTGTGGAATGGGAAGCGCCGGCGCAGTTTTGGAACGATGCTGCGTGCCTTTCGCGAGACAGTCAGCTCCGACGAACTGATTCAGTTGTACAAACATCTGGTCAAAGCTCAATGAAATCTGCCAAACTCAAGTAAAATAGAGAACCGGGTCACTCCAAGCGGCTTCGTTACCGGCAAGGGTGAGCGTGTAGGTCTTGTCACCGGCGGTGACGACAATTGTGTGCGTGGGTTGCTCCAGCGCGACCGGCTTGACCGGAAGAAACTCCGCGGCGTCGAGCTGCGCCAGGATGTCTGTCACCACGTCCAAATCGTCCGGGTTTAACGCGCCCTGCGCGGGTTCGACCAAGCGCCACGGCCCGGCCGCTTCCCGTTCGACGATCATCCGCCCGCTGGGCCCGGTCACTTCCAGTTTCGTGATCGGAACGCCGGCGATGTCCGCCACGCGCCGGGTGCGCACAGCCCCCTGATCCGCCGGCAACCACTCCCACACATTCGTCGAGACACTGTAGATAAACGGCTCCGTCTCGCGTTTCGCGTAACAGACGGCTGCGCCCGATTCCGGCGCGCTGAGAAGCAGATGCCCCAGCGAATACATCTGGGGGCATCTGAAGCGGCACGCACTGGCCAACTTTTGTCCTCAAGACATCCCGCACCTGAGCCGGGAGGCGCAACGCCAACTGCGACGCAGCCAGCGCCGCCTGACACTGAGCCAGGACACCACAGCGCAACAACGACTCTTGGCCATGCGCTTGGCCGCGAGCGGCCAGTTGACCGCCGCCCAAATCGCCGAACACATCGGCATCAGTCGGCGCCAGTTCTTTCACTGGGTCAACGCCCTAA
>CAZHLM010000143.1:0-3581 GCA_964533295.1 uncultured Verrucomicrobiota bacterium
CCAGCACAATGACGTTCTCCCCGTACTCCAGCGGCAGCAGGTAGCCAAAATCGTCATCGCGGCGGTTCATGGTAACAGCAGATCCCCTGTTGACTGCCATGGTATCAAGCGCATTGATGGGTACCCTCATTGACCTTCAGCTTGTAGAAGTGGCTTCGGTGAATCCCTTCGCCCTTCAAATTTCCGAACGTCATCCACTCTGGATGCTGCTTCTCCCGATTCTATCTTCCGAATGTCAGACACCAAGTGTTTCAGGGATGGGTGGTTTGCAAAAACGCGCGCAGCCTCACGGAGGAATCGAACCACACGAGGGTGACGGTAATTGTATTCCAAGATACCCATCAAGCGATACGCTTGTGGGTACATCGCGACCAAAAGGGTATCCGGCTCGACAGTCCCTGTCTTGGTTGCTTCCAAGCACTCCGTCAAAAAGGTCATGTAATCCTCCGGGCTGAGCTTATACATCGCCACTACGAGCACTGTTTGCGATGTCGAACTGTTGCACTTCGACGCGATCTCAGAGAACCGTATCGCCTCTCTGACAGTAATGCCCACTTGAATTGCGGCGAGTTCTTTGTCATCGCCGATTAGATGTGGTGCGTTGGCGATCACATGCTCAAGACGTGCCGCGATTTGATCACATTGAAGCGCAACTGCTCGTGACTGATCTCCCTCTAGGGAAACATCGGCCTCAACGTTGGCTGAAACCCATAGGACAAGCACTGTCACGCTACTGGCAAACAACCTCTTCATGGCTCATACCGCCTGTACGTCTGTGGCTGATAATCGGGACCAGCCTTTCGGTTGACGTCATTTGGACCCGCACTAATCCATCGCCCGTCGTAGTCAATGATCCCTGAATGGCCGGGGCCGGTACCCCCAGGGCGTGCCACCACTAAACCGGGCTGCGGAACTGCTGAACTTGGAAGTAGAGGCCAGTTCGTAATCGTCGTCGTCAGACCGTTGGAGGGATCATCATCCGTGTCGTCTGTTCCAGCCAATTCATTCGCCACTGGTGGATAGCGAAGGATTCCTCCAGGGCCGCCAGAATGGATTCGAGGCATATTCGCGCCGGCATCATCGCATTTCTCAGCAACGAACAAGTTACACTTATCTGTTCCCTTATCGAACGGAAAGTTGATGACATGCTTTGCGTACCCCTTGCTTCCCAAATCTGATTTTGCAGTATTTCTGATGGCAACCTGTACATCCGTATCTGCTACCCCAACCGCATCCGGATCGCCCATTTTTAGGAAACTGTGTTTATCGTCCCGCTTCCGTACATACTTCAACTCGCGCTGATGTTGGGCCTGACCGATCACGGCTTGAATTTGGAATATCCCGCCGGCGCCGGTCGTGTGCTGGATGACGGGCGTTGTCCCGCCAAAGGTCGTCCAGGCAGTGAACGTCCCATCGGCCTTGAGTTGCCGATATTGCCAGATTACCCCTGTTAACTCTGCCGAAACATCAGGCGTGATGGCGATGTCAAGTGTATCACCCGTCTTCACGATCACGCCGTCTTCGGGGGCTTTGCTGGTGCCGCTCTTCTTGATCTCCACTGCGAGTGGTCCATGATTATGAAACCCGGTGAAGGTGAGGTTGGAGGTAGTGGTGCTCCACCATGAGGTCGCCGATTCCACCACGTTGGTGGTCGTGGCCGGCCAACTCAGCGTGCCCGCGCCGATTTCGTATTCCTGCCCGCCCGTCACCGTCACCACATAGCTGCAATGATTCTGGTTCGTGCTCACCGGATCCTGCCACTGCCCCGCCCACTTCAACCTCACCTGCGTTAAATCGTGTTCTTCGCCCATCCCATACGCATAGCTAACTCCTTCCAACGTGAAAATCACCACCGTGTCAGGCGGATAATAGAACGGCGCGCGAAACCGAATCACCCCCCGGCTCCGCCGCCCGATCATGTTCCGATGCGCGTCGCCAGTCTCGAATGACCATTCCGATTCGTAGGTTTCCTCCTCCAACGTCAGATCGCGCGTCGGCTGCCATGCCACCGCCGCCACGTAATTGCTCATGGTCAAATCCGGCCAGTTCCACTCCACAGGATGTGTGCTCGGGAGACACCCAAACCCTTGCGTCCATAACTCCGCCCGCGATGTGAAATTGCTGGCCAACCCACACGGCAAGAGAAACGAGCTGTCCCACACATCCAGCCACGCGCCCGCATTCTCCCAACCACTGGCACACTGATCATGGGACGCCAATCCCACACTCCACCACCGACTCGTTTCCGCTTTGCTGACAATCTCATACCCCTCCAACCCCAACGGCACATCCGCGCAGATGTTCGTGTACGACGCGCTGAATGTGCTCCCGGTCCAACAAGCTGAAATGATGATCGGCATAATGCTGTTCGTGCAGCCCGGCGGGGACATCGCCACGCTGTAGCTTTGCGACGCGGCACCGGTCAGCGTCACCGGCACCCCGGCTACCGTCAACGACGCCAACGTCAACTGGCTCGCCCCACCCTCCGTCTCATCCACCCGCAACTCCCGGCTCACCGCCCCCGCCAAGCCGGAAGCCTTTTCTTTACAAGATCTTACAAAGATATTAACGGCATCGCAGCTAAGGAAGTACATGCGCTGGGCCACCCTCAACCTGTAAATACCATCTGGGAATTCCATCTCCAAATCGTAGGTTTGAGTACCATAGTCTCTCGCCCGTTTTCCCCGTAAAACGGAAAAGCACGAAATGTGGCTCGTCCGAGATATAGGTCCATCTTCGGATGGGTTCGAAATTCGGATCCCCTTGGTCTGTCATCAGTTTTCCTGGGACTATCAGCACCGCCTCAGTCTCATTGGGATACCGTGCGTGTTCTACTCTGAACCGCTCCAATTGGCGGACGATCCATTTGCCCTCTTGAAGCTGTTCCTGAAGTGGGGGACGCCTGCGCCAACCCAGATCGAATGCTTCCGTCGCAATCCAAACCAAAAGCGCCATCGTGATCACGATGCCCGGCAGGACCACGAATAGCTTCTTCGATCCCTTCATCACGGCCTTTCGACACTTGCATCGCCAAAGTTTGTCTTCCAGATACGCCCACGAAACGAGGTCTTGGAACTGGTAATGCCACACTCCCGGCAGTTTCGCCGGTCCGGTGCTGGGGAGGCACACGCAGGCCAACCGTTGTATCCTGCCCTTGCCCATCGTAGTGCAGCGGGAATCTCGCTGACCTTGTTCTCGCTAATTTTATGCGCCACTATAGTAGCTTCCATCCACGCTTTCGATTTCCCACAGAGCTGAAACGCCCAACCATAAACCACGTAGTTGACCGACCATGTCCAATGGCAACCCCCATCAACCCAGACGGACTGATCACACGGGGAACACTCACTGCAAAGATGGGTATACGCGTGGGTGACTAATCCGGTGATATCCCACCCCGCTTTGCTTACGAAGCGGTCACAAGCGTCCGCTCGTTGAGCAGCGCTCATTGAATCCCAGGCGGCCTCTAACTCAAGGCGAGTCCCATAAAGAGCCGCGGTCACATCCGGGCCACAAGGCGGTAGCTCATTATGAAACCCGGTGAAGGTGAGGGTGTGGTAGGTGTTGGTGTGCCAGGCGGT
>CAZHLM010000144.1:0-3564 GCA_964533295.1 uncultured Verrucomicrobiota bacterium
CCGATCCTGATCGGCTGGCTGGCCGGACGCCCCGTCGAATTTATGGCGCTGGCGGAACTGTTTCGCCACCCGTTCTGGGGACCAGTCATCCATCGCCTCAACGCGTTTCCCGTCGATCGCACCCGGCCGGATCACCGCGCGGCCCGCGAAGCGATTCGCCGGCTGCGCCTCGGCCGCTGTGTGGCGATGTTTCCCGAGGGCGGAATTCGGCTCGGCGCGGAATCATTGCTGAACGGCGCGCGCCCGCTCAAAGCCGGCGCGGCGCTCATCGCGCAGTTGGCCGGGGTGCCGGTGTTACCGGTGATTGTCCGCAATACCCGGCAATTCCACGATTGGCGCCGCTGGTTTCGCGGCGGCGTCATGGAGGTCACGTTCGGCTACCCCTTTTCCCTCTTCACGCGCGACCGCGCGACGGCAAACACGGTGATTCAGGAGCAGTTGGCAAAAACCGTTGAACTCGATTGACCCTCTGGTACAGTCCGCCCCATGAAATATTGGCCGGTCTGCTTGCTTCTGCTGGCCCACGTGGCGACCGGCGTCGAGCCGGTAACACTGCTTACCGCCGACAAAGTCGAGGTCGCCGCCACGTTTTATCCGGCGGACGACGCGCTCGCGCCGTCGCCCGCCGTCATTTTGTTGCACGAAGCCGGTCGAACCCGCGAAATTTGGCGTCCGTTGGCCACCCTGTTGCAGCGAAACGGGATCGCCGCGCTGGCTCTCGATCTCCGCGGTCACGGCGAAAGTATCCGTCAACTGGGGCCTGCCGGGCCGGCGCCCGTGGACGCACAAGCCTTCACCACAAAAGATTATCAGGACATGCTGCTCGACTTGAACGCGGCTTTTGACTGGCTCACCGACCGGCCCGAGGTGGACGAGTCGCGGGTCGCGATCCTCGGTTCGGTATTGGGCGCAAACCTCGCGCTGCGCTACGCGCTGTTCAACGACGACCTGGCAGCACTGGTCTTGCTCAGCCCGGTCATCGAATACCAAGGTCTGCGCGCTGATGACGCCATGGAAAAACTCGGCCCCATCCCGCTGCGCATCGTCGTGGCCGCCGGCGACAACATTCCCTTTGCCTCCGCCAAGAAACTGATCGAGTTGCGGCGCGCTGCCGGCAAACCGCTGGATGGCCGCGAACTCATCGCCACCACCGGCGCGTGGCGCGGCACCGATCTGTTGCGCGGCGTGGAGAACCTAACGACGGTCGTGGTGACGTGGCTGCGCGAGCAGTTGCGAGTCAACCCACCGGCTCCATGATCCCCCTGCACGACGACAACCCGACGCGATCCATCGCGTTCCTGACCATCCTGCTCATCGTCGCCAATGTCGCCGTCTTCCTCTATCAACTCTCGCTCCCCCGCGCCGCCATCGAAGCGTTCTTCGCGTCGTTCGCCCTCACACCCGCGCACCTGACCGGCAGCGGAACCGCTCACGCCTACGGCACGGTGCTAACCTCGATGTTTCTGCACGGCGGTCTGATGCACCTGCTCGGCAACATGCTCTACCTCTGGGTGTTCGGGAACAACATCGAGGATGCCTGCGGGCACTTTCGCTTCCTTCTCTTCTACGTGCTCAGCGGCGGCGGCGCGGCGGCCGCCCAAATCGCCGTCAATCCCGATTCGCAAATCCCGATGGTCGGCGCCAGCGGCGCCATCTCCGGCATCCTCGGCGCCTATCTGCTGCTCTACCCCCGCGCGCGGGTGCTGGTGTTGCTGCCGCTGTTTATCTTCCTGCGATTCTTTTACGTGCCAGCCGCGCTCCTGCTGGTCCTCTGGTTCGCCCTGCAACTGCTCAGCGGCTGGGCGACTCTCGGCCAATCAGGAGGCGGTGTCGCGTTCTGGGCGCACATCGGCGGGTTCGTAACCGGCCTGGCGCTGATTCCCATTTTCAAACGACGCCACGTCCGATTTTTTAACTGACCCCGCGCCGCGCAACCGCCACACCGCATTCGCGATCAACGCCAGCGCCAACAACCCCATCACCGCGCTGACGCCGCCGATGTACCAACTACCCCCTTCCCGCACCAGATGCCGGTAGACCAATTGTCCCAGCGCCGTCAGCGTCGTCACCAACATGAACGCCAGCGGCGCCAACACGAACCCCGCGCGCCGCCCCGTCTGTCGCAGCCACGAATACACCACCAACAGAGCCAGCCCGCCGAGCAACTGATTCGTCGCCCCAAACGCCGGCCAGATCGCCTGCCAGGCCGGTATCGGCTGGCCGTCCGGCCCGGTAATTTTCACAAACACCATCCCCGCCGGTATCGCCAGCGTCGCCGCCGTCCCAACCAGCCGGCCCACCCTGCCACTCAGCCCGAAAAATTCCTGAAAAATAAACCGCCCCAACCGCGTGCACGTGTCCAGCGTCGTCAGCAAAAACGTGCTCACCGCCAGCAACCCAAACGTCGTCGCCAGTTCGGGCCGAATCCCGAACACACCTAAAAATTTCCCCATCCCCGTTGCAAACACCTGCACCGGCGTCTGCCCCGCTGGCGCCACCGACAGAATCATCACCGCCGCCAACGCCACCACCGCCAACACCCCTTCGACCAGCATCCCGCCGTAGGCGACCGGCCGCGCGTGCGATTCACAGGCCAACTGCTTCGAGGTCGTCCCCGACGCCACGATTGAATGAAACCCGCTCATCGCCCCGCACGCCACCGTGATGAACAAGGCCGGATACAAGGCTCCCAGTTGCGCGTGCTCCCACCCGCAAAATGCCGGGTACTGAATCGCCGCCGCGCCGCCCAGCCCCGCCACCACCAACCCCACCGCGCCCCCCGCCAAACACGCCACCAACAAATACGCCGACAAATAATCCCGCGGCTGCAACAACAACCAGACTGGCAACACCGACGCCAAAAAACAATACCCCACCAACACCACGTCCCACGTCCCGCGCGGGGAACCGAAAACGGCCGGCATCAGATCCGCCCGCAACGGCCACTGGTGCCCCACCCAAATCGCCGCAAACACCAGCGGCACGAAAATCACCGACGCCTTCCACAGCGCCACCTTCCAGCGATACACCGCCAGCCCGAACAACACCGCCAACCCGACATAGATCACCGACGCCGTCGCCACCGCCCCACCCTCGTGCAACAGTTTCTCCGACGCCGGCGCAAAACTCGACGCCGTCAGGTCGAGAAACACGATCAGCACATAAATCATCGCCAGCCAGATGAACGCCAGCAACGAATAGTAGGCCAGCGGATCCAAATACCGCCGGCAAACCTGCCCAATCGTCTCGCCGCGGTGACGCACACTGGCCATCAACGCGCACACATCATGAACCCCGCCCACCAACGCCGCCCCCAGCACAATCCACAACAACGCCGGCACCCAGCCAAACGCCAGCCCCGCAATCACCGGCCCCACAATCGGCCCCGCCCCGGCAATCGAACTGAAATGGTGCCCAAACAGAACCAACGGATTCGTCGGCACGAAATCCACCCCGTCCTCCTCCGCCCGCGCGGGCGTCGGTCGCCGGTCATCCACCTCCAACCGCCGCGTCAAAAACCCGCCCACCCGCCAATACATCACCGCCCAAAACAAGACAGCGCCC
>CAZHLM010000145.1:0-3431 GCA_964533295.1 uncultured Verrucomicrobiota bacterium
CGCGGCTTCTTCAGCATCGAGATGTTCAGCCAGGAACTCTGGGACCTGCCGGCGGAGAAATCCGCGAAACGGATGTACCAAAGCCTGTTGCCGCTTTGCGGGTAACGGCCATTTACCGGAACTCGATTTCGAAGCGGAACCGGTAGGTCGTGGCGGGGACTTGGTGTTTCTCGTCCAGCGCCGTGGACCAACCGAAGTTGTCGCCGATGCCGGCGTGCCGGGCATCGAGGTGGAGGAACGTTTCGGGGCGGCGCGGCAACTCGTGGTCGTGCGCGGCGCCGAAGTAGTCGGCCAGCGAGGAATGTCGGGCGTCGAAGTGGAACAAGGCCGGGCTGGTGACGATCAGCGACTGGCCGGCCGCGTTCGCGAGCTTCAACCACCGGGTGTCCTCGTGTCCGCCACATTCGGAGGGCGGGATGAACGGGAAGTGCTGGGCGGTGACGGTGGATTCGTACTGGCCGACGAGCGTGTGTTCCTTGCGGTCGCAATAATTCTCGCCGGGACCGCGGCCGAACCATTCGAGTTTCTCAAAGCCCGGCGCGACAACAAATCCGAGGCCGACGCGCGGGACGTGTTTGAGTGGCCGGGGCACCTGGATCTCGGCTTCGATGTGGAGCCGACCGGCCCGGATGGTGTATCCGATTTCGCTGATGTCCGTGGTGACGGTGACGCGGTTGTCGCCGGTGGTGATGCTTTTGAGTTGGCGTGCAAAGCGGCCGGGGACGAGCGGTTCCCATAAATCGTAGAAGCCCCAATGCGGCGCGGCATCGAGACCGGACTGTGGCCGCCAGAGCGTTTCGGTCGCGCCGTCGGTGAGATAACAGATACCGGCCTTCGCGACGCGCGTGAGGCGACCGGTCGCTTGGTTGAACTCGACGGTGAGGTCACCGGCGCAAAGCCGGCCATCCAGCACCCGCCCCTCGCCCTGCCCCGCTGCAAGGCGGCCGGGGACCGGGGCGACGGTGGCGAGCGCAAATTGGGTTTGGTAGATTTCGTGACCGGCCTTGGCCCACGGGGTGTCGGCGGCGAGGGTGATTTGGAAGTTCACGTGATACTCGCCGGGCGCGGTGCGGGCCGGGAGGGTAACGGGCAATTCGGCGTTGGTCATCGGCTTGGCGGCCGGCAGAGGCAGGTCGGCTTCGTGAATGGTGAGGCCGTCGCGCAGGAGCCGGTAGTGGAGTCGGTAGCCGGTGGTGCCGAGGGCATGGTGACGATTGCGGAGGGTGAACGCGCCGGTTTCGGCGTCGGCCGCAACGATTTGAATCGGCGACTGGCAATGTTTGACTTCATAGGCGACCGGCTTGGGGGTGAGGTCGGGGAGCACGACGCCGTTGTTGGTCATGAATTTCGGGCAGGTGCGCTCGACGAGTTCTTCGCCGAAATCGCCACCGTAGCCGGGGAAGGTTCGGCCGGTGGGGTCGGTGGCGAGGAGTGATTTGTCCTGCCAATCCCAGACGAAGCCGCCTTGGAACCGTTCGAAGCGTTCGGTCAATTCGGTGAACCAGTGCATGCCGCCGCCGGCGTTGCGGATTTGGTAGAGGTATTCGACGAGAACGATGGGGCGGCGGTCGCGCGCGTCGGCGAGGATGTTGATGATGGAGTCGGGCGGGGCGTACATGTGGCCGCGCAGGTCGGAGATGATGGCGCCGGGCGCGCCGGCTTCGTATTGGGTGAGTCGGGTCGGGTCGAAGTAGCGGATCCAGTTGGCCATGGCGGCGTGGTTGGGGCCGTGGCCGGATTCGTTGCCGAGCGACCAGGAGAGGATGGCCGGGTGGTTTTTGTGGGTCTGCACCATGCGGATGGCGCGTTCGAGGAAGGCGGCGGCCCAGTCCGGGTGGTTGGCGAGCAGCGCCCAGACGCCGTGGGTTTCCAAGTTGGCTTCGCAGACGAGGGCGAGGCCGAGTTCGTCACACAGCTCGTACCAGCCGGGGTCGTTGGGGTAATGACAGGTGCGGACGGCGTTGAAGTTGAGTTGCTTCATCAGGAGGATCTCGCGGCGCATGTGTTCGCGCGGGACGTAGCGGCCTGTCGCGCAGGCGTGTTCGTGGCGGTTGACGCCGCGGAAGATCATCCGCACGCCGTTCAAGTAGATGACGCCGTCCCTGATCTCGATGGTGCGGAAGCCGGTGCGGCACGATTCGCAATCCACGGCCCGGCCATCGGGCGCGAGCAGCGTCAGGACGGTGGTGTAGAGGTGGGGCGTTTCCGGCGTCCACGGTTGCACGGTCGGCAGTTCGTGGAGGAACTGCACGGTGGCTTCGTGGGTGCAGGTCAAGCCGACGCGGAGGTTGGGTTTTTGTTCGGCGTGAAAGACGCGCTGCCCGGTCGGGTCGAACAACTCCACCCGCACGGTGTGGTCGGCGTAGCCTGCCAATGCTTTCAGTTGCGCCGCGACGCGGTAGGTCGTGCCGGTCGCCTGGACGAACCAGTCGCGCAGATGGATGGCTGGTTTGGCGATCAGGCGCACGGGGCGGAAGATGCCGGAAATGTGCCAGTAATCCTGATCTTCGAGCCACGTTCCGTCGGACCAGCGCATCACCTGCACCGCGATGGTGTTGGCGCCCGGCCGGAGAAAACGCGTCAGGTCGAACTCCGCCGGCAGTTTGCTGTCCTGCGAATACCCGACCGGCTGGCCATTGAGCCAGAGGTAGAACGCCGATTCGACTCCGCCGAAATGGATGAACACGCTCTTGCCGGCCCAAGTCGCCGGTAGGTCGAAGGTGCGCACGTAACAGCCGGTCGGGTTGTCGCCCGGCACGAACGGCGGGTTCATCAGCGTCGGCTCATCCGCGGTCAGCCCGGTCAGGCTGGGCTTCTGCAAGTACGGCTCATCCTTGCCGAGCGCAAACGGGTAGATGTAATTCGTGTAGATCGGTTTGCTGAATCCCTGCAGTTCCCAGTTGCCGGGGACTTGGATGTCCGCCCAGTTGGCCGTGGCGAAGCCCGGCTCCCAGAATCCGGTCGGCACCTGCTGCGGTCGCGGCGCGAGATGGAACTTCCAGGTTCCGTCCAGCGCCATGACGTTGGCCGAGGCGTCGCGGTTGCAGCCGCGCGCTTGGGAGGCGTTTTCGTACGCGCCCCACGGGGCGTGGGCGGATTCGCGGTTGATTTGCGTGACGTGCTGGTTTTCCCAGTCCGGCTTCGTGTGGAACGGATTCATAGGGGCGGAGCAGACCAAACATCATTCCGACAAGCAAGCCTCGCACGGGGTTGGAAAGGGGGTTGACTCTGGGGTGGCTTGTGGTTCAACTCCCCGGCCATGGACTTGAAAGAACTACGGATTGGCGAGATGACCCTGCGACCGCGCGTCGAGGCCGGGCGGTTGCGGAGTTTGGGGACGGTGGAGGTGGCGGGGCGGCCGTTGCGGCACCCGGACAACCGCTGGCTGCCGTGGTTCGACACGTATCAGGGGGATGTCTTCCGGCAGTTCC
>CAZHLM010000146.1:0-3415 GCA_964533295.1 uncultured Verrucomicrobiota bacterium
AAGATCAGTCAGATCTATGGCGGCGGCACGTTCGGCGGCGCTGCCGGCTACAACGCCGACTTCATCGAGCTCTACAACGCCGATTCGACCCCCGCCAACATTGGCGGCTGGTCGGTGCAGATCGCCTCTTCCGCGACGAGCACGACCTGGACGCGCGTCGACATCCCCGGCGGCACAACCATCGCCGGAAAGAGCTATTTCCTCATTCAGCTTCAGACGCCCGGCGCAACCGGCCGGCCGCTGCCCACGCCGGACCTCTCGGGTACGGCGACAGCGATGACCTCGTCGTCGGGCAAAGGCGCGCTGGTCAACGACCAGATCACGCTGACCGGCACGGGCTGCCCGATCGGCGCGAGCGTGGTTGACCTGGTGTCGTACACCACGTCGACAAGCACGACTGGCTGCTTTGAGGGCGGAACGGGCCCGGCCCAGATCTCCGCCGGCGCGGTCAACGCGGCCACGCGTAAGTGCGGTGGCGACGTGGATGCAAACGACAATCGCAACGACTTCGAGAATCTCGTCTCGAACGCGCGCAACAGCGCTTCGCCGGCAAACACCGGCGGCGGCCAGGTCACGACCGCGACCGCTACGCCGGCCACGGGCGTGAGCTGGGGCCAGACAAGCGTGCTGACGCTCGCGGTCGTGCCGTGCTCGGGCACCATCAGCGGCGCAGTCGCGAGCGTTGATCTCTCGCTGATCGGCGGCAGCTCGTCGGTCGCGCTTCTGGATGACGGCGTCGCGCCGGACGCGACCGCCGGCGACAACATCTTTAGCGCCAACGCAACCGTCGCGAACGGCACGCTGCCTGGCGCCAAGGCGCTACCTTGGACCTACTCGGATGCCCAGGGCCGCAACGCCAGTGGCTCGTTCACCCTGACCACTGCGGTTCCTCCGCCGGCGAACGACCTATGTGATAATGCCATCCCGGTCACGTGCGGTTCATCAACGATCGCGTATATCGACGGCAGCACCGGCGACTTCCCGGCGTCCCCGACTCTGACGTGCGCCAACACCGGCGACCCGGCAGTCTACAGCGGCCGCGCCGCGGGCGTCTGGTACAGCTATCTGGGCGACGGCGCGCCGGTTTCTTTCAGCCTGTGCAACGCCGCCACCACGTTCGACACGCAGATTGTCGCTTTTGACGGCGTGTGCGGCGCGCTGAACTGCATCGCAGGCAATGACGACCTCTTCACTGCCGGCTGCTCCATCTCGGGTACGCGCTCCGGCGTCACCATCAACACCACGGCCGGCACAACCTACTACGTGCTGGTGCTGCCCTGGTCGACCACGCTGACCGCTGGCAACTTCCAGCTCGACGTGATCTGCTCGCTGCCGCTGGATGCAATCTGCCAGACCGCCGCGCCGAGTACGGTACCTGCGGGCAACACGACGCTGCTGAGCACGCGCGTCACGCCGGGCACGAACCCACCCAGCACGGGCATCGCGGTCGCGATCGACCTGACGCTGATCGGCGGCTCCGCAACGCAGGCGATGTTCGATGACGGTTCCAACGGCGACGCGGTCGCGGGTGATGGCGTCTACTCCTACCTGGCCACCGTCGACATCAACACCACTGCCGGCGCGAAGTCCTTACCCGCCACGGCGACGGATGCCGAGCTCCGCAGCGACACCTGCAACATCGCGCTGACGGTCACCGCGCCGCCTCCGGCGAATGACGCCTGCGCCAACGCGGTTGTCATCTCCTCGCTGCCGTTCTCGGCCGTGGTCGACAACAACACCGCCACCGCTGATGGACTGCCTGGCACGTGCAATACGGCCAGCGCCACCACGATGCAGAACAGCGTCTGGTACAGCTTCACGCCTACGTTGACCGCGTCGTACACGCTCACCGTCGACAATGCGCTCGGCTCGACCTACGACGTGATCGCGCTGATCGCCAGCGGCTCCTGCGGCGGCTTGACACAGCTCGCCTGCGGCGATCCGGAGCCGATCGTGCTGACGGTTCCCATGAGCGCGGGGCAGACGTACTACATTCAGGTCGGTGACTGGGGCACGGCCGAAGGCGGCGGCGCGACCAGTGTCGCGTTCGACATCGTCAATGCCCTGGATGCCGCTTGCAACCCGTCCAATCCTGCGCAAGTGCTCGCCGGCCAGACAACCGTTGTCAGCGCCACGGTTACTGGCGCAATCAGCCCGCCGAGCACTGGCATCACCGTCAGCGTCGACGCCTCTTCGGTCGGCGGCGGCACGGTTAACATGCTGGACGACGGCGTCCCGCCGGACGCCACCGCGGGCGACAACGTGTACAGCGCCAACGTGACCGTCGCTTCCGGCACCGCGGTCGGCAACTACACCTTGGTTGTCAACGCAGCCGACAACGAAGGCCGTACGGACACCTGCAACGCCACGGTTGGTGTGGTCAACGCCAACGAGACCTGCGCCACCGCGGAAGTGATTCCGTCCGTGCCGTTCTCGACCACGTTTGACAACAACAACTCGACTGCCGACGCGCCCGGCGGCATCTGCGACACGATCGGCACGCAGCCCGTGATGCAGAATGCGGTCTGGTACACGTTCACGCCCAGCGTCACCGCCAGCTATACGCTGGTGGTCAATCCGGATATCGGCTCGCCGACGTACGACGGCATCGTCCAGGTGCTCACGGGCGGCTGCGGCGGTCTCACGCCGATCGCCTGCGGCAATCAGCCCGAGCCGATTGAGTTCTCCGTGAATCTGGATGCGGGCACGCAGTACTACATCCAGATCGGTGACAACGGTGCGGCGGAAGGCGGCGGACCGACGAGCTTCTCGATCGATGTCACCTCGCTCTCGATCGCCTGCAACGCCGCTTCACCGGCGGCGGTCGCGGCGGGCGGCAGCAGCGTGCTCTCGGCCAACGTCACGCCGGCTCTGTTGCCTCCCAGCACCGGCATTGCCGTCTCAGTCGATCTCTCGCAGATCGGCGGCGGGTCGTCGGTGGCGATGCTTGACGACGGCGTGGCGCCCGACGCCGTCGCGGGCGACAATGTCTACACCGTCAATGCGAGCGTCTCGGCTGCCACCAGCGCCGGGGCCTACGTGCTGGCAGTCACCGTGACCGATGCCCAGAGCCGTACGGACTCGTGCAACATCACGCTGAATGTCACGCCGAGCAATGACGATTGCGCCAATGCGATCGCGATCGCGTCGCTGCCGTTCTCGACCGTCACGGATAACAACCTGGCGACGGCCGATGGCATCCCCGGCTCGTGCAACACCACCAGCGCCACCACAATGCAGAACAGCATCTGGTACAGCTTCACGCCGGCGATCACGGCCGACTACGTGCTGACGGTCGACAACGCGCTGGGTTCGACTTACGACGTCATTGCGCTGATCGCCAGCGGCTCTTGTGGCGGCTTGACCCAGCTCGCCTGCGGCGATCCGGAACCGATCGTGCTGACGGTCAACCTGG
>CAZHLM010000147.1:0-3405 GCA_964533295.1 uncultured Verrucomicrobiota bacterium
GAGACGCGCGCCTCTCGCGCCACGTCCCGGATCGTGACCGCGCCATCGCTCATGCTTTGAGTTCCACAGTAGTCGTGACCGCACCGGAGTCCATGCCATTATAATCTGAACCGTTTCAAATTCGCGGGTCGCCGCGCGGGGGAGATTGCATTGGACGTCTTGGCCCGGCCCGCACATCTGATGTGGAAATGCCTTCGGCGCCTGGAGATGTCTTGAGCGAAAGGGCGTTGTGGGCGAGCCTGGACTTTCCGGGCGATCTCGACCTGCCGCGCCTCGCCATTTACGGCGCGTGCGGCGCGGAGGTTTTCATTGTCCCGAACTCGATCAAGCCATGGATGCTGGGCTGGGACGGCGAAGAGGGCTTCGACCTTGCCGATTACGAGGCGGTGCTGGCGCGGTTGCTGCGGCGGCGGCCCGGTGCGAAACTGGTGTTGACGGTGGGGATGCGGTCGGGCGCGCCTGTGCCTTGGGGCCGGCGCCACCCGGATGAGTTGGCCCGGAATTCCGACGGCCACCGGCTTGATGCGCCCTCCCTGGCTTCCGCCGTGTGGCGCAAGCAGAGCGCGGAAGCCCTGGCCCGGCTGGTGCGGCATTTCGAGTCGGGGCCGTTCGCCGATTCGGTTGCCGGGTATCTCGCCGTGATGGTTGGCGAAAATTGGCGGGGGGCGGGCGAAGTGCGGCGCGATAATCCGCCGTCTGAGGTGGGGCTTGCCTTCGGCGATTACTCGCCGGCGATGCGGGAGGGGTTCCGGGAATGGATGCGGGCGCGCGGCGCGGCCGGAGCGGCCTGCGACTTGCCGGCCCCGCACGAGCGCGGCGCGGATGGTTCGTGGCTCTTGACCGAGCCGCGCGAATCGCGGGGTCCGCGCGTGGCGGATTACTTTGCGTTTTACCACGAGTGCAACGCGCGCCTGGCTCTGGCGTGGGCCGCGGCGATCAAGGGCGCGACGCGGCGCGGAGCGCTTGTCCTGCTGCCGTTCGGGCACGTCTTCGAGATGCCGGCGCGATGCGAGTACCCGCAGGGCTGGCCGCACGGCGCGGTGCGGTTCGTGCTCGATTCGCCGGACGTCGATTTTCTGGTGGCTCCGTGCGACGGCTTCCGCCGCGGCCGGGACGGCGTCTGGCAGTCGCGGCTTGCTGCGGGCTCCCTGCGGCTGCGCGGAAAGAAATGGTTCGCGCAACTGGACACGCCGACGCATGTGGGCGCGCCGCCCGACGGACGCCTGAACGCGGTCTGGCGCGCCGGGACCGGCGGCGCCACCGGCGCGGTGGGGGCCGTCCACACCGGCGGGGGCGGCGCCCGCGATCTCTGGCAAACGCGGCAGCTTCTGCTGCGCGACATCGGTTCGGCGCTCTGCGAAGGCGGCCGCATCCTGCTCTCCGACCGGCTCGAACCCGTGCACGGGCACTGGTTCCACTACAACGCCTGGGGGCCGCTGGCCTATGACGACGAAAGCGTCCAGGCGTGCGTCCGTGAGATTCTCGACGCGGCGCGCGGGCTCGATCTTGACCGCGAAGGCATCGAACCGGACCTGGCTCTGATCGTTTCGCCCGAGTCGGCCTTTCACCGCGCGCTCGAACCGGATTTCGGGAAAGCCTATGTGGAAGGGCTGCGCCAGTGGACCCTTCCCGAGACGGGCCTGCTCTGGGAGGAGTTCCTGCTCGAAGACTGGCCGCGTCTCGACCGCGCATTCCGGCTGTACATCGTGCCGGACGCCCTTTGCGTGCCGGCCGCGCTTCGGCGGGCGATCCGGGAGCGGCTCGCGCGGGAGCGTTGCGCCGTGCTCTGGTTCTATGCTCCGGGTTATTTCGACGAACAGGCCGGGGAACTCGGCCACTGCCGGGAGCTGACCGGCTTGCGGCTTGGGCGCGACGACGCGCGCGACGTGATTGAGCTGCGGTCCTGCGGCAGAATCCCGTTCGAAAGCTGCGGCTCGCGCACGGGCCTCTCCCCGCTGCAGCCGTCGCCCGCGCTGGCCGGATGGCGCAAGCCGGCGTTCTCCGGCGCCCTGTTCGCGCCCTGCTTTTTCGGCGACGACCCCGATGCCGAGGTTTTGGGAATGCTCGAAGGGCGCGGCAAACCGGGATTGATCCGCAAGGAATCGGACGGCGCCGTCCACTGGTTCTCGAGCGCGCCCGGGCTCACGCCGGCGTTGCTCCGGGCCATCGCCGTCGAAAGCGGCGCGCACGCGTTCTGCGGCGCGGGCGCGTCGGTCAAGGGGCGCGGCGAATTCCTCTGCGTCACCGCGCGGACCGCCGGGCCGCTCGAGATCCGGCTGCCCGGCGGGGGCGCCCTGACGGATCGGTTTGGCGGGGACAGACGCGAATCGGGCGCGGCGTGGGAATTCCGCGGCGGCGAGACCCGGTGGTTCCGGCGGGAGGGCTCCCGATGATCTGGTCCGTGTCGGCGTTGGAAACCGGGCGGGAAATCCTGCGGGACGGGCGGCCCATTTCGCGGACGGTCGCGCGCATCGGCTATCCCGGATACGCCGCGCCCTCGAAGCTCGTCCAATACGCCGAGGCCGGTATCCCGCTCTACGCCACGTCGCTTTTCGAGCCCGACATGTGGTGCTGGGACGGCGGGGAGGGATACGATTACGAAATCTACGATGCGCACGTCGCGGCGCTGGTCCGGGCCAAACCGGACATCCGCCTTATCCTCTACGTCGGCGGACGGATGGGGGCGCCCTATCTCTGGTGCCGCAACCACCCGGACGAACTGGTCATGAAAGAGAACGGACTGCGCATCCGGCTCGGCTCGTTCGGTTCCCGGCGATGGCTTGCCGACGCGACCGAAACGACGCGCCGGTTCGTCGCGCATTACGAGGGCGGCCCGTTCGCGGAGAATATCGCGGGCTACAACCCGATCCTCTGCGACAACGAATGGCGCTTCGATTGCGACCGCAACGGCTGGGGCGACTTTTCCGAGCCCATGCGCGCGGCCTTCCGCGACTGGCTCCAGGCCGAGTACGGCCGCGCGGACGCGCTCCGCCGCGCATGGCGCGAGGAGAACGCCGCGTTCGACACCGCGGCGATCCCGACCGCGGCCGAGCGCGCCGCGTTTGGCCACGCGGGCATCTTCCGCCTCGCCGAGGCGCACGGGACGAAGGTGGCGGACTTTTACAGGTGCCACGCGGAGCTGGCCGCCGACTTCGCGCTCGCCCAGTGCCGCGCGATCAAGGAGGCCACGGGACGGCGGAAGCTCGTGGGCCTCATGCACGCCTACACCTACTGCGGCCGCTTCTACAACCCGCACCCGCACAGCTCGCTCTACAACGCGGGCCGCCGCATCCTCGCATCCCCCGACGTCGATTTTCTCCATTCCCCCTACCACTACACCAACCGGAACCTCGACGGCGTCCACTACTCGCAGCACGCCGTGGACTCGGCCGCGCTCCACGGCAA
>CAZHLM010000148.1:0-3365 GCA_964533295.1 uncultured Verrucomicrobiota bacterium
GCTTGTCGCGTCCAAATCGCCAACGTGACGCGCTTCTGGGAGATTTTTCGAATCGGCTACGACAACTGGTGGCTGGTCGCCATTTACATTGTCCTGCTCAGCGTGTTTCTCTACGGCATCCTGCGCCCCCGCACCCGCGCGCAATGGCGATCGGCCGGCATGGCGCAAGCCTGGGTGATTGCGCTCTACGCCGAAATGTACGGGTTGCCGCTGACGATGTACGGGCTGGCCGCCGCGACGGGCCAGGCCGACTACGCCACCCACCACTTTCGCGGCCATGCGTGGGCGTATTTGTTTGGCTGGGGAGATACCGGTGCCATCCTCTGCGACGTGTTGGGGCAAACGTTGATCGCCACCGGCGCTGTCATTGCCCTGCTCGGTTGGCGGCAGATTTACCGGGGGCGCGGCGAGCTGGTGCAGACCGGCCTGTACCGTCGCATCCGCCACCCGCAGTACACGGGCTTCTTCCTGTTTCTGACCGGCAGCCTCATCAACTGGCCGACGCTGATCACGCTGGTGATGTTTCCGCTGCTGTGCTGGACCTATTACCGGCTCGCCCGCGAAGAGGAAGCCGATGCGCTGCGCGCCTTCGGCGAGGATTACCGGCAGTATCAGCAGGTCAGCGGCATGTTCCTGCCGCGGGTGTTCCGCCCTGCATAAACTCCAGCGCCTTGCGGTAGCTGCGGTTCTCCAAAAAATGCCGCAGTTGCGGATGCAGCCGGTCGCCCAGCGCCCGCTGACATTCGGTGATCCGCCCCAACGCCGCAGCAATCTTGCCGGCATCTCTCGTTTCCGCCGCCGCCATGAACCCCGTCAACGCCGCTCGCAACATCTCGTCGTTCATCTCCGCACTCCCTGCGTCTTGCCGGCTTGGAAATCCCACAGCAACCAGTCGTCGTCCGCCACAAACCGGCCCAGCTTGTCGTCCCATTTTTTGGGCAGCCGGTGGTTCAGCCGCTCCAAAAACGGCAACAACGGCCGACGCGGTTTGCGCCGCCGCTCATGCTCGTCGAGCGGAATGTCTTTCTGCCACCCAAATCGTTTCCGATAGGGCGCGAACCCGAAGCCGTCGAAAAAGTTTTCCCCGCCCACCAACGGCAGATACCACAAGCTCGGATGACCGCGCGGGTTCTCCTTGATGGGCACCTCGCGCTCCAGTTTCGCCAACAACGCCGCCCCGACCGGGTCGCGCCGCAAATGCCGCCGCAGTTCGTGCAGGGTCGGGAACCGCACCGGCGGACTGACAAACAGCACCGGCTTGTGCTGCAACGTCGCCATCACAATCTCATGCGGCGTGCCGACGCTGTAAATGTTGGTCGGACAATACGAGATGGTGAAATCGCTCGTGTCCACCATCCGCAAATCAATGTGCATCGTCTCCCAAAACTGCCGGACACACCACGCCCGCGCCGCCGCGCCCTTCCGTCCGCGCGCATACGTCCAGCGCTCGCGAATCCGCTGCACGCTGTCCTCATCCTCCCGGCCATACTCGTGCAGCCCGCGCACCGCCGGCTTGAACCACGGATCAAACACCGTCACGCCCATCCGCTGCAAAAACTCCCCGACCCGGTTGCGCCAGCCGAATTTCTTCTCCGCCGCCCGCGACGCCACGAAATCCATCGGCCCCGACAGATAAACCCGCGCCCCGTGGAGCAAACCGCCTGTTGCCATGCGCCCACTGTACGGAAACGCCCCGGTGGTTTCCACTCGAATTTCCCCGCCGCCTGCGTTACACAGGTCGCCCCATGAACCAGACCTCCGACCAACCCGCGGTCACTCCCCGCGCGCAGGATTACGCGCAGTGGTATCTCGATGTCATCCAACGCGCCGACCTCGCCGAACATTCCCCTGTCCGCGGTTGCATGGTCATCAAACCCCACGGCTACGCCATCTGGGAGAAAATGCAGCGCGAACTCGACGACCGCTTCAAGGCCACCGGCCACGTCAACGCCTACTTCCCACTGTTCATCCCGCTGTCGTTCCTGACCAAAGAGGAACAACACGCGGCCGGCTTCGCCAAGGAATGCGCCGTCGTCACCCATCACCGGCTCAAGTCCATGGACGGCGAAGTGGTGGTGGACCCGGCCTCGAAACTCGAAGAACCTCTCGTCATCCGCCCCACCAGCGAGACGATCATCTGGGCGCAATACAAAAACTGGATCCAGTCCTACCGGGACCTGCCGCTGCTGATCAACCAATGGGCCAACGTCGTCCGCTGGGAATTGCGCACCCGCCTGTTCCTGCGCACCGCCGAATTCCTCTGGCAGGAAGGCCACACCGCCCACGCCACCGAAGCCGAAGCGCTCGAAGAAACCCACCGGATGCTCGACGTGTACGCCGACTTTGCCGAAAACGTCGCAGCCGTCCCGGTCGTCAAAGGCCGTAAAACGCCCGGCGAACGATTCGCCGGCGCGCTCGAAACACTCTGCATCGAAGGCATGATGCAGGACGGCAAGGCCCTGCAGATGGGCACCAGCCATTACCTCGGCCAAAACTTCGCCAAAGGCGCCGACGTGACGTTCCTCACGAAGGAAGGCAAACGCGAGTACGTCTATGCCACGAGCTGGGGCGTCTCCACCCGGCTGGTCGGGGCGCTCATCATGACCCACTCCGACGACACCGGCCTCGTCCTGCCCCCGAAACTCGCTCCGATTCACGTCGTCATCGTCCCCATCTTCAAGAACGATGCCGAGAAAACCCGGGTCCTCGAAGAAGCCGGTAAGGTCCTGGCCGAACTCAAAGCGCAAGGGCTGACCGTCAAACTCGACGACCGCGACGGCATAATGCCGGGCGCCAAATACTACGAATGGGAGGCCAAAGGCGTACCGGTTCGAATCGAAGTCGGCCCGAAAGATCTCGAGAAAGGCAGCCTTTGCGTCGTCCGCCGCTTCACCCTCCACGAGACCGACCGCAAAGCCCGCAAACAATTTCTCCCGCGCGCCGAAGCCGTCGCCGCCATTCGGCCGTTGCTCGACACGATGCAACGCGAGCTGCTGGAACGCGCCCGGCAATTCCGCGACGCCCGCAGCCGCGTCATCAACAGCCTCGATGAATTCGAAGCCTACTTTGCCGGCAAGGATGCCGGCTTTGCCTGGGTCCACTGGGCCGGCACCCACGAACACGAAGAAGAAATGTCGAAGCGATTCGAAACAACCATCCGCTGTCTGCCCTTCCCCGACCAACTCCCGGCCGACGCCCGCGACACCGGCCCGTGCCTCCTCACCGGCCAGCCCAGCCCGCAACGGGTGATCATGGCGAAAGCGTACTGACGGCGACCTGACTTGTGTCTCCTTGAGGGAGCGCCCTTCCGGGCGCGATTGGCATCCGGGTCGCGCCCGAAAGGGCGCCCCCCCCAAAAAAAGAGA
>CAZHLM010000149.1:0-3363 GCA_964533295.1 uncultured Verrucomicrobiota bacterium
ATTTCTTTTAATTTTTCTAATGTAATTTTTTGGTGTATTTGTTTTTGTTTCATGATTTAATAATAAAACATTTTCAAAAAAAGTCAAATAGTTTTTTAAAAAAAATCATTTATCATGCTAACATATAAAAAATCAAACTACATAAAAAAAAATTATTAATAAATAATTTATATGCTTTATAAATCATTTATCGTATCTAATATAAAACAAAATTAATTATCTACTATATTTTGCCTTTATTTATTTGTCATTTATTTATAAAAAAAACAATATATCACCATTATAATTAACAAAAACCAAGGCAAAATAGATAAAAAATTTTTAAAAAAATACTTTATAATAAGAAAAAAAGAACTTAATAATATAATTAAAAAAAGAAATATAAAGAAAACAATTTTGTTAATAAAAGCAAAAAACCCTATAATTTTAGGGCTTATTTCGCGCTTATTTGCTCGCGTATTATTCATATGTTTAACTTTTTTTCATTATTTTTTTTAAGAAAAGGGTGCCGCCTTTGTTTCATGAAGTTAGATTTAACTCGACAAACACAACTAAACGAAAGGCTCTAACTCATCCGAGGTTCTCCCTCGGCATCATACGGCGGCAAATTCTATATATCAATCATCATTAACAGGAACCCAATCCTGACCATCAGAATAAGCGGTTAGAATCATTTCTTCACCTTCAGAATCAATGGGGACTCCGTTCTCGATCAAATCAAAAACATTAACCATAACTTTTTCTTGAGTTTCAACACTTTCAAATTTATACATTTGTAACATAATAACCTTTCTTTATTAATTTATGTTTTATAATAACATATTTTTTTTATTTGTCAAATACTTAATTTTTAATCATCACAATCATCATCAGAAACTGTAATTATATCTGCTTTGATAAAAGAGGCACCCAAAGAATCTGCAAAACTTTTAGCCTCTTCAATATCAAAGAAATCTCTTGTGAGCACTTGATCGCAACTCGAATAATATACTTTAATAAATATACCCATGATTATAATATAGCATTTTTTTTAAAAAAGTCAACATTTTTTTTTAAAAGAAGTGGCTAAAGTGGGACTCGAACCCACACTACAGGGATTTTAAGTCCCTTGACTCTGCCTTTGGTCTATTCAGCCTTAATTCTATACCATAATAATATTTTATTTTTTAAAAAAGTCAAGAATTGTTTTTAATTTTTTTTTATATAAATAATCGCATATATAAAAACCCTCTTTTTATTTTTATTTAAAAAACTTTTATTCACTTATTTCATGTAAAGTTGTTCATATATATAAATAATTTAAAGTTGCATAAAGAATTAATTAACTTTTAAGAAAGTAAAATTAAAAAACACTTATAACCTTTTTTAATTTTTGTTTACGGTTATACCATTTTTTAAAATCATGGTTACAATATTGTAAAACATCCTTATTTTGCTTTACCGCCCCCAAACAAATATTTAAAGTTTGATTTTTTACAAATTGCAAAGCACCGCCATTTCTTTTAACTGCTTCTAAACATATTTCTGTAGTTTGATTTTTAACAAATTCCAAAGCGTTTCCATTTCTTTTAACCGCTTCTAAACATATTTCTGGAGTTTGATTTTTAACAAATTCTAAAGCATAACCATTTTGTTTTACCGCTGCTAAACATATTTCTGAAGTTTGATTTTTTACATATTCTAAAACATTTCCATTTTGTTTGACTGCTGCCAAACAAATTTCTTGAGTTTTATTTTTGACAAATTCTAAAGCAAAACCGTTCTCTTTAACAGCCTCTAAACAAATTTTTGAAGTTTGGTTTTTAACAAATTCCAAAGCGCGTCCATTTCTTTTAACTGCTTCCAAACAAATATATGGAGTCTGTTCTTTAACATATTTTAAAGCGCGTCCATTTTGTTTTACCGCTGCCAAACAAATTTCTGGAGTTTGTTCTTTAACAAACTCCAAAGCGTTTCCATTTTGTTCGACTTTTTGTAAATCAGTCATGTATTTAACTCTGCCTTTTAATTTAATTAATTACGTCGTAAAGCATGATTCTATTTTTTGTTTGCGATTATACCACTTTTTAAAGTCTTCGTTACAATACATTAAAGCATTTTTATTTTGTTTTACCGCTTCCAAACAAATTTCTGAAGTTTTATCTTTAACATATATTAAAACAAGTCCATTTTGTTTAACTGCTGCTAAACAAATCTCTGAAGTTTTATTTTTTACAAATTTTAAAGCAATGCCATCATTTTTAACCGCTTCTAAACAAATTTGTGGCGTTTGTTCTTTAACGAATTGTAAAGCAAGTCCATTTTGTTTTACAGCTTCTAAACAAACATCTATAGTTTGATTTTTTACAAATCTTACAGCACAACCATACTGTTTTACTGCTTCTAAACAAATTTGCGGCATTTGCTCTTTAACATATTGTAAAGCATTTCCATTTTGTTTTACTGATTCTAAACAAATTTCAAGCGTTTGTTTTTCAACAAATTCCAAAGCGTTTCCATTTTGTTTAACTGCTATTAAACAAATTTCAAAAGTTTGTTCTTTAATATGTCGCAAAGCATTTCCATTACTTTTAACTGCTTCTAAACAAATTTCTGGAGTCTTATCTTTAATATATCCTAAAGCAAGTCCATTTTTCTTAACCGCTTCCAAACAAATTTCTGGAGTTTTATTTTTTACAAATCTTAAAGCATAACCATTTTGTTTTATTGCCTCTAAACATATTTCATCTGTTTGATTTTTTACAAATCTTAAAGCATAACCATTTTGTTTTACTGCTGCTAAACATATTTCTTCTGTTTGTTCTTTAACAAATTCTAAAGCAAATCCATTTTGTTTAACTGCTGCTAAACAAATTTCTGGAGTTTGATTTTTTACAAATCTTAAAGAGGGTCTATTTTGTTCGACTTTTTGTAAATCAGTCATATATTTAACCTTTCTTTTTGATTTAATTAATTACGTCGCAAAGCATGATTCTATTTTTTGTTTGCGATTATACCACTTTTTAAAGTCTTCGTTACAATACATTAAAGCATTTTTATTTTGTTTTACCGCTTCCAAACAAATATCTAAATTTTGATTTTTTACAAATTTTAAAGCATAACCGTTTTGTTTTACCGCTGTCAAACATATTTCACCTGTTTGATTTTTTACAAATCTTAAAGCATAACCATTTTGTTTTACTGCCGCTAAACAAATATCTGGAGTTTTGTCTTTAACAAATTCTAAAGCACGCCCATCTTGTTTTACTGCTGCTAAACAAATTTCTGTAGTTTGATTCTTTACAGATTTTAAAGAATAACCATTTTTTTTAACCGCTTCCAAACAAATATATGGAGTCTGTTCTTTAACATATTTTAAAGCAA
>CAZHLM010000150.1:0-3358 GCA_964533295.1 uncultured Verrucomicrobiota bacterium
GACCAGAACCGAGTACCTAATTATCAGTGACGACACGTTGTTCGTACAGAACAACGATCGCCTTTCGGCATATGAGCTGCCTTCGGGGAGGGTGCGATTCTTCGACGTGCCGCTCGACCGCGCGAACCAGTTCGACGAGATGGACGGTGTCGCGCTCACTCGCGTGGTCGATCATCCAGAGGTCCTCGGAATGTTGCGGACCGACTACGTGCGGTTGTCAACCCGTGACCCGTCGGAAACCCCGGACGTCCGGGTCGGGGGCTGACGAGGCGGGTCCCGGGTGAGCCACCGTGGTGCCCGACCCGTGGACCGCCCCTCGGCGCGCAGCCCGGTGGCGCGGACGGCTCGTGGTGCGGCAGCGGCGCTCGTCGACCCGTGACCCGTCCCGCCGCTCGGTCAGCCGACCGGCAGGAGCTCCGCCGCCAGGAACCGCGTGGCCGAGAGGCGCTCCCGGTGCGGCACCGAGTGGGTCGCGTGGATCCGGCGTGCCGCCAGGCGGAACAGCCGCTCGTGTTCCGCTCCGTCCTCCTCCTGGACCACGTCGACCACCGCCTTCAGCCAGAAGAACCGGTCCAGCCGACGGGTCGTTCGCAGGGCACGATCGACGTACGCCGGGATCCGATCGAGCGCCGCGTCGAGCCGCTCGTCGAGGCGCTCCTGCTCGCGCTCTGCCGCCGCCAGCGCCGCGTCGCGGGCGCGGACCCGCTCCTGCCACAGGGCGAGCGCGATCTCCCAGCCCTCCCGCTCCTCGGCGACCCTCCGGACGCAGCCCAGCAGGTAGCGCGCGTCCACCCCCTCGGGGAGCGTGCCGGCGTTCCGCTTCCCCTCGACGATCGCGATCCCTTCGAGCACCGCGTCGATCGGGTAGCGGGCGATCCCGTCGAGGAGGGCGCCGGTCGGGTCGGCGAAGCCGAGCCGGGAGAACGCGTCCTGCAGGACCGCCCGCACGAGCGGATCGGTGCGCGCCTGGCGGGTCTTCCGCGCCGCCTCGCGCAGCCGGAGTCGCTCCTGGAGCGCGGCACGGGCGGCGGCCATCTCCTCCTCGGTCGGGGGGTGGTCCCGGTGGAGCTGGGCGCGGGAGCGGCGCTTCCTGTCGTCGCGGGGGCGGTGGTTCAGCACACGTCCGAAGACGACGAACGCGACGGCGAGGAGCGCGCGGGCCACCTCGCGCGGCGGCCCGTCGGGGACCGCGAGGTCGGGGACGGTCTGGCGGAACAAGCCGAACGCCCCCTCGACGTGGGCCTTGTTCTGCGGCCGGAAGGGGGTCGCGGCGAGGACCTCGGTGGGGGCGACCGCCGCGCGGACCTCGTCGGTGAGGTTCGACGGCTTGTTGTCGACGAGCAACCCCAGCGGCCGCGCGCCGGTCGTCCGGACCCCGTCGTCGAAGGCGGAGATCAACGCCTGTCCGTCCTCCACGTCGTCGACCGACACGCCGACGAAGGCGCCGGAGGCCGGATCGACCACGAGCTCGACGTTGAAGCGGAAGGTCTGGTCGCCGACGGCCACGTCGACGACGGCGCCGTCCGCGACCCATTGCGCGTTCGGGAACCAAGTCCGGAACGCGCCGCGGATCGCGTCCTCGTCCGGGGAGCGACCGGATCGACGTTTCGCCCAACGGACGCCGTGGGCCTCGAGGATCCGCGCGAGGAGCGTGCGGCGGAACGGGATCCGCCACTCGTGCTGGACGTGACAGCAGAACGTGGTGAACGCGCCCTCCCACGTCGCCCACACCGCGAGGACGGTCTGGATCTGCGGCTCGGTGGGTTCGCGGTCCCGCGGCTCGGCGCCGACCAGGGTCTCCGGTGGCTTCAGCGCGTCGGCCCCGCCGGCCAGCCAGTCCTTCAGTGTCGGCAGCGGGACCGCCACGAGATCCGCGAGCGTGCCGAGCGGAACGTCGCGGAAGCGGGCCGCCAGGTCGAGGACGAAGTGGCGGAAGCCGGCGCTGTAGCGGCGGCGCGCGCCGGTGCCGCCGACCGCGCCGCCGTGGTCGAGCAGGTAGTCGCGGACCGCGCGGAGGATCCCCTCGGCGCGGGTCGGATCCGGCGCGGGCGGCACGACCTTCGCGGGTCGGCCCGGCGGGCGGAGCACGGTGGGGACGATCTGCTCGACGGCGCGCCGCAGCTCGTAGGCGCGGGAGCGACCCGCTCCGGTGGCGGCGAGGATCTCCTCGGTGGAGGGATGCGGCAGCCCGAGCGCGGCGAGGAGCGGCACGGCGGCGAGGAGGAGCGCGGCCGCCACGACGGACGGGACGGCCGACCACGGGGACGGTAATGGAGGCATGGCGGCGGTGGGGTTGGATGGGTCGAGTGGTGGTACACCCTCCTGTCTCACCCCCCGTTCGCCAGCTACCCCGCCAGCTCGAAGATCTTCTGCCCCATCAGCCACACCTCGGGCCGGCCGCGGTGGCTGACCACCCGGAACAGCTCGAGGGTGCGCGACGCGAGATCCAGCGGATCTCCCGCCGCGCCGCCCGTCTCGATGCGGGCCATCACCTCGTCGGCGCGCCCGAAGTAGCGGTCGGCGGGGACGAGGATCCCGCCGAGCGCGTGCGACGTGCGGTGGTGGTTGTACCAGTGGAAGTGCGGACCGAGCCGGCGGCGCAGCTCGCCCACGTCGGGGAAGATCACGCGATCGAACAGCTCCTTCTGGATGTTCGCGTTGAAGACCTCGATCTTGCCGTTGTGCTGGGGCACGTCGACCTTGATCTGGTCGACGCCGTACTCCTCGAGGATCCGGGTGAAGCGGCTGGCGCCGCGCCAGGCCCAGAAGGCGGCGCCGCCGTCGTGCATGACGGCTTCCGGCTTGCCGTGCCGCTCGACGGCCTGCTCGAAGGCGGAGATCACGGCGTCGGCGCGCTCGGCGTCGTCGAGGGCCCACCCGGGGACGAAGCGAGAGAAGTCGTCGAGCAGCGCGAGGACGAACACCGGCTGCTTGTGGATGTGCCGGTGGAGGAAGTCGAGATGCCAGATCTGGTTCGGGCGGACGGCCTCGTACCGGTCGTCGTGGTCGCGCCGCTCGACCTTCGGCGGGACGTACCCCGCCTCCTCCATGACCCGGCGCACGGTCTGCATGGACACGCGCATGCCGGCGCGGCGGAGCTGGTTCCGCACCTGGGACGGGCCGAGGCCCTGCTGCTTCTGCCACTCGGCGAGGATCCGCCGGTCGCGGTCGGCCTGGACGTCCGCGGGGTCGGGGCCGGAGGTCGGCGCGCGGCCGTCGCCCGCGGCGGCGCGCTTCGCCTTCCGCTCCCACTCGCGCAGCGTGGTCCTCGAGATCCGCAGTTCTTTGCTCGCGGGTCGAACCCCGACCGCGGCGACGCGCTCGAGGGCCTGCGCGATCTGGGTGGGCGTGTACACCT
>CAZHLM010000151.1:0-3278 GCA_964533295.1 uncultured Verrucomicrobiota bacterium
CAAACGGCCCTGTTGCTCCCGCGTCAATCCCGCGTCCGCGTAACCGCCCCGGCAAACAACACAAACCGCGGACGCACAGCGTCCAAAAACGCGCCCGTCAGGCAATCCTCCCGCGGATGTAATCCCTTCACCACAATGTCCGCCTGCATCTCCCCGCCCCGCGCCGCCAACATCGCCTCCACCGTCGCACCAATGTCCCCCGCGAACAACACCGATCCCGCCCCGCTCTCCAGCCGCGCCACAAGGCACCGGTCCTCCGCCAACGGCCCCGCTGGGACCGACTCCGGCCAAAGAACCCGCCAGCGCCACGCCCCGCGCTCCACAATTTGCCCCGCGCTCGCGGCCCGCAGCCGCCGCACCGCGCGCTCCGGCAGCCGCCGCACGAACGGCGACCGGTGCTTGAGCCCGGGCGTCCAAACCTCCTCCACCGCCACCGACTCCAACACCAGCGGCGCCCCGCCGATATGCCCCGCGTTCCCCAGCGACAACCACGCCGACCGCAGCTGGTTCACCCCGAGCCACCGCAGGCACGGGCCCACCGCGAATCGCCCGTCGTCCCGCGACCCCGTGTCGAACAAGTCAACCCCCGCCTCCGACTCCACCACCGCCGCCTGCCCGCTCCCCACCGCCAACACCGTCACCCGCGGTTGCGCCCCGCCCCAGCCCGCGCCGGGTTCGCCCACATGAAACGCCGCGCCCGGCAGCCCCGCCCCCGCCTGAACCGCCGCCACCAGCGCCCGCGCCGCCAGCCAGTTCGCGTTGTTGCAGACCGACGCCAGCGCCGCGGACACCGGGAACAACGCCACCGCCATCGCGCCCACCACCACCACCGCCGACGCCAGCGGCACCACCAGAATGTTCACCGGAATCCCCGACGGCGTGACCAGATGAAAATGCCACGCGCACAACGGCGCCGACCCCGCGAACGCCGCCACCGACCCCGCCGCGCAACCCAGCACCGCCAGCCGCGGCGTTTCCAACGCCCGCCGCACCGGATGCCACCACGCCCTCGGCACCAGCGGGTCCGGCGCCCAAAACCCCCGCATCCACCCAAACAACGGCGGCGTCAACAACGCCAGCGCCGCCACCACCGCAAACGAGAGCTGGAACCCTATGTCCAGAATCTGCGACGGGTCCCCAAGCAGAATCCCCATCCCCGCCGCCGCCAGCAGTTGCACCACCAACACCGGCCGGTCCAGCGCCCACGCCGCCAACACCAGCGACGCCATCACCCACGCCCGCACCGCCGACGGGTCCGCCCCCGTCGCCAGAGTGTACAACCCAAGCGCCGGAATCAGCCCCCACCCCCACCGCCACCGTTGCAATCCCCCAAGCCGCATCACCAGCAATCCCGCCACCGCCAGCACCCCGACATTCTGCCCGCTCACCGCAAACAAATGCAGCGTCCCCGTCCGCCGAAACCATTCCTCCCACGCCTCCGGCATCTCCGACCGCTCCCCGAACAACATCCCGTGCAACACCGCCGCCGTGTCCGGATCTTCCGAAATCCCCTCCGACAACGCCCGCCGCATCCATTCCCGAAAACCCCGCGCCATCCCGCAGGTCCAACGCGTCCACCCCGGCGCCGCCCCCAACCTCTCCACGCGCCGCACCACCATCTCCCGATGTATGTTCCGCCGCGCGCACCACGCCCGCCGGTCAAACGCCCCGGGATTCACCGGACCCCGCGGCGCGCGCAAACCGCCCTCCAATCGCACCCGCTGCCCGGGCAACAGATCCGCCCCTCCCCGCTCCATCCGCGCCTGCACCCACCCCGAACACCGCCGCGCACCCCCGCCCGCCGGACGCCATATCTCCGCCCAGACCGCACACTCCATCCGCGCCCCGCGCGCCCTCGGCATCGACGCCACCGCCCCCTCAAGTTCGCCCGGCTGGAAATGCTCCGCCGTCACCCCGTCAACGCGCCCAGGATCAAACGGATGCCGCTGCATCTGAAGCAACGCGCATCCCGCCGCCCCGCACGCCGCAAGCACAAGCCACGAACCCACGACCTCCCCATCCCACCGTACCCGCCCCCGCGCCAGCGCAACCGCCAGCCATCCGCCCGCAAACACCCCAAAGGCGCCCACCGCCCAAGGCCAATGCGCCGAAGGCCCCGCCGCGCCCAGCACCGTCCCCGCCGCCAGCGCAAGGGCCGGATACGCAAGGGGCCGCCGGATTTCAAATGCCATGCCGCCATCAAAGCCCCGACACCCCGCGCCTCCAAGCCGGAAGGTGGCCCGCCCGGCTTGTTCCCCCTCCACGCCACACGCGCCCGCGTCACGCCATATGATTCAGCAGGCGCCATTTCCCCACAGACCGCGAAGTCCGGACCGCCCGCGTCAAAAACGCCTTCGCCGCCGCCACCGCGCGCGCCAGCGGAAAGCCCTTCGCAAGATACGCCGCCACCGCCGCCGACAGGGTGCATCCCGATCCGTGCGTGTTCACCCCGCGCACCATCGGCGCCTCGAACACCCGCACCAATTCGCCCGCCACCAGCACGTCCAACGCCACGTCGCCCCCCAGATGCCCGCCCTTCAACAACACCGCCGTGCCGAATCTCTTGCTTAACGTCCACGCCGCTTCCCGCATCGCCGCCGCGTTCGGGATCGCCTCCCCCAGCAGCAGCGCCGCCTCGTCCAGGTTCGGCGTCAATACCGTGGCCATCGGAAAAAGCCGGTCCCGCAGCGCCCGCACCGCCCCCGGCCGCAGCAGCCGCGCCCCGCTGCTCGCCACCATCACCGGATCCACCACCAACGGCGCCTTCCGTTTCCGCAACCCCGCGCAGACCGCGTCAATTAACGGCGTCGCGAACAGCATCCCCGTCTTCGCCCCCCCCACCTCAAACGCCTCAAACACCGTCTCCATCTGTGCCGCCACCATCGCCGGACGCACCGGCTGGATGCCCGCCACCCGCCCCGCGTGCTCCGCCACCACGCACGTCACCACCGAAGTCCCATAGACCCCGAGGGCCGTGAAAGTCTTCAAATCCGCCTGGATTCCCGCACCCCCAGAACTGTCCGACCCCGCGATTGTCAACGCCACTGGAACCTTGCCGCTCATCTCCCGACACCCTGCCAGACTCCCCCGCCCGCCGCCAGCCAATCCCGCGGGGATCGCCTTCCGGTGAAGGGCCCGGCAAGCCGCCGGACCCCGCCCGGTGCCGGCAAGGGGGTGCCCGCCCCCCGGCTGTAACCAATGGCTTCTACTAATGGTCCGTCCCGAATGGCGCTTAAATAAGGCGTAATACCCTTTTGTTGAGTGGCTTACGTCGGTTG
>CAZHLM010000152.1:0-3256 GCA_964533295.1 uncultured Verrucomicrobiota bacterium
ACCTTGATTGAACTCCTGGTCGTCATCGCGATTGTGTTGCTGTTGGCGGCGCTGTTATTGCCGGCATTGAAATCCGCCCGCGAACGCGCCCGCACGGCGGTGTGCGCCAGCAATTTGCGCCAGCATTATCTCGCGTTTGTGGGCTATGCCGATGCGTCCGATGACTATTGCGCCCAGTACCTGTTCCCCACCGAACCGACCTGCGACCCGAACCAATGGGTCATCTGGCAAACGATGTTGATCAAGCTGCGTTATTTGCCGGGCACGTTGCCGGCGCCGGGTAACCGCGGCTACATCCCGGTCGGTCTGAAATGCCCGAGCAACGAGAACGGTTACTACGAACTGCCCGGCGCGCCCGCCGGCCAATACCAGAATGGCACGCCGAATTACCTCTACAACGCCGCCACCGGTAACGCGCCGAGTTGCAACGGAACACTTGGCGTCAATCCCATCCGCCGGTTCAGTTCGATTGCCGCCCCGGCCGGCAAAGGCTTGCTTTATGAGGGCGGCGTGTTTTTACCGTGGGGCGCGCCCTACCGGTGCGGGTTCTCCGTCACGGGCTGGGTCGGCTATTTCGACCCCGCCAACATCAACTACTCCATCGCCGACGCGCATACCGACTCGTCCAATGTCCTGCTGTTCGACGGCCACGTCGAACGGTTTGTTCGCGGCCAGATTGACTGGCGCGCGGCGGATCTCGATCTGCCATGACGGCGGATTCCGCACTGATTCTCCCGGTCGGCGTCGTCGGCTGGGGCGGGCGCGGTGGCGGCATCGCCCGCGAAGGCTACCGCGCGCTCGGCGGCTTGCTGCAACCGGTCGCCTGCGTCGAACCAAACGACGACCGCTACGAACAAGGCTGCCGTGATTTCCCGAGCCGGCCCCGCCGGCACCCCTCCGTCACCGCGCTGCTCGACGCCGAACCGCTCGGCGGCGTGATCATTGGCTCGCCCAACGAATTTCACCTCGAACATCTCCGGGCCTTTGCCGGTCGGCGCGTGCCGGTGCTGCTCGAAAAACCGCTCGACGCCTCCTTTGAACGGATTTGCGACGTGGTTCGATTCGCGGCGGCGTATCCGGCGCCGATTCTCGTTGGCCATTGCATGCGGTTCGCGCCCATCCTGCGCGCCGCCAAGACAATGCTCGCCCGCGGCGACATCGGCCAAGTCTGCTCCGTGCGCTTCGTCCAGAACTGTCATTACGGCAACGGCATCTTTCACGGCTGGCGACGGGAACGCGCCTGCAGCGGCGGGCAATTGATCGAGAAAGCGACGCACGATTTCGACATCATGCTCTGGTTTCTCGAGACCTGGCCGCAAACCGTCGCCGCGTTGGCCGGGCGGCACGCGTTTGGCGGAGACAAACCGGCGGACCTCCGCTGTCGCGACTGCGCCGACCGCGCGACCTGTCCCGAGAGCATCCAGAACATCAACCACCGCAACGGCAACTTCCCCGTCGAGGAAATCGCCCGGGCCGATGACCTCTGCGTCTTCAGCCGCGCGGTGGACGCGGCCGACAACGAACACACGCTCACGCAGTTCGCCAATGGCGCGTTTGGCACGTATGTCCAATGGTTTTTCTCCCCGCGCAGTTATCATCATCGCGTCTATGAATTGCACGGCACGCTCGGCGCGATGGAAATTGACCTCGGCGCGGAACACGGCGGCACGATCACCGTCTGCCCGCGGTTCGGCACGCTGTCCGACCGATTGACCTACCGGTTTGATTACCTCGGTCGCAACCACTACAACGGCGACGGCGAGATGATGAAACATTTCTACCAGGTTTGTCGCGGTGAAACCCCACCGGCTGCCACCGTGCCGCAGGCGTTTGCCGCCGAGTTGCTGGGGTATGCCGCCAACGAAGCCGCCGCCGGCCGCCGGCTGGTCAACATCGCCGAACTCGTTCCCGCCGACCTGCGCCACTGGCTGACCACCCCGGTTCATTGACCATGGCGCCCTCCAACCCCGCGCGCCTGCGCGAAATCCTCGTCGTTCATCACACCCACACGGATTGGGGCTACACCACGCACCCGAGCCACATTGGCGAGGTGCATTGCCGGCACCTGGACGAAGTGGTGGCGCTCTGCCGGCGGCACCGCGCGTTTCGCTGGACGTGCGAATCGGCGTGGGTGGTGCAGCAGTATTTCCGCACCCGGCCAGTCCGACAGCGGTCGGCATTCTTGGCCTGTGTCGAACGCGGGCAGATGGAGGTGGCCGGGCTGCCGTTGCACCCGACACCGCTGGCCAATCGCGCGACGATGGACGCCGCGCTCCGGCTGCTCGATGATTTGCGCGGCACGGGCATCGCCGTCGAGGTCGCGTTGGTGTGCGATATCAACGGCTTGAACTGGCCGTGGGCCGACGCGCTGCTCGACGCGGGGATCACCGGTCTGGGGCTGGCGATGAACTTCGTCTGCGGCGGCGGGCTGCCGCGCTGGACGGCGTTTCGCTGGCGCGCGCCGTCGGGTCGCACGTTGTTGTGCTGGCAGGGCACGCACTACAATCAAGGCGCCTATTGGGGGCTGAACCATGACGTTTATCCCGTCGAGACCGTCGCCCCGCGTCGTGTCCGCGAACTGCGCGATTACCCGCGCGCCAGGGTCTTGGTGCAGGTGTCGAACATCCCGTGCGACAACATGGGCGCCCACCCTCGCTACCTCGACTACATCCGCCGTTACAACCGGCTCGCGCGCGTGCGCGGGTTCCCGCGCATGCGTCCGGCGTTGTTGCGGGAATGGTTTGCGTATCTGGCCAGCACCGGGGAGGAGTTTCCCATCTATCACGGAGACTGGACCGACTGGTGGGCATCTGGTGTCGCCAGCACACCCCGCGAAACCGCCGCGCTCCGCGAAGCGCAACGGCGCGCCGATTGGGCCGCGCGGCTCGGCGCAGACCGTGGGGCCGTGGCGGATGTGCGCCGCAAAATCTTTCTCGCCGCCGAGCACACTTGGGGTGACTCCGCGTCGGTCACCGCCCCGTGGAAACCCGCGGCAGTGGCCGGCCTGGCCGGCAAGCAGACGTTAATGTACGAGGCGGCGTACGCGGCGACGGATCTGCTGCGCGGCGCGTTACCGGCCCAACACGTGATGTTCGACCCGCAACTCGAAGGATTCGATCCGCACTGGGCGCGCCTCGCCGACGGGAAACGCCGGACGGAAACGGTCCGCGCGTTGTGTCCGCGGTACCGGTCGGGGCGGCGGGTGGATTGGTCGCCGTTGCTGTCGGGCGCGGCGCCGCGCGTGGTTGTCGAACAG
>CAZHLM010000153.1:0-3192 GCA_964533295.1 uncultured Verrucomicrobiota bacterium
ACTTGCTCCGCCATGCCCCCCAGTGTAGAAAGGAGGGCGTGCCATCTAACGGCACTCCCGGTCCGAGAACTCATCCAACCCGCTCGTCAGCTCGTCCAGGAACAGAAACGGCGGATCCCCAACCAACTCCTCTGCCAGCGCCAGCCGCCGCCGTTGCCCGCCCGAAAGCGTGCCATACCGTTGCTCCAACACCGGCCCGAGCCGCGACAACTCCACCACGTGCCCCAGCCATTCCCGCCGCACCTTCGGCCCCACCGACCTCGGCAGCCGCAGGCTTGCCGCACTTTCCAGAATCTCCCGCACCGTCAACCCCGCGTGGAACGCCCCAAACTGCGGCAGATACCCGATCGCCAGCGGCAACTCCTCCCGCAACCGTCCCACCGGATGCCCGCCGAGCAAGACTTCACCCCCACTTGGCGCAAGCAACCCCGCCAGCGCCTTGACCAGCGTGCTCTTCCCGCACCCCGTCGGCCCGATCACACAGGCGAACGCCCCGCTGGGGATGGCCAAGTCAATCCCAGCCAGCAATTGCCTGTCCCCCGCGCCACCCGCCCGCACCTCCAGCCCCCGGCTCAGAATGGCTGGGTAGTTTGCTCTCTCTTGCATGTTGGCGGTCACTTGCGTAGTTGCCATGTCCTCGATCTTCCAGTCGGTGGAATCGTCCACACCTTAGCCGCCCGGGATGGCGGGACTACCCTGGCAATATAAGCACAGATCAATACTGCATTGTCACGATCCGACCCCCTTCGACCTCAAGGTTGATGGTTCCAACCGCATCCCCCGCAGAACCACTGTCCGCCGAACCATGCGAGTTTGACACTATGAGCGTCCCTATGCTCATGAACCGGCCAATAGGAGCCTCCATTGGCTCGTGCCCAACAAACTTAGCCTCTATTCCTGGCCTCAGGTCTTCCACTCCGAGCACCTTAACGTGTCTGGCCATACGTTCTGAGCAAAACACCTCCAACTCCGCCTTCGTCCACCCTGGCACAAGTGATGCCCGCGGTGGATCCAGAAATACAACAGAGCCAGCCGCAAAACTCCCCCGAACCCTGACATATCTGTGCGACAAAGCCCCTTGCCTCCCTTCAATCACAACCGCGACCTCAAATGCCATGCCTCCTTTCAGTTTCGCCCGTTCGAACTCCAACTCAATCTCCCGGCTCTCTCCGGGTCCAATCGCGCCTTTAAAGTTTGTAGTCTTTAGACATGAACAGGATCCCTTTACCGCCACGATCTCGACGGGCCGTGCAGCGCTATTCTGAATCGGAACTCTAATCTTGACCACTTCCGCCGTCCACTCAAGGTTTGACACAGTGACCACACTAGGGGCCGACCAGCCATCCGCACGAGATCCCTCCTCCGAGCTAACTGCAACCGCAGATTCCCGCTCCAGCTCCCTTGGGTGGGACCCAGTTGGAGTACGAAGCGTCCTGCCCCCGTTCCCATCCCCTTCGACTTCAAAGAAGCGGCCTGACCATCTCCGGAGGACGCCACTAACGAAACCCTCCGCGGCCACCCGCATATTGAGAGACGGATACTGGTCCAGTAACACCTCATCCTTCCCGTCTGAGGACACGGCAATATAGCGTGGCCATGCCGAAGCCACCGGAATCTCAGTTAGCTCCAAGATCCAGCATCGTACGGCTCTCGCTGGAACCCCCCTAATCGCACCCATAAAACCCGATCCCGTCCGATCCACCACCCTAACTCGCCCCCACCCCAAAGCTTTTTCAAGCCGCCCGTCCACACACAAGCGCCGCCGCGTCGCTGCATGCAGAGTCATGTACGCCTCGGCGTTACCGCCGCTCACATCCCCAACCCGCGCAACCGCGCATACTAGCGCGTTGAAGCTGTGATGCTCGATATGGTGGCCATGCCACTTCAATACCTCTTTGCCGGGTTCCGCACCCGAGGCCACGGTTGCACACATGCATATCGCAACCGCTCTCATGGACCAACTCGTCAATCGCCTGGCCCTCCGCCGCATCATCCCGTGCAACAGGTTTCTGCCCTTGCATAAACCCTCTTTCACCTGCGATTGCTTCATCCATCCCAGCAGAAACAACCGCCCATCCATCCACAAGGAGGCGCCGGGCACATTATTTGGCCAACCCACGGACAATCTCCTCCGCGACGCTATCCGGCTGCTTTCCCACCCGAAACACAAGGCCCTTTTCAGCATCCTCAACCAGCCACCCCGGCTCCAAAACCGGCGCGCGCAGGCTTTCCCCGCCGTCCTCCACAAACTCAATGCTTTCTATCTTGTTTGTCATCAGCACGTTGGGAGCCATGGCCCCTCCTCCTCGATCGCTCCACATTTCATAAACAATCGTTCCCGGCAGCCGCACGCGAGAGCCCTTGACTGTCTCAAACTTCTCAAATGCGATAACCGACTTGTAACTTGTAAAAGGCCTCTCGCCGACCACCCCCTTCCGGACACAGCGAACACCCGGCAGCTTTGTGTCAAACTCCATTTCCAAGCTTCGTCTGGCCTTTATTGACCCGTAAGAGTGCGTCAGGCTAAACCGCAACAGCCCATCCAGCCTTGAAATTGCCATACTTCCATCTCGTATCAAGAATGACTCCGCGCCCGCTACCGCATCCATAATTCCCCCCTGGTTAAACTCAAGGAAACGAAAATCGGCGCATCTCGCGTTGTAGGCTCCGTTGTCCATATATCCACCAGGCGACTCTTGAACGGTTACCCGTGCGCGCCTTGTCGGCGTCATTCGTCCCGCCACGTTCGACGAAGCCCGTTCCAGCTTCCACCATCTGGCGCCATCACACAGGAACGTTTGGTCGAAAGCATTTGTAGACCACTGCCCTTTTTCCAATTTCGCGTGCTCGCGAAAGACGTCCTCCCTAACCCTCCGCGAGGGCCATGTCTCAAATGTTGTTGTATACACCCTCCGAACCCGCTGCTCAATGCCGTCCTCCCTGTTCCCCTGCCACTCCTCCGTTACTCCCTTGACCCGAAGGAATGTTGGCGCATTAGATGGCGCTATCGCGCATTCATTCAGGAATTGCACAGCATCCGCCGTCTCAACTGGACTGTCTCCGGCGTTTAACGCCGAGGCGCTGATCAACATGGCAATGAGCGCCCGAGACAATTGCCGCTTAATGTTCATAAAAGGTCACGGGTGTCCGGTTGACGGGGAATTGAAATGACAGAACATATTGGTAATGAGG
>CAZHLM010000154.1:0-3192 GCA_964533295.1 uncultured Verrucomicrobiota bacterium
CCAACGGTTTGCGTTACCCGCGTGTGGGCGGGCGTGGATTCGCTTTGAGATGTAGGAAAAGCCCAAAGCCAGAAAAATGCCTGAAAATGCCGCAGAATCCCACACGTCGGGTGCACGCTTTGTTGGCTGGCGTTATCTTTGCAAGACGTTGTTTTTTTACATTCCTAATTTATTCTTTATCCATCCTACTATGGCGTCCATCGGGAAGTAAAGCACATTCAATATTGCTTGCAAGAGTTCCAATCCCTTTTCCAATGTTAAGCCTGTTCCAGTGAAGAACCAACCGAACATTAGAAGCAAGGCGACAATAATAAATAGAGTCACCCGAATTACAAAATCTACCAAATACGAAATACCAAAGGTAAACACCCACACTATCGCCAAAAAGAGAAGGTGTATTAATTCGATGACTAATGAAATTGCCCACAGTAAAATAATGTACAAAACAACAAGCCCAACAAAGCCCCCGAAAAACAGGAGGGTAATTACAATCATGGGCAGTACTGCCAAGTTTGAGGAAAGTCCAGCGGCTACGGTTAGGTAGGTTATAAACTCTGGCGGCAGTATTTTTACAATATTGGGCATTTCTGCCATTCTAGACACCGCTAAAACGGCGTCAATAATGAGCACAAAGATAAAACAAAACCAAGTCAATCCATAAACAACTTTTCGCAACCTGTCGTTCTTAATGTCTTTCCATTTGCCAAAATAGGTAATCTCGCCGAAGTCAGCCAATATTAATCCTGCGGCAATTGCAGTACCTACAGAACTCATTAAGAGCGATAGAGGCAAATTGCCTAACCATTCTGGTATTGCTGATAGACTACCAGGAAATTGAGGCGCAAGGTTGTTAATCATTTGAACAAGGTCTGCATAAACAAACAGACTCAAAATTATCAATTGAAACAAATAGCCAAACATTCGCCAGGGGCGCTTGTCGTCTTCAGGTTCAATTTTTGACCCAATGGATTTTCCATGCTCTCGCAATGTTGATTTTGCAAGATTGAAGCCATCATTGATCCCCTTGAAGACACTACTGAAAGCGGTTTGAAGTGCTTGTTGCGAGATAATTGGCTTACGTGCTTTTGGCAAAATTCTATCGAACAAATCATCTTTTAGAAACAAGCCTAAATTCTCAACAAGACTTGCAACGTGGATGGTTCTCTCTATTACAGCGTCTCGCAAGCCTTTCGACAAGCCTGGTAATAGAGCAGCAATCAACAACCAAAAACTTGACAGTGTGTTCATTCGTTCCTCCTATGTGGAATTTGGATATTTCTTACGGGATGGTGGACAAGTAGCCAAAAATTGTTTCAGGAATACCATCTTCTTTGACAACAAATAACGGGACTGGCACGCCAAATTGGGTGAGTTGTGATTCCCATACATTTTTGACGGAACAGTCTATTTCGTATTTGCAGTTTTGCGAGATTACCAATACATCCACACCGCTAAAATTAATTGTCAGGTCATCAGGTTTTTCGGTTCGCCAGTCATTCATGTCAGAGAAAACTATCAGAATATATTTCTCGTGTTGTTTTTTCAACATTGCCGATTGAAGCATTTGCGATGCAGTAGATAAAGATTCATAAAGCAATTTGCCTCCAGATGTCTTTTTTGCTATCGAGGGCGTTAACTGAGAGTTTGCTTGCTCTACAAAAGAGTCAACTTCTTCCTTTTGTTCCTCTTTCCACTCGTCAGCAATTTTTTGACTTTTTGCGTTCCATTCACCTACTTCGCAAAAATATTTTTCATTGATGATGGCGTTATCCTTATCTATTGCCTCATTTGTTTGAATTTGCTGCCCTTGAACTGTTGTAATATTTGATGGGGTTAACGTAGGCGTAACAGGTGGCGAAGTAAATGTTGGAGGAAATTTCGGCAATTTTTCTTGCTCTATGCGTTCATCAAAAATTATAGTCTGCGTTCCGTGTTCCAAATTTATCCAAGCAATGACCAGTCTATCCCCAGGAAACATATTTGGAACTATCTCGTTGATTACAAGTTCAATATCTTGGGGTGTAAATTTGTAGTCGTAAGATTGGTCTAGTAAAACATATACATATTTTGAATCAGGTTGGATTTCAGGGATGCCAAAATCGGCTGATGTACGGTAATCTGTGGCAATTTCATATGGACAATTACCAGATTTATTTGGCGGGTTAAGAACTGGGTCACAACTTGCAATTAAGAGTATGAGCAAAGACGCAATAACACTGAGAAGAACAAGCCTTGATGAGATGAAATGTTTTTTCATACCTTTTCTTTCCTCCACTTGTTGTGGTTTTGAAATGAATTTCCTCAACGAATTTCTTATTTGTTATTACCTTTTACGGACAGCCAGCCAACGGTTTGCGTTAGCCGCTGGTGGGCGGGACGAGACAAGACTCCGAGAGCAGGAAAAAGCCTGAAGCCAGAAAAATGCTTGAAAATGCGGCAGAATCCCACCAGTCGGCTGCACGCTTTGTTGGGCGCATTTTGTAGGGCGATTTATGTAGTTTTTGACACTGTATTTCTATGGCGAAGAGGGTATAACTTCTTGTAACTTTATCCACGCTTCATCTGCTGTTAAGCCTACCATCTCTTGCCAGGGTACTTTTAAGCGTTCATCCTGAATAACTTGCCTTAAATCATCATCTGCCCTACTCTCCATTTCTGATAAAAAGTATAACAACTCATCCACCATTTCTTGAGTAATTTGTACGGTTGAACCATTCTCGTCCAGCAATGCTTCAACGGTTGGGGTATACAAGTCAATTACACGCCAAGTTTGTTGTGCCATTGTTTCGTCATACCAGAGCAACCTTACCAACCGATTCATGTGGGTATATCCCAAGTCCAAATAATGTTGCCCTAGCGGGGTAGATGGTAATAATTCACTGCATAACCGCTGGAAAAGTACGGTTGTTTTTGCAACACGATAGGTTTGCTCTGAAAAAACAAAGCGGCTAATGGCTTGAACTTGCGTTATAGGAGAAAGCCATCCAATAATCAACCCTAAAAACATCCAACCAATTGGTAATAGCAGTCTTTGTCTATTTTTCATGGTAAACAACTCCTATTTTGTAGCGAGTTAAGACTGAATTTTCAAGATTTGGAATCGCTGTTCGCCGCTTGCATTTCTCGAACCAGCGCCCAACGGTTTGCGTTACTTGCGGGTGGGCGGGTGTAGATAAAACTTTGAGAGCAGGA
>CAZHLM010000155.1:0-3018 GCA_964533295.1 uncultured Verrucomicrobiota bacterium
CGCGGGGACGCTCGCGCCACCAGTCGCGCCCAGAAGGGCGCTCCCACAACAGAAGTTTCGGTTCCGTTAGGCGCACTCAATCAGCAGACTTCAAAAACTGCCGGGCCACCAACCGCGTGAACGCCTCCTGCTGCTCGGGTCGCAACACCGCCCGCACCTCGTTGACCGCTTCCTGAATCGCCTCCCGCACCGCCGGCTCGCTGGCCTGCCGCGCCGCCCGGACCGACTGTTGCGCGCGCGCCACAATCGCCGCCACCTCCGCCCGCTGCGCCGCGTCCAGGTCCAGCCGCCGCGCCAGATGCCGCGTAATCTGCTCCGCGGAAAACACCGGCTCGCCCCGCAGCACCCGTTGCATCCGCTGATTCGCCACCCGTCCCATCACCAGCGCCCCGGCCATCATCCCGAGCACAAACACCGCCACCGCGCCGAGAATCGCCTTCCAATTTCTCATGTCATTCTCCGATCCAAAACTCTCCAGATCCCTGCGCCATCAGCGCCCCATCCAACGTCGTTACCGGCGCCGACGCGTACGCCCACAGCCCCAACGCCAGCACAACCGCTGCAAACACCGGCACCAACCGCCAGACCATCACCGCCCACGGCAGCACCGTCGTCCGTTCCGCCCGCAACCGCGCGAGCAACCGGGTCTCAAAGCCGAACTCCAGCCGGCTGGTGTCCGGCGGCGCCTGTCGCGCGGCGCGAAATACCTCATCGAGTCGGTCTGCCATCGGCATCCCTTTCCAAAATCGTTTTCAGTTTCTGCCGCGCCCGGTGGGCACGGACTTTCACGTTGCCCTCGCTCCAGCCGGTCCACCCGGCAATCTCGCGCACCGATCGCTCTTCCAGTTCCAGCAACGTGATCACCAGCCGCTCCTCCGCCGTCAACTGCTCCATCGCCCGCGCCAACCACTCCCGCGCCGCCGCTGCATCGCCGCTGTCGGGCGCGGCCAGCGGAACATCTTCCACCGCGACGTAGCCGCCTTCCCGTTCCCGTCGCGTCCGCCGCAACAAATCATAACAACACCGCACCGCGATTCGCGACAGCCAGTGCTCAAACGGCGCGTCGCCCCGATACCGCGCCAAATGCCGGTAGGCCTTGATGAAAATTTCCTGGCACACATCGTCCAGTTCCGCGTCGTGCCGGGCAAACCGCGCGGCGATGCCGAACACCCGCCGCTTGTGCCGCGCCACCAACACGGCAAACGCCTCGTCGTCCCCGGCAAGCGTGGAGGCGACAAGGCGTTCATCCGGCGGCTCCATTGCGGGTCTTCTAATCTCCCGCGAGCCGTTTGACAATCCGCTGGAGCGCGAAGTCCACCCAGGCCTCCCGTTCCTCCTGCCAGTCCGCCAACTGCTCGCGTTGCTGCTCCGTCAGCAACGGCCGAATCTCCGCCGCCACCTTCGCGCGGGCCACCGCCAAATCCGCCTCCACCGCCGACAGTCGGGCGGCTTGAGCGCGGACCGCGGCTTCGTCGAACGTCTCGCTCTGAATCTGTTCGCGCAACGCCCGCCGTTCCGCGACGACCCGCTCGATCAACGGTTCGATCTCGGGCCGGTGCTTTTGCAGAACGCTCCGCATCTGAGTTTGCTGTTCCTCCGTCAGACCCAACGCGGCGCGGCGTTCCGCCCAGCGACCCCGCTCGGCGGCGTGGGCGTTCCACCAGCCGACGCTCAACAGGGCGCCGGTCAAACCAAGAATCATCACGTGTTTTTTCATGGGTGTCTCCTCTCACACCCACAGACGTGGCCGGCCTCTCGAAGGTTACACGGCCGGCACCGGTGCCGGCTCGCCGCCGGCAAACCAGCGCCAGATCGCCTTGAACCCCTTCAAAATCCCCACATCCCGCACCTCGCGGATGCCGTAGATTTCGCCGAGTTGTTCCTCGTGGGTCCGGTAGCGCGGCGGCAACGAGAAAATCGCCTTCGGTTTCGCGCCGTCCAACGACAGGATCGTCGGGTACACCAGTCCCCGGCCGATGGCGTACCGGGCCGACGCCGGTAACGTCACCGTGCGCGTCGGGAACACCAGCCACGGCCGGTACTCAAACGTCAGCCGCCCATCGTCGTGCTTGATCAACTTGCCGTAGCTGCGGATCGGCGCATGCTCGACTTTGCGCGCGGTGAACATCCAGTTCGCGTTCGGCGCCGGTTGAAATCGTTTCCGCCGACGCGTGAAGAAATCCCACGTGAACACCGCCCCGAAAATCATCACCCGAAACGACCAGCCGGCGATGAAGTACGCCACGACGATCACCAGCGCGGAAAGCAACGCGCCCAGCCACGGATCAATCAAATGGATCGCCGTCAGCGCGCCCATCAACGCCGTTCGCGCCGCCTTCAACGCCGCGTCCACCGGCCCGAACGGGCTGATCAAAATCAGCACATTGATCACATGGCCGACCAGCCACACCACGAAAAACGCCGCCATCGCAAACGGGATCGTCAAAATGTTCAACAGCGGCGCCAAATCCAGCGCACCCAACCCGAGTGTGTTCAACCCGTGCGCCGTCAGCCCGCTGTGCGAAAAGATCGAAGCCACCAACGGCGCAAACGCCCCCGTCGCCACCAGCCCGCTGACTTTGCTCTCGATCGTCTCCGCCACATCGAGCGGTTTTTTCCAGCCGGTCGGCACGGCCGCACCCGCCACGTCCTTGAACGCCACTGCTCCGGCCAGCAACAATGCCGGCAGCCAAAACACCGGCCTCGCATACCACGGCAACTTCTCCTTCTTCGCCGACGGCGTGGTGAAATAATCCCACGCCCCGACCGCGCCGACGCCGAGCAACGGCGAAATCGCCACCCCGGTAATCGTCGTCACCGCCTTGGCCGCTTCCGCGCCGCGTGTCCGTTCGTTCTGGCTCGCCGCTTCGACCGGACCGACGAGCATCGCCGCCACCGCGATGACCCAGCACCATTTCATGCCGCGCACTCTATCAGAGACCCACCGGCACTTCCAATCCTCACTTCGGCCGGGCTTGTGCGGGGCGCGCCCCGGCAGTACACTTTACCGGGGAGATG
>CAZHLM010000156.1:0-2981 GCA_964533295.1 uncultured Verrucomicrobiota bacterium
GGCGACCCCGCCTGGGGCGCCGCCGACGCCGAGGCCCTCATGACGCACTGGGCCGGCGCCGACGGCGGCTTCATCCTCAGCGATTACGGCGACGCCGAAGCCATCGGCGCCCCGCGGGACATGAAAGTCCGCATGTACGAGGAATTCTCCAAGCGCAGTGAAGCGCTCTACGGCCAGCCCCTGCCCAGGCTTGGCGTCCGCCCGTAAACGGCCGCGGAAACCCCGCGGCGCCGGCGTTCCCGCGGTCCTCGCCGCGAGCCTTGCGCCTGATGGGCCTCCAGAAGGCGCTACCCCACTTCCATGGCATATTCTTCAATGTCTGTAAGGATGGGCATTGCTTTCTCCTCCTCGTGCCTTGCCAACTGTCCGCGGAATTTCAAAACCAAAGGGGAAGACCACAGCCGCGCCCGCCGCACCCGCGCCCCCGTCCTACAGGTGTCCGGCCGCCTTGAAACTGAACCACCCGTCCGGAAACGCCGCGCTCCGCCGCCCGATGATCACGTGATCCACCAACACCATCTCCAGCACCCGCGCCGCGTCCGCCAGCGTCCGCGTCACGCGCAAATCCTGCTCCGAGGGCGACGGATCCCCGGACGGATGATTGTGCACCAGCACCACCCCGTGCGCGCGCCGCGCGATCGCCGGTGCGAATACCTCCCGCGGATGGATCAGCGCCTGGTCCAGCAGTCCGCGCGTGATTTCTTCCACCGCCAACAATTGCAGCCGCGTGTCCACCAGCACCACCCGCGCGCTCTCCTGCGTGAGCACCCGCATCTCGTCCCCCAGCAGTTCCGCCACCCGCCCCGGCTCGTCCATCTTGCGCCGGACCGCCAGCGCCCGCCCCAACCGCACGCCGATCTCAAACGCCGCCTTCAATTGCACCGCCTTGGCCTGGCCCACGCCGCGAACCTTCGCGATCTCCCGCGCGTCCGCCCCCGCGATGCCGTCCAATCCCCCAAACCGCTTCAGCAACTCCTCGCCCACCGCCACCGCAGACGCCCCCTTCACCCCCGTCCGCAAAAGAATCGCCACCAACTCCGCCTCCCGCAAACTCCCCGCCCCCCGCTCCCACAACCGTTCCCGCGGACGCTCCGCCTCCGGCATCTCCTGAATCAACAACGCCATGCCCCCCTGTAGGGAAGTCCCCCCGCGATTTCCAACCCCGTTTCCCGCCAACTCAAGCCGCTTCCAATTGCCCACCCACCTGTCGTGGCCGGCGGATTGGCATGCAAGATTTGACGCTGACCCTGGCCTATGGCGGCGTGACCGAGGGAGGAAGCGCTATGCACCGGCCTCACGCGCTATCAGGTCCCGCAAACGCTGGAATGTTCCCTCCCGGTCCAAACGGCTTGCCGCCACGTCCAGTGTCAACGCCTCCCATGCGTCTCCATCCAACTCCTCTTTCGGCAGCAGGCCGTTCTCGCTCAAGAACACAAGGCATGTCGCCAGCGCGGTCCGTTTGTTGCCATCGACGAAAGGATGGTTGCGGCAGAGGTAGAAGAGATACGCCGCCGCCACCTCCACCGGATCCCTGAACATGGGCTCCCCCATCATCGTCGCCTGGGGCGCCGCCACCGCGGATTCCAGCAATGCAGGGTTACCCAGGCCAGGCAAACCCCCATGCGCTTCCAAGACCGCGGCGTGGATTGCCTTGACCCCGTCAACCGTAGGATGCGCCAGCCGCCCGCTCACGACAGACGCCGGAACAGTTCGGAATTCATTCGAATCAACCGTTTCGCCGCCGCGCCCGCCCGCCCGGCATCTATCACGGACCGCACCGGAGTCAGCACAATCGACCCACCCTCATGCACGGTCACGGAAACCTGATCGCCCACTTCCAAATGCGCCATCTCCATTAAGGCCGCGTCAAAAACCAGCCCCTGTGAATTCCCGATCTTAGAAAGGGTCTTAACCATGACGTACAATTATGTTTTACAGGTCCGGTGTCAAGTTCCCGAACTCCATCCGCCCCCGCCCCCCCCCTCACGCGTCCAACCCCGGGATCATCCGCTCCGACACCGCCCATTTCCGCTCCCGCCCCGCCGCAAACGCCTCCAGGTCGTCCACCAGCCAGCCCACCACGCGCTGCACCGATTCCACCAGCCCCCCCGCCCGGTGCGGCGTCAACAGCGCGTTGGGCAACCCGCGCAAAGGCGATTCCTTCTCCAGCGGCTCTTTGTCAAACACGTCCAGCGCCGCTGTAATGTCCCCCTTCCGCAACCGCGCCACCAGCGCCTCCGTGTCCACCAGCGCCGCCCGCGCCACGTTCACGAACACCGCCCCCGCCCGCAACCGCGCCAACTCCTCCGCGCCGATGAACTTTTTCGTCCCTTCATTCGAGGCCGCGCACAACACCACCACCTCGCTTTTCTCCAACAGCTCGCCCAGCTCCACCCGCGCCGCCCCGTGCGCCCGCAACACCTCCTCCGGCACAAACGGATCGCACACCCGCAGCTCCGTCCGAAACGGGCCCACAAGCTCCCCAAGCCGGCGCCCCACCGCCCCAAACCCTATGATCCCCAGCGCCCGCCCCGTCAGCTGCCGCTCCCGCGGATCAAAATCCTCCGGCATCCGCGCCACCCACGGCTCCTCCCCGGTCCGCATCTCCCGGTGATAATCCGAAATCCGCCGCAACGCCGCCAGCACCAGCCCCAGCGCCATCTCCGCCACCGCGGGCGACCAGCCCCCCTTCGACAACGAAACCGCCAGCCCGCGCCCCAGCTCTGCCTTCGCCGCGCGCTGCGTGAGGTCGAGGTGCCCGGCAAACCTCAGCCCCGGCGCCGAAGCCAGCAGCGCTTCGTCCAACACCGGCCACGACCACATCACCACCGCGTCCGCCCACGCAAGGTCGCCCCGGATTTCGTCCGGCGTATTGTGCGATGTCCGCCGCACCTCGCCCATCCGCTCCAGACGCGCAAACGTCCCGCGCAAATATTCCCGATCAAAAAAACCCGACGGCAGATTCACCAGAATTTTCACCC
>CAZHLM010000157.1:0-2965 GCA_964533295.1 uncultured Verrucomicrobiota bacterium
TGAAAGTGAAGATCCTGGAGCAACGAGGGATGATTCCTCACTTCGGCGTCATCGTCAAACTCCTCGAGATAGTCCCGGACAAAGGGCGGGGTGCTGTGACTTGCGGCCACGATGCGCCGCACGACCGGGTCGGGATCAAGCCCCAGCCACGCCATGACGCGCGTCGGGGTGTCTTTGGAACTGGCCAACCGAATTCGCTCTTCCAGCGGCAACTTTTCCGTCTGGGGCGGGTGGGGTTGGCCGGTTTCCCATTCAGCAATATGAAACTGTGCCAAGTATTCAATCATTGCCCATTGTTTATCACTAGGTTTCTGGTCGGTTCTCGGCAGGGAAACGCCAATCAACTGTTCGATGCCCCAGACGGCTCGCCCTGCGGGGTCTGCAAGATCGTGTCGCAGCGTCCGCCGTTTATCTTCAGGAAGCGTGCCAACGTCAAATGTGAGGCGTTCTGTGTAGCGCGCACGCAACCGCAACGGCCGCAACATCTCCGAAACGACGTACTGCGGCACGTATAATGACGATTTCTCCTGCCATTGCCGCAGCAATGTTTCCATCTGCCGATAATCCCGCGACTCGAAAAACTCCGGGATTTGAGATCGCGCACTCGCCCGCGCCGCATCAATCTCTTCGTCGGATTGAGCACGCACGCTTACTCCGAACAGCAAGCCGGCCAGCAGTAGTATCCTCCAAGTTGTAACGCAGTCAGCAAGTAACGTTATCATATCTCATCCTCCTGATACGGTGCCGGCAGGTGACTACGGAAAATTGACCTCTTGGTAGATGTGCATCAGATCTCCATCGTTGGCTGGATTACCGTCGCTGGGCGGTAGCGGCTCCAATCTCCGATGATTTCCTTGGGGGAAAATCCTCCCGGCGAACGTTGTCAATTCATGATCTTTCCGATCCGCAAACGGTCCCACCGCATAACTGGGATCATAGATCGCGCCATTGGCTTGCACACCGTAGTGGCGCTCAAACCACGCGGGCGGATTGGGCGAGTTGCCCTGGCCTGCTTTGCCGACAGCATCCGCCGCTTGTTTATTGCCGGGGTTGACGGCGTTGGCACCCGTGATTCCAGCGTAATCGTTGACGATTTTCCAATCCGGGTTTCCTTTCGTCTTCCAATTCTGCGCCGGTAACCGCTGATTTTGTGCAACTGGCCTGATATTAATCAACTTGTTCGCCGCACCATTGATGGCGGCCAGCCCCTGCGCTTTAAGCACTTCGTTCAGGAACTCGGCCCACGCGCCGCACTGGCCGTTGCCGATTCGAATCAAGTCGGCTGCCGACGTCACCGGACAAAAGTTCGGCGCATTCGGATCGCGACTGTTGAAATCAATATCCGTCCCCGCGTCCCAGGCACCGTTGCTATTCACATCGAAAAAGCCGTAGTAGCTGAGCAACACGTTGTCGGAGGCGCGCCGAATCGCTTTGGTTTGAAATTTTGCCCAGACCTTGTCGAGCACCTTGTCGTCATCGGTGCCAGGCACACCGGCTTCGCCCTGCGCCGCGCGACACCCGACATCCAGCAACGTGTGCGTCGGCGTCGTCTGCGCGGGTGGTTGCCACGTCACGTAGATCGGGTGGGTGCTGGCACCCGCGTTGCAGAAACTCGCGCCGCCATCCACCGAATACTCCCAGTTGACCGCCAAGGCGGGCAAGTAATCCACTTGGTTGGCCAGACTGGCGCTGCTCGCCGTCGCTGGCAGTGTGATCAGCCCGCCGCTGACGCCGCCGGCCGCGTTCGAAAAAATCAACCCGTTGGCGGCGGTGCCGCGAACGACCACGCCGCCGGCGTAGTTGGCTGGCTCAATCGCAAACACGGCGCTGACCGTCAAAGGGTTGTTGCGGACGTACGCCACGGGCGATTGATTGGTGCTCGTCCAGTGCGGACTCGCGAACGTGGCCGTCCCGTGATCCTGCAGTATCTCGCGAAACGCGCTGGTGCCACCCGAAAACGTCACCGACCGCAACGACACGCTGACCACTGTCCAGACCGCGCAATTTGTCATCCCTTCACACGGTCCGCAGGAGGGACAGTTCGTGAACACGCCCGCGCTTGGATTCGATTGAACGGTGATGTTGGTAAAGACAACCTGATCGCAGTCGAAACCCGTTTCGGTCAACGTTACATCCTGCCCCACGCAAACCACCGACGGCGACGCCGTCTTCTCCTTCACGCAATGCGCCCACAAGCTCACAGCGGTCAGCAACATACATCCACTCGCCGCCAAGAACCACTTCAATATCATGGCCTTGGTCATCGCCCCTCCTGCTTCAGTCGCTTCGTCAGTGCCACGCGACGAGCTTCACGGTCACAGTTGGCCTGCCAATCACGGGCGATCCCGTGAAAGATCGGTGCGCCCGTTTGTTCCAGCACGACGAACGATTCCCTGGCTTTGTCCCATTGATCCGCACGCCCGTAAGTCTGCGCGATCAACCACCGGCCAAAGTCCCGGTACTTCGGCGGCGGATTCCAGCCCTGCACCTTCGCCAGATTCGGCAACGCTTCCAGCGGACGTCCCAGATTCCAATAGCAGAACGCCGTTCCGTGCAACGCCTCCATCGCCAAATCCGTCTCCGACACCAGCGCCGCACACGCTTCCAAATGAATGATCGCCTCCTCGTTCTGGCCCTGCGCGTACAGACATTCACCCAGCCGGATATGTGCCCGGGCCAATTGATAATCAGTAGCGGCCTCGCGCTTCGGGCCGACGACTGTCTCCCAAAACACGCGCATCACCGGACAACCGCCCTGCTGTCGCTGCGACTCCGCCAGATCGAGAAGCTCTTGCACGGAGAGATCGCTCGCCGCCAGCAACGCCCGCAATCCCTCGTAGTTCCCCGCCCCAATCAACGCGCCGATCTCCGCCCGCAATTCCAGACCGGCGAGGGGCTGGGGGTTGGGGGTTGGCGTTTGGGGATTGGGGGATTCGGGGGCACTCAGCGTCACGACCCGGTAATA
>CAZHLM010000158.1:0-2954 GCA_964533295.1 uncultured Verrucomicrobiota bacterium
CGTGAGTAATTCGCTGGAGGGCGGCGAACGATCCGACGATTGCCGCAGCACCGCCGTAAGCGCTCTGTCCGTCCAGGCTTGGCGCGTGCGGTATGCTGAGGGGGAATTGTTTTTTCCTCAGACCGGGAGCACGACGAGCCATGGGACGGTTGGCGAGCGCCGCTTTGGCGGCGAGGTGGCGAGAGCGGATCGGTCGCTGGCGGAGTTCGGGGTGGTCGGTGGCCGAGTTTTGTCGGCGCGAAGGGATTTCCGAGCCGTCGTTTTTTGCCTGGCGCAAGCGGCTCGCCGACCGTCACACGAAATCACTCTCGAGCCGTCGCGCGAAATCGCCGGCGGGACGTCAGACGAAATCGCCGCGCTTCATCGAGTTGCCGCCGCCGGCTTGGTCCGCGACGGCCGGTGTGCAGATCGCGCTGCCTGGCGGGGCGATCGTCACGCTCTCGCCGCAGGCGACGACGGAGCTGGTGACCGCGGCCATTCGCGCGGCGATGCCTGCGCCTGCCGCGGAGGTTCGCCCGTGTTGAACGTGCCTACGCCGGTGCGGGTGTTTTTGTATGCGCTCGCGACCGACATGCGGAAGAGCTTTTCGGGTTTGCATGGGATCATCGTCGAATCCTTGAAGCAAGACCCGCTGTCGGGCGATTGGTTTGTGTTTGTCAACCGCCGCCGGGACCGGATCAAGATCATGCTGTGGGAACGAGACGGGTTTGTGATTTATTACAAGCAACTTCAAAGCGGCACGTTCGCGATGCCTGCCTGCGATAGCCAGTCGTTGCTGCTCACCTCGCAACAGTTGGCGTTGATCTTGGCGGGCGTGGATCTGAAACAGACGCGGCCGCGGAAGCGCTACCGGCGCGCGAGCTAGCGTCCGGGCGATGAGGCGCGCGCGAGAACATCTGCCGCGCGAAAAAATCTTTGCTCGGCCTGCGAAACTTTTCGTGGCGTCGCGGGTATCTCTGGGCATGAGCACGGACGCTTCTCTGCCCGACGATCTGGCCGCGCTGCAACAAGAGTTGTTGCATACGCGCGCTGTCTTGGCCGAGACGGCGCTGACTTGTGAATCGCAGCAAGCCCAACTGGCCAAGCTCCGGGAGGAACTGGAGCTGCTCAAGCGTTATCTGTTCGGCCGCAAGAGTGAGCGGCACGTCCCCGATCCGCGCCAGGGCTTGTTGCCCTTGGGGGAAGACGGCGAAGCAGCTGCGCCGCCACCGCCTGTTGCCGAAGAAGAGATCACCTATCGCCGCCGCCGGCGCGGGCACGGCTGGAGCGAGCTGCCGAAGAATCTCCCGCGTGAAGAAGTGCTGCTGGACGTGCCCGAGCACGAGCGGCAATGCGCCGCCTGCGGCGAGGCGCTGACGAGAATCGGCGAAGACCGCAGCGAGCGGCTGCATCTCGTGCCGCCTCGCGTGTGGGTCCAAGTGCTCGTGCGACCCAAGTATGCCTGCAGCTGTCGGCAAGCGGGCGTAAAACAAACGCCGTCCCCGGCGTCTCCCGTACCGGGCGGGCGATTTGATTTCAGCTTCGTGGCGCACGTGGTGACGAGTAAGATCGCCGATCATCTGCCGCTCTATCGGCAGCAGGACATCTTGGCCCGCAGCGGCATCGAGCTGTCGCGCGCGACCTTGTGCCAGATCATGGCCAGCGTCGCCGAGTTGGGCCGGCCGCTGGCGGACTTCATGACCAGGCGGCTGTTGGTTCCCGACCTGCTGGGCGCCGACGACACGCCGGTGCGGTTGTTGGATGGTTCTCATCCGGCGGGCGTGCGCACGGCGCGGTTCTGGTTGTTCCGGGGCTTCGCCGCCGCGCCGTACAACGTGTTCTACTTTCACGAGAGCCGCGCGCGGGACGGACCGAGCGAATTCTTGCGAGACTTCCGCGGCACGGTGAAAGTGGATGCCTACGGCGTGAACGAAGGCGTGTACTTGGGCAGCGGCGGGCGGATCGTCGCCAGTTGCTGTTGGGCGCATGCGCGCCGCAAGTTCGAGGAGGCCAAGGGCTCGCACCCCGCGCTGGCGGCCGAGGCGCTGGCCTTCTTCCAGCAACTCTACGACCTCGAAGATCGCGCGAAAGCGTGTTCGCACGAGGACCGCCGCGCGCTGCGCCAGCGCGAGGCGGCGCCGATCGTCGCCCGCTTGCGCGGCTGGCTCGATCAGCAATTGACCACCGCACTGCCCAAGCTCAAGTTCGGCGAGGCGGTGCGATACTTGCATAACCAGTGGGATTCACTCACCTCCTACGTACACGATGGCCGTCTGCCGATCGACAACTCGGACGTCGAGCGCGACCTGCGGGCCTTGACCATCGGCCGATCCAATTGGCTGTTTATCGGCAGTCCGCAGGCCGGACCGCGGGCGGCGGTGCTGTACACGCTGGTGGCCAGCGCCGCGCGGCATGACTTGGATATCTGGGCCTATCTGTGTGACGTGCTGGAGCGGCTGGCGGTGCTGCGGCAATCGTCGGATCGTTCGCCGCCCTCCAGCGAATTACTCACGCCCCTGTTACCCGACGTGTGGGCCCAGGCGCACCCCCAAGCCATCCGCAGCTACCGCCAGCACGAGCGCGAGAGCCGAGCCGCAGCCAAACGCGCACGCCGCCAAAAACGTCGCGCCCTGGCTCAAGCCAAAGCCGCTCGAAAAACCAATGGGTAGGCTGAGCGCTTACGCAAATGCGCCTCGAGCGTAAAACGGTGTCAGCCCGGACGCTTACCGTAGGGCGCGGCCCGTCTGCGCCGAAGCGCGGCCAACCCCGCCGCCCCGGCGGCCAGCAGCACCAGCGACGGTGGTTCCGGGACCGCGCCGGCGAGGATGGGCTCGCCGGGCCTCGACTCGTAGGCGAAGCCAAAGATCACAGCGGGATTTTCAAGGCCGCGCCATTCGATGTCGGCCCAACCGGCATGCGGGCCGTCAGGCAGATTGAGCACCAACCCCAAGTAAGCACGAGGTGTCGCCCTGAAC
>CAZHLM010000159.1:0-2871 GCA_964533295.1 uncultured Verrucomicrobiota bacterium
CCGACATGGAATAATCAATGTAAGCCTGCTGCATCTGTTCCGAGATATTGACCGGTGAAACTTTTTCATTTTGTACGTACATGGTCTGTCAGTTCTCCTTGAAATGTTCTCTGGTGACGGCAACGAGCCTCATTCTTCATCCGCTTCGGCTCGAAGCCCGCGTACAAAATCCTCAAACTGCGTTCGCTCAAGTTTCTTCTGGAAGTAGCTGGCAACCCTCTGCGGCGCGACACCGACCAACTCATGACGGTAGCCGAATTTCTCGCCGAGTAACTGCGCCAGTTGTTTCGGCCAGTGGCTCATGCTCATCTGGATGACATGCGCGCCAGCCCGATGCGCTTGTTCCTCCAGGCCGGAACTAGGACCAACTCGATCCACGATGATGATTGTCGCCGAGTGATAACGCTTTTGGTTTACTTCGAGGTCACGCTCAAACCGCGAGACTTTGTCCTTTGTGATCTCAGGATTGCCGCGCCCGATAAATCCCAAGTCAAAGCGAATTGCTTGGCCGGGCTTGATCAAGAGCGTGGCGTCGGCCTCGCGCTCGCCAATCCGGCTCGACAGCCAGAACACGCCACTAAGCTTTGAAGGTGGCAACGGCGTGTGCTCGAAATCCAGAACAGTCAGGACGCTTCCAAGAACAAGCCGCTCGAACAACTTGCCGTACGTGCTCTTCTCTGAGCCACGAACGGCCAAGGTCTGGCTGCCAATAGTGCAAAACAAACTCAGTATGTCGTACCAATCGAAAGCCACCTCTTGTTCGCGACCAAGTTTGATCCGGCAGCCCAAGTCACCGTAGTCTTGCCGGGTTTGCTTGGCCAATGCTTCCAAACTGCCTGCAAACATCTTGGCATACTGCCCGATTACGGAGGAATCATCGCGCAACACGTTTTGGAAACCCTTGTCTGTCAGGCCAAGCATCCACTGATAGAACCACTTCTCGTGCTTGGGCGCGCGCTGTGATAATCCGTCGGCGGCGAGTTGTGGAATCTGGCGGCTGAAATCGGAGGCAACTTGCAGGCCGCGCAGGTAAATAAAAAGCGTCGCGGCATTCACCTTTCCGATGCGCTGTCGCGTGAGACTTTCCGTTGATGCGCGGAGATTCACGCCGCAAAGAATGTCTACCACGACTCTGCGGACTGTATCTTCACCAACCTGACGAATGAAGTTTGCCCCCTTGCTTTCCACCAGTTCGCGGAAGGCTGCAGGCATCAAATCCGGTATGGATAGTTTCGTTGGCATTAGAGCAGCACCGATGAGGCGTCCGGCGCTTCACAGCCCATGAAGAGCACATCCTTCGTGGCTGCACCCAACCACGAGGGCATTTCTCGCCGGATGACTTCAATGTATTTGGGTTCATTTTCGATCAGGACGAAACGACGGTTCAAGCCGGCGGCGGCCCGCCCGGTCGTTCCTGTTCCAGCAAAGGGATCGAGCACAACATCATTTTTGAACGAGTAGTACCGGACAACTCGCTTGGCTAATTCCAACGGGAAGACGGCAGGATGCTCAGCGTGAAACGCCGGGTGAATCCGCCAAAGGTTGGTGGTTTCGTAGTCGCCGCTGATCCTGGAATCCTTCACCGCCTGTTGGTCGGGATGATTACGGATATTCCAGTCAATCAACTTGTCCGTGTGTTTCCGATATACCAAAACGTACTCCGTAACCGGCACTGCCTTGTACTGAAGCGGATTGCGATCTGCGGCAAAACGGCGTCCGCGTCCGGTCGCCCATCCAGCGCCTTCCGGCTTGACCCAGTGAATGTCATCAATGAAATCGAAGCCTTCTTCAACAAAAAGCCGGTGCATGTCGAATGGTACGGCAATCCGTTTCGACGCCTCGCCTCGGCTCGCCCGGCGAATCAATACCGGAGAAATGTTCATCACGAAGAAGCGCCCCTCGCTGAGAACTTGATGGCAGTTGTGGATGACACGGCGCATCTTGAGCAGGTATTCCTCATAGGTGAGGTAGTCTTCATACTCAGGACGCGCGTTGAAGTAGGGCGGAGAAGTAAAAATCAGGTCAACTGATTGTGACGGCATTTCCAACAATGCCTGCTCACAATCTCCCAAAATAACCGTGTTGCGCACGAACGAAGCCTGCATTTGCTCCGGTACTTTAGGCTGACCGGACTTCGTTGGCTGGCTTTCGCTTCTGCCGAGTAAACGCGATTCAATCACATCCGGCTTCGTTGTTTCCTCGGCAAGAACCATCGAATTGTAGGCGTCGAGCACCAATTCGCCGACGCGGTAATTGCTCCCCTGTTTCACCAGCGGAACACGCCACACATGATACCGGTCATCCACTTCCGGCAGCCCGAAATCCACTGCGTTCTCCAACTTGAATGACACCAACCAAGTCTTGGCAATCTTCTTCGCGTCACTCACCGTCGTGACCGCGTACTTGCGGTTCATCGCAACTGAGGGCGCCCGGTACTTCTGCCGGCCGGCTGTTTGCACGGCAACCCATTCCGGTGTGTCTTCGCGAATAACAGACGGCTTGCGCTTCTTCTGCCGGTAGTTGACTGGTCGTTTTGCCGTCTTTGTCTTCAAGGTTTCCTTAGGAACAGTCTGCTCGCTGCGGGAGAGATGTATACATCCTGCATCCGAACCAACCGTGCAACATCGCGCCTGAGCCGTGGCACGACACCGGTGCCGCCGCGCATCAAGGCCATTTCTGCCACCATCTCCCAGGCGGCGCTGAAGCGGCCTTCCGCCCCGACGTTCCGCCAAAACTCGCGGTCCATTTTCTCAGACTCATCCGAGCCGCGGCGCACGAGTTTGCCGGTAATCTTGCGTTGGGCGCTCATTGTTTCCCGAGAAAGAGTTTGGTGGCGGTGAGAAAACTGCGGGCGTCTTCCACCAATGCTTT
>CAZHLM010000160.1:0-2833 GCA_964533295.1 uncultured Verrucomicrobiota bacterium
CCGCCTCGCGGGGACGCTCGGCCCACCGGCTTTCCCGAGACAGTCGCGGGCGGAAGCCCGCACCCACAAGGAGTTTTGTTAGGCGCTCTGAGTCGGAACGATTCCGTGGTGCGGCGGCTTCCCCTCACCCCGGCCCTTTGCGGAGAACCGCGTCTCGCGGACTCGGCTCCCCCGCCAGCGGGGAGAGGGGAACGGTCGGGCTGGTCTTCGGAGCAACGGTCGCGTTTGCCATCGCGGCGGGTTTTGGTTTAATGGCCCGCATGTTCAAACCCAAATTGCTTGAGGTCTGGCGCCGGTATGATCGCGGGATGTTGTTGTCGGATCTGGCGGCGGGGGTCACGGTGGGCGTGGTGGCGTTGCCGTTGGCGATCGGGTTCGGGATCGCGTCGGGCGTGACGCCGGCGCAGGGATTGTGGACGGCGATCGTGGCGGGATTTTTAATTTCGGCGTTGGGCGGGAGTCGGGTGCAGGTCGGTGGGCCGACCGGAGCGTTTGTGCCGTTGCTGGCGGGGATTGTGGCCGGGTACGGGTACGGCGGGTTGGCGCTGGCGACGGTGATGGCCGGGGTGATGTTGGTGGTGATGGGCTTTTTGCGGTTGGGGGTGTTGATCAAGTTCATACCGTACCCGGTGGTAGCGGGGTTCACGGCGGGGATTGCGGTGATTATTTTTGTGGGGCAGTTGAAGGAGTTGTTGGGGTTGCCGGTGACGTTGCCGCGGCACACGCCGCATCAGGTGGCGACGATCGTGGCTCATTTGGGAGAGGTTGACTGGGTCACGTTGGGGATCGGGGCGGTGGCGGTGGCGGTGTTGGTGGCATGGCCGAAACGTTGGGCGCGGGTGCCGGCCTCGGTGGTGGCGTTGGTGGTGACGACGGTGTTGGTGGTGGCGTTTCGGTTGCCGGTGGCGACGATTGGGTCGAAGTTTGGGGGCATTCCGCGGGGGTTGCCGGCGCTGACGTGGCCGGAGATTTCGTTTGCGCGGGTTCAGGAGTTGATGGTGCCGTCGCTGACGATCGCGATGCTCGGGGCGATCGAGTCGTTGCTCTCAGCGATTGTGGCGGACGGGATGATCGAGGCGCGGCACGATTCGAACACGGAATTGATCGCGCAGGGGGTGGCGAACGTTGTGTGTCCGTTGCTCGGAGGCATTTCGGCGACCGGGGCGATTGCGCGGACGGCAACCAATGTGCGGGCCGGCGCGCGGACGCCGGTGGCCGGGATCATCCATGCGTTGACGCTGTTGGCGTTTGTGCTGGTGGCCGCGCCGCTGGCCACGCACATCCCGCTGGCGGCGTTGAGCGCGGTGTTGCTGGTGGTGGCGTTTCGGATGGGAGAGTGGGAGAATTTTTTGGAGATGTGGCGCGGACCGCGCAGCGATTTCGGGGTGTTGGTGGTGACGTTTGCGCTGACGGTGGTGTTTGACCTGACGGTGGCAGTGGGGGTGGGATTGACGCTGGCCGGGGTGTTGTTCGTGCGGCGGATGGAGGAGATTACCCAGATCAAGTTGGTGACGCCCGAGAGTGATTTGGAGCTGGGGGGCGATTCGATTCGCGAGAAAGTGGTGCCGCCCGGGGTGATGGTCTACCGGATCGAGGGACCGTTCTTTTTCGGGGCGGCGGAAAAACTGGAAGCGGCCCTGGCGCGGCACACCAGCCGGCCGCGGGTGGTGATCTTTCGGATGCGGACCGTGCCGGCGATTGATGCGACCGGGCTGCACGCGTTGGAGGTGATGTGGGACAAGTTTGAGCGGCACGGCACGCAGGTGGTGCTCAGCGGGGTGCAACCGCAGCCGATGAAGGTGCTTTACAATACGGGCTTCATCGAGCGGATCGGGTTGGACAACGTGTGCCCGAACATTGATGCGGCGTTGAAGCGAGCGGCCGAGCTGGCGGCGGCTCAGTAAACGTCGTCAATGTTCTTCTCGTTGTCGTTGGAGGTGGGCACTTCGATGCCCTTGATGTCGCCGCCCTTGCCGGCTTCCTTGTCGCCCTCTTTCGGCGCGTAGTAATAACCGCGCGAGTAGTAGCTGTAGTAGTACGGGTAGTAGTGATAGTACCCGACCCGGCTGGGTTCGAGGTTGTTCAGGACGAACCCGAAGATTTTGGCGCCGCGACTGACAGCAGTCATTTTGGCGACGCGGACATAGCGGCGGGAGGTGCGACCAGCCCAGATGATCAGCATCACGCCGTCCACCGCCGAGCCGAGGATGGCGCTGTCGGCGATGCCCATGACGGGCGGTCCGTCAAAGACGACGCGGCTGTAGTGTTTGTAGGCCCATTCGAGGAATTCTTTCAACCGCCAGCCGAGGAGCAACTCGGCCGGGTTGGAGGGATAGGAACCGCTGGTGATGATATCGAGCTTCGGAACCTCGGTGTGGCGGACGACTTCTTCGGGGGTCGCTTCGCCGAGGAGGATGTCGGCCAGTCCGTTGGCCCGCTCGAATCCGAAGTACTTGTTCACTTCGCCCCGGCGCAAGTCGGCGTCCACCAGCAGCACGCGATCTTCGACCTGGGAGAAGCCAATGGCGATGTTGACGCCGGTGGTGGTCTTGCCTTCGCGCGGCACGGCGCTGGTGATGAGCAGCGAGCGCAACTTGTCGCGAGGTTGGGAGAACAGAATGGCCGAGCGGACCACCCGGTACGCTTCGGAGACACCGCCTTGTTGTTTGAGTTTGTCGAGCCGGTGCGCCGACAGATCATCGGGGTCCCACTGCGCCGCCGGGATCATGCCGAGGAACGGCAACTGCAGGTCCCGCTCGACGTCTTCCGCCAGCTTGATCGAGTCGTCAATGTACTCGATGAAAAACGCCAGCGCCAAACCCAACCCGAGACC
>CAZHLM010000161.1:0-2826 GCA_964533295.1 uncultured Verrucomicrobiota bacterium
GGCCAACGCTGACCCACGCCCCGCAGAGCGGCAGCCCGGTGATCAACACCGGCACGAACACGGGCTGCCCGGCGCAGGACCAGCGCGGGTACAATCGGGACGCCAGTTGCGACAAAGGCGCGTACGAGTACGGGGCCAGCGCGCCGCCGCCGCCGAGCACCACTCCCATCACGACCACCTACTACTACGCCGGCGCGCAGCTCATCGCGCTCCGTGAGATCACGGCCACGGGCAACACTCTGTACTTCGTCCACACCGATCATTTGGGCAGCGTCAGCGCCGTGACGTGCGGGAACAGCGGCGGGTGTCCGGGCGGGTTTGCCATCCGGGCGGTGGTGGGCCGGCAAGACTACCTGCCGTATGGCGGCCCGCGCGGCGCGACCGTGGCCCTGCCCACCGACCGGGCCTTCACCGGCCAGGTCCGCGACGCCACCGGGCTGGACTACTTCAGGGCGCGCTATTTCAGCAGCTCGCTGGGCCGGTTCATCAGCGCCGACAGCATCGTGCCGGGCGCGAGAAATCCGCAGAATCTCAACCGGTATGCTTATGTGCACAACTCGCCTTTGAACTACACTGATCCATCGGGTCATCTTCTCTGTAGCGAAATCGCTTGGGAAGATTGCACCAATACACAGGGGGAAATTGATTACACGCTTGCAAAACGAAACAGCAAATACCTAACAGAGTGGGGCAAGAAAATGCTGGCGCTTTTCCATGCTTACCAGGACACACCAGGCTGGTGGCATGTTGGTGACGGCGATTTCACACTTCAAGAATTCCTCGGCCTTACCCTTTACCTCGAGTTTGCTGATATGCCTTTGACTGGGCAGGTTACGGGTTACCTCACAGAAGCCGTCGCGCGCAAGGTGTACTGGTGGGGAAAAGAAACGGGCAGCAAGAACATTCTAGCTACAACTCTCAATTACATAGGCACACGAGCTGTCACCAGAGATCGCTTCGACTTTGCGGGCAATGGCAATGAATTGGCGGTGCACACCATCTTGCACCCAGCTTATCACTATGCTGAGACTCAGCAGATGGCCTCCGACACTCTCCATCCCGTCAATTCTGACTGGACGAGTGGGCGGGTTGGTTACGATGTCCCCTGGGACTGGGGGAATCTGTCCATGTTCTCGGAAGCATCTGCGAAAGGGCTCCTTAAGCTCCCGGCTGCAGAATATGGACTGGCTGTTAGCTCTGTGGTTTATCTTTATGGGCATAACTCCCCACAACCGCTTCAGAACGCCTTTGTGATCGTCACCTACAACCAGGAGAGATACTGGAAAGGAAAGTGATGTGAGAAAACAGAAGCGCCGCGCTCAACGGCAGCAAGCCGCTGGGTAATCAGCCGCCCATCATGAACAGCCAAAGCCTGTGCTGACACAAATGGCCTGGCACTTGCGGAAATAGGTTGATTGACCATGATAGGACTTGACTTGGACTCAGACGCCACAGTCAAATTCATCACCCGACTGCTGGTGATTTTTACTCTGGTGGCTTTGGCGGCAAGCTGCTCGATGCCCGCAACCGCCCCGACTCTGCCTGGTCTTCCAAGAGCCAGCTCTATGCCACTAGCAACAACATCAGCCCCTGCAGTGCCCTCGCGACCTTCCCCCACCTTTACGCGGACGGTCCCTACACCTACGGCAGCGGCCACAGAGACACTGCGCTCATTCCTCACCCCTGCACTGAACCCAGAAGCCAAGTTGAGGTACGGGTGCTTAGATAGGACCGCCTTCCCCGACGCCACAGTTGAACTCGAAGGGCGCCTCATGTTCGCCGCCCTTGGACAGCGACCCCCATTCCTTCTCGACCTGAACACCCAGGCCGAAATCGAATTAGGATTCGATGGACTTAACTGGGTCGTCTCGCCGGATAGACGATGGGTGTCATTTCTGGACATTCGCGGCGAAAGACGCCAAATAGCCATTATGGATGCCGCCGGTAGAATCGAAGGCGCCCTCACTGCGGCTCCTGGCTGGCTAGGTCCAATTGAATGGCTCAATAATGGCGAGCTTGTCGTTGTAAAGAGCGCCGAGCCATTGAACGATGTGCTATTCCTGACCCCATTTTCCTGGCAGCAACGACAGCTATCATCACATTATCCGGACATCTACATGCTGACCCCTTTTTCATGGGGCGTGTCTCCTAGAACTGTCTTTTCGCCAGACGCTTCAATGGTCGTTTATCCAGAAGATGGGCCGAGAGCCTACATTTTGCGTGACATACAAAACGATCACGAGATCACTCGAATAGCGGCCTATAGCGTTCTGACCAGTCCTCCGGCATGGTCACCTGATGGTGCTTCATTTGTCTTTGCCAACTTCCTGCAAGAGCCTGTGTTTCCTGTTGCACTGCCTATGGATTTGTTTAGTGTGGATACGAATGGGCAGATTGCGAGACTTACTCACTTATCAGAACAGTTCAGCAACTCGATTATCCAGTCTTATGCCTGGTCGCCAGACGGCCGTCACATAGCCTTCTGGATGGCAGCCGACTATCCTAGCATTCCTGGGAGTGATTGGCGTGATTACATGGATCTGGCCATTCTTGACCTCACAACGCAGGAGGTAACCCTGTTGTGTCTCAGGGCCTATTGGCAGGATTCCGAGTGGCCGCCGATCTGGTCGCCTAGCCGAAACCAAATCATGGTCAAGAGCAAGAACGAACTGGGCAAAGCTGAAATAACTATTGTGGATCTGGATCAAGACAAGGCCGTGATCGTCACTGGCGACGAGCGCCCAATTGGATGGCTGCGCACGACACCCTGAGGCAGCCCGGTGATCAACACCGGCACCAACACCGGCTGCCCGGCGCAGGACCAGC
>CAZHLM010000162.1:0-2762 GCA_964533295.1 uncultured Verrucomicrobiota bacterium
GTTGGTGTTGTGCCAGCCAAAAGCGTTGGCGACCGGCTGGAGTGCGGGCGTGATGGAGGGCGGCGTGATGTCCGGGTCGGTCGGGTCGGTGCCGGCTTGGTATTCGGCGAGGTTGGTCAGGCCATCGCCATCGTAGTCGCCGTCCGCTCCGTTGATGCCGGTGGCGTCCAACGGACTCAGTCCGTATTGAACCTCCCACCCGTCCGGCAGTGCGTCGCCATCGCTGTCGAGCTGATGCGGGTTGGTGTCGTGCGTGTTGACCTCGGCGACGTTGGGCAAGCCGTCCCCGTCGCTGTCCACGCCGTGCAACGCCGCCACTTCTGCGGCCGTCAGCGGGCGGCTGATCACCAGCGGTTCATCCAACTGCCCGACCAATACTTTCGTCACGCTCAACCCGCCAAGGTACAGCTTGGACGTGTTGTTCTCCGTCGGCCCGTGAAACACGGTTGTGGCATCGGCCACGCCGTCCAACCACAGCGTCACCACCGCGTTGCTGACGGTTACGGCCACATGGGTCCACTGATTCGTCGGCACCGCCCGTGCGCTCCACAACGAGTTGGTGTTGCGGCCGGTTAGTTGAAACAGGATCCGCCGATCCGCGCCGTAGCGCAGTCCCCAGCCGTTCCAGTAGCTGTCGCCTTTGGTGAAACACTGGCTGAACGTCGGCGGGCCGTCCCCGTTTTGAAACGGCCGGATCCACACCGCCACTGTGAAATTGTTCGTCAGGTTCAACCCCACGCTGTTGGGCACCGTGACCTGCTGACCGGGGGCAAACTGCAAACAGCCGCCCACCACGCCATTTGTCCAGATGGGCTGGTTGTACAATGTGCCGTCGCGCCAGTGGCCGCTGGCGTCGGCTGCCCACGTCCCGTTCGTCTCATCCAACGGCCACCAAGCTTCCCACTCCACCGCGGCGGCCGTCGGCTGGCTCGCCGCGCTGTGCGGATTGGTCCCGAAATACATCTCACGCCGATTCGTCCACCCGTCCCCGTCGCTATCAATCTGGAACCATTCTTGGACCGCTTCCGGCCCCCACGCGCACGGATCGACGCGCACCTCGTCCAAATCCACCGCGCTGTACGTAAAGCCGCCCGGCAACCATCCCATGCGCCACAACGACGCCACGGCGTTGGAGTATCCCACGCAGGTCGTGGTGCCCGCCACCGCTCCGTTGACGTAGCCGACCAGGTTGCTGCCCGACACCACCAGCGTCACCCCATGCCACGCATCGCGCGGCAACGGCTCCGAATAAATTAGCCGCCCATTGCCGGCGCCGTCGTACGCCTGGAACCGCAATTTCTGGTCACTGGTGCTGGCCACCAGAAACCCCGATCCCGTCGGGTTGGCTCCGGTGATGTTGCCCACCAAGGCGCCGTTCCACTCTCGTGCCCGCATCCAAAACGACACCGTCTTGATGGCCGGGTCCAACGCCGCCGTGTTCGACACCGCCACCCAATCATTGCTACCGTCCAACCGCAACGCCTGCCCGACGATCCCACTGACCCACGCGGCTCCGTTGGACACCACGCCGTGATGCGTCGCATCGGCTGCGTTACTGGCCACTGTTCCGCTCCCCTCTTCAAACCGCCACCAACCGACCGCTGTGCATGGCGGCTCCGCCTGTGCCACCGGCATCCAGCCGGCCGCCACTTCGCCCAACCGCTCCCACCACAACCGCCACCGCGCGGCGAACTGTCCCCACCCACGATCCGAATCACGCCGACTACTCCGCCCCGGCTCCTCAACCGGCGCTGAGGCCGGTGGCGCCTCTTGCTCGTTGGCTCGATCCACATCCCGCACACCGTCCCCATCCGTGTCGGCCCGATACAACTCGGTCAATTCCTCCTCAAGTAAACCGCGCCCGTACACCCGCACCTCATCAAGAGCGCCGCGCCAACCTTTTTGAGGATCGGTGGCACAACCGCCGATCACCACCGGAGCCGGCACCGGACGGACCGGCCCTTCCGCCCGCACCTCCCCTTCCAACAATCCATCCACATACAACCGCACCCACTCCCCATCGTACACACCGGCCACCAAATGCCACCGTTTCTCCACCAGCTCCGCGTTACCCACCACCGGCACAACCACACCTTCGATGACCACCGTGAATGCCGCGACGCCGTTGGTCATGCCCAACCAAAAACTCCCCTCTCGACCCTCCGCCGACCATTGGCTGACGATGGTTCCTTCGCCGCCGCGGCTCTGCACACGTGCCCATCCCAACACCGTCACCGCATTGCTCAGCCCCAGATCACCCGAGCCTGCCACCACCAACGGCTCCCCGGCAAACTCCCGTGCCCCCTCCCTCACCCCGGCCACTCGGCGCACACTGTCCGGACAACGCACCTGCTGAATCAAACCCTCACCATCCGCCCATGTCACCTCCGGCCCCGACTCATCCAAGCTCCACCGCCTCAACGGCCGCTCTCCGGCCGCAACGGCCGGCGCCATCAGCAATGCCAACCACCATCCCAACACCACTGCCTTCCACGAAATCGAATTCATCGTCTGCCTCCTGTACCTGCACTTTTGCTCAAACCGAATTTCCTCCCGCCAAAAACGAAGCGGCACGCCGCCAGCCGAGATGGGTTGGTCCCGAAGAAGGAATCGGAAACGTCGTCTGATCGAACGATGTGAAAACAGCCGGCTGCGAGCGCTCTGCGAGTGCGGCTACACCTCAAACGCGTTTCCCAGCACGCACAGAAAGATTCGGTAACAACTCCGTCTAAGAGGCCGGAGATGTCGTGTCGTGTCGTGTC
>CAZHLM010000163.1:0-2719 GCA_964533295.1 uncultured Verrucomicrobiota bacterium
GACGCCTGCCTGCCGGAACTGTTCGCGGCCCAGGCCGCGCGGCGTCCGGACGCCGTGGCCGTCCGTTACGGGGAGGCGCAGTTGACCTACCGCGAGCTGGACCGCCGCGCCAACCAGCTGGCCCACTGGCTGCAGGCGCAGGGGGTGGGGCCCGATCAGCTCGTCGGCCTGTTCATGGAGCGCTCGGTGGACATGGTGGTGGCCATGCTCGGCATCGTCAAGGCCGGGGCCGCCTACCTGCCGCTGGACATCGACTATCCGCGCGAGCGCCTGGCCTTCATGCTGGCCGACGGCCGGGCGCCGGTGCTGCTCACCCAGGCCCGCCTGAAGGACGAATTGCCGGCCAGCCACGCCGGCGTGCTCTGCCTGGACACGGACTGGCCCACGCTCGCCGGCCGGCCCGAAACGGCGCCGCGCCACGCCGCCACGCCCGAGAGCCTGGCCTACGTCATCTACACCTCCGGCTCCACCGGTGTCCCCAAGGGCGTAGCCGTGCCCCAGCGCGCCATCGTGCGTCTGGTCTTCAACACCAACTACATCTCGCTCGGCCCGGACGACCGCATCGCCCAGGCGTCCAACGCCTCGTTCGACGCTGCCACGTTCGAGGTCTGGGGCGCGTTGCTACACGGCGGCCAATTGATCGGCGTGCCCAGGGACACCGCGCTCTCGCCGCGCGACTTTGCGGCCCTGATCCGCGAGCAGGGCGTGACGGCGCTGTTCATCACCACCGCCCTCTTCAACCACCTGGCCGCCAGCGTGCCCGGCATCTTCCAGCCGCTGCGCACGCTGATGTTCGGCGGCGAGGCGGCCGACCCGCGCTGGGTGCGCCACGTGCTGGCCACCGGCGCGCCGGAGCGCCTGCTCAACGTCTACGGCCCCACCGAGACCACCACCTTCGCCACCTGGTACGACACGCGCCGCTTAGGGCCCGAGGCGGTCAACGTGCCCATCGGCCTGCCCATCGGCAACACCACCTGCCATGTGCTGGACCGCAACCTTCAGCTCGTGCCGGTGGGCGTGCACGGCGAGCTGTACATCGGCGGCGACGGCCTGGCGCGCGGTTATCTCAATCGACCGGAGTTGACGGCGGAGAAGTTTGTTACCTCCCCCTTCCTTGCCGTCCCCGGCGGAGGCGAGCTGAGGGAGGATGGCCGCCTCTACAAAACTGGCGACCGCGTCCGTCGTCTGCCTGCCGGCGATATCGAGTTCCTCGGCCGTTTCGACCATCAGGTGAAGATCCGCGGCTTCCGTATCGAGCTGGGCGAGATCGAGTCCGTGCTCAGCCGGCACCCGGCCGTGCGCGAGGCGCTGGCGCTGGTGCGCGAGGACGCCGCGGCCGGCGGCGAAAAGCGCGTGGTCGCGTACGTCGTCCCTCACGCCGGCCAGGCCCCAACCCTGGCCGAACTGCGCGCCTGGCTGCGCGAACGCCTGCCGGAGTACATGGTGCCGGCCGCCTTCGTGCTGCTGGACGCCTTCCCGCTCAACCCCAACGGCAAGGTGGACCGCAAGGCGCTGCCGGCGCCGGAGCAGGCGCCGATGGCCAGCGGCAAGCCGTTCCTCGCGCCGCGCACCCCGCTGGAAGAGTTCCTGGCCGGCCTGTGGCGAGAAGTCCTGCGCCTGGAGCGTGTGAGCGTGTACGACAACTTCTTCGAGGTCGGCGGCGACAGCATCAAGGCCGCCGTCCTGACCAACCGCGTGCAGGAGGCCCTGCAGGTCTCGGCCCACGTTCGCGCGATCTTCATGGCGCCCACCATTGCCGAGCTGGCCACCTATCTCAACGAGTATTACCCCGAGGCCGTCCAGCGCGTGTTCGGGGTCGCCGTGGCGCCCGCCGAGGCCGCCCCGCTCCAGCCCGACCCGGGTGAGCCGGTCAGGCGCCTGGACATCGCCGATGTGCTGCGCCTGCGCCAGGCCATTGCGCCGCTGCCGCCGCGGCCGGCGCCGCCCGCCCGCCGCAACCCGCCGGCCGTGTTCCTGCTCTCGCCGCCGCGCTCCGGCTCCACGCTCCTGCGCGTGATGCTCGACGGCCATCCGCGCCTGTTCGCGCCGCCGGAGATGGACCTGCTCTCCTTCAACACGCTGGCCGAGCGCCGCGCGACCTTCACCGGCGAGAGTGCCTTCTGGCTGCAGGGGCCGGTGCGCGCGCTCATGGCCGCGCGCGGCCTGGAGGCCGAGGCCGCCGAGCGCCTGATGGAGGCCTTCGAGCGCCAGGGCCTGAGCGTCCAGGAATTCTACGCGCGCCTGCAGAGCTGGATCGGCGACCGACTGCTGGTGGACAAGACGCCCACCTACCCGCTCGACCCCGCCATCCTGCGCCGCGCCGAAGAAGATTTCGACGGCGCGCTGTACATCCACCTCGTCCGACACCCCTATTCGTCCATCTACTCGTTTATCGAGGCCAAGCTGGACCGGATCTTCTTCCGACACCCCCACCCGTTCTCGCGCCGCGAGCTGGCCGAGCTGGTGTGGATCATCAGCCACCAGAACATCCTGGACTTCCTGAGCGGCGTGCCCGCCGAGCGCCAGGCCCGTGTGTACTTCGAAGAGCTGGTCACCGACCCGGAGGCCGTCACCCGCCGGCTGTGCGCTTTCCTGAAGATCGAGTTCGACCCGGCCCTGGTGCGCCCGTACGACGGCGAGCGCATGACCGACGGCGTGCGCCCCGGCGCGCCGATGGTCGGCGATTTCAAGTTCTACCTGCGCAAAGACATCGACGCCA
>CAZHLM010000164.1:0-2631 GCA_964533295.1 uncultured Verrucomicrobiota bacterium
CGCCTACATCAACCACGACCTGGTCGCGCGCCTGCGCCGCCTGGGCGCGCGCGTCCTCACCAGCGAGATGGTGCCGCGCGACGACGCGCTGGCCGGCGTCCAGCAGGTGACCGGCCAGACGCGCTGGTTCTACGAGAACTGGGTCTCCGGCGCGGCCGGCCACTTCCTGCACGACCCCGAGGTGGACGGCGTCATCGCCGTGCTGGCCTTCACCTGCGGCCCGGACTCGGCCATGGTCGAGACGATCACGCGCCGCGCGCACACCCTCGGGCGCCCGGTGATGAGCCTGGTGCTGGACGAGCACGGCAGCGCCGCCGGGATGATCACGCGGCTGGAGGCCTTCGTCGACATGCTGCTGCGCCAGAAGTCGGCGGCGGGCCGGGCCAGCGCCGCGCCAGACGCGCCGGCGCCTGCTGAACGAGAACTCCACGCGCCGGCGGTGCTGCGGGAGAGCTGCAAACCCGTCATCGGGTTCCCGCGCATGGGGACCGTGACCGTGCCGATCAAATCGCTCCTGCGCGGCATCGGCGCGCGGGTGGAGCTGGGCCCGCCGCTCAGCAGCCGGACCGTGGCGCTGGGCGCGCGCTTTTCGCCCGAGTTCATCTGCACGCCGTACAAGTACATCCTGGGCAACATGCTGGAGATGCTGCAGGCCGGCGCCGACACGCTGCTGTACGTGGACGGCCCGGAGCTGTGCCGCAACAGCGCCTACACCCAGCTCCTGGTGGACGCCCTGCGCGACCTGGGGCACAAGTTCACGTTCATCACCACCGCCCTGCTGGATGACAAGATCATGGGCCTGGCCCGCTTCCTGCGCCAGTTCGCGCCGCAGATCACCTGGCGCGAGATCGTGCGCGAGATCCGCCTGGCGCTGGCCAAGATGTCGATCCTGGACGAGATCGAGCGCCGCGTGCAGTTCGTGCGCCCGCGCGAGGTGACGACCGGCAGCGTGGACAGGGTCTGGGATGAGGGCGTGGCGCGCGTCGACGAGGCGGCGGACATGGAGGCGCTGCAGCGCGCCCGGGCCGATGTGCTCCGCAAGGTCGAGCGGACGCCGCAGGACCCGGACCGGCGCCCGGTGCGCATCGCCACCACCGGCGAATACTACGCCGTGCTGGAGCCGTTCTTCAACCTGGACCTGGAACGCGAGCTGGGCAAGCTGGGCGCGGAAGTCCACCGCACCTTGATGATGAGCGATTGGGCGCTGGGCATGCTCATCCTGGAGGCGCTGGGCTTCCCGCGCAAGCCGCACATCGACCGGGCCGCCAGGCCGTACCTGCGCTGGGACGTGGCCGGCGAAGGCTGGGTGACGGTGGGCCAGGCCGTGATCCACGGCCAGAAGGGCTTCGACGGGCTGGTGGAGGCGTTGCCGTTCACATGCATCCCCGAGGTGACGGCGCTGAACATCCTGCCGCGCGTCAGCCGGGATTACCACCTGCCCATCCTCTCCTTTATCTTCGACGAGCAATCCGGCCGGGCCGGGATGCGCACGCGGCTGGAGGCGTTCGTGGACCTGCTTTATCGGCGGCGCGAGGCGCGCGAGGCCGGCGCCGCCCCCGAGCCGGCGACGCCGGTTCGGGCGGAGGCCTGCGGCGGTTGCCCGCTCACGGCGACCTGTCCGCGCCCGGCCGGCGGCGCGGTGCCGCCCGTCTGCGCGCTGGCCGGCCGCGCGAACTGAAAGTGAGGTGTCGCATGCGCGCTTACCTGGGAGTCGACGTCGGCTCCGTCACCACCAAACTGGTCGCGCTGGACGACGACTATCACGTGCTCGCCTCGCTCTACCTGCGCACACGCGGCAGGCCGCTGGAGGTGGTCCAGGCGGGCCTGCGCCAGCTGCGGCCGCAGGTGGACGGGGTGGAGATCGCCGGGGTGGGCACCACCGGCAGCGGCCGCTACCTGGCCGGCGTGGTCGTCGGCGCGGACGTGATCAAGAACGAGATCACGGCCCATGCCGTGGCGACGTCGCACTTCGTGCCCGGCGTGCAGACCATCATCGAGATCGGCGGGCAGGACTCCAAGATCATCCTGCTGCGCGAAGGCGTGGCCGTGGACTTCGGCATGAACACGGTCTGCGCGGCCGGCACCGGCGCGTTCCTCGATCAGCAGGCGGCGCGCCTGAGCATCGACATCCAGAGCGTCGGCCCGCTGGCGCTGCGCTCCAAGAGCCCGGTGCGCATCGCCGGCCGCTGCACGGTCTTCGCCGAGTCCGACATGATCCACAAGCAGCAGATGGGCCACCGGGTGGAGGACATTTTGTACGGCCTGTGCCAGGCCATGGCTCGCAACTACCTCAACAACGTCGGCCTGGGCAAGGAGATCCTGCCGCCGATCGCGTTCCAGGGCGGGGTGGCGTTCAACCAGGGCATGGTGCGCGCCTTCGAGGCCGCCCTCGGCCAGCCGATCCAGGTGCCGCCGCACCACGAGGTGATGGGCGCCATCGGCGCCGCCATCCTGGCGCGCGAGGCCATGCAGCGCGCGCGCAGCGCGACGCGCTTCAAGGGCTTCGCCGTCGGCGACCTGGACTATCGCACCACGTCGTTCGAATGCCGGCATTGCGCCAACCACTGCGAGATCGTGCAGGTCTCGGTGAATAAGAAGGTGGTGGCGCGCTGGGGCGGCCGTTGCGAGCGC
>CAZHLM010000165.1:0-2610 GCA_964533295.1 uncultured Verrucomicrobiota bacterium
AGCACTCTCACTTCCGATTCCTACTCGCTATAATTTCTATATCGGAAATCAGGTCCTTTCTCTTTAAAGGATTAAAAATAACTTGTAAAATTGCAGACCGTAGCGTATCTTTATTCTATGAAAAAAGCAGTTATAAAAGAAGCTACTCTGGGACAGCGGATCAAGCAGCTACGTAGGGCAAAAGACTGGTCGCAAGAACAATTGGGCGACAAAATTGACATTCATATCCAGACCATCGCCCGATACGAAAAAGACGCCATGATCCCGACGGCCACCGTTCTAAAAAAACTGGCCGAGGCGTTCGGTGTTTCGATTGATTATCTTGTCTTCGGTGACACAGACAGCGCAGGTATTCGGGTTCAGAACAAAGATCTCTTTAAACGCTTTCAGCAGCTGGACCGGATGAAGCCCGATGAGATCAAAAGCCTAATTGATATGATGGATGTCTACATACAAAACAAGACCGCTAAAGAGGCTCTGGTAGCTTAATAGAGCGTTTTAAAAGAATACCTAAGTTGTGTGTCCGCCTTCCGGCGGACTTTTTATTTCTGTCCCCACAAAAGAACCCCCCTTCATCTTGACCACGATGTTTGATTCAGAAAACCAATCCACCTTCTCCATGTCAGCCAAATAATCGAAGGTAGAGCGTACCCACAACGAAGGTCGCGTGAGCTTATACCGACTACGAAGACGACACCAACATCAATAAAAAAGCGCCAAGGCAACTCGAACTTAGAGCCGCAAGGCGCATACTATATCGGAAACATCTATCTGAGGCAAAAGCGAAAACGTGCAGCGGTGCCGAAGGTTCAATGAGTGAAGGCGAGCAGAAAAATAAAAAGGCACCGCAACCAGAATATAGCGAAGCGCGGACTCGTTCAATCAAGGCGCGCCAACATTACGCCGATAGTGAAACGGGAAGCGAATAAAATGCGAAGCAACAAAAAGGAGATGGCGTAGTGACGGGCGGCGGGAGGAACGAAGCCAGCGACATAATGAGAAAAGCCTGTGCGCCAGCACGGGCGATGGTTTTCACGCTCCGCCCTCTTGGCGCACGCGGCAATTTCCCTTCCAAACCAAGCGCGCCATGTGGGCGGTGCGATTTAACGCATTCTGACTTCGATATTTCTTATGTTCTCAATCATATGGTTCGTGAAATTATTTTTTATCTTGGCTGTATCAACGAGCTTTGCAAAAAGACTATCGGATGCTACTGATACATCTATTGTATAATCCACATCAGCAAGTAACGTATCTTGAGCACAGTCAATTTTTCCGAGTTCATTGTTCATCAAAATTCGTGTGTAATTGCAGCCGTTCACAGGTGATTGAAAACTTGTTTTGACCCAGAGTTTTTCACCAGAAACGTTCTCAATCCAAACTCCCATTTTCACACCTTTCAAATTCCCTTTTGAATTTCCAAAGGAAAATCCCATTTGATGGATTTTGACCCATTTCGATTTATGTACGTAAGGCCATGTTTCTTGCTTATGTAAGGCACAGCTCACGTTTGCACCTACAAGGAACATTAGCAGAGCATATTTCATGTGTTTACTCATCATTTGTTTTCCTGCCGTACTGACGGATTAAGTTGATAATTAAGATTCTCAATTGCACCACTTCCTAAATTCTCTCTGTATAGAAGAATGGAACCTTCAGAACCAACTATTCCATAATATCGGAACCCGTCTTTGTCAAAAGGATCTATTCTGTCAGGAAGTCCTTGAGCGGGATCAATTGCCATCGTTGCTTTGTGCGCCGCATTAAACCTTTCTGATGAATACGGCATACCAGGAAACATCTCTGCGCCAGTAAAGGCCTCATTGACTTCATGTAATACCGTTTGGCCTACCGTGCCGCCACCAACTTCATTCCACTTCTCAGCATGCCCTTTGTTAAAATACTGTGTAGCAACAACTTTTCCGTTACCGTCTAATTTACTGCCATCGTACGCGCCAACAATTAACTTTTGAGTGCTTCCATCCTGGCTGACATATGTGTTTTCTTTTGTTGTCACTAAATGAACTGTAACGTCGGAACTCGTAATAGCTTGAAGAAGTTTTTGATCATATTCTGTCTTGGCTTCGCCAGTTGCAGACACTTGTCCTGTTTTCTTATCGAAAGAAAGTTTTAGACTCGTTTCTTTACCCAATGCCTTAAATGCATTTTGAGCGTCTTTCCCCAGGAAGAACACATCCATACCGTCCTTGTCAACCAAGTTAATAGGATCATTTCCGGCATACACATATGGCGTGTGAAACTCATCAAGTGGATCTACGCTATGCCATCTTCCAAGTTGTCCATCATAGAAACGCTTCCCATAATGATACCAATTCAGCCCCAGATCATCTTCAAGCTCTTTGCCATTGTACGTAAACTTATTGTCTGGTGATGATGTGGAGAGTCCCTCGATTCTCATTCCAAAAGCGTAGTAATCGCTGTGCTCGATGAGCGTGCCGCTCTGATCGAACATGACGCGGGTGTTGCCAAGATGGTCTTGGATGGTGTATTGATATTGGAGGGTCTGGCCATTGGCTTTGACACGGCCGGTTTCGGTAGAGAAGAAGTCGAGTGTCCCATTCTTGTAGACGAATCCACTCACATAATCCT
>CAZHLM010000166.1:0-2569 GCA_964533295.1 uncultured Verrucomicrobiota bacterium
GCCGTCCCCAGCCACGCCAGTCTGACTGCTGATGCACGCACTATGGTAACTTAGCTGCGTCCTTGCACGCTGATATTACCCCGCTTACCCAATTGTAGCAGCTTTGACCCAACAGCCAGTAATTCATGGTGGCCGTCGGAGCGGTCGAGGCCACGCAAATCTTGAAGATGCTGATGTCGTATTTACAATTGTCCAAGAGAATGTCTTGACACACTTTCGGGCCAAATGACGCTTCGTCAGGAGTGTGTACCTCACCGGGCACTCCGAAAAGGCCACCATAGCCACAACTGTTCCCCGAACTGCCACCCGTAGCGCCTCCCGGATAAAATCCGGATGAAGTACCATTATATTCAATCCAACCATGTGGAAACCCCGAAGCAGGCGACGTTTTTTTGCATTTTTTGATGCCCGTGCCCACCATCGCTAATCCAGTCGGATCTGAAAAATTGGGTGCAGTGTTGAGGACGTAAACATACACATTCACCCCATCCACAAACCCCAGCGGATCCTCGCTCGTGAAGCGGCCGACGTTTGGATCCATCACGCGCCAGCGGTAGTAGTAGAGCGATTGGCTGTCGTCCAGCGGTTCGCGGCCGGTGTAGGTGAAGCGGTTGCCGCCGACCGGGCCGGTGCCGGTGGTGGCGCGCAGTTTGCCGAACGCTTCGTACGTGTACGTGCGCACCGTCGCCTGCAACTCGTCCGTGATCGCCGCCACGCTGCCCAGCGCGTCGCTGGGATCGACAAACCGTCCATCCGCCGCGCCGGCGATGGTGTAGCTCGACCAAGTCGCGGAGGGGTTACGCCCGGCAGCCTCGCAGGTGTTTCGGCTGGTCAGGACGACCGAGGACGAGGACGACGACGAGCACGAGGACGCGAGCCGATGGACGGCGCTTTTCGTGTCATTCGTGTCTTTCGTGGTTCCCCCGGCCATGTCGGTCAGGTTCGTCCGCTTGCCGACCTGGTCCGAAAAGGTTTTCCGCACGGCGCTCATTTCAAAAGTTGATTGCGCGGACTTGACGCCGGTGCCTTCACTGTCCCCGACCTCTTTGAATTCCCCCGAAGCTCATATTCCAAAGCCCCGTCACTTCGTATGTTGACCCTGATTTCACTAATGTACTGTCCAAAGCCTGCAAACACATGCGTCTGCTTGTAAAACACTTTCTCCACTTTTCCATCTGGATACCGCTTTTCATACTGTGACTGACCGCCGACGTGAAGCGGTGGTCCTAGGACGACCGCCAACTGTTCAAGAGACAGATTTCGAATCCGAAGCAGACACTTCTCGACCTCACTGAGCGGAATTTCCTCGAATTCGTTCATTTGGACACGCGTTCAAAAATGCGGAGCGCCCGCGTTTCTTTACGTACCGCCCTTCTTGTAAATGTCTGGACATGGTATAGGGCCGGAACTTGGAACGCCGATGCTAATGGAGCCGTCAGGACACTTGTAAATGCACATTCCCGAAACCATGCCAACGCTCTTGCACTTCATGATTTCCTCGAATTTACAGACCTCAACGACCACTTTCGCCGTCACAACAATGCCGATCGCAATTATGTCGCCGATTGGAAGTGGCCCATCGATGACAGCAGCACCACCAGCAACCGGCCAGACCCACGGGGGAACCGCAGTAGCGGTTAACCCAAGAGGGTCGAGCCTTTCTAGGGGCCTGTTACCAACATAGGTAAAGAGGTGGAGATCTGGCACAAACCCCAGTGGGTCTTCGCTGGTGAAGCGGCCGAGGTTTGGATCCATCACGCGCCAGCGGTAGTAGTAGAGGGACTGGCTGTCGCCGAGCGGTTCGCGGCCGGTGTAGGTGAAGCGGTTGCCGCCGACCGGGCCGGTGCCGGTGGTGGCGCGCAGTTTGCCGAACGCTTCGTACGTGTACGTGCGCACCGTCGCCTGCAACTCGTCCGTGATCGCCGCCACGCTGCCCAGCGCGTCGCTGTGATAGACAAACCGTCCGTCCGCCGAACCGCCGGTGCTGGATTTCGGCAAGGTCGCGGTGCGGCGACGAACGACAGCGTCGTCGGTGAAGCGGGCGGTCAGCACGACCGAGGACGAGGACGACGAGGCGCACGAGAACGCGAGCCGGTTGGCGGTGTGATTCGTGGTTCTGCCGGCCATGCCAGTCATGCTTGTCCGATTACCGGTGGCGCTGCTCACGCCACGACGCTTATCATAAGCAGCGGCGCGGTTCAAGGCGACGATCCTCCGCTGTCGCTCACGGAACCGCTGCAATACCTGGCAGTGCTAGGTATTGCCCAAAGACGGCGGACGCTTTGTTCATATTTCAAGAGCCAGCTCCGCATTGGTGAGTGTCCAAATGTCGAAAAATCAGATTTGACCCTAACCCCTGACTAACCCTCATCAGGCGCGCAATTTCAAACAGCGGCTATTTCAGCGGAATCAAATCCAGAGATTTGACCCCGTAATCATTCATGGTGTCGAATTTGGGTGGAACTACTAACCCCATCGACCGCTAATCGCCCTGACCTAATCGCCCTCCGAACTACGACTAAACTTTGCCGGCTCCGCAATGCGCGCGAGAACATTCGAGTAGTGGACG